>JAZRPA010000026.1:0-87988 GCA_045648965.1 Alistipes sp. | reverse complement strand
GCTCCTGAGGTTAATATCTACGAGGTTGTAGCCGAGCGCGGCTACAGCGCAAGTACAGGAACGATTCTCCCAGGCTTCGGCTCGGAAGAGGACGATCTGATTTACTAAAAGCAAAAGGGGCTCACGAGTTGAGCCCCTTTTCTTTTAGTAAATAACGGAAAACGGAGAACGGAGAACAGAAAACTAATTTTGCATTCTCCATTCTCCATTTTGCATTCCCCTTTTTCCAAACACTTTTTTCCTTTTTTTTTGTAAAAAAAAGAAAATTTACTACCTTTGCTTGTCTGAATGTTATCAAAAAAGGGATACCCCTTCCCTCTCGACAGCGTCGAGGGGGGGGGTAAATTGTTGATAGTCAGACTATTGCAAAACGAGCAGAAAGGTAGACGCAAAACATACAAAACTCAATTAACTTTAAATTATTAACTAAAAACAGAACGATGAAAAATTTTATTAAAATTTTCATGGCAGTTGTGGCGGGAATGTTTGCATTCTCTTGTGTAACAGACACAACTGAGGACCTCGGCGTAAAAGTTGAGGGCCAGGGTGGTGTTTATGAGGTTGCTATCTCGTTGGAGGCGAGCAGAACTCAGCTCGGCGAGAAGGCAGACGGAACATACCCACTCTATTGGAGCGAGGGCGACCAGATCGCTATCAATGGCGTTGCATCTAACCCATTGACCGCAGGTGGCGCATCTAACGCTGTATTCTCATTCAACCAGGAGGTCGCTCGTCCTTACTGCGTAGTATATCCTGCTACCGAGGGCGCTGGCGAGGGTACTGTTTACCCTGTAACCTTCGCTGCAACTCAGCCTTACACTGTTGGCACTTTCGCTTCGGGAGTAGCTCCAATGTACGGCTATGCAGCAGAGCTCGCTGAGGGCGATGTAGAGAGCGCAGTTCAGCTCAACCACCTCACAGGTGTTCTCCGTTTCGCTATCAAGGGCGACAAGGCTTTGGAGAGCATTGTTATCACTGCTGAGAAGCCAATTGCAGGTGCTTTCACCGTTGATTGTGCTAATGGCACTTTGACTGCAGGCGCAGAGGCTACCAACACCGTAACCGTAACATTCGGCGAGGGCTTGGCTCTTGGTGCAGAGGCAACTCCAATCTATGTTGCAGTTCCTGCAGGCTCGCATGGTCTCTACAACATCGTAATCAACTCGACTGAGGGCGAGTCGATGGTTGTTAAGTACAACAGCGAGAGCAAGCCTGTAAAGGTTGGTGTCGTTAAGGAGTTTGGCGAGATTTTGTTTGTTCCTAACGCAACTGCTGCTCCACAGGGTGAGCTTATCATCACCAACGAGACTGATATGAAGAGACTCTCGACTTGGGCTGAGAACGGTATGTTGACTGAGGTTACTTCGGTTAAGGTTGCTGGCAATATCGATATGTCGAAGATTTCGAATTGGGCTCCAATCGTAAACTTCCCTGCAATCACTTTCGATGGTGGTAGCGAGCAGGGCTACGCAATCAGCGGTTTGACAGCTCCTTTGTTCGAGGCTGTTGACGGTGCAACTATCCAGAATGTTAAGCTCACAGGCGTAAACATCACCGAGACTGCTCGTTTGCATGTAGGTTCGCTCGTTTGCGATGCTGCAAATGCAACTATATCGAACTGTTCGGCAGAGGGAGCGCTTACATACACTTGTTCTACAGCGATTGTGGGTGCAACTAACACAGCTCACGGTGTGGGTGGTATGATTGGTGCCTTGAAAGGCGAATCAACCCTCACAGGCTCTACCAACAGCATCAATGTTACAATCACCAAGTATGCTGCATCGTGCGACAAGAAGGCTTATAATCCTTTTGGTGCATTGGTAGGTTATGCTCAGGGTACATCTGCTAAAAATGTAGTAATCTCTAACTGTACCAATTTGGGCAATGTTATCTCTAAGGTTAAGTCTATTACGAATGTTCAGCCAGCAGTAGGAGGTGTTGTAGGTTTTGCACACCTTGTTACACTCAACAACATTACAAATGGTAAGGAGGGTGATACCACTTGTGGTAATGTAACCTTTGAGCAGGCTCAATCTTGTGTTGGTGCAGCTGCAGTTATAGGAGCTTGTAAGAACATCAACATAGATACTCTTACAAACTACGGAACATTCTCATATAAGCAGTCGATTAGCTATCCTTATATTGGTGGCATTATTGGTACTTGGTGGGACAATGATGGTACTGTGACATCTGAGCTTTCCAATATTACCAACTATGGAGATATTCTTGTTTCAAAAATCTCTAACAAGGCTGGTGATCCATACTTTGGTGGTATTATCGGTCGTCACGCTGGCGATGCTGTAAAACTTACAAATTGTACCAATCACGGTGATATTGAAATTTTGGCAGATTTCGCTTTGGGCGCAGGTAATTTCTATATTGGTGGTATTGTCGGTGGAGTGGCCAGTGTTGAGTTGAATAATTGCGACAACAATGGCGCTATAACACAGAATGGAGTTCTGAATAGTGCTTACACCTATGTTAATAGCAATAAAGAAACAGTTGCAACTGCAACAAACCTCTTTGCCGGTGGTATTGCGGGCAATATTAGCACAGGTGGAAAAATAACTTTGTGTGATAACTATGGAGCGCTTAATATCAACACAAAGGTTATGCAGGCAGACATCGCAGGTATTGTAGGAGCTGCGAAGCTTTCATCTTTTACCCAGAATAATAACCACGGTGATATTACTGTTGCCGGTGAGATTTATAAGAATACAGGCTTCTGCGGTATGTCTTCTTCGTTTAACTGTGCTGCTGACCAGTGTTCAAATACCGGTGATATTACAGTATCGGCAACTCAGCCGGCAGATCCCACTGATTATGGTGCATTCTATATCTGTGGTATTGCTTGGACAGGTAACTATGCTCACAAGAACTTTACCAATAGCGGAAATATAACCTTTACAGGTCAGAACTACAAGAACCTCTTTATCTCTGGTGCAGCTTATGCTCCTACAAAGGCTCTTAAGAACATTCACAATAGCGGTACATTGAAGGCTAATGTTAATGGTTTGAATTGTACATTGCAGATTGGAGGTATTTGCCGTGTAACAGGTGCGGCTGCTTCATTTGAGAATTGTAGCAATAGTGGTGATATTATCTTCGAGGGTACTTCGAAGGGTACAGTAAACCTCGGCGGTTTGGCAGGAGCTATGGACGGTGCATTCACAACAGTTGGTACAGGCTTTACCAATAGCGGTACTATCAAGGTTCTCGGATCTACTACAAAGTCTGCTTCTGCTGGTGGTATTCTTGGTGTAGCAGCAAAGACTATTGGCGATATTACAACTTTGAAGAACACAGGTTTGGTAACCAACTATGACGCAACCTTGAATAAGACAGGTAAGGGTGGCAACTTGTATATTGGTGGCTGTATTGGTGCAGCAACCGCAGCACAGAGCGTTGCTATGGTTAATACCGGTAAAGTTTATGTTCGCACTATCGAAGGCTCGAGCTTGGGAGCTGCTGTTTATGTCGGTGGCGCTGTTGGTTATCCTACAGCACTCATTTCGAATGCAAAGGCTGACTGCGATGTTGCAGCTATCGGCTTCACGGAGGCGAGCGACAAAGAGGGTGTTGGTATGGTTGTAGGTGTACACCGTGGCTCTACAGCTTTGGTTAACAACTGTAAGGTAGGTGGTCGCTACGCTCTTGTTGAGAAGGACGGCCAGCCAGATTGGATTACTCTCTCTGAAATATTATTCCAGGAGGAGGATTCAAATGGTGATTTCGAACCGATTCCAGGCTTTGCTCCATATTGGACAAAGATCTATGGTGGTGCTTGGTCTGCTGCAGATGGTGAAAATTGCGATGGCTGTACTTACGAGTCGGCTAACCCAGCAGTTCAGCCAGAGTCTGGCAACTAATAAACAGGATTGTAGAATTGTAAAAAAGAGAAATGACTATGAAAAAGAATATTTTGAGCTATTCTGCTCCTGAAGTTAATATCTATGAGGTTGTAGCCGAGCGCGGCTACAGCGCAAGTACAGGAACGATTCTCCCAGGCTTCGGCTCGGAAGAGGACGACTTGATTTACTAAAAGATTTTGCGGAGCTCTCGGGCTCCGCAAAACTTTTAATAAATCCCGTGTGTTACCTATCCCCCAAACCCCCTTTGACTTTGTCTTCCTCCTTCGCACCTCGGCATAGTGTGCAAGCACCCTCTGCTCTCGGCTTGGCGTCGGTTCTGTAAAGGGGGCTTGTCGCTTCGCTCCAATAATGCAAAAGGGGCTCACGAGTTGAGCCCCTTTTCTTTTAGTAAATAACGGAAAACGGAGAACGGAAAACGGAAAGCAGGAAACGGAAAACGGCGCAACAAGAATGGCAATAAATGGCAAGAAAAAACGTTCTACGACTTGCCTTTCAGCAGTCGTCAGATTGCGACTGCCATTCAGTGAGCAGCACGAATGCATGCCATTAAATGCTATAAAAATCAAAAGTTTTCCGTTTTCCGTTTTTCGATTTCCGTTTTTTTTTATTATCTTTGCCTTATGGCAAGCTATGACCATATATTCTCGATAGCCTCCGATGAGGAGTTCGAGCGCGAGGCATTGGCTCTTTTTCGCCATCAGGCGGAGCACTGCGCACCATACGCCGAGTATGTGCGTCTGCTGGGTGTAGAGCCGAGCCAGGTGCAGCGAATCGAGGATATACCGATGTTGCCGATTGAGATTTTTAAGTCGCACGAGGTCTATTGCGGCGAGGGCGAGCCCGAGATGATTTTCACCTCGAGCGCCACGACGGGAATGGTGCAGTCGCGCCACTACGTAGAGCATCTTGCGCTCTACGAACGCGCTTTTACCGAGGCTTTTCGCCACTTCTACGGCGATGAGCGCAAGTGTAGCATCTATGCCTTGTTGCCCTCCTATCTCGAGCGTGAGGGGTCGTCGCTGGTCTATATGGCTGAGAAGCTGATAGCGCAGTGCGGGGGTGGCGGATTCTACCTCCACGACTACGAGAAGCTGCTCAACGATATGTCGCGTGACGACAACCCTAAAATTTTGCTCGGTGTGACCTATGCGCTGCTCGACCTGGCGGAGAACTACGCTCCGAAGCTCGAGAATACGATTGTGATGGAGACGGGCGGCATGAAGGGCAAACGCAAGGAGTTGCCGAAGAGCGAACTGCACAAGGTGCTCTGCTCGGCCTTCGGCGTGGAGAAGATTCACTCGGAGTATGGCATGGCGGAGCTGATGTCGCAGGCCTATTCGTTTGGCGATGGCGTGTTCCGCACGCCGAAGTGGATGAAGGTGCTCGTGCGCGATGTGAACAATCCGTTTGCGCGCCTGGAGGCAGGACGTCGAGGCGGCTTGGATATTATAGATTTGGCAAACAGCTCGTCGTGCGCGTTTATTGCGACGCAGGATATAGGAGTGCGCTACGATGACGGCTCGTTCCGCATCGAGGGACGCATTTCGCAGAGCGACATAAGAGGCTGTAACTTATTGGTGCAGTAGGGTAGTATGAAGTACGCAAAAGAGGATTTGGCGCGACTCCACGAGGAGTTGTATCGCACGTTGGCCGAGGTTATTCGCGTCTGCGAGGTGTGCGACATTCCCTACTTTATCCAGGGCGGCTCGGCCATCGGTGCGCTCTACAACAAGGGCATTGTCCCTTGGGACGACGATATCGACGTGGGTATGACGCGCGAAAACTACGAGCGTTTCTTGCGTGAGGCTCCCGAACACCTCTCCTCGGAGTACTTCTTGGAGTGGTTCGGTACCGAGGAGAATACGCCGTTCTATTTTGCGAAAGTTAAGCGCAACGACACCCTCTTTGTGGAGGAGATTTGGCGCAATATGGATATACATCACGGCATCTTTGTCGATATATTTCCGTACGATAGGATTCCCGATGCGGCGTGGCTCGAAAAGCTGCATCGCTTCTCGGCGAAGTTCTGGATTAACTGCTTCATGGGCAAGGAGATATGGCTGTGGAAGCACTGCGGAAAATGCGAGATTGATGCGCCGCTGCCGAAGTCGTGGATTGGCTGCGCAGCGATACGCGCGGTAGTGTCGCTGATGTCGCGCAAGGCGATTTACAAGAAGATGAACAGGGTGCTCGGACGATACAATCGTTGCAACACCGAATATGTGAATATAGTGCGTATGCCGAAGGACCAAATTGCAAGGGCCGATATTGAGAATACGGTCGATATGGAGTTTGGTGGTATGATGGTGAAGGCTCCTCGCAATATCGAGGTCTATTTGCGCCACCACTACCCAAATCTTCGTCCGGTTTTGCCCGAGGAGGAGCAGATAAACCACGCACCATATAAGTTGTCATTTAACACTAAAAACGAGGCATGAAACAACTCTCGATAATTATTCCGGCCTATAATATGGAGGCCTATCTTCCACAATGTGTGGAGTCGATGATTCGCACAACTTCGCGTACTGCGCTGGAGATTGTGATTGTGAACGATGGTAGCGAGGATAAGACGCTTCGTATTGCTCAGAAATACGCCGAGAAGTACCCCGATACGGTGCGTGTGATCGACAAACCGAATGGCAACTATGGCTCGACCATAAATGCAGCATTACCCGTTGTACAGGGCGAGTATGTCAAAATTTTGGACGCCGACGACAAGTTTGAAGGCTCGCTCGTGACCTCATTTTTGACCACCTTGCAGAAGTTGCGTGGCGTGGATATGCTCGTGACACCATTCATCGAGGTAGGCAAGTTCCGCGAGCGCAAGGTCAAGTACAATATCTATGGCCGCAAGGTCTACGAGAATGGCCGAATCTACGAGGCTGAGCAGGTCTTTGCCGATGGAGCAATCCGCTTCTTCTCAATGCACGGCGTGTGCTATCGTACGGAGCTCTTGCGCCAGATGAACTATCATCAGAGTGAGGGTATCTCCTACACCGACCAGGAGTGGGCGTTCTACCCGTTGTTCCGCGTCGAGACTATCGCCTTTGCCGATATTCCGCTCTATCGCTACAACGTTACACGTGAGGGCCGAACTATGGACGAGACGGTGGTTATGCAGAGCCTTTCGCAGTTGATAACCGTCACCGAGACCCTTGCGAAATACTTCTTGGCGGCTTCGAGTGATGAGCTTTCGACTGAACGATTGGAGTTCTTGCGAAATGTTGTGGGCGACCGCATTAAGATAATTTTGCGTAGATATCTGCTCGTGATGAACGAGGCGATGTTTGCAGAGTCGGACTTCGAGGTGGTCTATCCGAAGTTGATGCAGCTAGTGCATAATTGCCAAGTCGCGAACTTTACCGTGCCGGTAAACAATATGTTGAAGGTCGATTTGCTGGCCTCTTGGCAGCAGCAACACAAGCGCTTGTCGCCTATGAAGAGAAAGTCGCTTTATATCCTCGATAGAGTGATGACTGAAGTTCATTCTCTAATTTTCTAAAGAAAAATTAGGTGATATTTAAAATATTTTTACTATATTTGTAACGTATTGGTCGCATAAAAATGACCAATACGTTGTTTGTATTTTAATGAGACGTGCAATTCATTAACTATCAAATAATAAACTTATTATTCATTAACCAAAAACACACTGAAATGAAAAAGCTTTTCAAATTGTTTGCTGCAGTTGTTGTTGGATCGCTCGCATTCGCGTGTACAACCGACACAACTGAGGACCTCGGCGTAAAGGTCGAGGGATCGGGTGGTGTTTATGAAGTTGCTATCTCGTTGGAGGCTACAAAGACTCAGCTCGGCGAGAAGGTTGACGGACTTTACCCACTTCATTGGAGCGAGGGCGACGCTATTTCGATCAATGGTATTGTTTCGAATCCATTGACAGCAGGTGGCTCGGCTAACGCTTATTTCACATTTAACGAGCCGGTTACTCGTCCTTACTGCGTGGTTTATCCTGCAGCAGAGGGTGCTGGCGAGGGTACAGTTTATCCTGTGACTTTCGCTTCGACTCAGCCTTACACCGAGGGTACTTTTGCTTCGGGCGTAGCTCCTATGTATGGCTACGGCGCAGAGCTCGCTGAGGGTGAGACCGAGACTCCTATTCAGCTCAACCACCTCACTGGTGTTCTTCGTTTGGCTGTTAAGGGTAACGGCGAGAAGGTAACCAGCGTTGTTGTTAAGGCTGAGAAGGGTTACATCGCAGGTCCTCACACTGTAGACTGCGCAACTGGCGCTTTGACTGCTTTGGAGGGTGCAACAAGCAACGTAACCGTAACTTGCGGTGACGGTTTGGTACTCGGTTCAGAGGCTACTCCTATCTTCTTGACCGTTCCTTCCGGTAACTACGGTACTTTCGTTATTTCGATCAACACCGAGGCTCACGGCAAGATGGTTGTTAAGTTCAACAGCGACTCGAAGCCTGTTAATGTTGGTGTAGTTCGCGAGTTTGGCGAGATTGAGTTCAATGCAACAGCTGAGGCAGGTGACGAGTACTTGATCGATAGCGCTGAGGCGTTGATTAAATTCGCTAAGGTTGCTGAGGCATTCTATCCTTACACTTCGGCTAAGGTTGTTGCTTCGATCGATATGACCGGCAAGGCTTGGACTCCAATCAAGAACTTCGGTGCTTATGTATTCGACGGTGGTTGCGACGAGGGTTACGAGATTAAGGGCTTGACTGCTCCTTTGTTCGAGAATACAGCTGCAACTATCAAGAACGTTAAGTTGACAGATGTTGCTATCGTTGAGACTGAGGCAGCATTCTCGGGTTCGATTGTTCGAGTTTTGACAGGTTCGTTGACCAACTGCTCGGCTGCGGGTACTTTGCACGCAAACAACACAACTCTCACAATAGCAAAGGCTACAGATAACTACGATGAGACTGCTCACGGTGGTTTGGTAGGTTACGCAAATGGCGCAACCATCTACAACTGTACTAGCGATGTTGATGTTACTATTACATCGTTCGCTGCGGGTAAGTATAAGGCTTCGGCAGGTGGTGCAGTTGGTGCAGTTGGTGGTGCTGCAAAGCTTAACGGCGTTACAAACAACGGTGACGTATGCTACGTTGGTCCAAACTATGGTGGAAACATCTATCTTTCGGGTGTTGTAGGTAAGTGTAGCGTTAGCACAACCCTCCTTGAGTTCTCGAACATCACAAACAATGGTAAGGTTTCGACCGCTAAGGGTAGTGATGTAAATGCAGACCTTTTGATGTCGGGTGTTATCGGCGATGTTGTTATGGCCGATGCATCTATCGTTTGCGATAAGCTCGTAAATAACGGTGCTGTTACTCACAACGGTCTTGCAAACGGTATACGTATCGCAGGTATTGCAGCTTATAATACTACAGGTTCGTTCACCAACTGTAAGAACACTGCTGCTCTCTCGACTGCAGTAGGTTCTGACCACTCTTCGATGTATGCAGGTGGCTTGTTCTCTGCTACTGTTACAACCAAGACCTTCACAAACAACATCAACGAGGGTAACATCTCGCTCGGCGATGGCATTGCAGCTTCGGGTTATGTTCGTTTGGCTGGTATTGCAACAGGTATCTCGATGCCTGGTTCGGAGCTTACCGATATCCCAACCGTTTCGAACTGTAAGAACTACGGTTCTATTACTGTAGGTTCTGTATCGAATACTTCAACCGGTAATGGTGGTCGTTTGTATGTAGGTGGTGTGTTCGATACTATCTACGCAGGTAACTTCAGCAACTGTAATAACGAGGCTACAGGCGATATCACAGTAAAGACAGGAAGCTGGGCTTCGGGTTATTTGATTGGTGGTTGGGCTGGATATATCTCAACTCACGCAGGCATTCGAACAATCTCGATTACCGACTGCGAGAACAAGGGTGATATCTCGATCGATCAGATTGAGGGCGCAGGTGCAGCATACGCTGAGCTTGGTGGTATCACAGGCGAGGCTTATGTAGGTTCGGGCGACTTCGCTATCGATTTCCTCCGCGTAAAGAACTCGGGTAACATCACTATTAAGGGTTCTTATACTTCTGATAACTACCCTTACATCGGTGGTTTCTTTGGTGTGAACAACTACACCGAGATCTATCTCAAGAATTGCGAGAACGCAGGTAACATTATCTATGATGCAACCGCTCCTAACGCAAGCGTTGGAGGCTTATTCGGTTACGATACAAACAACACCCGCTTCGAGATGGACTATTGCGTAAACTCGGGTAACATCACTTATAGCGGTATTGCTGGTAAATACGTTCACTTCGGTGGTTTCGGTGGTTACCGTAATGTTAGCAAGCCAACCGTTATCACAAACTCTACCAACACCGGTAAGATGACTTTGACAGGCGAGCAGACTGCAACTCAGTCGAAGTCGGTTGCTTACAACGTTGGTGGTTTCATCGGACGTAACTCAGGTTCGAACTGCTCTATCTCGAACTCTACAAACGGTGAGTTGAACGACACTACCGGCAAGGGTACTATCACCGCAGGCGCGCTTCCTTCGGCTGTATCTCTTGCAGGTTTTATTGGTTACACAACAACTACATTGACTATTTCGGGTTGTAAGAACTACGGTCCTGTTGATCAGACCGGTAAGGCAGGTTTGAATAATGACTACCGTGGTCATGTTGCAGGTATCATCGGTACTTCGGCAGCTGAGATTGGCTTTACTGTAACCAACTGCGAGAACTACGGTCCTATCTCGTACAGCGCATCGGCATCTACCGGTCGTGTTGACGTTGCAGGTATCGTTGCAACAACTCAGAAAGATGTAACTTCTACTATCTCGGGTTGTAAGAATGGCGGTGTTATCTCGTTCAAGGCTACATCTGCGGGTGGTGAGATTTCAGTCGGTGGTGTCGTTGGTACTACACAGGGTACAACAACCGTTTCGGATTGCGTAAACCTTGCAAGTGGCGAGATTTATAGCAGCGGTAAGGCAACTACAAACTATAACGTAGGTGGTGTTGCAGGTTCGACTGCAACTGTAGGTTCATCGCTTATCAACTGTACTAACTACGGCCACGTAAATCAGGCTAAGGCAAGTGGTGGTACAACTCAGGTTGGTGGCGTTGTAGGTTATGCTTACTCATTCAAGGAGATTAGCGGTTGTAACAACTTTGGTAATATCACATTCAGCGGAACCGCTACAAATAAGAATGGTAACGTAGGTGGTGTTATCGGTTATGGTCGTTTCCGTATGGCTAACGCAACCGACACTACTGCAGCAGGTGTTGCAACCATCAAGGATTGCGGTAACTACGCAGACCTCGAGTTCGCAGGTACAGCAGGTGACTACTACGCAGGTGGTGTTATCGGTTACTGTCGTTCAATCGAGACCGGTGAGGCTCATATCGAGAACTTGAGAAACGTTGCTAACATCACATTCAAGAGCGAGGGTAAGTCATCATCTTACTTCGGCGGTATCAGCGGTACTTTCGGTAGCGAAGACGTTGCTCATGTACTCCACGGTGGTGTGTTCTACGGTAAGTTGAAGGGTATTGGTATGGAGGGCAAGATTGCATTGACTCTCGGTACTGGATTCCGCATCGAAGGTGGTCGTCGCGTACTCAACACCCAGGTTGGTGGTTGTATCGTATTTGCTACCGAGACTGGTGAGGATGCAAATGGCGATACCGCAACTCTTGATGTTGAGATTCCTATCACTGAGGATAACTATTATACCTATATGTATCGTCAGGCAATCACTAAGGAGGTTGCAGAGGGCGACGGTTGCTCGGTTATCACAGAGAAGCCATCGGTTCCAACAAAGTAATAACAGAGTAGTTTAACCATTAAATTTCGAACAGATTATGAAGAAAAATATGTTGGGCTATACTGCTCCTGAAGTTAATATCTATGAGGTTGTAGCCGAGCGCGGCTACAGCGCAAGCACAGGTACAATTCTCCCAGGCTTCGGCTCGGAAGAGGACGACTTGATTTACTAAAAGCAAAAGGGGCTCACGAGTTGAGCCCCTTTTCTTTTAGTAAATCGGGTGTTACCCTCCCCCTAAATCCCCTTGACTTCGTCTTCTTCCTTGCGGCTCGGCAAAGTGTGTAAACCCACTCTGCTCTCACTCCGCTGCGTCAGTCCCTGTGAGGGGGACTTGGTCGCTTCGCGATAGTAAAGCGATTTTGCGGGGCCTTCGGGCTCCGCTTTTCTTTTAGTAAATAACGGAAAACGGAAAACGGAAAACTTTTTCCTTAACACCTTTGATGACTTTAACAATAAACCTTCGCTCCTTCCTCAACCGATTCGAACGGTCGCAGCAGTTGAGAGGTGACCGCACTGGGGCTGTTGCAATCGAAGATTGTTGGCTTTGGCTGATGATGGCTGAAAATTCATTTTCAAAGACAATTATCAGACTAAGACAAAGATTTGCGACAGCAAACAACAGCCACATGCAGATTAGTCGCCCGAGACGCCACCGACTGAAGACGGCTTGTAAAGCTGTCAACGGTCGCATTCCAAACACCCAAATCTAACAAATAGCCTATTTAAGATTCGAACGGTCGCCGCAGGTTTGAGCAGAGCAAAGATGAGAGATAGACATTAAAACCAAAGGTTTTAGAGAGTAAATTAAATAGCAGCAGCCAAATTTATTTGAGATTATGATATTTAATTTGCTATCGTCGTTGCGTAGCAACAATGGCGATCTCTCAACTTGCAGACGACTCTGCCACACCGCCACTGACTGAACGAATCCCTCCCTTGACGCAAAAAAAATAGCGACGAGAATTTCTCGTCGCTATTTGAAGCGGAAAGGGAGGGATTCGAACCCCCGGTACAGTTGCCCGTACACCGCATTTCGAGTGCGGCCCGATCGACCACTCCGGCACCTTTCCAGTGCGTTTTGCGGTTGCAAATGTACGAATTTATTTTTTAATTCCAACAGTTTGGCGTAATATTTTGCACTTTTTTTGTGATAATCTGCATCAGAATAGTTTTTTTTGCAAATATAATTTGTATCTTTGTAATATACTAAAATGATTTTCTCTTCGTTTAATATAAAACGAGAAAGGGTGTTGCTATGAGAAGAGTTTTGATATTTGCAGTTATATCGGCGCAGCTATTCATTTTGTCTGGCTGTGCGGCAGCATGGCAGAGTGCTACCTATTCGGACGATTTGTACTCCGTGCATAATAAGATTGCTATCGCTAACCGCCAGCAGGCTGAGGCTGAGCTTGCGAAGGCTCAGTATGACGCTCAGAGGGCGCAATATGAGGCTAATATAGCAAAGGCGAATGCCGAGGCTGCGAAGTATGGCTATACTGTTACCGAAGGCTCGGTGAATGGCTTTGATGCGGTGTTGGCAGATAACTACGAGAGCGCATACGCACGTCGCTTGTACGCCTTCTCGTCTCCAACCTATCGTATGCCATCGTCTTACTATACATGGCGTTACTCCGATGCATTCTTCTACGCTTCGGCTTATGATCCTGCATTCTACAACGTTGTGGTTTCGGGCGATATGGTTTGGGTAGAGCCTAAGTATGTAACCTCGATGTTTGGTTCGTGGGGTGTATCTGTTGTACCTTCGTATAGCTGGTACTACGGTTGGAACGATCCATACTACTATTGGAACCGTGCGTATCGATATGATTGGTACTACGGCTGGAGTAACCCTTACTATTGGGGTTGGGGCTGTGGATATCCATACTATCACAACCACTACTATCACCACCATCATCATGCGCATCACCCACACCGTCCTTCGTACGGCAGACCTCCACAGCATAGACCTCCATACGCAGGCTCGGGTAGTGTAGGTAACACCGGTCATCATCAGATTAATCGTCCTGGTGCTGTCGTAGGTCGTAATCCGGGTGCTTCAACTCCTGCGGATAGAGGTAATAGCAGCCGTCCTGGATCGTCTTCGACTGCACGTCCTTCTAAGCCTACATATCGTGGCACTGCAACATCGGCTGGTGGCTCATCATACCGTAGTGGAAGCTCGTCGTATCGCAGCGGTAGCAGTAGCAGTAGTAGTAGCTCGTCATCGTATCGTAGTGGTAGCAGCAGTAGCAGCTCGTCGTCTCGCTCGTACTCTTCGGGCTCAACTACGGGAGGCAGTCGTTCGTCATCATCGTATTCGGGAGGAGGAAACTCTCGTGGCAGATAGTTCTAACAAATAAGAGATAGCGTTATGAAAAGATTTATTTCGGTAGTAGCCGTTTTTCTGGCATCGGCAGTAGCGGTGCAGGCGCAAAATACTTCGGGAATACTCCTCAATAAAGATATTGTCCCTGCCTCTACGGTTCTCTCGCTCTCGCAACGCGAGTCGGTAGGTACGGCGCGCTCTATGGGTATGGGTGGAGCCTTCACCTCGCTTGGTGGCGATATGGCGTCGTTTGGCTACAATCCTGCGGGCTTTGGTATGTATCAGCGCAACGAAATCTCGGCTACGCTGGGCTTGGGCATTGCCAACGCTAAGAACTACAATGTATACTCTGCCTCTCCAAACGACAATAACTCTGTACGTCTGGCCGTAAATAATATCGGTGCATCGTTCCAGGTCTATGAGGGCTCGGGTAAGCTCACGGCTGTGAACTTCGCTTTCGGCTACAATAAGACGGCAGACTACAACTACGATATGGGCTATGTAGGTCCCACAAATGTATCTTCGTTGGCTGATGCTTTTGCCGATATTGCCAATGCAAATGGCTTGTTGATAAACTCGAACAACAAAATTACCGACGGTAGGGGATATGCCGACTATGAGATGAACCCATATTTCTGGGGCACGGCTATGGCTTACAAGGCGGGCTTGATCAATAAGGGTGCGAATGGCTGGTATCCAGACGAAATTGCTAATGGCGCGATGGTGTCGCAGTACACCTCGCTCAAGAGCCGCGGTTCGGCGGGTGAGTTCTCGTTCGCTTTCGGATTCAACTTCGACAATGTTGTCTATCTCGGTGCTTCGCTCGATATTCAGAGCATTTCGCGCAAGCAGAACCTCTACTACGACGAGTATATCAGCTACGATTCGCAGCCTAATGCTTCGGACTATCCGTATCAGTTGCGCGACTTTAAGTTCTCGCAGCAGATGGAGCTGGAGGGTGCAGGCGTAGGGGCTAAGTTCGGTATCGTAGTGCGCCCTGTCGAGGCGTTGCGTATCGGCTTCGCGGTGCATACACCAACCTACTATTCGCTCTCTTATCGTTATTCGGCATCGCTCGCCTCGTCGGCTATAAGTGCAGGTAATAACCCTTATGGCTGGGAGGTTGACAATGGATACGTTTACGCTAATGAGGCGACTCCGCTGCTCAAAGATGGCGGCGATAATCGCTGGTGCTTCACAACGCCTACGCGCTTGCTTGCTGGTATTTCGTGTGCAATAGGTCAATATGCAATTCTATCGGCCGACTACGAGTATAGCGCTTATCGCGGCTTGAAGTGGAACTATACCCCTGCTGATACGGGCTATACGAACGATACTTTCCGCAACAACTTGCAAAATACTCATACCGTACGTGCCGGTATCGAGGCTAAGCCTGCACCATGGCTCGCCTTGCGCGTGGGTGGTGGCTTTAGCAGCAAGCAACTTGTGAATAGTTTCGACTTTGTCGCATTCTCGGAGCCTGTAGCTGATAAGATGTGGTATGCTTCGGCTGGTTTGGGCTTCCGTTTGAGCGAGGTTACATCGATTGATTTGGCATACCAATATCGTAATACTCGCTATACAGACTACTACTCATTCTACACACTGCTGGGCGATACGCCAAATGCGAGTCCACTCTACGGATTGGATATTGTGAAACACAATCTAGCGGTTACATTTGCCTTCCGCTTCTAACAATAAATGCCGAGCACATTGCTCGGCATTTATTGTTTTATGAAGAGTAGCCTTATCGCATTGGTGTCCATCGGCACGAGTAGCGCTTGCCGCTATGTACAACGTGCATAACGCCATTGAATTCGTCGTAGCTGTTGAAAGTGCCTTCGAAGCCGCCAGTAACATTGTTATATGCGTCGTGCTCTTGGAGTCTTACGACACCGTTTCTATCCTTATAGCCTGTAAGATAGAGCTTGTTCTTAGCTCCATTCTTGTTGTAGTAGTACCAGCCTGAGTATGAGCCGTTAGAGTGTACCTGGATGTAGGCAGTGATGTATAAGTTGCTGCCAATAACACCTGAATAGTACGAGCTGAACAATACGGTTGAGCTCTCGGTGTTTGTCGGTTCGCTAGCCATTGCCTGCTGTGGAGTGCTGAGCAAAGTGATTGCAAACACTGCCACGATAGCTGTTAAAAGCTTTTTCATGTTTAGTTAGTATTTAATGGTTAATTTTTTATCGTGAATTAGATTTTGTTAAGCGCATCGAAGCCCTTGCCATACACACCCATTACTGAGCCAATAGTGATAAATGCATCGGGATCTACGCCGCGAACAACCTTCAATACCATTGCGAGGTCGCGCTTGCGGCATACGCACATCACAACCTTAGTATTCTCTTTCGAGTACCAACCCATAGCGTCGATTACCGTTGCGCCACGTTTTGCCTCTTCGTTTATGGCATTGGCAACAGCCTTGTAGTCCTTGCTGACAATGAAAATTTGCGATGACTGCTGGTTACCCGAGAGTATCATGTCGACCGTGTAGCTGAATACTGCCACCATAACGAAACCGTAGATGACACCATCGATACCAATCTCAGGCAAGAAGAGTGCTGAGGTGATGATTACACCGTCGGTGTAACGAACAAACTTACCGTAAGAGATTGTGTAGAACTTATTTACAATCATTACGACAATATCTGTACCTCCGGTAGAACCGCCCTGCTGGAAACATACGGCAACACCGATACCCGAGCAGATACCACCCAAGATAGCCGAGAGAAATCGGTTGTTGAGGTTGAAAATATCGACAATAGTTCCATCTTTGAGCTTGATAATCTCCTCTATGCCCTCCGGGTTTATGCGCGAAATCATACCTCCCGGTGCGACGAGCTCGGCAATCCAGCTTCCAGTCTCGCCAACGGTGCACCACATCTGCAGGAAGTGCATGATGACGGACATCACAACGACGCAGTAGATGGTCTTGATGCCGAAGTTCCAACCGACCACAAATCCTGCTATTATGAGGAGTATGGCGTTGATAATGAGCACCATTGTACCAATTGAAATGGCTTCGCCGGTGAGGTGATAAATCAAGAGCGAGAGTCCGGTAGCACCACCACCCGCAGCGTCGGCCGGCAAGATACAGCACAACCAACCAAACGAGTAGAGGAACATACCAAACGCCATCAACGAGTACTCCTTGAAGATGGTGAAGATGCTAGGTTTGTTTTTTAATGTTATTCCCATAGTAACTTGAATAATCAGGGCGCAAATTTATAAAAAAAATGGTATCGCTGTATATTAGACAAGCTAATTTTTAACTATTTTGTTGCAAGATTTAATCTGAATACCGCAGTGTCGTACTCCTTAAATCCGCATTTGCTGTACAAGGCGTGTGCCGCTTTGCGCGACGGGTTCGAGGTGAGATAAATTTTCTTGGCTCCGAGCCTTTGTGCCTCCTCTTTTGCATGCTCGACAAGGGCAGCTCCGATGTGGAGGCCTCGCGCCGCTTCATCAACCACCACGTCCTCAATCCACGCCTTACGTCCTGTCGGAATATCGACCACGACAAGTGTAAGCATACCGACGATTTTGCCCTCTATTTTGGCTACGAAGAGGTGTGTGTTGTCGTTATGGAGCAACTCCTTGATGTGTTCGGTCGATGGGGTAGTGGCCGAGGTAGAGAGTTGAGGAAGAAGCTTTTCGAGGGCCTCGAAAAGTGCGGTCGAGGTGCTCGTAATTCTATCGATTTTCATCTTTTTTCACAAAATGTTTTATTGTTGCCACAAAGATAGTAAAAAAACGTAGTTTTTTATTCAAAATTCGCTATCTTTGCCGACGTAAACAAAATTGCATAAAGAATGCTAAATATCGTACTTTTTGGTGCTCCTGGCTGTGGAAAGGGTACACAGTCGGAACTTTTGGAGAAACGATTCTCGCTTCGCCACATCTCAACAGGAAATGTTATTCGCGAGCAGATTGCTGCCGAGACCGAGCTTGGTAAGCAGATGCAGGCTTGCATCGAGCGTGGAGAGTTGGCTCCCGACCAACTCGTTATCGATATGATTGCCGACTATGTGGCAACTCATAACGAGGGTAAGGGCGTAATTTTTGACGGTTTTCCTCGCACTACCGCTCAGGCTGAGGCTTTCGACGAGATTCTCGCAAAGCACGGACAGAAGGTGGCTGTTATGATCAACATGGAGGTTCCTGAGGAGGAGCTCGTAAAGCGTATTTTGTTGCGTGGTAAGGATTCGGGTCGTGCTGATGATCAGTCGGAGGAGATTATCCGCAACCGCATCGACATCTATAACGCGCAGACTGCTATCGTAGCAGACTTCTATCGCGCACAGGGCAAGTTCGAGAGCGTACCTTCGTTGGGTACTATCGAGGAGGTTGCCGAGCGCATCGGTGCAGTAGTTGAAAAATATCTTTAAAATCGTTCTGATGAGCTCTTTTTGCACGAGAGCGTCGGACTTCGAAATGCTCACATAGGTTTAGAAATATTTATAATTGCAAATAATGGCAAAGGGCAGAACAGAGATAGCTGAGTTGGGCGAGTTCGGTTTGATTGACCGCTTGACCTCAAAGTTTCAGAATAAGAACAAATCGACAATCTGCGGCGTTGGTGACGATGCTGCGGTAATCGAGGCGTCGAAGGATAAGGCGATTGTGGTTTCGACCGACTCAATGTTGGAGGGTGTAGATTTCGACTTGACCTACTTCCCGCCAAAGCACCT
Organism: Alistipes sp.; assembly: GCA_045648965.1. Lineage (GTDB taxonomy): Bacteria > Bacteroidota > Bacteroidia > Bacteroidales > Rikenellaceae > Alistipes. Next base: position 69,323 of record JAZRPA010000026.1, on the reverse strand, counting down.
CGGCTACAAGGCTGTAACCAAGGGTATCAGCGACGTTGTCGCGATGAATGCCGTGCCTGAGCAGATAACACTCTCGCTCGGTATCTCGTCGAAGATTTCGGTTGAGTTCCTCGACCACTTCTACGAGGGCGTAGAGTTCGCCTGCAAAGAGGCGGGCGTTGACTTGGTGGGTGGCGACACTTCGGCTTCTCTTACCGGCTTTGTCGTAAATATCACAGCCGTAGGTCGCGCCAAGAAGAGCGAGATCACCTATCGTAGCGGTGCAAAGGAGCACGATTTAATCTGCCTTACGGGCAACCTCGGTGCGCCATATATGGGTTTGCGCCTCTTGGAGCGTGAACGTAGAGTATTGCAGGGCTTGGGCGACGCAGTTCAGCCGCAGTTCGAGGGCTATGAGTATCTCTTGGAACGCTACTTGAAGCCACGCGCACGCTACGACATGGTCGCTTCGTTGCGCAAGGAGGGTATCGTGCCAACCTCGATGATTGATATTACCGACGGCCTCGCTTCGGAGGTGTTGCAGATTTGCAAGGCGTCGAAGTGTGGCGCACGCATCTACCTCGAGCGTATGCCTTTGGCAAAGCAGACTACCGCTTTGGCCGAGGAAATGAATATGGACCCAGTGGTTGCTGCGTTGAATGGTGGCGAGGACTACGAGTTGCTCTTTACCGTACCTCTCGAGCTCCGCGAGAAGATTGTAAACCTCGGTTGTATCGACATCATCGGCCATATCACGAAGGAGGAGACGGGTGCTTATCTCGTAACACCTGACGGTAGCAACGTAGCGTTGAAGGCGCAGGGATTTACACCGAAACAATAACTTAAACCGAACAATATGAAACGTATTATTTTTGTACTCTGTGCACTTCTCTTGTGCGTGGAGGCTTTTGCTGCAAAGGAGTATAAGCTTCTTTCGCCAAATGGCAAGTTGGAGGTGACTGTAACTGCCGAACCGCAACTCTCATATAGCGTAAAGTGCAACGGTGAGCAGATTTTGGCTCCGTCGCAGATTGGCTTGAAGATTTACGAGGGTGTTGATCTGGGCGAGAAGATAACTGTAAAGAAGGTTAAGCGCACAAACGTAAATACCGAGATTCCTGCGCAGTTCTATTTCCGCAACACAATCAAGGATAACTACAACGCCATGCGCATTGAATTCTCGGCGCGTTATGCTGTGGAGTTCCGTGCCTACGACGAGGGTGTGGCTTATCGCTTTGCAACAAACTTCAAGCAGGATTTCAAACTCGAAAACGAGATTGTGGAGTTTGCCTTTGCGAAGGACTATAAGGGCTACTTTCCATATACGAATTGGACTGGTTCTAAAACGGATAAATATTTTACTTCGTTCGAGTCGTGGTATCGCCATACCGAGCTCTCGAAGTTCGAGGTGGGAAAGGTGGCTTTCGTACCCGTAATGATTGAGGCCGACAAATACAAGGTTTGCATCTTGGAGGCTGACGTCGAGCACTATCCGGGAATGTTCGTGTCGAACAACAAGGGCGCAACGGCTCTCTATGGCGAGTTTGCACCAATGCCCGATAAGGTGGTTGAGGGCGGACATAACAAGTTGCAGGGCGTCGTCGAGAGCCGCAAACCATATATCGCCGAGTGTAAGGCTGCAACCAATACTCCTTGGCGTATCGTGCTCGTAACTGATGATGCGAATACTCTTTTGGATAACGATATGGTCTATCGCCTCGCATCGCCTTCGCGCGTGGAGGATACCTCGTGGGTTAAGCCTGGTAAGGTTGCTTGGGAGTGGTGGAACCATTGGGGTTTGATGGGCGTGCCTTTCAAGGCGGGTATCAATACCGAGACCTACAACTACTACGTCGATTTTGCGGCTAAATATGGTATTGAGTATGTAATTCTCGACGAGGGCTGGGCTGTAAAGTATGCCAACGATTTGACAAAGGTTATCCCTGAGATTGATTTGAAGGCTATCATCGACAATGCCAACAAGCAGGGCGTAGGCATTATCCTCTGGGCAGGTTACAACGCTGTTGTAGGCAAAGAGGAGGAGGTTTGCCGCCACTTTGCCGAGATGGGTGTAAAGGGCTTCAAGGTTGACTTCCTCGACCGCGACGACGTGGAGATGACCGATTTCCAATATAATCTTGCAGAGATTGCTGCAAAGTACAAACTTATGCTCGACTTCCACGGCTGCCAGAAGCCTTCGGGTATGAATCGCACCTATCCAAACGTGGTAAACTTCGAGGCTGTGATGGGCTTGGAGAATGCAAAATGGAGCGATGACAAGCGCTATAACCAGGTCGAATACGACTTGCAGATTCCATACCTCCGTATGGTGACAGGTCCGATGGACTACACACAGGGTGCAATGCGTAATGCGAATAAGAGGAACTACCGCCCTTGTAGCCGCGCCCCTATGAGCCAGGGTACTCGTTGCCGTCAGTTGGCAATGTACGCAATCTACTTTGCTCCGTTTGCGATGTTGTGCGACTCGCCATCGTTGTATGAGCGCGAGGCTGAATGCACCAAGTTTATCGCCGAGTTCCCAACCGTATGGGACGAAACAGTTGCGCTCGACGGCGTGTTTGGCGACTACGTGGCTATGGCTCGTCGCAATGGCAATACCTGGTATGTGGGCGTTGTGAACGATTGGACGGCTCGCAAGGTAGAGCTCGATTTGTCGAAGATTCTCGGCGAGGGCGACTATGTGGCTGAGGTGTTCCGCGATGGTTTGAATGCCGACAAGCTTGGCGAGGATTATATCCGCGAGGTTGTAGTTTTGCCTGCATCGCGCAAGGTCGTTGCCGATATGGCTCCTGCGGGTGGCTACGTCGTGAAGATTACCAAGAAGTAGGGGAGAGATACCTATTATATAAAAGACCGCTCATAAGGCGGTCTTTTTTTAGTGATTTCTATCCATAACACCCGAGACGCCACCGACTGAACGAATCCTGGTAGCCCAAAACGAAAATAGACGACTTTCGAGTCGTCTATTTCAGGATTGGCTACTACGCAGACCGTTGGTCTGCTCCGCTTAACGCCTTTCCTAGGGCGCCGCTGACATTTGCAAGCGAAATGCAACGATGTCTATTGCATAGCCACCTTTATTTAAAAACAGCCCACTTCAAATATATCTGTTGTGTAGGCTGTTTCTAAATAAAAAAAACCTCTGCATTGCAGAGGTCGTTGCATTTCGCTTGAGTTGGGCTACCAGGATTCGAACCTAGAATGACAGGACCAGAATCTGTAGTGTTACCATTACACCATAGCCCAATGCTTGATTGCGAGTGCAAAAGTATTATTTATTTTTTATTTTCGCAAAGATTTTTCAAAAATTTTTATAATTTTGTTGTGAAAATTGCAGTTATAGCACTGGAAAAGGCAATTTGATAGGTAAAATATAACTTAAAACACTATGAAAAACATTAGATTTCGTCTTATAGTGATGAACTTCCTGCAGTATGCTGTTTGGGGTTCTTACTTGACATCAATGGGTCGTTACCTCGGTAGTATCGGCATGGGCGAGAAGATAGGTATCTTCTATGCCGTGCAGGGTATCGTGTCACTCTTTATGCCTGCCGTGATTGGTATTATTGCCGACCGCTGGATCCAGGCGCAGCGTATGCTCGGTATCTGCCACACCTTGGCAGCCGTGTTCGCAGGCTTGACCGCATTCTACGGTTCGGGTATGCTCGGCGAGGTGGCATTTATGCCTTTGTTCTCGATCTACACTTTGAGCGTGGCGTTCTATATGCCGACAATCGCTTTGTCGAACTCGGTGGCATATAGCCTTTTGGAGCGCGCTGGTTTGGATACGGTGAAGGTCTTTCCTCCAATTCGCGTGTTGGGTACCGTAGGTTTCATCTGCGCAATGATTGGTTGCAGCCTTGCACATATTGAGTCGTCGTACTTGCAGTTTGCCCAGTCGGCAGCTCTCGGCTTGATGCTCGGTATCTATTCGTTCACACTTCCGCAGTGTCCTATCGTTAAGGGTGGCGAGAAGAAGTCGCTCGGCGAGGCTCTCGGTTTGAAGGCATTTGCTCTCTTCAAGCAGAAGAAGATGGCTATCTTCTTTATCTTCTCGATGCTCTTGGGCGTGTCGTTGCAGATTACCAATGGCTTTGCGAATCCATTTATCGGCGATTTCGGCCTTGCTACTGAGTATAAGGGTACCTTCGGCGTAGAATATACAAATATCCTTATCTCGCTCTCGCAGGTATCTGAGACTTTGTGTATCCTCTTGATTCCATTCTGCTTGAAGCGCTTCGGTATCAAGAATGTGATGTTGATGGCTATGTTTGCGTGGGTATTGCGCTTCGGCTTGTTCGGCTTGGGTAATCCAGGTGCAGGTGTGTGGATGTTTATCCTCTCGATGATTGTCTATGGTGTAGCATTCGACTTCTTCAACGTTTCGGGCTCGCTCTATGTAAACCAGGAGACCTCGAGCGATATTCGCTCTTCGGCACAGGGCTTGTTTATGATTATGACCAATGGTATTGGTGCAACTATCGGTACTCTCGGTGCTCAGGCCGTGGTAAATCGCTTTGTACCTAATGGAAATATCAAACCTCTATTAGATGAGGCTTTCTATAATGGTTCGATAACAGAGGTTTTGGACAAAGTGAAGGGCTTGAAGCTTCCTGATACGGTTACTAATACCGTGTCGGATATCGTAAATCTGGCTCAACCTGCAGCTGAAACATGTGGTAAGGTGAAAGAGGCTTTGCAACCACAAGTTCAGGAGATGTTGACAGGTTGGTCGCACACTTGGTTGATCTTCGCAGGATATGCGTTGGTTGTGACAATCCTCTTTGCGCTTATCTTCAAGTACAAGCACAATCCTCAGTCGGAGATAGAGGTTAAGCACTAAACTTCATACATATATATAATATAAAAGAAGATGGGTATCGCTTTCGATACCCATCACTTTTTGTTCGAAATTGGAGATTATTCGCCCTTCGGAACAATCTGTACATTTACAGCCTGCTCGCCCTTGTCGCCGCTGCCAATCTCGTAGGTTACGAGCTGACCCTCGTTCAAGGCCTTGAAGCCCTCCTTGACGATACCGGTGTAGTGTACAAAAATCTCTTTGCCGTCCTCGGCGATAATAAATCCGTAGCCCTTTTTAGAGTCGAACCACTTTACTTTTCCTTCCATAGTTAATTCGGTTAGTTTTGTTTGGTTATACAAATATAACAAATTTTTCTATCATTGTATCGCAAAAGGCAGATATTTTTCGTTCTCAAAGTCGAAAATGGAGCATAAAATAGGGGTGATGCGAAAAAAATGATAAAATTTTTGAAAAAAGTTTGCAGATTAAAAAATTTGCTTTACCTTTGCACTCGCAATACAACAACGGGATGTAGCGCAGTCCGGTTAGCGCATCTGGTTTGGGACCAGAGGGTCCCAGGTTCGAATCCTGGTATCCCGACAGAGAGAGACAAGAAATTGTCTCTCTTTTTTTGTCGTAATACCAGGATTCGTTCAGTCGGTGGCGGTGTGGCAGAGTTATCTGCGCGGGCGCTATTGTAGCCTAGGCGTATTGCTATGCAATCGTCGGTCTTGCGCTGATAGTTAAAAAAGTAAATAAATTTTCTTTTCAACTATCATCTCAACCCCTGCAACTTCGTTGTTCGCCTCCGCTCCAATATCTCTCCGCTTGCTCTGCTCAAACCTGCTGCGCCCGTTCGAATCTGTCGTGGGAAAAATATCTGTTGTGTAATAATGGCGTTAAGGGCATAAAGGTGAAATACTCCTCTTGTCGTCATTGCGAGGAACGAAGTGACGTGGCAATCTCAGTTTTCCGTTTTCCGTTAAACTCTCCATTGTCCCTATAAAACAAAAAAAACAATGGCTAAAAGCAAAAAGTCCCCCTCACAGGGACTGACGCAGCGGAGTGAGAGCAGAGTGGGTTTACACACTTTGCCGGGCCGCAAGGAAGAAGACGAAGTCAAGGGGATTTAGGGGGAGGGTAACACACTCGTCTCTCTCCGCTACAAAAAAAATAGGAGTGATAAAATCGCTCCTAAATCTTTTTTATAGCAGTTTATAAAAAAAATAAGTCCCCCTCACAGGAGGGGGATTTAGGGGGTGGGTAACACAAGGTCTCTCCCCGCTACAAAAAAAAGGAGTGAAAAATCACTCCTTTTGTAGCGGGAGAGAGACTTGAACTCTCGACCTCATGATTATGAATCATGCGCTCTAACCAGCTGAGCTATCCCGCCATTATTGCTCGAAAGCGAGTGCAAAGATAGTGGAAATTTTCTTTACACCAAAAACTTTTGCACTTTTTTTTGTTTTTACCCTTAAAATATCACTCTTGGGCTCTTTATTGTGGCGTTTGGTTTGTGTGGATAGGGTAATTTATTTATCTTTGCGCAATAAAATTAACTACGTATGGAATCGTTACGCGAATTATATAAAGTTGGTAGTGGCCCATCGAGTAGTCACACCATGGGTCCAAAGCGAGCTGCCGAGCAGTTCGCCGAGCGCACCGCAGGTGCCGAGGCCTACCGAGTAACCCTCTACGGCTCGTTGGCAGCTACTGGTAAGGGCCACCTTACACACTCGGCTATCCTCTCGATTCTCGAGCCGTTGGCTCCGACCGAAATCGTATGGAAGGCCGATGTTGTGCTCGATTTCCACCCGAACGGAATGTTGTTCGAGGCGCTGAAGGGTGGCGAGGTATTCGATAACTGGACTATTTTCAGCGTTGGTGGTGGTGCTTTGGCCAACGAAGATACGGTTGCCGCAGCTCCAAAGAGTATCTATCCGCTCACTACCATTCAGCAGATTAAGGAGTGGTGCTACGAGGAGGGTAAAACCTATTGGGAGTACGTTGAGGAGTGCGAGGGTAAGGAGATTTGGGATTTTCTCGACCATATCTGGACTGTTATGTGCGAAACCGTCGAGCGCGGCCTTAACAACGACGGCGTATTGCCGGGTGGTCTGAAGGTAGCACGCAAGGCGAGTACCTATTTTGTCAAGAGCAAGGGCTATGCAGGCTCACTCAGCTCGCGTGCGCGCATATACGCCTACGCCTTGGCTGCGGCTGAGGAGAACGCTTCGGGTGGTACTGTAGTTACGGCGCCAACCTGCGGCTCGTGCGGTGTGTTGCCGGGCGTGCTTTATCATATGGTCACTTCGCGTGAGTTCTTGCGTATCAGAGTGTTGCGTGCATTGGCTACGGCGGGACTTTTCGGAAATATCGTTAAGACAAACTCGTCTATTTCGGGCGCTGAGGTTGGCTGTCAGGGCGAGATTGGTGTAGCTTGCGCTATGGCGGCAGCTGCAGCTTGTCAGCTCTTTGGCGGTACGCCAGCGCAGATTGAGTATGCTGCCGAGATGGGCTTGGAACACCACTTGGGTCTCACTTGCGACCCTGTTTGCGGACTTGTTCAGGTGCCTTGTATCGAGCGAAATGCGGTGGCTGCGGCTCGTGCGTTCGACGCCAACACATACGCTATTTTGTCGGACGGCTCACACCTCGTATCCTTCGACAAGGTCGTGGAGGTGATGCACGAGACGGGGCATAATTTGCCAAGTTTATACCGCGAAACTTCGCAAGGCGGATTGGCAAAAGCTCACAAACTAAAATAGTTGGTAAATAGTTGATAAATCGCTCGGTTTCGGGCGGTTTTTTTTATACCTTTGCGCCTTGTTACGTAATAAAATGTCCGAATGTGGTATATTTTGGACTTTTTTTGATAGGCGTAGGGGTATTTAGATAAAATGAAGGAACGTGATTATGCATATCGTGGCTGGATCTTAGTGCTTGCCGTTATTCTTGCAATGGCGGGACTGAGCTTTGTGCCATCGTTCAATCTTCTTGGTTTGACTACCGAGAAGGTGGACTTGCTGTCGGACTTGCGCGAGAAGGGCGATGCCGAGGCGGAGTCCGATGCCACAATCTACGATGCCAACTTTGAACTTCTCGAGCAGGAGCTTAAAGCTGCGAAGGCAGAGACGGCCGATTCGTTGAAGAAGGTTGCTCCCGTACGCTATGAATGGATTGTCAAGCGAGATAGCCTGCCTCAGCCTCTGGAGTTGCTCAGCGAACATCTTAAAATAGAGACCAATAAGCACCAAATGCCTATCGAGGACTTCGATACAACGGGCGTGTCGCGCCTTGATAAGTTTGTCGAGAAACTTATCAAGGGCGATGATGTTCGTGTGGCGTTCCTTGGCGATTCGTTTGTCGAGGGCGATATTATTACGGTTGATATGCGTGAGCAACTGCAGCAGAAGTTTGGTGGTCGTGGCGTTGGCTTTGTTCCGTGCGCATTGCCATTTGATATATTCCGTACAAGCGTGAAGCGCCAGGCTTCGGGTTGGTCAACATATAGTTTGCTGAACGCGGGCGAGATACCTGCTGCCTATAAGAGCCGCTTTTCGATGGCAGGATACCTCTCGGCTGGTCGTCGTGGTGCGACTGTTCGTTGGAAGACGACTAACGTAAGACCTCATCTCGACTCTTGCTCACGAGCTCGCATATTTGTTACGTGCCGTACGGATAGTAAGGTTGAGCTCACTTTGAACGATACGCTCAAGCACGAAGTGGCGGTCGCAGCTGCAGACTATCTCCGTGAATTGTATGTCGAGGCTCCAGTGTCGTCCATACGATTGCGAGTGCTGAGTGGTGAAGTGTTGTGCCACGGTGCATCGATTGAGGGCGGAAGAGGAGCTATGGTTGACAACCTCTCGATGCGAGGAAATAGCGGCCAGGCTATCTTTGGAGCAAGTGTAGCTACCAATATGCAGCTCGACAAACAGCTGGGCTACGATATGATAGTCTTGGAGTATGGCCTTAATGCTATGCAGCCGGGACAGCGTAACTTCTCGCGATACAAGCAGAGGATTATCGATATGGTTAAGTACTGCCAGCGATGTTTCCCTAATGCGGCAATTGTGGTGCTTGGCGTTAGCGATAGAGCAGTCGGTGGCGAAGGCGGTTGGCGTTCGATCAACTCAGTGACATATTTGGGCCCTGTTCAGCGCGATGCAGCAAAGGTTACGGGCGCTTGCTTCTGGGATTTGGGCAAGGTTGTGCTCTCTTATGGTGGTATCGGCGCCTTTGTTAGAAATGGCTGGGCTGCCCACGACCATACGCATCTCAGTTTCAAGGGCGGAGCGCGTATTGCCGAGTCATTCGTTCAGGCGATACAGCTGCGAGCCTATGAGATGCTCCAAAAACGAGAGGGTATCAATAGTGATATGGTTCTCCCGATAGAGCTTGAGCCGTGGAGAATGCTCGAGGATAGTCTCTCTGTGGAGGATATTACTACGCCTCGCATTTTGATACTTGGCAACGATGATGAGGTCGCTTCGGAATCGTCGGTTGTAGAAGCTCCAATAGTTGAAACTCCTAGAGTTGAAGAGCCAATGGTTGAAACGGAGAGCGTCGAGACTGCGAAAGCGGATACTCTCAAGACTGACTCGGCGAGTGTAGAGGAGAGAAAGGTAGAGGAACCGACCATTATAGCTCCGATAGCCGACACTTCGAGCGTGGTGGCGCCAAAAATAGAGAGGTCTAACCCTGAAACACAAACTGAGTAATGGAGTTTTTTAAGTTCGACGAGTATGTTTGGGAGCGACTTCTAGCGCTCTTGCAATACGATGCTCATGCACCGATGACGCTTACCAGCGGCTTTTTCCTCTTTGCCTTCTTTGTGTTTGGCTTGGGGTATATGGCCGTGCGTCGTAAGGCTACGCCGCGCACTATATTCGTGATTCTGGCGTCGCTCTACTTCTACTATAAAATTTCGGGCTTCTACCTACTCTTGTTGCTTGGTGTAGCCATAATCGACTACTTTATTGGTGGTCGTGTGGCTCATCGTAAGAGCTTGGGTAAGAGCGCTAAGGCGTGGGTGGCGCTGAGCTTGCTCATCGATGTGGGTATTCTTGTATATTTCAAGGCAGCGGGTGTGTTCGAGCAGACGATGAACGATATCTTCGGCGATAATTTCATCAGCCTTGGCAATATCATCATACCTGCGGGAGTGTCGTTCTTTATCTTCCAGTCCATATCGTACATTCTCGATATTTCGCGTGGTACGATAGCTCCCGTGAAGCGATTTATAGACTACCTCTTCTTGCTGAGCTTCTTTCCGAAGATTTTCCTTGGCCCATTGGTGCGTAACAAGGAGTTTATTCCGCAGATAGAGCAGGAGGCCCTTCCTGTTTCGCGTGAGGATATAGGTCGTGCCGTTGTGCTGATGGCCAGAGGTATGGTTAAGTATGCCGTAATCGCAAAGGCTATCGACTCGCTACTCATTGGCCCTGCCATGTCGGGTGGTTTTGGCGAGGAGCTTGCCGAGAGCGGTGTGGTTATGTTTATAAGCCTAGTGGGCTTTGGTGTGCGCCTCTACTGCGACTTCTCGGGATTTTCGGATATGGCAGTAGCTATTGCGCTTATTATGGGCTATAAGCTGCCCGATAACTTCAATGCTCCATACAAGTCGGCTACCATTACCGAGTTCTGGCGTCGTTGGCATATCTCGCTATCGACCTGGTTGCGCGACTACGTCTATATCTCGTTGGGCGGTAATCGCAAGGGGCGTGTTCGTCAATACTTTAACCTCTTGGTAACGATGGTTGTCTGCGGCTTGTGGCATAAGGTGAGCCTTCCATATTTGTTGTGGGGATTACTCCATGGTATAGGCTTGGCAGTTCACAAACTGTGGGTCGAGAAGGTGCCTGGTGCAAAGGCGGTGGGTGCTGATATGAAGCCTGTTCGACGAATTTTCGGCACGCTCTTGTGTTTTGTCTTTGTGACCTTGACCTGGACTATGGTCTGTTGCGATAGCTGGGAGGGTATGTGCACTATTTTCCGCCGCATCTTCACCGATTTTGACCTTGCCGATGCTGTTACTCTTGCTCATAAGGCGGGCTTTGCGCTTGTGCTTGTGCTTATCGGGTATGTGATGCACTTCTTGCCGACGAGCTTTAACGATCTGTCAGTCAAGGCAATGACTCGCGCGGGTATAGTTGGTCAGGTGGTGATTCTTGTGGTAGCGGTTTGGCTTACCGTGCAGTGCCATCTGATGCTTGCGGAAGGTGGTGGAGGTTTGCCGGTATATGCAGCATTCTAAAATAAAAGCCGTCTAACAAGGTGATTTTTGCGTTACGCTCGCCCTCAAATGCTCATTTACGTTGAGTAAACTTCGCTTTTTCGGTCTTCGCAGGCCTTAAAATCCCTCTTGTTACACAACTTTTAAATCGTAGCGCTGTCTAATAAGACTCCTTGCTTTATTCGATTGCAACCTTGAAGTAGGCCGCTCCGCTCGCCTTGGCTGCGGCAATGCCGACCGGCGAATCCTCGAAGATGAGTGTTTCGGCAGGTGTAACACCCTCAATCTCCATCGCTTTTAGGAAAGCTTCGGGCGAAGGTTTCGGCTCGACAACGTCGTTCGAGGTGAGTATGCCATCGACCTTACCCTCGATGTCGAGATAGCGCATTGCATTTGCAATGTTGTCAATTTGCCCCGTCGAAACTATCCAAACTTTACCGCCTTGGGCGCGAAAATCCTGCGCAAAGTTCCATAGCGGCTTGTTCAAGCGCACCGACTCGAAGAGGGTGGGGTAGAGTTCTATCTTGCGACGACGTATGCGGTCGATATCTGCTTCGTCCTTAAAGCCCAAAGCCTGCAAAAATTCGGAGCAACGAACACCGAAATACTTGGTTCTGTACTCCGCTTCGTCGAGCGTATAACCAGACTCTTCGAGTGCTAAAATGTAGGCCTTCGTATGGGCGTCTATCGTCGCTGCAAGCGTGCCGTCAAAATCGAGAATTATAAGTTTTATCTGCATCTATTTCGTTAATATCTTTTTCGATATGAAAAAACTTCCCTTTATAGGTGCAAAATTAGTTATAATTTTGTATTTTTGCAACCGATTTCGCGCGTATACACGTGTAGTGGTCGCGAGTCAATAGTATAACGCATTGAAATTAAAAACATTATACACACAATGGATTCTAAGCAAATACGCCAAGCTTTTCTCGACTTCTTTGCAGAGAAGCAACACATGATTGTGCCTTCGGCACCTATGGTAGTGAAAAATGACCCAACTTTGATGTTTACAAATGCGGGTATGAACCAGTTTAAGGATATTTTCCTCGGCAACGCCGAGCGTAAGGCGCCTCGTGCTGCCGATTCGCAGAAGTGTCTGCGCGTTTCGGGTAAGCACAACGACTTGGAGGAGGTTGGTCACGATACTTACCACCACACAATGTTCGAGATGCTCGGTAACTGGTCTTTCGGCGACTACTTCAAGAAGGAGGCTATCGCTTGGGCTTGGGAGCTCTTGACCGAGGTCTACAAGTTGCCAAAGGAGCGTATGTACGCAACCGTATTCGAGGGCTCGGAGGAGGACGGTGTACCGTTTGACCAGGAGGCTTACGATATCTGGAAGGAGCGTCTTCCTGAGGATCACATCATTCGTGGTAACAAGCACGACAACTTCTGGGAGATGGGCGAGACAGGTCCTTGTGGTCCTTGTAGCGAGATTCACTTCGACCTTCGTGACGAGGCTGAGATTGCCGAGAAGCCGGGTCGTGAGATGGTGAATATGGGTCACCCACAGGTTATCGAGATTTGGAACCTTGTGTTTATGCAGTTCAACCGCAAGGCTAATGGCTCGTTGGAGTCGTTGCCTGCAAAGCACGTCGATACAGGTATGGGCTTCGAGCGCTTGTGTATGATTATGCAGGGCGTGAAGTCGAACTACGATACCGACGTATTCCAGTCTACTATCAAGGTTTTGTCTGAGATGTCGGGCAAGGCTTACGGCAAGGAGGAGGCAATCGACGTAGCAATGCGTGTTATTGCTGACCACCTTCGTGCTATCGCATTCTCGATTGCTGACGGTCAGTTGCCATCGAACGTAAAGGCTGGTTATGTTATTCGTCGTATCTTGCGTCGTGCAGTACGTTACGGCTACACCTACCTCGGCTTCAATGAGCCGTTTATCTGCCGCTTGGTGCCAACCTTGGTTGCACAGATGGGCGAGCAGTATCCGGAGTTGAAGGCACAGCAGTCGCTCGTTGAGCGCGTTATCGAGGAGGAGGAGGCATCGTTCCTCCGCACCTTGGCTACAGGTATCAACCTCTTGGAGGGTGTTATCAAGGAGTGCAATGGTAAGATTTCGGGTAAGAACGCATTTTTGCTCTACGATACATACGGATTCCCAATCGACTTGACCGAGCTCATCGCAAAGGAGCAGGGTGTTGAGGTTGACTTAGTAGAGTTCGAGAAGGAGTTGCAGGCCCAGAAGGAGCGTTCACGCAACGCTGCAGCTCAGGATATCGACGACTGGAAGGAGATTATTCCGGAGGCTAAGAGCGAGGAGTTTATCGGCTACGATAACCTCGAGGCTGACGTTCACATTGCACGTGTTCGTAAGGTACAGACCAAGAACAAGGTTTCGTACCAGATGGTATTCGACAAGACTCCGTTCTATGGTAATTCGGGTGGTCAGGTAGGCGATACCGGCTACATCGAGTCGGCTAACGAGAAGATTGAGATCGTTGCTACCGAGAAGGAGAACGGACTTATTATCCACATCGCAAATCAGTTGCCTGAGAATTTGGAGGCGGAGTTCCACGCAGTGGTAAATCCAGCAAAGCGCCAGTGCTCGGCAAACAACCATACAGCAACCCACCTTCTTCACGCTGCATTGCGTAAGGTGTTGGGCTCGCACGTAGAGCAGAAGGGTTCGATGGTATCGCCTGACTCGCTCCGTTTCGACTTCTCGCACTTCCAGAAGATGACCGACGCGGAGATTCGTGCCGTAGAGCGCGAGGTTAACGAGAAGATTCGTTTGAACTCGCCACTCGATGAGAACCGTGAGGCTACTCAGGAGGAGGCTCAGGCTGCAGGCGCAATGATGCTCTTCGGCGAGAAGTATGGCGACAAGGTACGTATGGTACGCTTCGGCGAGTCGGTTGAGTTGTGCGGTGGTACCCACACTTCGGCTACCGGTAATATCGGTATGTTCAAGATTGTATCGGAGTCGGCTATCTCGGCTGGTGTTCGTCGTATCGAGGCGGTAACAGGCTCGAAGGCAGAGACTACAATCTACGCAGCTCAGGATTTGCTTGCACAGCTTGGCGAAATGCTCGGCAATTCACAGCTCATTCCTGCAATTAAGCGCTTGGTTGAGAACAACGAGTCGTTGTCGAAGGAGGTTGAGGCTATGCAGAAGGAGCAGCTCAATGCTATCACCGAGAAGATTGTTGAGAATACATCGGAGGAGAATGGCTACTTCGTCGTGGCTCGTCAGATGAACCACTCGACAGACTTCGTTAAGAACTTGGCTTACAATTTGCGCGCTCGTAAGTCGAACCTCGTTTTGGTTATCGGCTCGGCAGCTGCAGGCAAGGCTACCTTGACAATTATGCTCGGCGACGATGTTATTGCTAAGGGCATAGATGCGGGAGCTATCGTTCGCGAGGCTGCTAAGGCTATCCAGGGCGGTGGTGGCGGTCAGAAGTTCTTCGCTACAGCCGGTGGTAAGAACCCTGATGGCTTGACCGAGGCTATCGAGAAGGCAAAGGCGTTGATTCTCGCTACGCTCAACTAAATTAAAAATTAAAAATGCAAAATTAAAATTTACACAGATATGGCTAACAAAGTATTATTGATGATTTTGGACGGTTGGGGAATTGGTAACCACACTAAGTCCGATGCAATCTATTCGACAAATCCTGAGTTTATCAACGCATTGACTGCTGCAAATCCACACGCAGAGTTGCGTACCGACGGCGAGAACGTAGGTTTGCCTGATGGTCAGATGGGTAACTCGGAGGTAGGTCACCTCAATATCGGCGCAGGTCGTGTTGTATATCAGGACCTCGTAAAGATTAACCGTGCTTGCAAGACTGGCTCTATCTTGGAGAATAAGGAGGTTGTAGCAGCATTTGAGTACGCAAAGCAGAATGGCGTAAATGTTCACTTTATGGGCTTGTTGTCGGACGGCGGTGTTCACTCGTCGATTGATCACTTGTTCAAGTTGTGCGACATCTCGAAGCACTACGGCATCGAGAACACCTTCGTACACTGCTTCATGGACGGTCGCGACACCGACCCTAAGAGCGGTAAGGGCTTCGTTGAGGCCTTGGAGGCTCACATGGCTAAGTCAACAGGTAAGATTGCTTCGATCATCGGCCGTTACTACGCAATGGACCGCGACAAGCGTTGGGAGCGTGTGAAGATCGCTTACGATTGCTTGGTTGACGGTGTTGGCGAGAAGGCTACCGATATGGTGGGCGCAGTTGAGGCTTCGTACGCTGAGGGCGTAACCGACGAGTTCATCAAGCCTATCGTGGCTGTTGACGGCGAGGGTAACGCAATCGGCACTATCAAGCCAAACGATATGGTTATTTTCTTCAACTACCGTAACGACCGCGCTCGCGAGATTACCGTAGCTTTGACTCAGCAGGATATGCCTGAGGAGGGTATGCACACAATGCCTCTCTACTATTGCTGTATGACTCCATACGACGCATCGTTCGAGGGCTTGCACATTCTCTTCGACAAGGAGAACGTTCAGAACACCTTGGGTGAGTACGTTTCGTCGCTCGGTTTGAAGCAGTTGCGTATTGCCGAGACCGAGAAGTACGCTCACGTTACCTTCTTCCTCAACGGCGGCCGTGAGGAGAAGTTCGAGAACGAGGATCGTATCTTGGTTGCTTCGCCAAAGGTTGCTACCTACGACTTGCAGCCAGAGATGAGCGCATACGAGGTTGCTGACAAGTTGGTTGGTGCACTCGACGAGCAGAAGTACGACTTCATCTGCTTGAACTTCGCAAATGGCGATATGGTGGGCCATACAGGTATCTACGAGGCTATCGAGAAGGCTGTTAAGGCTGTTGACGAGTGCGTAGCGAAGGTTGTAACTTCGGCTAAGGCTAACGGCTACGAGGTTGTTATCATCGCTGACCACGGTAACGCTGACAACGCTATCAACGAGGACGGCACTCCAAATACTGCTCACTCGTTGAATCCGGTTCCGGTAGTTGTTGTTTCGGATCGTGTAGCAAAGGTTGAGAATGGTATCTTGGCAGACGTTGCACCAACCGTATTGTCACTTATGGGCGTGCCACAGCCAGCCGAGATGGAGGGCCACTCGCTCGTTACTTTGAAGTAACATATATTATACATATAGGTAAAGAGTATGCTGAGCAGACAAGTTGCCGCTAAGTTGGCAACCCACGAAACCCCATTCTACCTCTACGATGTAGAGCTTTTGCACCAAACTTTGGAGAGCCTGATGACCATGGCCTCGCGCTATAACTACAAGGTGCACTACGCTATTAAGGCGAACTACGACCCGCGCCTCTTGCAGATTATCCGCGAGCACGGCTTGGGCATCGACTGCGCCAGCGGCAACGAGGTGAAGTGCGCCATCGAGGCGGGCTTTGACCCAAAGACCATTGTCTATGCGGGCGTTGGTAAGCGCGACAAGGAGATTCGCTACGCTATCGAGCAGGGTATCTTCGCAATCAACTGCGAGTCTATCGAGGAGTTGCACGTTGTGAACGAGATTGCAGGCGAGATGGGCAAGGTCGTAAGCGTAGGCTTGCGCGTGAACCCCGATATCGACCCTAAGACTAACCACTGTATCGATACCGGTCAGGCGGACTCTAAGTTCGGTATCTCCTACGAGGAGATTTTGGCAAGCGTGGAGGATATCAAGGCGTTGAAGAACCTCGACGTTATGGGTATGCATATCCATATCGGTTCGCAGATTCGCGAGTTGCACGTCTTCGAGAATATGTGCAACAAGGTGAATGCTATCGTGAAGAACCTCACCGAGCTCGGCTTTGAGTTGGAGTTTGTGGACGTTGGCGGAGGTCTTGGCGTAAACTACGATATGCCTGAGAATGAGCCAATTCCGAACTTTGCTTCGGTGTTTGCGATTATCAAGCAGCACCTTCAGGTGGGTAACCGCGAGGTGCACTTCGAGTTTGGTCGAGCTATCGTTGCCGAGTGCGGCGAGCTTATCACCAAAGTGCTCTTCAATAAGACCACCGCAACAGGTCGTCGTCTTGTTATCGTCGATGCAAGTATGACTGAGCTTATCCGTCCTGCGCTTTATGGCTCTTACCACAATATCGAGAATATCACCTCTGAGAGCGACCAGCGACTCAAATATACAATCGTTGGTACCGCCTGCGAGAGCACCGATATTTTTGATGAGAACGTCTCCCTCCCTCTCACCAAGCGAGGCGATCTTCTCACTCTCAAAACTGCCGGAGCTTACGGAATGTCGATGGCGTCGCGTTATAATCAGCACGATTTGCCATCAGCAGTCTACTCCGACGAGTTGTAAAAATTGTTTTTAAGCAGCGATAGCTGCGTTAAACTTCGATAGCCGAGTTGCTCACATACGCTTTAGTATGCTGCGCACTCGGCTTTTTCGTTTGCCTTGCTCTCATCTGCTTAAATTCCAATTTTTGATAAATGGGAGCTGCGGACTCGCTTTTTGTTTGGCACAAAATTCCCTCAATCATCTCTGATTTTTGGCCTTGCTCTCATCTGCTTAAATTCCAATTTTTAATTCTACATTTTTAATTTTTAATTTCTTATGCTATCTTTGCAGAAACCTAACAAACCAATAAATTATGAAAAAAACTCTTTTAGCAGTGGCGGTACTTGTGGTGCTCGCAGTCTCTGCCTCGGCGGTGGCGATTGCCTCCTCCTCATCGACAACAACCTCTATCTCGGAGGTGGCGATAGTTCCGCAGCCACTCTCGGTAACTAAAAACAACAGCAACTTCGTTGTGAATTCGACTACGCAGATTGTTTGTGATGCGAAGGAGCTCAAACCTATCGTCAGCTACGCGCTCGAATACCTGAAAGTGGGTGGCTCGGTTGAGGTAGCCCCAAAGAGCAACTACATTTCGCTCGCACTCGATAAATCGCTTGCCGAGGAGGAGTACAAACTCTCGGTGTCGAACGAGTCGGTGCAGATTGTTGCGGGCGGCTATGGTGGCGCGTTCAATGGCGTGCAGACCCTCTTCCAGCTTATGCCAAGCGCAGTCTATACAAAGCAGATGTCGTTGCCTGTCGAGGTGCTTGGTTGCGAGGTTGCCGATAAACCGAAGTTCGCGTATCGCGGCTTTATGCTCGATGTGGCGCGTACATTTATGACCAAGGATAATGTGTTGCGCTATATCGACTATATCGCTTACCACAAGATTAACAAGTTGCATTGGCACCTCGTAGATAATCAGGGCTGGCGCGTGGAGATTAAGTCGCACCCCGAGCTTACCGAGATTGGCGGTTTCCGCGGTGGCGACTCGAAGCTACGAGCTGCATTGGGCAAGTGGGACGAGAAGTACGGCGGCTACTACACCCAGGACGAAATTCGTGAGGTTGTGGCCTACGCTGCAGTGCGCAATATCGAGGTAATCCCCGAAATCGACCTTCCAGGCCATAGCGAGGCGCTCTTGCGTGTGCACCCCGAGATGCTCTGCAACTACACAAACGATGAACTCGACGTAAATGGCAACTACGATAACCGCGACGTTATCTGCGCAACCAAGGAGAGCAACTACAAGCTCCTCGAGGAGATTCTCTCGGAGGTGTGTGCGCTCTTCCCATCGTCGTTCTTCCATATCGGTGGCGACGAGGTGCGCATGGCGCAGTGGAAGAAGTGTCCAGACTGCTCGGCTTGGCTTAAGAAGAATGGCTATACCGATGGCTACAAGTTGGAGGATATGTTTATTTCGCGTATTCAGGCAATCCTTGCCAAGTATGGCAAAACCCCTGCTGTATGGAACGAGGCAGCCTTTGGCGGTGGCTTGGATAAGACGGCTCGCGTACACGGCTGGAAGAGTCCGAAGGTGTGCAAGCAGGTGATGGAGAAGGGCTATCCGACAATCTTCATGCCGCAGCAGTTCTTCTACTTCGATATGGCTCAGAGCAAGCAGGAGCCTGGTGCAATCTGGGGTGGTCAGTTCGACGTTCGCAAGGTCTACTCGTTCGACTTCGCGAAGGAGGGCTTCACACCTGAGGAGGTGGCTTGCGTCGAGGGCTTCGAGGCTCCATATTGGAGCGAGGTGTTCCTCTCGCAGGGTGGCGACAAGTCGATTGACTTCATCGAGTATCAGACATTCCCTCGTCTCTGCGCCCTCGCTGAGTTGGGCTGGGGTAAGAATGGTGGTGGCGAGTGGGAGGAGTTCCACAAGCGACTCTATACATGCCACTACGACCGTATGGCCGATATGGGTCTTAATTTCCGTATCACACCTCCAGCAGTGAAGTACGAGGAGGGTAAGCTCTCTATCGAGAAGATTGACAACGGAACAATCTACTATAGCGTAGATGGTTCGGATAAGGTGAAAAAATATAATGGTGCAATCTCTACCGATAAACCTGGTATGTATGTCTTCTGGAGCGAGTATCGCGGCTTGAAGTCGCCTGAGGTGGCTCACTCATCGCGCTACAAGACCATTAAGCCGAAGGTTACTCTCACTTCGTCTATGCCTGAGGACCCGAAGCGCGGATATGCTCGTATTGCCGATTACTACCACAACATTCGCACAACCCGCACTTGCCATAAGGGTGATTGGATCCTCTACGAGTTCGAGAAGCCTGTCGAGTGTCGTCAGATAGAGTTTTTTACCGGTGGCTACCACGTTGCTAGTCGCCTTATCCAGAAGGGTTACCTCGAAATTAGCGAGGACGGTAAGACCTTCAAGCGCGTGGCGGACTTGGAGTATGGCGTTGCGAAGCTCTATAATCCAGGCCCTATCAAAGCAGCTCGAATAGTGGCTACTGATACGGCTGTTGGCCAATCGACGATTGCTGTTGGAGCACCGAAGATCTATCCTAAGTGGTAGAAATTCGGTTTTGACGCCGTTGTTAAAGAGATGCCGAGTAATTTGCTCGGCATCTCTAATTTTGTATTTTGCATTTATTGTGTTATCTTTGTAGAAACCTAACAAACCATAAATTATGAAAAAAACTCTTTTGACGGTGGTAGTGCTTGTGGTGCTTGCCGTCTCTGCAGCGGTGATGTTGACAAAATCATCTGCCCCAACCACTATTTCGGAGGTGGCGATTATTCCGCAGCCACTCTCGGTAAGTGAAAACAACTCCAACTTCGTGGTGCGTCCGACAACTAAGATTGTTTGCGATGCGCAGGAGCTTAAACCAATCGTCAATTACGTGCTCGAATATCTGGATGTAGATGACGCGGTTGAGGTAGCTCCTGAGAATAACTACATCTCGCTCTCGCTCGATAAAACGCTTGCCGAGGAGGAGTACAAACTCTCGGTGTCGAACGAGTCGGTGCAGATTGTTGCGGGCGGCTATGGTGGCGCGTTCAATGGCGTGCAGACCCTCTTCCAGCTCATGCCGAGCGCAGTCTATACAAAGGAGATGTCGTTGCCTGTCGAGGTGCTCGGTTGTGAGGTTGCCGACAAACCGAAGTTCGCATATCGTGGCTTTATGCTCGATGTGGCGCGTACATTTATGACCAAGGATAATGTGTTGCGCTATATCGACTATATCGCTTACCACAAAATCAACAAGTTGCATTGGCATTTGACTGATAATCAAGGTTGGCGCATAGAGATCAAGTCGCACCCCGACTTGGCAAAGGTTGCAGGATACCGAGGTGGTGATTCGCCTTTGCGTGCATCGCTCGGCAAGTGGGAGGAGAAGTACGGAGGTTATTACACGCAAGAGGAGATTCGTGAGGTGGTGGCATACGCTGCGGTTCGCAATATTGAGATTATCCCCGAAATTGATCTCCCTGGCCACAGCGAGGCTCTGCTTCATATCTATCCGCAGATGCTTTGCAACTTTGTTAATAAAGAGTTTGCAAATCAGGGTAACTACGACAGTCGTAATGCTGTTTGCGCAACCAAGGAGAACAACTATGTTATTCTCGAAGAGATTTTGGCTGAGGTGTGCGCTTTGTTCCCATCGAAGCACTTCCATATTGGTGGCGATGAGGTGAAACTCTCGCAGTGGGAGCAGTGCCCTGATTGCTCGGCTTGGCTCAAAAAGAATGGCTATACCGACGGCTACAAGTTGGAGGATATGTTTATCGGCCGTATCCAGGCAATTCTCGCTAAGTATGGCAAGGTGCCGGGCGTTTGGAACGAGGCTGCCTACGGTGGTGGTCTGTCGAAGGAGGCTTTGGTATATGGCTGGAAGAGTGCAGAGGTATGCAAGGAGGTTATGATGAAGGGCTATCGCACCATCTTTATGCCGCAGGAGTACTTCTACTTGGATATGCGCCAGAGCCAGCTCGAAGAGGGTCGCCCTATTCGTCGAGGTGCGTTCGATTTCCGCAAGACATACTCTTTCGATTTTGCAGAAACAGGCTTTACCCCTGAGGAGGCTGCTCTTGTTGAGGGCTTCGAGGCTCCATTCTGGAGCGAGATAGCGCTTTCGCACGGTGGCGATGTATCGACAGACTTCATCGAGTACCAGACATTCCCTCGTTTGTGTGCATTGGCAGAACAGGGCTGGGGTAAGAATGGTGGTAACGATTGGCAGCATCTTCACAAGCGTCTTTATACCTGCCACTATGACCGTATGGCGGATATGGGCTTGAATTTCCGCATAACACCTTCGGAGGTGAAGTATGAGAATGGCTTGCTTTCGGTTGAGAAGATTGACAACAGCACAATCTACTATCGCAAGTATGGCTCGGATAAGGTGCATCGCTATAAGGAACCAATTCAGACCGACAAACCAGGCCAATATATCTTCTGGGCAGAGTATCGCAACATTAAGTCTCCTGAGTTTGCTCACGCTTCGCGTTACGAAACTATCAAGCCGAAGGTGAAGATGACCTCTTCAATGCCTGAGAACCCTGAATATCCGTTCTCGAATGTAATGTTATATACCTATAACTATATGCGAACAACTCGCACTTGTCATAAGGGCGATTGGATTCTCTTCGAGTTTGAGGAGCCTGTTGAGTGCCGTGAGATAGAGTTCTGGGCGGGCGGTTATGGAGTAGTAGCCCGAATTGTAAATCCTGGTTATCTCGAAGTGAGCGAGGATGGTGTGAATTTCGAGCGTGTAGCCGAGTTGGAAAATGGTTGTGCGAGACTTGTAAATCCTCGACCAATCAAGGCAGCTCGCATTGTTGCCGAGGGCACATCGGTAGGCAATAGCGAGATTAGAATCTGCTCGCCGATAATCTACCCTAAGTGGTAATTATAACAAGGCTATAAACAGAGATGCCGAGTAATTCGCTCGGCATCTCTGTTTTTTTTAATTCTTATCGAAGTGTTCTTTGATGTTTTCGGCAATTCGATGAATCAGCACATTACGTGCTACATCGGCAGCCCAGGCGGTGTGTGGCGAACCAACGAGCGTGTATTTATCCTCGATATCGTAGAGTGGTGACGAGTGCAACGGCTCGCGCGAGAATACGTCCAAACCTGCACCTGCAATAACCTTCTCGTCCAACGCCTTTGCGAGTGCCGCCTCGTCGATGATGCCACCACGGGCAACATTTATGATAATCGAGGTTGGTTTCATCAACTTCAACTCCTTCTCGCCAATCAGCCCCTTGGTAGTAGGGGTAAGCGGGCAGTGAATCGACACTACATCAGCCCAGCCGAGCAGCTCGTTGAGCTCCATCTGCGGATAATCCTCCTTGCGAACTGCGCCCGAGGTCGAAGTGTAAGCCACCTCGCAGCCAAATGCAGAAGCCAGGCGAGCCACCTCGCGACCGATAGCACCCAAGCCAATGATGCCCCATTTCGAGCCACGCAACTGTCGCACAGGGCGACCAAAGTGGAAGATATCTTCGGTTGCTGCGTAGGCTCCACCCTTGAAGTAGTTGTCGAAGTAGGCGGTATTCTTGAAGAGCGCCAACGCAAAGTTCATTGTCGCCTCCGCCACAGACGATGTCGAGTAGCCGGCAACATTCTTGACGCCGATACCCAACTCGGCTGCAACATCCAAGTCGACATTGTTCATTCCAGTAGCGGCGATTGCAATAAAGCGAAGGTCGGGTAGTGCACGCAAAGTATCAGCCTTCAGTAGCGTCTTATTTGCAATAACCACCTCAGCGCCCTTGCAGCGCTCCAATACCTGCTCCTTGGTTGTGCGGTCATAGCCCACATATTCGCCCAACTCCTTGATTGGAGTTAAGTCCATATCGCCTAATGAATACTCGTCTAAAAATACTATTTTTGCCATATCTTTATTGTTTATTTTCAATTTCAATTGTAGTTATGAGTTCTCTCACAACTACCGATGCGCACGCAATGCCGAATGTTGCCGGCATGTACGATACGGTGCCCACCTGCGATTTGTGGTTTTGCTCCTCGCACAATACCATCGCCCCCTCAACGGGTGGCTCAGCCGAAAATACAGCCTTAAATCCCTTGCGAATACCTATTTTGTGGAGTCGTTTGCGTAGCATATGCGCCAACGGGCAGTGGTGTGTCTTCGAGATATCTGCGACCTCAACCTTCGTAGGGTCGAGCTTTGCCCCTGCTCCCATCGAGCTCACGATAGGGTAGCCTCTATCCAAGCACCCCTTTATCAAGGCCAACTTCGGCGAGAGGGTGTCTATTGCATCTACTACGTAGTCGTATTTGTCGCTATCTAGCAGTAGGTCGGTCTTTTCGTCCTTGATGTAGTCATTAACAACTCTCAACTCGATTGCAGGGTTAATATCGCGCAGACGCTCGGCCAAAACCTCGCTCTTTGGACGACCAATCGTAGAGTGGAGTGCAATGAGCTGGCGGTTGATATTGCTCTTGCCCACGCAGTCCGAGTCGGCGATAGTCATCTTGCCAACGCCGCTACGCACCAACATCTCGGCAGCGTATGCACCTACACCACCCAAGCCTACAACTAGCACATTTGCCCCTTGCAGGGCCTTCATCTTCTCCTCGCCAAAGAGGAGCAAACTTCGTTCAAGCCACATAAATCGAATATCCTTTACGCAAAGATACAAAATAAAGTTTAAACTTTAACGCTAAAAGTTGCGTGCGCGGTACGATATGTGAAAAATATTTACTAAAATGAATAAATTGCCAAAGTGATGATTTTAGACTGGGTGATGTTCTATATTGCGCATCTGGTTAATGGTGGGGAGTAGTCTTGTTGTAAGTGTAATAATCATGTATTTAATTATTTACACAATTTTTGAGGGTTGAAAAATCGCTTACTAGGTATAAATACCGATGTAGGAAAAGTGTTGTAGGCTGAAAATCTTTACATATCTTTGCACCGCAATAAGCATAAAAGTTTATGATGAAAAAGTTATTTATTGGATTGGTTTTGGCACTTGCTCCGCTTGCAGTTTTTGCTCAGGGCGTAATTGGTAAGTGGAAGTTGAGCACCGGAACCGCAATCGTTGAGGTCTACCAGAGTGGTGGAGTTTACAACGGACGAATTGTTTGGTTGAAGAATCCAACACAGCCTGATGGCTCACCAGCTGTTGATTCGAAGAATCCTAACGCAAATCTTCGCAGCCGCAAACTTATGGGCTTGAATATGCTCAGCGGCTTAAAGCAGGACGGCAAAGAGTACACAGGTGGTAAGATTTACGACCCTGCAAACGGTAAGACCTACTACTGCTCGATGGAGGTAGTTGGCAACGTTCTGAAAGTTCGAGGCTCTCTCGACAAGATGGGCATGATTGGCAGAACGATGGATTGGTACCGTGTTAAGTAGTTGAAAATGGGTCTGTCCTAGTTGGTTGGGCAGGCTCATTTCGTTTAAGTGATGTTCAAAAGAGAAGAGATATGAAGTTAAAGAGTGCAAATATCCTCATTACGGGTGGAGCTTCGGGTATCGGACGCATTATGGGTCGTATGGCTCTCGAGCGTGGTGCCAACCACCTGATAATTTGGGATATAAACGCAGCAAATATAGATGCAACAATCGCAGAGCTCTCGCCGCTTGGCAAGGTCAATGGCTACATTGTAGATGTGTCGAACAACAGTGTGGTGAAGGCGGCATACAAGCAGGTATGCGAGGAGTGTGGCAAGGTTGATATTCTTATCAACTGCGCAGGTATCATCACCAGCAATAAGACCTTCGACCAACTCACCGAGGATGAGATTGTGCGCACGATGAGTATCAACACCTTGGCTCCTATGTATGTGGCACACGCTATGTTGCCCGATATGTTGGAGCGCGAGTGCGGTCACATCTGCACCATCGCCTCGGCGGGTGGTATGCTTGGCAATCCGCGAATGTCGGTCTATGGCGCAAGTAAGTGGGGTGCTATCGGCTGGTCGGAGTCGTTGCGTATCGAGTTGGATAAGGCAAGAAGAGGTGTTCGAGTAACAACTGTTGCACCGTACTACATAAAAACAGGTATGTTCGATGGTGTAAAGTCGAGAATTATACCTATCTTAGCGCCTGAATATGTGGCTCGTAGAGTGTTGAATGCAATAGAGCGCAACAAATCGTTCCGAGGAATACCGTTCGGATACCACTTTATCCGATTCTGGCAGGCGTTTCTGCCGGTTCGAATTTTCGATTGGTTCTTCGGCGAGGTGATAGGCATCTATCACACGATGGATAAGTTTACGGGCCGTAAATAGTTTAAAGTATGGATAAGGCATATATCGAGAAGATTCAGAAGATGGCCGAGGCGCAGAAGGCCTATTTCCGCTCGGGTGCAACGCTCGACATCAAATTCCGCAAGCAGATGTTGCGTAAATTTTTGGCGGCGTTGGATAGCTGGGAGCAGCGTCTCTACGATGCGCTTTGGGCGGACCTTCATAAGTCGTACGAGGAGGCTCTGCTTACCGAAATCAGCATAGTTAAGGCGGAGGCAAAGATGCACCTCAAACATCTCCGTTCGTGGTCGAAGCGTCGCAAGGCCTCTTCGCCATTGAAGATGTTCCCGTCGAAGAGCTACGTTGTCAAGGAGCCGCTCGGCAATGCGCTTATCGTGTCGCCGTGGAACTATCCCGTGCAGCTCTTGTTAAATCCGCTCGTGGGTGCAATCTCTTCGGGCTGTACGGCAATGCTCAAACCGTCGCCCTATGTGCCTATCGTATCGCAGGTTATCGAGGAGATGATTTCGGAGACCTTCGATAGCGAGTATGTGGCTGTTGTTCAGGGAAATCGTGAGGTAAATGCAGTGCTTTTCGATATACGTTGGGATATAATCTTCTTTACGGGCAGTCCTGCCTTGGCAAAGACCGTTATGGCAGCTGCGGCAAAGCACCTTACACCGGTTGTTCTCGAGCTTGGTGGAAAGAGCCCGTGTGTGATTGATAAAACAGCCAACATAAAGACTACCGCTCGTCGCCTTGCCTGGGGTAAGACCTTGAATAGCGGTCAGACTTGTATTGCACCGGACTACATTCTAATACATAAGGATATTAAGGAGGCCTTTGTGAAGGCTTTTGCCGAGGAGGTGAAACTTCTGCATGGCGAGGATGTAAAGGCCGACAAGCACTATGTGCGAATGGTAAATGATAAGGCTTTCGAGCGTGTTTCGGGCTATATCAAGGAGTCGAAGGTGTTGTATGGTGGCTCTTTTGATGCGGCAGAGCGCTATATTGAGCCTACATTACTTGATAATCCGCCGCTCGATTCTGCGGTTATGACCGAGGAGATCTTTGGTCCCGTATTTCCGGTTATAACGCTCGATGAGGGCAGCTCGTTTGTGGATAAGGCGATTGAATTTATCACCTCGCGCGAGAAGCCGTTGGCGCTCTATTTCTTTGGCGATGAAGCCGATGGCTGGCGAGTTGTGCGCCACACTTCGTCGGGTGGAGGTTGTATCAACGATGTGATAATGCATATAGCCAACGAGAATGTTCCGTTTGGCGGTGTCGGCAATTCGGGTATGGGACGCTATCATGGCCGCGAGAGCTTCGATGCTTTCAGCCACACACGTAGTATCGTAACCACAAGCAAATGGCTCGACCTGCCGTTCCGCTATATGCCGTATAAGATGTTCAGCCTGGTAAAGAAGTTACTGTAATAGAAGCTGCCTAACAAGGCTACTTTGTCGTTACGCTCGCTCTCAAAATGCTCATTTACGCCTAGTAAACTCCGCATTTTCGAGCTTCGCAAGCCTAAAATTAGCACTTGTTATACAACTTCTCAGAAAAATGGGGTATCCATAATTTGTAGGATACCCCATTTTATTATTTAACACCCTTTTAGAATATCTTGTAAAAATTCTCCTCGGTGGCATTGAGGAGTTCTTCGATCTTGATGCCTCGCAGTTCGGCTATTTTTGCATAAATATCCTCTATCGGAGTGGTACTCTCGTCGGTCTCTACGAAGAGCTGCGAGAGTGGGGTGGCGCGCAGTGCCTCGATGCTCTTTGGAGAGTGATACGTGCGCTCTCCGAATGATAGGTAATATCCTTGTTTTACAGCACGTTGCGCCTGCTCGACCGAGCCTATAAATCCGTGAAAAATCACCGCTTTTAAGCGATATTCGCCCACCACCTTCATCACATCTTCGAACGCTCTCACGCAGTGCAAAACCACGGGCTTTTCGAGCAGCTCGGCAAGAGCTAACTGCGCATGAAAAACGCTCATCTGCTCCTCGCGCGACACCTCGCAAGCGTAGTCCAAACCAATCTCTCCGATGGCGTCGGCCGCGGGTGCAAGTCGCTCCACCTCGGAAATGTCGCCCGTCGAGGCGTGCCAAGGGTGAATGCCCACTGTTTCAATGGTTTGCGCGTGTGTTTGCGCATTATGCGTGTGAATGTCTATGACCATATCAACTGCGAAGATAACTAAAAATAGCAAGAATTGTGAAAATAATAACAGAAAAGAGTATAACGAGGCGAAAAATTTCGTATCTTCGCACGGGTTTTTACGGAAACATTATTTTTTCAAAATAAAACAAATTTAATTAACACTTAACAAAACACAAAAAACCATGTCGAAAATCATTAAACTTTGCAAAGGTTTGGATCTTCGCTTGCAGGGAGAGGCGGCAAAGACTATCGTCGATGCTCCGAAGGCTTCGGAGTATGCCGTATCGCCACTCGATTTCGAGGGCGTAACTCCTAAGATGCTCGTTAAGGTTGGTGACAAGGTAGAGGCAGGTTCTCCGCTCTTCTTCGACAAGAAGCGTCCGGAGATCGTCTTCACTTCGCCTGTCAGCGGTACTGTTGCTGCTGTCAATCGTGGTGATAAGCGTAAGATCCTCTCGGTAGTTGTTACCGCAGATGAGGAGACCGCTTACAAGCAGTTCTCGTCGCTCGACCTCTCGAAGGCATCGCGTGAGCAGATTGTTGAGCTTTTGCTCGAATCGGGTTTGTGGACGATGTTTGTTCAGCGTCCTTATGGAGTTGTTGCTTCGCCAAGCGATAAGCCAAAGGCTATCTTCGTATCGGCATTCGACAGCGCACCTCTCGCAACTGACTACAACTTTGCTCTTGCATCGTTGCAGCAGCCATTGCAGAAGGGTTTTGATGTATTGCGCCGTTTGACCGACGGTAAGGTTCACCTTTCGTACAATGCAGAGTGCCAGAAGCCGGAGGTTGAGGGCGTAGAGTTGCACGCATTCCAGGGTAAGCACCCTGCGGGCAATGTGGGCGTTCAGATTCACCACATCGACCCTATCAACAAGGGCGAGAAGG
Source organism: Alistipes sp. (assembly GCA_045648965.1). Lineage (GTDB taxonomy): Bacteria > Bacteroidota > Bacteroidia > Bacteroidales > Rikenellaceae > Alistipes. The sequence continues at coordinate 40,790 of JAZRPA010000026.1, read as the reverse complement.
TTTGGACCTTGAACATTCAGGACGTTGTAATCCTCGGTCGCTTGTTCCTCACAGGCAAGGTCGATATGACCCGCGTAATCGCAGTTGCAGGTTCGTGCGTAGCAGAGCCTAAGTACTACCGCGTAGTTGCAGGTGCTTCGATCGAGTCTATTTTGGGCGGTAAGTTGTCTAACGAGCACGCTCGTGTTATCTCGGGCAACGTTTTGACCGGTCGCAACGTTGGTAAAGAGGGCTTCCTCGGCGTAAATGCAAACCAGATTACCGTAATTCCTGAGGGCGATGACTATGAGTTGCTCGGTTGGGCAATGCCTCGCTTCAAGAAGTTCTCGGTATCGCGTGCATACTTCTCGTGGTTGTTCCCTTGCCGCAAGTATAACCTAGATACTAACCTCAATGGTGGTGAGCGTGCATTCGTTATGAATGACCTCTACGAGAAGTACTTGCCAATGGACGTGTATCCGGTACACCTCGTTAAGGCTTGCTTGGCTGGTGACTTGGATAAGATGGAGAATCTCGGTATCTACGAGGTGGTAGAGGAGGACTTGGCACTTTGCGAGTTCGTTTGCCCTTCGAAGATTGAGATTCAGCAGATTCTCCGCAATGGTATTAACTTAATGATGAAGGAGGAGGAGTAATGAAGGCGCTTCGTAAATTAGTTGATAAGGTTAAGCCAACCTTCTCTAAGGGTGGCAAACTCGGTTTCTTGCACTCGACTTTCGATGCTTTCGAAACCTTCTTGTTCGTTCCTAACACTACTACCCAGCACGGTACACATGTTCGCGACTGTAACGATATCAAGCGTACCATGATCACCGTAGTAGTTGCTCTCATTCCTGCGCTCTTGTTCGGCTGCTACAACACCGGTATCCAGGCGCACTTGGAGGGCTGGAATGCATTCTTCTACGGTTTGTTGAGCATTCTTCCTATGATTGCTGTATCGTACATCGTAGGTTTGGGTATCGAGTTTACCGTAGCTCAGTTCCGTGGTCACGAGGTGAATGAGGGATTCCTTGTTTCGGGTCTCTTGATTCCTTTGGTAATGCCTGTAAGCACTCCGCTTTGGATGGTAGGTCTTGGTACTGCATTCGCTGTAATCTTCGGTAAGGAGATCTTTGGTGGTACAGGTATGAATGTCTTCAACCCTGCTGTTTTGGCTCGTGCATTCGTATTCTTCGCTTATACTCCGCAGATGTCGGGTAAGGAGGTATGGTACTCGAACGCAGAGTGGCTTAAGGATATGTTCGGCGTTGCTGACGTTCAGACAGGTGCAACTGCTTTGGCAGAGGTTGCTGAAAAGGGTGAGATGCCGTGGTCAACTCTCGACGCATTCCTTGGATTTATCCCAGGCTCGTTCGGTGAGACTTCGACTTTGGCTATCCTCATCGGTGCTGCTATCTTGCTCTTCACAGGCGTAGCTTCGTGGAAGACTATGGTTTCGGTATTTGCCGGAGGTTTGGCTATGGCATACCTCTTCGAGCTTTGCGGCGCAGGCGCATTGAGCAACCCAATCATAAACGTTCCTAACGGCGTTGATGAATTTGGTGATACAATATTCAAGACGGTTCAGGTTGAGGGTATTGCACCTTATATGCACCTCCTCATCGGTGGTTTCGCATTCGGTGCTGTATTTATGGCTACTGATCCTGTAACTTCGGCTCAGACTTCGACCGGTAAGTATATCGTCGGCTTTATGACAGGTGCTATCGCAATTTTGATTCGCGAGATTAACCCTGCATATCCGGAGGGTATGATGCTTTCGATTCTCTTTATGAATGCGTTGGCTCCACTCGTAGATTACTTCGTAGTCGAGGCAAATATTCGCCGTCGTAAGAATCGTGTTAAAATCGCTAAATAAGGAGGGTATAGGCTATGAAAGTAAATACAAACAGTAATGTATATATCATCATCTACTCGGTAGTGATGGTAGTTATCGTGGCGGTGCTCCTTGCTTTGGCTGCAGAGAGTTTGAAGCCGCTTCAGAGCGAGAATATCCTCAACGAGAAGAAGACTCAGATTGTGAAGGCTCTCGGTGAGACCGCTTCATACGAGGAGGTTGTAGCTGAGGCTGCATTGATCGATGCTGATGGTAAGTTGGTTGATACTGTCACCAAGAATGTGTTCGCTGCGCTTCAAAATGTTAAGGGTTCTCGTGCTAATGGTCTGTTCCCAATCTTCAAGGCTAAGAATGGTTGCGTTGTAGTACCTTTGTCTGGTGATGGCCTTTGGGGCCCAATTTGGGGTTATGTAGCTTTGGAAAAGGATATGAATACCATCAAGGGTATCGTACTCGATCACAAGGGCGAGACTCCTGGTCTGGGTGCTGAGATTGCAAACGACAACCATCAGAAGCAGTACAAGGGTAAGACCATCTTCAAGGGTAAGAAGTTTATGGGTATTACCTTGGTGAAGGACGGCGTAAAGAGCGACTCTAAAAACATTGCACACGAGGTAGATGCTATCTCGGGCGGTACAATGACATCTGACGGTGTTACAAATATGATTAAGAATAGCTTGGAGTCGTATAAGTCATATTTTGAAGCAAACAAGGCAGAGGTTGAGGCTGTTGTAAATGAGCCAGTTACGACTGAGGCTGAGGGTGCTGAAGATGAGAAGTCTAACGATAAAAACACAGAGAACAATGGCAAGTAAGAGTTTGAAAAATTTGACAGCTCCGCTCAGCGGAAATAATCCTGTCATCGTTCAGATCCTCGGTATCTGTTCGGCTTTGGCTGTTACCGTGAAGCTCAAACCTGCTATTGTTATGGGTTTGTCGGTTATGGTCGTTACAGCGTTCGCTAACTTGGTGATGTCGCTTTTGCGCAAGGGTGTCCCTTCGCGTATTCGTATAATTGTTCAGTTGGTAGTTATCGCTGCGTTGGTAATCCTCGTGGACCAGGTGTTGAAGGCATACGTTTACGACGTGTCTAAGCAGTTGTCGGTCTATGTAGGTCTTATTATTACAAACTGTATCGTGATGGGTCGTGTCGAGGCGTTCGCTTTGCAGAACAAGCCTTGGGACTCGTTCCTCGATGGTATTGGTAATGGTGCAGGCTACGGCTTGATTCTCGTTATCGTGGCATTCTTCCGCGAGTTGTTAGGTTCGGGCACCTTGTTCGATTATGAGATTATTCCAAAGGATTGGCTCATCAAGAATGGTGGTGTATATTCTAACTGCAGTTTGATGTTGAACCCGGCTATGGCACTTATTATCGTAGGTTGCATTATCTGGGTACACCGTTCGTTTAACAAGGATTTACAGGAAAAATAGGAGGGTAGATTATGGAAACATTGAATTTGTTTATTGATTCGATATTTATCAAGAACATGGTGTTCGCATTCTTCTTCGGAATGTGCTCCTATATTGCTGTATCGAAGAACGTAAAGACTGCAATTGGCCTTGGTCTTGCAGTAACTTTCGTGCAGACTATGACTGTGCCTTTGAACTACCTCTTGAATGAGCATGTTTTGGCTCCTGATGCATTGGTTCAGGGTGTAGATTTGTCGTTCCTCTCGTTCATCGTCTTCATCGCAGTTATTGCTGCATTTGTGCAGTTGGTGGAGATGGTTGTCGAGAAGTTCTCGCCATCACTCTACAATCAGCTCGGTATCTTCCTTCCGCTTATCGCTGTAAACTGCGCAATCATGGGTGGTTCGCTCTTTATGCAGCAGAAGGTTAGTGCCGGCGAAATCGAAAATGTATGGCAGTCGGTAGTTTATGGTTTGGGTTCGGGTATTGGCTGGTGGATTGCTATCGTTATGATGGCTGCTATCCGCGAGCGCCTCTCGTACTCGCATATTCCTGCTGCATTGAAGGGCCCGGGTATTGCATTTATTATCACTGGCCTTATGGGTATCGCATTTATGATATTTATGGGTATTAAGTTGTAAACCTTTAAAAAGAGTAAAAGAGATGTTAAAGATTATTTTAATTGCAATCGCAGCCTTTCTTGGAGTGACACTCCTTTTGGTGGCACTGTTGCTCTTTGCAAAGGCTAAATTGACCTCGTCGGGCAACGTAACCATCGATATCAACGATGGTAAGAAGGTTGTTGAGGTTGAGGCTGGTGGTAACCTCCTCGCAACACTTGCTACAGCAGACATCTTCCTCCCATCGGCTTGCGGTGGTAAGGGTGCCTGCGGACAGTGCAAGTGTCAGGTTTTGGAGGGCGGCGGTGAGGTTCTCCCTACCGAGACCGGTTTCTTCAACCGTAAGCAGATTCGCGATAATTGGCGTTTGGGCTGCCAGGTGAAGGTTAAGGAGAATATGAAGATCGCAGTTCCTGATTCGGTGCTCAGCATCAAGAAGTGGGAGTGCGAGGTTATTTCGAACCACAATGTTGCTACATTTATCAAGGAGTTCGTTGTTAAGTTGCCTGAGGGCGAGCACCTCAACTTCCGTTCGGGTGGTTATATCCAGATTGACGTTCCTGCAATCACAGTAGATTACAAGGATATCGACGTTGATCCACAGTACGAGGAGGATTGGGTTAAGTTTGGCCTTCGCGACTTGAAGATGGTTAACCCTGAGCCGCAGGTACGTGCATATTCGTGCGCTACTTACCCTGCTGAGGGCGATATTATCCGTCTCAACGTTCGTATCGCAACTCCTCCATTCGGTCCAGATCGTAAGATGCTCCCAGTTAATCCGGGTGTATGTTCGTCGTATATCTACTCGCTCAAGCCAGGCGATAAGATCACTATGTCGGGTCCTTACGGAGAGTTCTTCTTGCCGGACAACTTGCCTGATACTCAGGAGCTCATCTTTATCGGTGGTGGTGCAGGTATGGCGCCTATGCGTTCGCACATTATGCACCTCTTCAAGACCGAGAAGACTAAGCGTCCTGTTACCTTCTGGTATGGTGCTCGTTCGCTCAAGGAGGCCTTCTATTTGGAGGATTACGCAGCTATCGAGAAGGAGTTCCCTAACTACAAGTTCAACCTCGCTCTCGACCGTCCGGATCCGGAGGCAGATGCAGCAGGAGTTGACTACAAGGTAGGCTTCGTTCACAACGTTCTCTTCGAGAACTACCTCAAGAATCACGAGGATCCAGAGGGCTGTATCTACCTTATGTGTGGACCTCCAATGATGGTCGGCGCAGTAGAGAAGCTCCTCGATTCACTCGGAGTTCCACCGGAGAATATCCTTTACGATAACTTCGGCGCATAAAAAATCATTCTAGTTGGCTCTTTTTGAGCTGCACTTCGATAGCCCGATTGCTCACATAGGTTTACTATGCTGCGCATCGGGCTTCTTGTTTATCTCAAAAATAGCTCAACTACCTCTGATTTTTTGTAGGTCTACTATGCTGCGGACTCGCTTTTTCGTTTGGCACAAAATTTAATTGCTCAAAATATACGCTAATATAAAATGGATTTTATTGTAGGTGTGTGCGAAGCCTTTTCTATTGCAATACACTACATCTCGCAACTTGTTATTTGAGTGAGCGTAAAGCGAACGATGCCATTCAATGTCATTCACTGCCATTCCTTGCCATTAAAAACAGAAAAAGAGCGGAGAATTTCTCCGCTCTTCAACGTTTAACTTTAGCTTCTCAACGCCTATTTGAAAGTGTGGCTCTTTGTTACCTTGCCTGTCATATCGATAACGTCAATCTTGATGCCGTTTGCATTGACATTTGCCTTCAACGCTGTGTTGTGAGCATTTACCAAGATAGGGAATGTTGCGTCAGATACCTCAGGCTTGTTGTGAGTGTATGAGTAGCGGTGAGTATGGCCGCCGAGCATAACGGTGATGTTTGCCTTGTTCAAGATAGGGAGGAAACACTCGCCCGAGTACTTAGGGCCGTGCCACATGTTCTTACCACCGATTGGAGCCATATGCATAAGCACCACGCGGTACTTTGCGTTCTTGCACTCCTCGGTCTCGACAACCTTCTTCAACCACTCAGCCTCCTCGCGGCGGTACTGGTCGTAAACTGCGGTCTCGTAGTACTCGAGGTCGCTATCCGGCTTATCCTCGCCACCGTCCAAGATGATGAAGAATACATCGCCGTGCTTCAATGTGAAGTAGGTCTTGCCTGTTGGGGTAGGGAAGTAGGTGAGGAAGCTTGTGGCAAACAAACCGCGAGTCTCGTGGTTACCACGCACAAGGTAGAACGGCACCTGCTTAGCAAAGCGCTCCACCGAGGCATTCACGAAGCCGTCGAAGAGAATCTCTACGTTAGGCACGTGGCTTACCATGTCGCCGTTGTAGAATACCATGTCGGTCTTCTTATCCTCGAATGTGTTGAGCAACGCCTCCATCTTCTCCTGCTTTGCGTGAATATCGTTCAAGACGATAAACTGAGTGCTCTCCTTCTTAGGGTCGAGGGTGGTGAATCCAGGATACTTCTTGCCATAGATACGAGCTGTAACAACGTGACCGTATGTTACGCGAGCACCCTTCATACCAAGAACCTCCTTTGACGAAACCGAGTAGCAGTACTTCTTACCTGGCTCCAAGCCTGTGATTTTTACCTGGTGCTCAGTGCCGAAAATACGCTTGCCGAGATAGGTCTGATAGTATTTCGGACGCTCCACATGGTAGAAGTTAGTGCCGTCTACCGGAGCAACCTCCACCCACGAAACAGCTTTCTGGTCAGTTACCCATACGATTGTTGCTTCAGTGTCGGTTACGGCCTGCAAATAAGGGCCATAGATAATTTTAATTGCCGATGCAGAATAGATGCCGCAAAAGAGCGCTGCAATTAGAAAAAGCTTTTTCATAATCTATCTGTTTTAGGTTTTTGTTGGCCTCTATTTGAAGTTGTGGGTGTGGAGCACCTTACCCTCCATATTCACAACATCGACCTTGATGCCCTCGTCATTGACCTTTACCTTCAAAGCGTCGTTGAACGAATTTACCAAGATTGGGAACTCGGCCTGGTCGGTGTGGAAAGAGTAGGTATGAACATGGCCACACAACATTACCGAGATGTTAGCCTTGTTTAATATAGGTATATAGAGCTCGCGAATCTGCTTGGTGCCGTGCCACATCTTATGGCCGTCGATTGGCGGCATGTGGAGACATACGATGCGGTGCTTCGCGTTCTTGCACTCCTCGCTCTCGACAACCTTCTTGAGCCACTCGGCAACCTCGGCGCGGTAGGCATCGTAGGCAGCGGTCTCGTAGTACTCGAGGTTGCTATCTGGCTTATCCTCGCCACCGTCGAGCATAATGAAGAAGGTGTTGCCGTGAGTAAATGTGTAGTAAGGCTTGCCCGTAGTCGTAGGGAAGTAGTCGAGATACTTTGTTGAGCACTTGCCTCTATTCTCGTGGTTGCCACGTACGAAGAAGAATGGAACATCGCTCGCAAAACGCTTTACTGCAGTATCCAAGAAGCCGGTAAAGAGAATCTGCTCGGTTGGAATGCTGCTCACCATATCGCCGTTGAAGATTACCATATCGGTACTACTCTTGTCGAAGCAGTGGGTGAGATAGGCCTCAATCTTCTCGTTCTTGGCGTGAACATCGTTCATTACTACAAACTCGATACTCTCCTTCTTAGGGTCGAGCGTAGGGATTATCTGTGCACCCTTGCGATAGACGTTAGTCGATACTACATTACCGTAGTGAATGCGATTGCCTTTTTGTTCGATAACCTCCTTCGAGGCGATGGCGTAGCGATACTTCTTGCCTGGCTCTAAACCAGTGATTTTCACTTGGTGGATAGTGCCGATAACACGCTTGCCGTTGAATGTCTGGTAGAACTTCGGACGATCCTTGTAGTAGAAGTGCTTGCCGTCCTCGGGCGCAACCTCTACCCACGACAATGCATCTACGTCGGTAACCCACATAATCGTAGCCTCGGTATCGGTTACGGCCTGAAGGTAAGGGCCGTGAATAATTTTAATTGCCTGTGCCGAGTAGATGCCACAGAGCAACATCGCAACAAAAAGTAGCTTCTTCATATCTTTTCTTTGTTGATTTTATCTGCCGTACTTCTTAATTACACCACGACCACCCAACGATGCGCGTACGAAGTTGATGATGGCATCGCGCTCTGGCGACTGCGGAATAGTATTCTCAGCCTCGTTGCAGGCATTTGTGAAGTTCAATTCGCTCTGGAAGATGATGCGGCAAGAGTTGTGAATGGTCTCGATCTGCTCTGGTGTGAAACCGCGACGCTGCAAGCCCAACTTGTTGATACCTGCGTAGCTTCCGGTCTCGCGCATAGTTACGAATGGAGGTACGTCCTGACGAACCAACGAACCACCCTGAATCATCGAGTGGTCGCCAATCTTACACCACTGGTGCACTGCCGAGTGACCGCCGATAACTACCCAGTCGCCAACCTCAACCTCGCCAGCCAACGATACGCGGTTTGCGATGACGCAGTGGCTACCCACAACGTCGTCGTGAGCCACGTGAACGTATGCCATAAGGAGGTTACCATTACCTACAACGGTTGTTCCGCGCGAAGCTGTACCACGGCTAATGGTTACACACTCGCGAATGTCGTTGTCGTCGCCAATTACGGCTGTGGTCTTTTCGCCTACGAACTTCAAATCCTGCGGAAGGCACGAAATCGAAGCTGCCGTGTGAATCTTGTTACGCTTGCCGATGCGGGCACCGTCGTGAATTACCGCACCCGGACCAATCCAGCAATCGTCTCCAATCTCGACATCGCCTGCGATATACGCAAACGGCTCTACTGTAACATTATTACCCAACTTCGCATCAGGGTGAACATAAGCTAAAGGACTAATCATATCTATAGTTAAAAGTTAAAAATTCAAAGTTAAAAGTTATTTTTTTGAGGGGGCTAATGGCTAAGAGCTAATAGCTAATAGCCTATTTATTTTTTGCTACTTGTGCAACAATTGCAGCCTCGCAGGCAAGTGTGTCGCCTACAAACACCTTGCACTCCACCTGGGTAAGATTGTGGCGTATAGGCTCAGCCAATACACACTCAATCTGCATGGTGTCGCCCGGAACAATCTTGTGGCGGAAGCGAACATTGTCGAGACGGAGGAAATATGTGTTGTAGTTCTCCGGATCCTCGAGCTTGCTCAATACATATATGGCGCTACACTGTGCCATAGCCTCAACAATTAGTACGCCAGGCATAATAGGCTCGCTTGGGAAGTGACCCTGGAAGAATGGCTCGTTGAAGGTTACCTGCTTGATACCCGCAATCGAAACGTCGTCCATGTGATATACTCTATCCACCAACAAGAATGGAGAGCGGTGCGGCAACATGCGCTTGATGTCGTTGATGTCGAACAACGGAGCCTTGCGTGCGTCGTACTTGTATCGCGGCTTTACACCCTCGCGACGAATCGAGTTGTGAATCTGCTTCATAAACTCGGTGTTGGCGAAGTGACCCGGACGAGTTGCCATAACACTACCTTTGATGCGCATACCGAGCAACGCAAAGTCTCCAAGGAGGTCTAACAACTTGTGACGAGCCATCTCGTTGCTGGCGCGGAGCTCAAGGTTGTTCAAATAACCTCCCGTAACGCGGATATCCTTCTTGTCGAAGAGTACCGAGAGACGCTGCAGCTGCTCGTCGGTAACAGGGTTCTCCACGATTACGATTGCGTTATCCACGTCGCCACCCTTTACGAGGCCTGCGGCTGCCAGCATCTCAATCTCGTGCAAGAATACGAAGGTGCGGTTTGGAGCAATCTTCTCGGTGTAGTTGTCCTCAGGGTTGAAGGTGGCATATTGGTTGCCTATAACCTTCGAATTGAAGTCGATATGTACCGATGCCGAGTACTCCTCGCTCGGATAAATCGCCAACATTACGCCCTTCTCGGGAATGGCATAGACCTGCTTTTCGGTTACTTCGTAGTATTTGCGGTTTGCCGACTGCTCGACAAGACCAACTCTTAAAATCTCGGCTGCATACTCGCGTGCCGAGCCGTCCATAATCGGGGTCTCGGGAGCGTTGATATCGATCAAGGCGTTATCCACGCCAAGAGTCCAAAGAGCCGACATAATATGCTCGATTGTGCTTACGCGAGCCTCGCCTTGAGCGATGGTTGTACCACGTGCGGTGTCAACCACATACTCGCAGAGTGCGGGCACTGAAGGTGCACCCTCGAGGTCGATACGACGAAATACGATTCCATGGTTTTCGGCAGCGGGGCTGACGGTCATGGTAACGAGCTTTCCGGTGTGTAATCCTTTGCCCGAAAATGTAATCGGAGCGCCGAGTGTATTCTGTTTTACTGACATAATTTCCAAAATTTTACCAAATGGTAAGTATAATCTTCACAAAGATAGTATTTTTTTCTTAAAATTGTTAATTTTGCAATCGAATTTGCACAATACAATGGAACAACACCCAAATAGTTTGAAAAATCAGGCTCCGCGACGACCTGCTCCTAGTCGAGACAGGTTGAAGTTGCCGTTCGATGATAAGAAGCAGGATCCGATAGCTTGGATCTACGACAATCGCCTCGGTTTGTTCGTGACGATAGTTATATTGCTGGTTGCAGCGATAATTTTTGTTACGGCCAAAATCGTAACCAAGGTGCCTAAAACCTCCGACACTATCTACATAGAGTTGGATATGACAAAGGTCGAGGAGGAGAAACCGAAAGAGCCGGAGCCCCCAAAGGAGCGACCTAAGGCGCGCGAGGAGGTGGACTGGAAGTCGGTGCGAAATGTTGTGTCGAATGATGCCGCTGCCGAGTCCGACAAAAAGAGCAATGTTCGTCACAACAATGACGATGAATTGCAAGCCGCAGTGAATGCTGCCGAGCAGCGAATGAAGGCGAACCAAGAGGCCTACGAGAAGGGTATGGCTGAGGTAGATGCTATCGGTAAGGAGGATACCCCAAAAGCTGAACCTACCGAGAAAAAGACGGAGACGGGCGGTGCCCAAGATGTGAAGCAGAAGGGTAATGTAACGGTGAGATACTCATTTACTAACCCTACGCGTCGTGCTACCTATTTGGTGATACCGGCCTATCGCTGTGAGGGTGGTGGCGAGGTTGTTGTAGCTGCTGTTATCAATCAAAATGGTAAGGTTATCTCGGCGAGGGTCGATAGTGGAGGCGATTCGTGTATGCGCAGCATTGCTGTGAGTGCAGCTCGCTCGTCGACATTCAACGTCGATACAAGTGCTCCCGAGAAGCAGGAGGGTACCATAACATACATCTTTATCCCTCAGTAGATTTAGGATAGATGAGACGCTTGCTCACGATATTGTTTCTTGTTGTCTGTTTTGCCGTTTCGGCAAAGCAGAGGGACTCGCTTGCCCATAACGATAGATATTCGGTGAAAAAGAGTGAATATCCAGCTATTGGATTGTGGAAACATAGCTATTTCACTACGGGCATAGCAACAAATCAGCCCATAACCAAGCAGTCGTCAGATGCGAAGTTCCAGATTAGTGTGGCGGTGCGTCTGTGGAGCATAAAGGAGAAGGTCGATATCTTTGCAACCTATTCGCAGCGCAGCATTTGGGATATCTATCAGCAGTCGAGCCCTTTCCGAGAGACGGCCTATAACCCAGGCGTTTGGGTGGCTTGGCGTACGGGCGAGAAGGTGCGCCTGCTCTTTGGTTTCGAGCACGAGTCGAACGGTCTTGGTCTCGAGGGCGGAAACTCCCGCTCGTTCAACTATGCTACGGCGGCGTGCCTTTACGAGCCACTTGTGAACTGGCGATTTGGCGCAAGAGCGTGGTATGGCTATTTCTTCCACGACGAGGATATAAATCAGAGCTACTTCCGCTACCGTGGAGTGATGCAGTTGTGGGGTACATTCTACACTCGCGATGAGCGTCTGCAGGTTACTGCACTCGTAAATCCGACGGTGACATTCACCAAGTTTAACGCCCAGGTCGAGGCGTCGTGGCGTATGGCAAAGCGTGGCGATTGGATACCTTCGCTCTTTGTGCAGTATTGCTATGGCTATGGCGAGACGATGATTGACTACAACCGTCGATCGAGCAAAATCCGCATTGGCATATCGCTGATGAACAACAAATTAAACCTCTACTAGAAAAATGATGTTTGATATAAACCCCGAGCATTTCCTACTCATCGGCGCCGTGCTTCTTTTTGTGGCAGTGCTGGCGGGCAAGGTGGCGTATCGCTTTAATGCCCCTGCGCTCTTGCTCTTCTTGGCGGTAGGTTTGTTCTTCGGTTACGACATCATATCATTCAACTCGCCCGAGCTGACGCAGTTTGTAGGTATGATATCGCTCTGTATTATCCTATTCTCGGGCGGTATGGATACCAAATTTTCGGAGATTCGTCCCGTGCTGGCCGAGGGTATCACCCTAGCTACGGCAGGCGTTTTGATGACAGCTCTGCTTTTGGGAGGTTTTATCTATTTTGTGTCGCCTTTTTTGGGCGTTGAACTCTCGTTTCCGTTGGCGTTGCTCTTGGCTTCGACCATATCTTCGACCGACTCGGCGTCGGTCTTCTCCATTTTGCGTACTCGTCGACAGGGCTTGAAGGAGAATCTGCGCCCGCTGTTGGAGTTGGAGAGTGGATCGAACGACCCTATGGCATATATCCTTGTAATTCTTATGCTGAAGATGCTCGGTGGTGGCGAGGGCGTGAACCTGGGTGGTGCGATTATTATGTTCATCTTGCAGATGGCTATCGGAGCCTTGATTGGTTATCTCTTTGGTCGTGCTGCGGTGTGGATTATCAACAAGATAGACATCAACAACGCGTCGCTCTATTCGGTGTTGCTGTTGGCGTGTGTATTCTTCACATTCTCGTTCACTTCGATTATCAACGGCAACGGCTACCTGGCGGTCTATATTGCGGGCTTGATTGTCGGAAACAATAAACTCGTTCACAAACGCACTGTAAACACCTTCTTCGACGGTATCACCTGGCTTTTCCAGATTATTATGTTCTTGATGCTGGGCTTATTGGTCGATTTGGAGGAGGCTATCCAGCCACAGGTGTTGCTGCTCGGTGCTGTGGCGGGAGTCTTCCTTATGTTTGTGGCTCGACCTATCGCAACAATCACCTCGCTTGCACCATTCCGTAAGCTATCAAGCAAAGCGCGTGGCTACATTTCGTGGGTGGGCTTGCGTGGCGCTGTGCCAATCATCTTTGCGACCTATCCGCTGGTGGCGAAAATCGAGGGTGCGGATATTATCTTCAACGTGGTGTTTATTATGACAATCATCTCGCTTGTGGTGCAGGGTACAACAGTGAGCAGTATGGCCAATCTCTTCGGCTTGGCCTATACCGAGAAGGAGAGTAAGTTCGACGATACGTTGCAGGATAAGATGAAGTCGGCCTTCACCGAGATTTCGGTTACCGAGCAGATGCTCTCCGGGGGTAAAACTCTGAATAAGGTGGCTTTACCCGACAATACGCTAGTGGTGATGGTGTGTCGCGATGGCGACTACTTTGTGCCAAAGGGTAATGCCGAGTTGCACGTCAGCGATAAGCTTTTGATCCTCTCGGATCGCAACGAGGAGTTGCAGGCACACTACAAAGAGTATGGTGTCGAGGATATAATTTCGTTTAAATAATGGTAGTTGCGAACCAATAAAGTTAAGTCCCTGATTTATGTCGGGGACTTTTTCTTGCGGTGTGCCACCGCATTTACAATTCTACCCACCCCCAAACCCCCTCCGAGGAGGGGACTTGGTCGCAGAACTGAGTTCTGCTCCGAGTGCAGATTGGTCGGCCTGTGCCTTTTGTTTTTCTGCCGAAAAACGGGAGTAAAATATAGTGGGTCTTCGCACTTATTGCCGGTATAGCGATTTTTTTGTGAAATAACTATATGTAATAGCCATTATTTTCCTATCTTTGTGCTATGGTATTGTGCGAAACAGAGAGAAAGTGGTTTGCAATGCGAGCAACCTACGGCCGTAACCTTATGGCGCAGCGAAGCCTCGAGAAGGATAAAATCGAGAGCTTTGTGCCTATGCGTAAGCGTACCGTGAAGATTGGTCGTCGCATCAAGACCGATATGATACCTGTTGTGCGCGACCTAATTTTTGTGCTTGGCGAGCGCGAAACAGTACAAGAGGCAAAGAGTAAAATACCGTATCTTCACTATATCGTTCGGCCTGCGGAGGGTAAAAATCTCCCCGTTGAGGTGCCTGAGGAGCAGATGCAGCAATTTATCGCTATCTGCAACGAGATGGACGACAAGGCCGAGCTGCTCTCGGGCGAGGAGGCTCACTTCGAGGTGGGCGAGCGCGTGGAGGTTGTAAATGGCTCGTTCAAGGGACACCAGGGTCTGCTCGTGAAGATTGAGGGCAAGCGCTCGAAGCGCTTTGTGGTGGCTATTGACGGCGTAATCGCAGTGGCGGTGTCGGGTATTACAGCAAATGATATAAAACACATTTAGATGAACATCATAAAGACAGCGATAGAGGGTGTGGTTGTGATAGAACCACGAGTTTTCGAGGACGATAGAGGGTACTTCTTCGAGTCGTTCTCCGAGCGAGAGTTCCGTGCCGAGGTGTGCGATTGCCACTTTGTGCAGTCGAACGAGGCGAAATCGTCGTACGGCGTGGTGCGCGGTTTGCACTTTCAGTTGCCACCTCATGCGCAGAGCAAGCTTGTGCGCGTAGCGAAGGGTAGGGTGTTGGACGTAGCGGTCGATATCCGCAAGTCGTCGTCTACTTTTGGCAAGTATGTGGCCGTCGAGTTGTCGGACGAGAATCATCGCCAGATATTTATTCCTCACGGCTTTGCGCACGGCTATTCGGTGCTGAGCGAGGAGGCTGTGGTGGAGTATAAGTGCGACAACTACTACGCTCCTGAGAGCGAGGGTGCAATCGCCTGGGACGACGCAGCGTTGGCGATAGATTGGCAGTTGCCTGCCGAGGATGTAATCCTTTCGGCTAAGGATAAGAACCACTCGACATTGACCGAGTGTGAAACGCTTTTCGAGTAGATTATGACGATATTGGTAACGGGTGGAAACGGGCAGTTGGGTTGCTCCTTGCGCTTGGCGTCGGCCGAGAGCTGCCACCGCTTTATCTTTACCGATGTCGAGGAGTTGGATATAACATCGGCTGCGGCTATTGCGGACTTTTTCGAGCGCGAGAAGATCGATGTGGTGGTGAATTGCGCCGCTTACACAGCGGTCGATTTGGCCGAGGATAACGAGTCGCAGGCCGACGAGATAAACCATAAGGCTGTGGCTCTGTTGGCCGATGCTTGCAAGCGCTACGACGCTACGCTCGTTCATATTTCTACCGACTACGTCTTTTCGGGTAGGGCCGATGTGCCATATACCGAGGAGTGCGCTACAGCACCGCTTGGTGCCTATGGTCGTACGAAGTTGGCGGGCGAGAAGGCTATCGCCGAGTCGGGCTGTAAGAGCATTATCTTGCGTACGGCGTGGCTCTATTCGGAGTTTGGTCGTAACTTCTGCAAAACTATGCAGTCGCTCACCGCATCGCGTCCCGAGGTTAAGGTTGTTGCCGATCAGATTGGTACGCCAACCTACGCAGGCGATTTAGCTGCCGCTATCACTTATATCATAGAGAGTAATCAACTCGACAAGTGTGGCATCTACCACTACTCGAACGA
Source organism: Alistipes sp. (assembly GCA_045648965.1). Lineage (GTDB taxonomy): Bacteria > Bacteroidota > Bacteroidia > Bacteroidales > Rikenellaceae > Alistipes. The sequence continues at coordinate 25,313 of JAZRPA010000026.1, read as the reverse complement.
AGGTGTCTGCTCGTGGTACGACTTTGCTTGCGAGATTGCTCGCCTGAGCGGAAATAGTGGTTGCGAGGTTAAGCCTTGCACTACGGCCGACTATCCAACCCGAGCGCAACGCCCACGCTACTCGGTGCTGGATAAGAGTAAGCTCGTCGAGACCTTTGGACTTCAAATCCCCGAGTGGCACGATGCCCTGAAACATTGCATCGCCAAGATGTAGGAGGGAATAGGAACGAATAGGAAAAAATAGGAACGGGCTTTCAGCCCTTTAATAGGAGGCGCAATCCTATTCAGCACCTTAGGTGCGAATCCTATTCTATCCTATTAAGTCCTATAAATGCCATTATACTGCGCTAAAAAGCTAATGGCTAATGGCCAATGGCTAACAGCCAAGAAAAAGCCTTCCCGAGTGGAAGGCTTTTTTATTGAAATATGTCGTTGAATAGTTTTGCCAAGCGGTAGCCACCATTACGGATTTGCTGGTCGAGTAGTTCGGAAAATTCCTTAATGAACTCCTCTCTGTCAATCTGCGCTCCTGCGCGATACTTGCGCGTTGCACGCGAGGCGGTGGCTGAGTCTTTACCCCAATCATATAGGTCGCCCTCGACAATCTTGGCAATCTCCTTTGCTGAGCAGGTATCTATCGCCTCGGCGGCATCGCCTCGGCTCGACGGGTGGAGCCAATTAAAGAGTATGCCGTCCCACAATCGGTGGTACCAAATGGCGCGGTCGCCCATCATCACCTCGTAGCCGCTCGAAGTCTGGTCATCGGGGTAGCGAATATGGGCAGGGCAGTGCATATCGCCAAGCCAATGTATCAGCATCGCAATCTTGTGAAAACGCTCGTCGTTATCCATATTTTTGTGGTTGGCCTTTAGGTCATTGGCATAGCCAACAGCCATATATACGCAGTTCTTGACCCACTCATCGCCGCGGCGGTCGCCATCGAAGACGCTACAGTCGGCATTAGCCTCGAAGGTGTGCGGATAGCGCAATCTACGAGGTGCGTTCGATGGCTCAAAGTCGAGTTCGAACAGTAGCTCTCGCTTGTACTCATCTGCCCACGATGCGTAGTCGACAATCGACTTGCCGTCGAGGTACTTGTCGAGCAACTTTTTCGCCTTTGGTGTGAGGTGCTTCTCGGCAATTTTTGCAGTTGCCTCGTGTCCGCGCGTTCCCCACGCGAATGCTGTGCCACACATCAAAACGATGCCAAGTATAGTGAAAATAAATTTTTTCATAGTGCCAATTTTTTAGACCTTACTACAAATTTAGGAAATCTTTTTCGATTGAGCAAAAAAATAGGATTTAATATGTTTGGTAAATGTTGTGAAATTGGAAAAAAAGATTTATCTTTACGACATAAAATACACATATAAACCTATAGCTATGAAACAGTTTAACGACGAAAATTTCTTGTTACAGACGCCAACCGCTGAGCGCCTCTATCACGAGTTTGCAGCCAAGCAGCCGATTATTGACTATCACTGCCACCTCATTCCCGAGTATGTGGCTTCAAACCACAAGTTCGACAACTTGTCGAAGATTTGGCTCGAGGGCGACCACTACAAGTGGCGTGCAATGCGTACCAACGGCGTAGATGAGCGTTTCTGCACCGGCAAGGATACTACCGACTGGGAGAAGTTCGAGAAGTGGGCAGAGACCGTTCCGTATACTATGCGTAACCCGCTCTACCACTGGACCCACCTTGAGCTTAAGACCGCTTTTGGCGTTGAGAAGTTGCTCAACCCTTCAACCGCTCGCGAGATTTATGATGTCTGCTCGGAGAAGTTGCAGCAGCCAGAGTTTTACGCTCGCGGTTTGATGGAGCACTACAATGTTGAGGTTGTCTGCACTACAGACGATCCGATCGACTCGCTCGAGCACCACTTGAAGGTTGCAGCCGATGGCTTCAAGGTGAAGATGTTGCCTACTTGGCGCCCTGACAAGGCTATGGCTGTAGAGGTACCAGCCGACTTTAAGGCTTATATCGACAAGTTGGCCGAGGTGTCGGGCGTTGAGATTAAGAAGTTCCAGGACGTAATTGAGGCTTTGCGCGTACGTCACAAGTTCTTCGAGGAGGTTGGTTGCCGTCTTTCTGACCACGGTATCGAGGAGTTCTACGCTGAGGATTACACTCAGTCGGAGATTGACTCTATCTTCGAGAAAGTTTATGGCGGTAAGGAGCTCTCATACGAGGAGATCTTGAAGTACAAGACCGCAATGATGGTTGAGTTCGCTATTATGGATTGGGAGACCGGTTGGACACAGCAGTTCCACTACGGTGCAATCCGCAACAACAACGCTCGCATGTTCCGTCAGTTGGGCCCTGATACAGGTTTCGACTCGATTGGCGACTTCACCGTAGCGAAGAAGATGGCTAAGTTCTTCGATATGCTCGATGGTCAGGATAAGCTCACAAAGACTATCATCTACAACCTCAACCCACGCGATAATGAGTTGGTGGCTACAATGTTGGGTAACTTCCAGGACGGTCGCTATGGTCCGGGTAAGATTCAGTTCGGTTCGGGCTGGTGGTTCCTCGATCAGAAGGACGGTATGGAGAAGCAGATGAACGCCCTCTCGACTTTGGGCTTGTTGAGCCGCTTCGTAGGTATGTTGACCGACTCGCGTTCGTTCCTCTCGTACCCACGCCACGAGTACTTCCGTCGTACGCTCTGTAACTTGTTGGGTAACGATATCGAACAGGGCTTGTTGCCTGCATCAGAGATTGACTTCATCGGTAAGGAGATTGTCGAAGGTGTATGTTACCGCAATGCAAAGGAGTATTTCAAATTCTAATAACATCAAAACTGCTTAAGAGATGAAAATCGTAACTTTCGGTGAGATTATGCTCCGACTCTCGACGCCGGGCAATACGCGTTTTGTGCAGTCGGACTCATTCGACGTAGTCTATGGCGGTGGCGAAGCGAATGTAGCTGTCAGCTGTGCCAACTATGGCCACGATGCATACTTTGTTACAAAGTTGCCTAAGCACGAGATTGGCCAGTCGGCCGTAAATGCACTTCGCAAGTATGGCGTAAAGACCGACTTTATCGCTCGTGGTGGCGATCGCGTAGGTATCTACTACCTCGAGACGGGTGCTTCGATGCGCCCTTCTAAGGTTATCTACGACCGCGCACATTCGGCGATTGCCGAGGCCGAGGCTGCCGACTTTGATTTTGACGCTATAATGGAGGGTGCCGATTGGTTCCACTGGTCGGGTATCACTCCTGCTATTTCGGATAAGGCTGCCGAGCTTACAAAACTCGCTTGCGAGGCTGCTAAGCGTCACGGTGTAACCGTTTCTGTGGATTTAAACTTCCGCAAGAAGCTCTGGACAAAGGAGAAGGCACAGTCGATTATGCGCCCGTTGATGCAGTATGTTGATGTCTGCATCGGAAATGAGGAGGACGCTGAGCTTTGTCTTGGCTTTAAGCCTGATGCCGATATCGAGGGTGGCGAGACAAATGCTGAGGGCTACAAGGGCATCTTCAAGCAGATGGCTGAGGAGTTCGGCTTCAAGTATGTGATTTCGACCCTTCGCGAGTCATTCTCGGCTACTCACAATGGCTGGAAGGCGATGATTTATAACGGCGAGGAGTTTTATGAGTCGAAGCGCTACGATATCGACCCAATCATTGACCGCGTAGGTGGTGGTGATTCGTTCTCGGGCGGTGTAATTCACGGTTTGTTGACCAAGCCTAATCAGGGCGAGGCTCTCGAGTTTGCGGTTGCTGCATCGGCTTTGAAGCATACGATCAATGGCGATTTCAACCTCGTATCGGTTGAGGAGGTTGAGTCGTTGGCGGGCGGTAACGCTAACGGCCGCGTACAGCGCTAATTTTGTAAAACGGATAATTTCGAAATTTTAAATAATGGCAAAGTTTGATAAAATCGCCGTAATGCAGAAGATCGGCGAGACGGGTATGGTTCCCGTTTTCTACCACAAGGACGTAGAGGTTGCCAAGAAGGTGGTGAAGGCTTGCTACGAGGGCGGTGTTCGTGCTTTCGAGTTTACCAATCGTGGCGACTTCGCGCACGAGATTTTCGGCGAGCTCGTAAAGTGGGCTGCTGTCGAGTGCCCCGAGTTGGCATTGGGTATCGGCTCGATCGTTGATGCTCCTACCGCTGCGCTCTATATCCAGTTGGGCGCTTGCTTCGTTGTAGGTCCGCTCTTTAACCCTGATATTGCACCTGTTTGCAATCGTCGTTCAATCCCATACTGCCCGGGTTGTGGTACCGTATCGGAGATTGGCAAGGCTCAGGAGTTGGGTTGCGACTTGACTAAGCTCTTCCCGGGCGATGTCTATGGCCCGAATATGGTGAAGGGTTTGATGGCTCCATGTCCGTGGTCGAAGGTTATGGTTACGGGTGGTGTTTCGCCCGACCGCGATAACCTTACATCGTGGTTCAAGGCGGGCGTATATTGCGTAGGTATGGGTTCGAAGCTCTTCCCTTCGGATAAGGTGAAGGCCGAGGATTGGGCATACGTAACCGACAAGTGCCGCGAGTGTCTCGATATTATTGCCGAGGTACGTGGAAAATAGGTAAATACTAATCTAATCTAAACAATAGAAAAAATGACACTACTTAACGAGAAAAAAACAAACTGGCGCTGGGCGATGTGTCTGTTGCTCTTTGTGGCTACAACCGTCAACTATATGGACCGCCAGGTGCTTTCGCTTACATGGAAGGACTTTATTGCTCCAGAGTTCAATTGGACCGATTCGCACTATGGTACGATTACAGGTTTCTTCTCAATATTCTACGCCTTTGCTTGCCTCTTTGCGGGTAAGTTCGTAGATTGGATGGGTACCAAGAAGGGCTTCCTTTGGGCTATCGGTATCTGGTCGCTTGGTGCATGTATGCACGCAGGTTGCGGCTGGGCTACAATGAAATTCTTGGGCTACGAGTCGATAGAGGCTGTTAAGGCGGTAGAGGTTGGCTCTGCAGCTGCTATGGCTATTGCGGGCCTTAGCGTATGGTTGTTCTTGATTTGTCGAGGTATTCTAGCCTTGGGTGAGGCAGGTAACTTCCCTGCAGCTATTAAGGTGACAGCCGAGTACTTCCCTAAGAAGGACCGAGCATTGGCTACATCGTTATTCAACGCAGGCGCTTCGGTAGGAGCTTTGGCTGCGCCATTGACAATTCCTATCTTGGCTGATAAATTTGGTTGGGAGATGGCATTTATCATCATTGGTGTTCTCGGTTTCGTGTGGATGTTCTTCTGGGTGTTTATGTACGATAAACCTGAGAAGTCGAAGCATGTGAACAAGGCCGAGTTGGCATATATTCTCCAAGACGAGCAGGGCGAGGCCGTCGAGGCAAAGCCTGCTGCCGAGGAGAAGACAATACCATTCTTGAAATGTTTCGGTTTCAAGCAGACGTGGGCATTCATCGCAGGTAAGTTCTTTACCGACGGCGTTTGGTGGTTCTACCTCTTCTGGGCTCCGGCATACTTCTCGGAGTGCGGTGCAGGTATGGATACAACACTCGGAAAGATGCTCGTATTCGTTCTCTATCTGATTGTTACGGTTGTTTCAATCGGTGGAGGATACTTGCCTAAGTTGTTTGTGGAGAAGAAGGGCATGGAGCCATATTCGGGCCGTATGCTTGCGATGTTGATCTTCGCATTCTTCCCTCTCTTTGCTCTCTTTGCTCAGCCATTGCAGGGTATTTCGGTTTGGTTCCCGGCAGTGATTATCGGTATCGCAGGTGCAGGCCACCAGGCTTGGTCGGCGAACCTCTTCTCGACCGTTGGCGATATGTTCCCTAAATCGACTATCGCTACCATTACAGGTATCGGCGCTATGGTCGGAGGTTGCGGCTCGTTCCTTATCAATAAGGGTGCAGGTATGCTCTTCACATACGCTGAGACTCAGGGTGCAGCATTCACTTTTGCGGGCTTCGAGGGTAAGCCGGCAGGTTATATGATTATCTTCTGTATCTGTGCCGTGGCTTACTTGATCGCATGGGCGGTTATGAAGACTTTGGTACCGAAGCACAAGCCAATCGTTATCGAGTAATACTAAGTGTGAAAATTTAACAATATAAAGCAATGATTAAGAAACTTAATAAGACAACCGTAGAGAAGGTTGAGCGTCCGGTTAAGATCCTTCAATTTGGCGAGGGTAACTTCTTGCGCGCTTTCGTAGATTGGCAGATTGACATCGCCAACGAGAAGGGCGTTATGAATTCGGGCGTGGCTATTTGTCAGCCTATTATCGACCCTGAGAAGAAGGTGTTGAAGGTTATCGATCTGCTCAACGAGCAGAATCACCTCTACCACGTCTATTTGGAGGGTATCGAGAACAAGCAGCCTAAGAAGGACGTGCGTATGGTAAAGAGCGTAATGGACTCGTTCAACCCATACGAGGAGTATGCTAAGTATGAGTCGTATTTCCTCTCGCCTGAGCTCAAGATTACCATTTCGAACACCACCGAGGCGGGTATCCGCTATGAGGAGGGCGACGATTTGACCGCTTGTCCTCCAAAGTCGTACCCTGCAAAGATGACCGCTTTGCTCTACAAGCGTTTCAAGCACTTCAATGGCGATCCGGAGAAGGGTTTGGTTATTATCTGCTGCGAGTTGATCGAGAACAACGGTTCGACCTTGCACGAGTATGTAATCAAGCACGCCGAGTACCACAAGTTGGGTCAGGACTTCATCGATTGGGTTGAGGCTAACTGCCACTTCTGCGATACACTCGTGGACCGCATCGTTCCGGGCTTCCCTCGCGATACTATCAACGAGATTAAGGAGGAGATTGGCTTCGACGATAACCTCGTAGTAAAGGCTGAGCTCTATCACTTGTGGGCTATCGGTGGCCCGGGCTATAAGAAGGTTATGGAGGAGCTTCCACTCGACAAGGCGGGCTTGCACGTAATCTTTATGCCATCTATCAAGCAGTTCCGCGACAAGAAGGTGCGCATCTTGAACGGCTCGCACACAGGTATGGTTACAATGGCCTTGATGATGGGCTGCGAGACCGTTATGGACGCCTTCAATACCCCTGCTATCGAGAAGTTCGTAAACGATATGGTTGCCGAGGAGGTTATCCCAATGATTGAGGAGGATCAGGCTGAGTTGAAGGAGTTTGCTGCAAGCATCTTGGAGCGCTTCTACAACCCATACATCAAGCATATGTTGAAGTCTATTTCGCTCAACTCGCTCTCGAAGTGGGAGGCTCGCAACTACCCAACAGTTAAGGATAACTGGTTCAAGGCTGGAAAGGTTGCCGAGCACGAGTGTATGACCTTCGCAGCTTTGATGGCATACTACAGCCCTAAGAGCGGCTTCGAGCCAGATGATACTGCCGAGTTCGTTGCTTACATCCGCAACAATTGGAATTCGGAGGACCTCGAGGGTACAGTTTCGAAGATTGTTAAGGAGAGCGGTATCTTTACCGTAGATTTCTCGGAGGTTCCAGGCTTTATCCCTGCCGTAGCGAAGTACCTCAAGGATATCGAGGATCTCGGTATGACTGAGGCGTTAAATAAGTTTCTCGCTTAATTATGAAACGATTTTTGAAAATCAACGCTGTCGATAGCGTAGCCGTAGCTCTTGCCGACGACTTGAAGGCGGGCGAGGTGGTCGAGATTGACGGCCAGGCGATAACCTTGAAGGAGGATATCGGTCGTGGCCACAAGTTCGCCATTAAGCCGATTGCCGAGGGTGAGAATGTCATCAAGTATGGCTACCCAATCGGCCACGCAACGGCGGCAGTCGAGGTGGGCGCGTGGATTCACTCGCACAACCTCAAGACCAACTTGCACGATAATATCGAATATACCTACGACCACAAGACCTATGCGGTAGAGTATCCAAAGCGCGACGATATGAAGGTTATGGGCTACTTGCGCAAGAACAATACTATGGGTATTCGCAACGAGTTGTGGATTGTACCTTCGGTAGGTTGCGTGAATGGCCAGGCGCAGGCTATTGCCGAGCGCGTAAAGAGCGAGTGCGACTGCTCGCACTTGGACGATGTACGCGTCTATACCCACAACTACGGTTGTTCGCAGTTGGGCGAGGACCACGCCAATACGCAGCACGCATTGGCGGCGCTGGTGAAGCACCCGAATGCAGGTGCGGTGCTTGTACTCGGCTTGGGTTGCGAGAACAACCAGATAGCCTCGTTCAAGGAGGTTATCGGCGAGTGGGACGAGGAGCGCGTGAAGTTCCTTATCGCTCAGGAGGTCGAGGACGAGATTGAAACGGGTTTCGAGATATGTAAAGAACTCGTCGAGAAGACTCGCGAGGATAAGCGCGAGCCTCTGCCGCTCAGCTACTTGCGCGTGGGCTTGAAGTGCGGTGGCTCGGACGGTTTTTCGGGCATTACCGCCAACCCATTGGTGGGCCTCTTCTCGGATTGGCTTATTGCTCAGGGCGGAACAACAATTTTGACCGAGGTGCCCGAGATGTTCGGTGCCGAGACTATCCTGATGGACCGCGCTATAAATAAAGAGGTATTCGAGAATACGGTATGCCTTATCAACGACTTCAAGGGCTACTTCCGCAAGTACGACCAGCCGATTTACGAAAACCCTTCGCCGGGCAATAAGAAGGGCGGTATCACAACCCTCGAGGAGAAGTCGCTCGGTTGTGTGCAGAAGGGTGGTGCGCAGCAGGTTGTCGATGTGCTGAGCTACTGCCAGCCTATTGTTAAGTCGGGCTTGAATCTGTTGCAGGCACCGGGTAACGACCTCGTTGCTTCGTCGTCGCTTGCGTTGTCGGGTTGCCAGATTGTACTCTTCACGACGGGTCGCGGTACTCCGTTTGGGGCGTTCGTTCCTACGATGAAGATATCGACCAACTCGCAACTCTCGCAGTTCAAGGCTAATTGGATCGACTTCAATGCCGGCACAATGATTGAGGACGAGGAGCCGCAGGTTGTGCTGGAGCGCCTTATCGAGAAGATTCTCGCTACGGTCAATGGCGAGAAGCTGAAGCACGAAAAAACAGGCTTCAAGGAGATAGCAATCTTCAAGACGGGCGTAACGCTATAATTTTAAAAAGCCTTCCTATAGTGGAAGGCTTTTTTAGTGAGTAGTGAGTAGTGAGTAGAGAGACAATTTATTTAATAGTGAATTTAGAGAGTTTAGGGAGATTAAAGAAATTAGAATAGACTCATTAAATTCTCTATATTCCCTAAATTCCTTAAATTTTCTTTGATGCCGAAAGCAACAAAGACCTCCCGAATGGAAGGTCTTTGTGATTATATGAAGAAATCGCTATTTCTTCATATAGCTTTTAATATATTGTACTCTAATGGATAACTTATTTACATAAATCAGTATAGAAATATCATATCCAAACAACTATACACTTTCTTAACATAACTTATGGTGGAATTGTCCTTATCAAGAAGAACAACCTCGGTGTGTTCAGGTACACCTAACCATGTTAGAGCAGTTTGTACATCATTAGCAGTTAAATCTTCTCCGCCTCTTTTTAGACTATAAACTAAAGCAGCAACAACCTTACCATTGTACTCCGTCTTGATAACTTTCTCAATCGGGGGACCAGCAACATCATCCCAACTATAGATTGCTGCAAAATAAACAAATTTTTTCCAGCGACTAGTTGTAAAAAGCTCGTCTTTTAAATCACGAATAGTCAATCCATTTCTTACATTTGCTTTCATACTACGGTATTACTTTATAAAAATGTTTGAACTCCACAAGGCATCCAACATATGAAGAAGAGAATCTCCATAATTCCAGCCATCTTTCGCATCTCCTCCGAATAAATCTATCAAGAGATATAGAGGCATGCCTAATATTACCCATAAGATTGCAAGGATTGCTATTCCACAAGTTCCTGCTATTTTAATACCAATCTCAACGCCCCAAAGGCATATATATATTGGTAGAAAAAAAATCATTGAGACACAGTTGTCGTGATGTCTTCCCATAATATATTTTTTTTTGTTTGCCCACCTACCTCGAACGAGCAGTTAATATAAAAAGAAAGTGTGAGGCAGTTCGTTTATCAAGTAGTAGGCATTTGGCGTGGCCCAAGCATAAATAAACAATACCTCACACCGAATGGTATATGTAGAAAATGATATACCAAATGCGGTGTTGAGTGCTGTTGCTTATCCTTATGCTTATAAAATCGCCAAATTTCACTACAAAGGATTAGCGAAACACTTTCACTAATAATATGTCTGCAATCTGAGGATTGCACTACAAATTTAGAAAATTATTTTTGATTGAGCAAGAGGTGTGCGCCAAAAATGGCATTGAATGGCATTTGGGCTTTCGCCCTTAATGGCATTTAATGGCAGCGCACTCCAAAGGAGTGCTTAATGACGGGCGCTTTGTCATTCAGCGAGTGTAACGAGCGATTGCCATTTGTTGCCATTCAGCGACCAACGGGAGCGCATGCCATTATGCTGCGCTAAAAAGCTAATAGCTAAAAGCCAAGAAAAAAGCCCTCCCGATTGGGAAGGCTTTGCATATACGATAAGTCTCGGTATTCCGATTACTTTTTCATATACCCCTTAATATAGTGGTGATGACTTCCGTAGCGGTTGAACGCTGCCTCGTCGAGAGCCTCCTGAGCCGATGGGTGAGCCACCGAAATGATAAGGCGAGCACGCTCCTGCAAGCTCTTGCCATACAAATCAACAGCACCATTCTCGGTTACGAACCAGTGGATGTGGTTACGAGTAGTAACAACACCAGCACCCTCGGTGAGAACGTCCGAAATCTTCGAAACACCCTTGTTGGTGATTGAAGGCATAGCGATGATTGCCTTACCGCCCTTCGACAACGATGCACCATAGATAAAGTCGATCTGACCACCTACGCCCGAGTAGAACTTGCGACCGAGTGAGTCAGCGCAAACCTGACCTGTCAAGTCAACCTGCAAAGCCGAGTTGATAGCTGTTACGCGGTCGTTCTTTGCGATGATGAATGGATCGTTGGTGTAGCCTACGTCCATCATCAATACGCCTGGGTTGTCGTTGATGAAGTCGTAAACCTTCTGCGAACCCATCAAGAAGGTCGAAACCATCTTACCCTTATCGATATTCTTAGCCTCGCCATTGATTACGCCCTTCTCAACGAGAGGGAGAACGCCATCAGCGAACATCTCGGTGTGGATACCGAGGTTCTTGTGGTTGCCGAGCTGTGCGAGTACGGCGTTAGGAATAGCGCCGATACCCATCTGCAAGGTTGCACCGTCCTCGATAAGACCTGCGCAGAGGTTACCAATCTTAACCTCAACCTCGTTTGGCTCCGAGAAGTGTGCCTCCTCGAGTGGCTGGTCGTCCTGAACGAAGATGTCAATCTTCGACGAGTGAATCATAGCATCACCCCAAGCACGTGGAACATACTTGTTGATAACTGCGATTACGGTGTCGGCGCACTCAACAGCTGCGAGGGTAGCGTCTACCGAAGTACCGAGCGAAACATAGCCGTGCTGGTCAGGGGTAGAAACCTGAATCATAGCCACGTTACAAGGTACTGCACCCGAACGATACAACTTCTGAGTCTCGCTCAAGAAGATTGGAATATAGTCAGCATAGCCTGCCTGGGTTGTCTTACGTACGTTGCCACCTACGAAGAACGAATCGAGCTGGAATACACCCTCGAACTCAGGCTCTGCGTATGGTGCAGGACCCTCGGTGTGGAGGTGGTGAATGTGAACGTCCTTCAACTCGCCTGCGCGACCACGCTCGCACATAGCCTTAATCAAGCACTGCGGTGCCGAAGCAACCGACGAAAGGTGAATGTGATCACCCGACTTAATCGCCTTTACGGCCTCTTCCGGAGTAACAAATTTAATTGCCATAGCTTTTTTGTTTGTTTTAGGTTATTTATGATTTAATTTTGAATTCTGCATTTTGCATTTTGCATTTTGCATTCAAGGTAAAACGCACTACTTGCGCTTTACCTCAACCTGCTCGTATCCCTCGATGATATCGCCAATCTTGATATCGTTGTACGACTCGATGTTCAAACCGCAATCCATACCCGAAGTAACCTCCTTAACATCGTCCTTGAAGCGCTTCAACGAGCCCAAGCGACCGGTGTGGATAACGATACCGTCACGAATTACGCGGACTGGAGTGTTGCGGGTAATCTTACCCTCACGCACAATACCTCCGGCGATAGTGCCAACCTTCGAAATCTTGAAGGTCTCGAGTACCTCGATCGAACATACAATCTCCTCCTTCATCACAGGCTCCAACATACCCTCGATAGCATCCTTGATATCGTTGATAGCGTCGTAGATGATAGAGTAGAGACGAATCTCGATCTCCTCCTGTTCGGCAACCTTACGTGCCGCAGCCGATGGACGTACCTGGAAACCTACGATGATAGCGTTCGAAGCAGCAGCGAGCAATACGTCGCTCTCCGAAATCTGACCTACCGCAGCGTGGATAACGTTAACCTGAACGGTCTCCTTCGAGAGCTTGATGAGCGAGCCCGACATAGCCTCAACCGAACCGTCCACGTCACCCTTAACGATGATGTTCAACTCCTTGAACGAGCCGATAGCGATACGACGACCAATCTCATCGAGTGTTACATGCTTCTGGGTCATGATACCCTGCATACGCTGCAACTGCTCACGCTTGTTTGCAATCTCACGAGCCGAGCGGTCATCGTCCATCACGTTAATCGAATCACCCGCCTGTGGAGCACCGTTGAGACCGAGCAACTGTACAGGTGTCGAAGGGCCTGCCTCGGTAACCTTCTTACCATTCTCGTCGAACATAGCCTTAACACGACCGGTGTAGATACCTGAGAGGATTACATCACCGATGTGGAGTGTACCCTCCTGAATGAGAACGGTCGAAACGTAACCACGACCCTTATCCAATGTAGACTCGATAACGGTACCCTTGGCCTTCTTGTTAGGGTTAGCCTTCAAGTCGAGCATCTCGGCCTCGAGGAGCACCTTCTCGAGCAACTTGTCGAGGTTGAGACCCTGCTTTGCCGAAACGTCCTGGCTCTGGTACTTACCGCCCCAATCCTCCACGAGGAGATTCATCTGCGAGAGCTGCTCCTTGATGTGGTCAGGGTTAGCCTGTGGCTTATCGATCTTGTTAATTGCAAATACCATTGGTACACCCGCAGCCTGTGCGTGGTTGATAGCCTCGACAGTCTGTGGCATCACACGGTCGTCCGCTGCAACGATGATGATGGCAACGTCGGTAATTTTAGCACCACGCGCACGCATCGCTGTAAACGCCTCGTGACCCGGAGTATCGAGGAATGTAATCTTCTGACCATTGAGGTTCACCGAGTATGCACCGATGTGCTGGGTGATACCTCCCGCCTCGCCTGCAGTAACGTTTGTCTTACGAATGTTGTCGAGCAACGATGTCTTACCGTGGTCTACGTGACCCATTACGGTTACGATTGGCGGACGTGGGAGCAAATCCTCTGCAGTATCTGCCTCCTCATCGTTGATAGCCTCCTGAATCTCTGCCGATACGAACTCAACCGAGAAACCAAACTCCTCAGCAACTACAACCAAGGCCTCAGCGTCGAGACGCTGGTTGATAGATACCATCAAGCCGAGGTTCATACATGCTGAGATAACCTCCATAGGCGAGATGTTCATCATTGTTGCCACCTCACTTACGGTTACGAACTCGGTAACCTTGAGGATCTTCTTCTCTGCTGCTTCCTGCTCGAAAGCCTCATTCATACGCTCACGTACCTCCTCGCGCTTCTCACGACGGTACTTCGCGCCCTTATTCTTTGCACCCTTGGCAGTCAAACGTGCCAAGGTATCCTTCACCTGCTTCGAAACCTCCTCATCGCTCACCTCCGGACGAATGATTGGCTTTGGCTGTGGCTTCTGCTTGTTCTTCTTGCCACCGCCCTGGTTCTGCTGGTTCTGGTTATTGTTCTGCTTGTTGAACTTATTCTTGTCATTCTGCTGACCCTTCTCGCCCTTTGGAGCGTTGTTCTGCTGCTTCGAAATATCGACCTTAGCCTTCTCCAAACGCTTGCGGTGACGCTTGCCACCTGCAACCATTCCCGAAACGTCCATTGTGCCGAGAATCTGTGGGCCCGCGAGGGTAGGTGCCTCGGTAGCACGGAATACATCCTGCTTCTTAGGCTCCTCCTTTACCTCTGCTACAACTTTTGGCTCCTCTGCCTTTGGCTGTGGTGCGGGCTTAGCCTCTACCTTCGGAGACTCCACCTTCGGTGCCTCTACTTTAGGCTCAACTTTTGGCTCTGGTGCCACCTCAACCTTCTTCTTAGGCTCGAGGTCAATCTTACCGATGATCTTAGGCTGTACAACCTCCTCCTTAACCTCGATTACGCGCTTCTCCTTCTTTGGCTTAGCCTCAGGCTCGATGCTTACTGATGGTTTCTTGTTTATCTTCTCGCGAACAGAGTCGAGCTCGTTACCGCTAGGACGATTCTTGCCATACTCCTTCTCCAAAACGGCGTAGGTGTCGGCGTCAATCTGTGTGTTCGGCGACGAGTCAATCTCGATGCCCTTGCGGTGCAAGAAGTCTGTGATGGTGTTCAAACCAACGTTAAACTCCTTTGCAACTCGTATAAGGCGTATCTTCTTATCGTTTCCCATTATCTATCTTTTCTTTACTTATTCAACAATGTTGGCCAATTGACCAATTTTAATTCTGCATTCTGCATTCTGCATTTTGCATTTTGGGCGTAGCCCCTATTACTCCTCGAACTCAGCCTTCAAGATCTCGATGATCTTCTCGGCCTGCTCAATCTCGAGGTCGGCACGCTTAGCCAACACCTCTGCGCTCATCTCGAGTACGCTCTTTGCGGTGTCGCAACCCATGTTGTGGAGCGTGTCGATAATCCAGCCCTCGATCTCGTCTGCGAACTCGGTGAGTGCTACGTCCTCCTCGTCCAACTCGCGGAATACGTCGATGTCGAAGCCTGTGAGGAGCTTTGCAAGACGGATATTGAGACCGCCCTTACCGATAGCCAACGAAACCTGGTCTGGCTGGAGGTATACCTGTGCGGTATTCTTCTCCTCGTCAACGGTGATTGACGAAACCTTTGCAGGTGCCAAAGCACGCTGAATAAGCAACGAAGTGTTTGCAGTGTACTGGATAACGTCGATATTCTCGTTACGCAACTCCTTTACGATGGTGTAGATACGAGCACCCTTAACACCTACGCAAGCTCCTACCGGATCTACGCGGTCGTCGTACGACTCAACTGCAACCTTCGCACGCTCACCTGGGATACGAGCAATCTTCTTGATTGTGATAAGGCCGTCCGAAATCTCAGGAACCTCCTGCTCGAACAACTTCTCGAGGAAGAGATTGGCTGTACGCGAAAGTATAATGCGTGGCTTGTTGTTAACCATCTCTACGCTCTTGATGATAGCCTTGATGGTATCGCCCTTGCGGTAGAAGTCGTTAGGAATCTGCTCGCTCTTAGGCATTACCAACTCGTTCTCCTCCTCGTCGAGGATAAGCATATCGCGCTTCCAAACCTGGTAAACCTCACCCGAGATCAACTCGCCAACCTTCGAAGTGTAATCCTCGAAGATACCTGCGTTCTCGAGGTCGAAGATGCGCGATGCGAGGTTTTGACGCAACGACAATACAGCACGACGACCGAATGCCGAGAATGGAATCTCGTCGGTGTACTCGTCGCCTACCTCGTACGAATCGTCAATCTTCAATACGTCCGAAAGCGAAATCTGTGTAGCCTCATCGGTGAAGTCCTCGTCTGCTACAACCTCGCGGTTGCGCCAAATCTCGAGGTCACCCTTGTCGTCGTTGATGATGATGTCGAAATTCTCGTCAGTGCCATACTGCTTCTGCAATGCGTGACGGAATACATCCTCCAACACACCAATCATTGTTGCTTTGTCGATGTTCTTCAACTCCTTGAACTCGGCAAAATTGCTGATAAGATTAAGATTGTTCATTGTCTTTGTGTTTTTATATATTTTGTTTTGTGAATTTTCAAAAGTTGTGACTATTTGTAGTCGAGATACTCCTTTGTCCACTTTATCTCGTCGAACGAGTAGGTGTGGGTGGTGCGCTGCATCTGCTTCTTCTTTTTGCCCTCAACAACTACAGCCTCGTCATAAGAGATTGTGATAGCCTCCTCCGATACCTCGTCGAGCGTTGCCAAAATTTTGATACCGCTCTTAAGCAACACCTCTATGCTCTCGCCAACGAGCTTCTTGTACTGACGCACCAACTTCAATGGCTCGCCGATACCTGCCGAAGCCACGGTCAATGAGTAGTCCTCCTCGTCGCGGTTGAACTTCTCGCCAATGGCGTGGTTGAGCATTGCGCAAGTGTCGATCGAAACCGATGTGTCGCTGTCCAAAATAAGCTCGATGGTGTTGTCGGGAGTGATAGAGTAGTCCACTACGAACATATCTGTACCCTCCAACGCCTTCTCGGCTACTGCTATTATCTCTTTGATATCCATATAGTTATGTATTGTTTATTAACCTATTTTACCTTACGAAAATGAGGGGACTCACTGTCCCCTCACCTCGCTCCTCTCTCATTTCGACTACAAAAGTACACTTATATTTATAAATAACCAAATTTTTTTATTGTTTTTTTAGCTTTTTACCTCACAAACGAAATTTTTGTGCGAAATGAGTCCTTGGTTTCGCGCTCGACAATGCCTGTGATGACGTCTGCGGCATCGTGCCAACGATTTGAGTGGAAGGTACGGCGATAGGTGGTCAGATGGGTGTATAATTCGCGCCAACGTTGCTGCCAACCTCGCGGAAAACGAAGCAAATGGAGTGCGGTTGCCGAGTTCGAGAGAATACGAGCCTCTTTGTTGCCCGACTGATGAAACCATTCGACCCTTGTCGAGGTGGCCATTCGCTGTACTGCGCGAGCAAATCCGCGACCTCCGTTGTTACTTTCGATAAGGGCTGAACGGGTACGATTTCGGCACAGCATCTCGGCTACCTCACGCTCGGTAACCTCCATTGGCTCACGCGAATAGACCACGTCGCAGATGTAGATAACTCCGTCCGTATCCACAGCATAACATATCGAGCAGAGATAGTCGTCTCCGGTGTCGGCCGTGTCGGTATAGTTGCCGTAGCGAACGATGTCGCGAGGCAAGGTTTCGTACTCCGAAAATGAGTCGCCATAGAGCAATCCTTCACGCGAAGATGGGTGTCCCTGATACATACATTCGAAGCGCAGAGTGTCGAGGTTTCGCTTCTGTCTTAATAGTGCTGCCGAGTGGCGCTCCTCCCATAACGCTTCACCCAAGTTTCGCGGGTCAATTTCGGTGGCGGGTGAGGCTTTTAAGGCTTCGAAATTGAGGTATAACCACTCGTTCTCGCCAACCTCCGCGAGGTCGTTGAAGCTGCGAAATTCGCGACATGGCTCTTTGCTTGTAATGGTACCGATAAGATCCTCTTCGTGCCAGCGTGTAAAGACGATAAGTTCGCGCGAAAAGTTGTGCATTCTCGTGCGCACAACCGAGGTGTACCACTCCCAGCAATTCTCGCGAATAATGGGCGAATTTGCCTCCATTGCGTCCTTGTACAAATCGTCCAAAATGAAACAATCTACGCGGTTGCCCGTAAGCGAACCTTCGCGTCCGACCGAGAGTAGAGCACCGTCGCGCCCGATGATCTCAACCTCGTCGGCTGTGCGGATATAATTTGCCGGTTTGGCCCCTCGTTTTATGGTCGTATCGGGGAATAATTCTTCGTATTCGCGGCTCTCCAAGATGCGCTGTACACGACGATTGAAGCGCGAAGCCAACGAGCCTGAATATGAGGCTATTGCGATGCGAATATCGGGGTTAAGCCCGAGCATATAGGCAGGTAGTAGGGTAGTGGCACCAACCGATTTTCCATGCTGGGGCGGCATCGTTATAATCAGCCGCTTTATCTCGCCTCGAGCGAAGGCTTCGAGCACGCGATAATAGACCGAATGGAAGGGTTGAATCTCCAAAAATGGGTAGATTTGGGTGGCGAAATTGGTGAAATTCATATCCTACTCCTCCTCGATTAAAAATGTTCGAAATCTCTCAAAATCGAAGTCGTCGCATATGATACCCTCGTCGTCCTCGCATAGAAAATCCCACCATACGGCCGAGACGTCGCAGATGGTGTCGTGACGCTCATATTTGTTGCGGTTGTCGGGGCGTCGTCGATAGAGTATAAGTGAGGCGGTCAAACGCAAAACCTCACCGCAAACTCCCTTTGTTTCGACCACTCCTGTGAAGTAGCAAGGCGAGAGCAAGCGCCCCTTGATTTCGCTCGCCAAGGCTGCGTAATCCTCATCGGATAGCTTGTAAATAGTTGTTTTCATATCTATTTTTGTTTGGAGGTTAATAAAAACTTGTTTTTATCAAATAAATTATCTAACTTTGCAGGGGCAAAGGTAGTTCAAAAAATGGATTTTGATACCTTAAAAAGTCCAAAAATTGTATAAAAAGAATTGAACAGAATATATGGGAGAGCGACTAAAACTTATACGAAAGAGTTTGGGTCTTACGCAAGAGCAATTAGCTCAGCGACTTGGCGTAGGTAAGACAGCTTTGTCAATGATTGAGACAGGAAAGGCTCGCCTCTCATCTCGCAATCGAAATATCCTCATTCAGGACCTAAATGTAAATCCAACTTGGCTCGAAACCGGCAAGGGCGAGATCTTTAATGCCGACCCGGCGCTGACCGCATCGTATGGTCGCGGCTCGGAGATGGCAATGCCTTTGCAGTCGGTGCCGCTCTATTCGATAGAGGCCACTGCAGGTCTTGTGCCGCTGTTCGAGCAGAAAGAGCAGTTTATTCCTGCAAATTATATCCATATTCCGAACCTTCCGAAGTGCGACGGTGCGGTCTATGTTGCGGGCGATTCGATGTATCCGCTCCTGAAGAGTGGCGACATCGTGCTCTACAAGCAGCTGCACGACTTGGAGGATATCTTCTGGGGCGATATGTATCTGCTCTCGTTGGATATCGACGGCGAGGAGTATGTTACAATAAAGTATATTCAGCGCTCGGAGCGCGAGGGTTATGTGCGTCTTGTGTCGCAGAACCAGCACCACGCCGAGAAGGAGGTGCTTATGAGTCGTATTCGCGCCATTGCTCTGGTTAAGGCGAGTATCCGCATGAACTCGATGAGATAGTAAAACAATTAATTTCCAAATAATTTCAACCAACAAAAACAAACTAAGATGAAAAGACTAATTTTAGGTGCAGTTGCTTTTGTGTTGTCGCTCAATGCAATAGCAGCAAAGGATCCTAAATGGCAGGATCCAAACTTCTTTGAAGAGAATCGCCTTCCGATGCGATCGACCTTCATTGTAACTCCAACTGCCGAGAATGTGGTTGCAGAGCACGACTTCACAAAGTCGCCTCTCTATCGCTCGATTGGTGGCGTTTGGAACTTCTATTGGACTCAGAACGCAACAGATCCTCAGCCTGAGGAGTTCTGGTCGCCAAAGTTCGACGACTCGCAGTGGGGTAAGATGCCTGTTCCGGGCTTGTGGGAGATGAACGGCTATGGTGTACCTGTTTACAAGAACAGCGGCTACCCTTGGCATAAGTTCTACGAGAAGAACCCTCCGTATGCTCCAACCGAGCAGAATGCTGTAGGTTCGTATCGCCACAATGTGCAGGTTCCTGCAGAGTGGAAGGGCAAGCAGATCTATGTACACATCGGCTCGGCTACATCGAACCTCTCGTTGTGGATCAATGGCCAGTATGTAGGCTATAGCGAGGACTCGAAGCTCGAGGCTGAGTTCGAGATTACCAAGTTTGTAAAGCCTGGTCAGGAGAACCTCTTTGCTATGCAGATCTATCGTTGGTGCGACGGCTCGTACCTCGAGGACCAGGACTTCTTCCGTCTTTCGGGTATCGGTCGTGACTGCTACATCTACGCTCGCGACAAGAAGCACATCGAAGATGTAAAGCTCATTGCTGATTTGCACGACAACTACACTAATGGTCACCTCGACCTCAATATCACCACTACAAAGGGTGTTAAGGAGGTTCGCTTGACTCTCGTTTCGCCTTGCGGCAAGCAGGTTAAGCAGGAGGTTGTTGCAGTAGCGAATGGTAAGGTTAAGAGCTGCTGGCACCTTGGTAAGGTTGCTGCTTGGAGTGCTGAGATTCCTGCTCTCTATCGCTTGGTTGTTGAGGTTCTCGACAAGGGCAACACCGTTGAGGCTACCGCTTTCAAGGTAGGTTTCCGTAAGGTGGAGATTAAGAATGCACAGTTGCTCGTAAATGGTCAGCCTGTACTCATTAAGGGTGCTAACCGTCACGAGATGGCTCCTAATACCGGTTACTATGTAACTCGCGAGGATATGCTTCGTGATATCCAGATTATGAAGGAGTTGAACGTTAATGCTGTTCGTACTTGCCACTATCCAAACTCTCCGCTCTGGTACGACCTCTGCGACGAGTATGGTATCTATGTTTGCGATGAGGGTAACATTGAGTCGCACGGTATGGGCTACAAGGATAAGACCTTGGCAAAGAACCCTATCTACGAGGCTGCTCACCTCATTCGTGACCAGCGTATGGTATTGCGAGACTTCAACCACCCATCAGTAATCTATTGGTCGCTCGGTAACGAGGCTGGTAATGGTCCTAACTTCCACAAGTGCTACGATTGGATTAAGGCTTACGACAAGTCGCGTCCGGTAGCTTACGAGCAGGCAAATGTTATCCGCTACGGTAAGAATAAGGCTAACGATAAGAATATCTACAACACCGATATCGACGCTCCTATGTATGCTAACTACGACGAGTGCGAGGCTCACTCGAAGGACGTTGAGAAGAAGGATAAGAACCGTTTCAACCGTCCACTTATCCAGTGTGAGTACGCTCACGCAATGGGTAACTCGCTCGGTGGTTTGAAGGAGTATTGGGACTTGGTTCGTAAGTATCCTACATACCAGGGTGGTTACATCTGGGACTTCGTAGACCAGGCTTTGGCATGGCGCGATCCTCAGACTAACGAGTTGACTTATCGCTATGGTGGTTGCTGGAACGATAAGGACGCTTCGGACGACAACTTCTGCTGTAATGGCTTTATCGCAGCTAACCGCGAGTACCACCCTTCGGCATACGAGGTTAAGCAGCAGTACCAGGATATCTGGGCTTCGGCTAAGGATTTGAACAATGGCGTTATCAGCGTATACAATGAGTACTTCTTCAAAGAGCTCAAGAATGTACGTCTCGTATGGTCGTTGTTAGCTGATGGTAAGGTCGTTAAGACCGGTATTGTTGATGAGTTGAACATCGCTCCACAGAAGACCGCTGATATTCAGCTCGGCTATACAGCTGACGAGGTGAAGGCACTCAAGGGTGAGTTGTTCCTCAATGTTTCGTTCGTATTGAAGAGCGCAGAGCCACTCTTGCAGGCAGGCTACGAGATCGCTCGCAATCAGCTCTCTATCGCAGCATACGACTACGCAGCAGCATTCGCAGCAGCACAGCCTAAGGGTGCTTGCTGTAACAAGGCTCCAGGCGTGAAGATCGAGGGTAAGAAGATTTCGAGCTGCAAGTTCGTTGCAGAGTTCAATGCAGAGGGCTTCCTTGCATCGTACATCTACAAGGGTACACAGCTCCTCTCTAAGCCTATGAAGCCTGAGTTCTTCCGTGGTATGGTAGATAACGACTACGGTGTTCGCAAGAATAAGAACACTCGCTTCAACCACGCAGGTTGGAAGTTGTGGGGCGAGGATATTCCGGTTCTTGGCAAGTTCGAGGCTAAGGAGTTGGAGAATAAGTGCGTTGAGGTTAAGGCTGTTTACACCTACGCTAAGACAGGTGCAACTGTAATTATGACCTATACAATCGCACCTAACGGAACAATCGCTGTAAGCGAGAAGATGATTAAGGGTAATAGCGAGACAAAGATCCCTTCGATGTTGCGTTACGGTGTGGCTTTGGCTATGCCTGAGGCATTCGACACTATCGAGTTCTACGGTGCAGGTGAGCACGAGACCTATATCGACCGTTGGTCAAGCGCTTTGATTGGCGTTTACAAGCAGAAGGTGGCAGACCAGTTCTGGCCATACTACTCGCGTCCACAGGAGAGCGGTGCACACTGCCAGCTCCGTTGGTGGCGCATTGTTGACACCGCAGGCCGTGGCTTCGAGGTTGTCAGCGAGGCTCCATTCCAGGCAAATGCACTCCCTTACTCGATGGATCAGTTCGACGTTCACTCAAAGAACTATCGTAAGTACTCACAGCGTCTCGAGAAGGACGGCAACACCTATGTTAATATCGACCAGGCTCAGATGGGTGTAGGTTGCGTTAACTCATGGGGTCGTCTCCCACGCGAGGAGTACCAGATTCCTTACGAGGATAAGGAGTTTAAGTTTATCCTCAAACCATTGAAGTAAAAAATCATTCTGATTGGTGAATTTTTCACCAAAACATCGATAGCCGAGTTGCTCACATACGCTTTAGTATGCTGCGCACTCGGCTTATCTTTGCTTTCTTCCTTCTTGCAAGGCATAGTGTAAATAAATTTACCCTCTGCTCTTGCTTCGTGCGTCAGTTCTTGTTTGGCAAGAAATTCCCTCAATCATCTCTGATTTTTCAGGTTGTGGGGAGGTGCGATTTCTGACAAGAAATGAGAGGAGAGTTGAAAGTTTTAACTACTCTCTACTCTCTAAAAAACTTTCGTTTCTCGTCTCTCGTCCCTCTTGGCACGAAGGTTGCTCTTTTGTCGGGTGGTTTAACTTTAAAATACTTACACGATGAAAAAGTTTCTACTTTCGTTTGCCCTAGTGGCAACCATTTTTGGAGGATTATTTGCTTGTACCGAGCAAGCTAGATGGAGCCGTGAGGAGCGACAGAAGATGCGCGAGCTCCTGCGCAACTATCGAAAGATGGTCTATCTCGATAACTTGACCGAGGCCGAGTATATGCTCTTTGCCGACCAGGTTATCTCGGCCGTAGAGCAGGAGTATCCGGTCTATACAACATTTATCGAGATGCCTGCGGTGAACGATACCGTCCAGGTTTATGTCGTAACGACCATTGTCGAGCAGCTTGATGCCGATGCGTCAAATATGCGTCACCTCTATCCATATCGCGACCTCGTAGCAGCCAAGATACTGCCTGACGGGCTCTCGCGTGCGCAGCAGAACGACTTCTACAAATGTTTTGCCGACGCCGTGGATAACACCTACTCCAATGCCGAGCAGCTGGTAAATGCCATTCTTGCCGATACTGTACAAAATTCGCAGATAGCGAAGATGCAGGCCGCTTGTGCCAACAACCTTTTTGGTTGGACGATAGAAATAGTAGAGGTGGGCGATTAACCCACCTCTATTATTTAATGCAGAATGCAGAATTCAAAATGCAGAATTCAGAATTAAAAATAGTTTTCCGTTTTCCGTTCTCCGTTTTCCGTTTAAAGGATTTCCTTTGTTGGGAGGTATTGGCCGTTGCGGTGCTCGAAGATAAAGAGTTTTCGGCCGTTTGTTAGGACTATATATTGCGCTTGAACAATGCTGTTGTAGCGTATAGTCTGCATCACCACCTCGCTGTCGATATCCACCTCGGGGGCTTTGCACTCAACTAAAATTTGGGGCTTGGCCTTCTCGTTCATCACCACCACGTCGGCACGTTGATGCTGGCGGTTGATATTTACGGGGTACTCCTGCGTGATGCGCAGTGCTGGAACGCCCTTGTTTGCCACCAACCACGCAATAACGTGCTGTCGTACCCACTCCTCGGGTGTCAGCAGCAGCCACTTGCGACGTAGTGCGTCCCAGATATATTTTCCCCCTTCAGTCTCCTTTATTGGGGCGGAAATTGCAGGAAATATGAGTTTTACCTCCTCAGACATACCAAATTCTCCAAAAAAAATGTATCTTTGCGACAAAGATACAAAAAAAAGATGAAGAGATACACACTTTTAGCAATCATATTGTTCGTTGCTGCTTCGGCATCGGCACAATCTCTCTATGACCTCTCGGCGCGAGGTGTTGAGCCGGCGCGTCCACGCCTTATACCTTATAATAATATGGCGGGTGCCATTAAGGGCGATCCGATGGAGTCACGCTTTGTCGCTCCGATAGATGAGATCGTTCGTAGCGAGGAGGGCTCGGTTACTACCTTCGCTACAAGCTATGTTTTCCCTCTCGAGTGGCTCAATCGTCAAATAATTCTCCGTGTGGGATACGCTTCGGCAGCCTACAAGGTCTATGTCAATGGCAACGAGGTTGGCTATGTGCCAATGGGCGTTATGGGTGCCGAAATCAACATTACTAAGGCATCGCAAGAAGGTGTTAATGAGGTGGCGATAAAGCTCGATAAGAGCTCGCCTGCAAATAAGCTCTACGAGCCTAAGGAGATAAAGATAGAGCAGATAGAGATATTCTCGCAGCCAACAATTCGAATGCGCGACGTCAACGTATCCGTGACTCTCAATGCGCAGGGCGATGGTGTTGCAGAGTTTGCTATACCTGTCAAGTGCGAAGCTCTCAATCGCAAGGAGGCGCGTATTCACTACGCTTTGCGTCTAGATGAGACAACTATCTTGACTGAGGGTTATCGCGAAATAGCACTCGATATGCGCCGCGAGGATACCGTGCGCTTTGCTTGTGTTGTACCGGCAAAGGTGCTGTGGAGCGCAGCAAATCCGACCATGGTACGCCTTGAGTTGGAGAGCCGTGTTGATGAGCGCCTTGTTGAGTGCTACAGCAAGAATCTAGGCTTGCGACAGATCACCCACAACAAAGGCAAGCTCTATCTCAACAATGCGGAGGTTGCATTAAATCTCGTGGAGTGGGAGGAGATAAAGAGCCTCGATAAGGCGAAGAAAAAGGGCTATAACGGCATTGTCGTAACTCTCGACCGTGGAGCCAGCGAGATTATTGAGGAGTGCACTAAACTTGGATTATACGTTGTGGTACGTACACCTATCGACACTACACTCTTGGGCGAGGATATTAAGCGTGGTGGCAACCCTAGCAACGATCCCCTTTGGAACGAGAGCTACTTGTGGCGCAATCTTCAGACTCTCCACACCACCAAGTGCAACTGCGCTATCATTGGCTACGAAATCGCCAAAGGCAAGACCTCGGGTATCAATATCTACGACACCTATGTCTTACTGAAGTCGCTCGTACCGAACCATTTGGTTATCTACGGCGGAGCTGCAGGCGAATGGGCAACCGACATTAGCCGATAGCCGTTGGCTAAATTAAATTCTGGTAATAATTCCGAAATTCTTTTTAGGGTAATGATGCAAAAAGTGGCGCTTTTTAGTCATTAAATAGTGGGCGAGAAACGGAGTTTTTCTCGCCCTATTTTTTGCTTGCCTTTCCCTGATTACTTTGCAGGAAAAGATACCATTTCACAAAGTCTTTGAAATGCT
>JAZRPA010000025.1:0-77685 GCA_045648965.1 Alistipes sp. | reverse complement strand
AACCGTTTTCTACTAATCTCTAAAATATCGCTGTAATTTACAAATTTACAAGCACTTATCTTTTTGTCCAAGCGCCGCTTTTTGCATCATTACCAAAAAAAACAATATAGGCACCTTCTTTAGAGGGTGCCTATATTATTTATAGGTAAGACCTACTACTTGGTATATCTTGCCTTGATATTGTCAGTCGCCTTCTTGAGCAACTCGGTAGGGCAGCACAATGTAATGCGAACATATCGCTTACCCTCGGTACCGAAGATACCACCAGGAGTGAGGAATACGTCGCACTTCTCCATTACATCGTCAGAGAAGTCGTAGCCGTCGCCCTCGAAGTCAGCAGGAATCTCAGCCCAGATGAACAAACCTGCCTGGTTTGGCTCGTAGGTACAGCCGAGTGCATCGAGCAACTCCATTCCCTGCTTCTCGCGCTCGCGGTAGATAGCGTTCAACTCGGTGAACCACTCCTCGCCCAACGAGAGAGCTGTCTCGGCAGCAGCCTGAACAGGGTAGAACATACCCGAGTCCATATTCGACTTGAAGGTCAAGATCGAGTTGATCCACTCCTCCTTACCGATGATTACACCTACACGCCAGCCCGCCATCGAGTGACCCTTCGACAACGAGTTCATCTCCATAGCCACGTCCTTAGCACCTTCAATCGAGAAGATACTCATTGGCTTGTCGTTGTTACGGATGAACGAATATGGGTTATCGTGGATAACAAGGATGTTGTGCTTGCGACCGAAAGCAACAATCTCCTCGAACAACTCCTTGGTTGGAGTCTGACCTGTTGGCATACCTGGGAAGTTCGCAAACATAATCTTTACACCCTCTACGCCGGCAGCCTCGATAGCTGCGAAATCAGGCTTGAAACCATTCTCCTTGTTGAGTGAATATGGGAGCATAACGCCGCCGGTCATTGTTACAGCAGCCTTGTAAGCAGCATAACCAGGGTTTGGCACGAGCACCTTATCGCCAGGGTTGATAAAGGTCTGGCAGATGTGCATAATTCCCTCCTTCGAGCCGATGAGTGGCAATACCTCGGTGTTGAAATCAACATCTACGCCATACCACTTGCCGTACCAATCAGCGAATGCCTTACGCAATACAGGCTCGCCCTTGAACGACATATACTTGTGAACATCTGGGCGAAGAGCCTCCTTCGAAAGACGCTCAATAACCGATGGGTGTGGTGGGAGGTCAGGGCTACCCATAGCCAACTTAATAATCTGACGACCGGTAGTCGCCTCAATCTCAGCAATCTCGCGGAGACGGCGCGAGAAGTAGTACTCGCCTGTACCGTCCATACGATGCGCGCGCTCGATAGTAACTTTGCTCATAGTCTATTTTATAGTATTTGGATTTCTTTGGTGCAAAGATAGGAAAAAGACAAAAAATGTGAGATAAAATACGAGAGTTTTTTCAACAAAAAGTTAAAAATTAGATAGCAAAAAACAACCCCACAGATTTTTGCGAGGTTGTTCAAACTATACGTCATTGCGAGGCTTGGAACAAGCCGTGGCAATCTTCCTTGTTTTAGGCTATTAACTTTAATCGAAAAGCGGGAGATTACCGCAGTCGCTACGCTCCTTCGTAATGACGAGTTATTTCATTTTTAATTTTTCATTTTTAATTTCCCTATTATCGGCCACGAAGATATTGTGAATAGCGCCCCCAATTACCACCAACACTCCTATACCTACTTAACGACGAGCCTGGTACATAGATAGGGCAACCGAGGCGGCCGGCATAATAGTCGAATACATTCTCCCCAAGATATGGGGGCATAACGGCATTACAATAGATTGTTTTTAGCGATACGCAATTATAGAACGCCTCATTTCCAATCGAAGTAACGCTATTTGGAATGGTAACGCTTGTCAAACTACTACAATTATAGAATGCATAATTTCTAATCTCGGTAATGCTATTTGGAATGGTTATACTTGTCAAACGACCGCAATCTCTAAATGTAAAATATCCAATCGCAGTAACGCTATTCGGAATTGTATATTTGGTTAATCCAGCTGGCGCAAACGCCTGCAACTCTCCATCAACCACCCAGCAGCGATTATCCTCAGATGCATATTTGCCATAAAAGGCTGTTAAACTCTCGCACTCATTGAATGCACGCCATCCAATCGAAGTAACGCTATCTGGAATAGTTATACTTGTCAAACTACTACAGCCACAGAATGCAAACCATCCAATCGAAGTAACCGCTTTACTAAACACCAATTTTCCAACGCCATTTTCGTATGTGTGAGAATAAAGATCCGAATCATTTAATATCCAACCGCAACTTATCTTACAACCGTCCGTAGTGGCGTATGTTATAATATGATCAGCAGGAATTTCAAAACCCGAAATCTTTATTTTATCTTCAAAAGACCAATTAGACAATGAATAGGCGTAAAACGCCGCCTTTGGCACATTTATCTTAAGATTATCGCTCGTTTTCCGAAATATGTCCCAACCCATTGATGGAGGGGTTGTTCCTTGGAAACTCACACTTGTCAAACGGCTACAACCAGAGAATGCATCTTCTCCAATCGAAGTAACACTATTTGGAATAGTAATGCTTGTCAAACTGCTACACCAATAGAATGCTTGATATCCAATCGAAGTAACGGGTGCATCAAATACCAACACGCCATTACCATCGTAAAAGAGGTTCAGGCTACTTTTGTTAAAGGGATTTAGATTCAACTTTGCACCATTGTTTGTACTGTAATATATGACTCTATTAGCAACATCGACCTCCATTCCGTCCTTGTTCACAAAGAGCCATTTATCGTTATAAAGAGCATATATATCATTGCCAATATAGTGTATAGATTTTACAAGTTCCTTACCCATAGCATCAACCAAACCATACCTGCCATTTACTTTCAACAAATAACCACCTTGTGGCCAAACACTTATTTCGTGGTATTTAACAGGCAACACCTCCCTATATTCAGCATCCACCAATCCCAACTTACCATTTGCCTTCAACAAATAACCACCTTGTGGCCAAGCGCTTATTTCGTCGTATTGTACCGGCAAAATTTCTGTACGATTAGCCAAATCAACCACACCGCATTTACCCGTTTGCCAAACACAGTAGTGATAAACACCAGACACCAACGGCTCAACTTTAGAATATGTTTTATTCGAAATCACCTCACCTTCAGTGCCAACAATATACCACACACCCTTCTTGCACACAAAAGCGTGGCCGCCTGCAAACTTCGTTGCCTCGCTAAATTGTGGTTTGATAACAAAGCCCTCTTTGCCATTTTTCTTCTCTCCCCAATAGCCATACAGTTCCTTCTTTGGGTGTTTCTTTCGCACCAAATCTTGTGCCGAGAGCATCATCGGCAACAAAACAAACAGAATAAGCAACAGTTTCTTCATAGTAAATACATTTTTAGTTCTACAAATATACGAACTTCTTTCACAAAGCACAAAAAGTTTTTCGTTTTCCGTTCTCCGTTTTCCGTTTTTTCTTACCTTTGCCCCGCAGTTTGGAATTTGCTGAGATTATGGAGTTCATCAAGGAGTTTATATTCGGAGATGGTATTGCGCACTCAATTTTTGTGCTGGCGTTGGTTATTGCCGTAGGTACGATGCTTGCCAAGGTTAAGATTGGCGGCATTTCGCTCGGTGCAACCTGGATTCTCTTTGCTGGTATCGTAGCAAGCGAGCTCGATATGAACCTGCACGCCGACACGCTCAAATTCGTGCGCGACTTCGGCTTGACGCTCTTTGTTTTCTCCATCGGTTTGCAAATCGGCCCATCGTTCTTCTCGTCGCTTCGTCACGGTGGTTTGCGACAGATGTGGCTCTCGATATTGACGATGTTATTTTCTGCGGTGGTGGCATATTTGCTCTACCTCGCAACCGCAGAGCCGCTCCAAACCATGGTCGGCGTGATGGACGGTGCCGTAGCCAACACCCCTGCAATGGGTGCTACACAGCAGGCCTACCTTGACCTCACAAACATCGACGACAAGACCATTCCGATGAGCTTTGCTGTAGCTTATCCGATTGGTGTTGTGGCAGTCATCATCGCGTTTATGCTCTTAAAGGCAATCTTGCGCATCGACCTTACGAAGGAGCGCGAAGTGGTATCGAAGGCCTTCGGAGGCAACAAGCTCGCAGCGAAGTTCTCAATCGAGGTAACGAACAGTCAAATGGACGGCAAGAGTGTAGGTGAAATACGCCAAATTATTGCTCGTCAGTTTGTTATCTCACGCATCTCGCACGGCGACAACAAGGCTTTCATAGCCGATGCATCGAGCAAAGTGCATTGTGGCGACAAAATTTTCGTAGTTAGTAGCGCCGAGGACAAAGAGGCAATTTTAGCCTTTCTCGGTCACGAGATCCAGATGCTCGAGGAGGAGTGGGGCGAGTTCGAAGGTCAGCTCGTATCGCGCCGTATCGTCGTTACTCGCTCCGAAATCAACGGCAAGCGCTTTGTCGATTTGCGCCTTCGCACCAAGTATGGCATCAACATCACACGCGTAAATCGCGCCGGCATGGATATCATTCCGCATCAGGGTATGGAGCTGCAACTTGGTGATAAAGTGATGGTTGTGGGTTCGGAGGAGGCGATAAACGAAGTCGCAAATCTACTCGGCAACTCGCTCAAGAAGCTGCACGAGCCGCACATCTTCACGCTCTTTATCGGTATCGCCCTGGGTGTTTTGGTAGGCTCAATTCCTTTGATTGATGCTCCGCAGCCGATAAAGCTCGGTCTTGCAGCAGGCCCAATGCTTATGGCTATTATCATCGGCCGTTTCGGAAC
The DNA here is from genome assembly GCA_045648965.1 of Alistipes sp. Classification (GTDB taxonomy): domain Bacteria; phylum Bacteroidota; class Bacteroidia; order Bacteroidales; family Rikenellaceae; genus Alistipes. The sequence continues at coordinate 72,893 of JAZRPA010000025.1, read as the reverse complement.
ACATTGGCACCTAATCACTTATACCACCTTGAGCGCTAATCTTATGCTCCGCGAGGTGGGTTTGGCGATGTTCCTTGCATCGGTAGGTTTGGCGTCGGGTAAAGGCTTCGTGAGCGCCGTAGCCGACGGCGGCTACATTTGGCTGTTGTACGCGCTTATTATCGCGATTGTGCCGCTTTTGATTGTCGGCATCTACGCACGTCTGCGCTACAAGATGGACTTTTTCTCGATTATGGGAATGTTGTCGGGCACGATGACCAATCCGATCGCACTCAACTACGCAAACTCTTTGGCCGGTAGCGATATGCCCGCAATCAGCTACGCCACAGTCTATCCGTTGGCGATGTTCCTGCGCGTGGTAATTGCGCAATCTATGATTTTGATTTTCTTGTAGGGTAGTGCAACCTACTTCACCTCGAAGCTAAGCATCTCAGCGCCATTGAGCGAAGCCTCCACGCGATCGCCAATATGCGGAGTGAATGGCTCAGTAGCGGCGACGTAAACAATATCACCCATCTTCAAAGTGAGCAACTCTGAGGCTTTCGAAAGTGCCCTGTCAAGAGAGATGTGCAAATCTGCTAACTTACAGTATTTCTGCTCGTTACCAATTTTCACTTGCAACGAACCTTCTCCCACAGTGTCGGGTGCAACCGACTCAGGCGAAACGGCAAAAGACTTATCGAAGCAGTAGGCCTCGTCGCAAGGACGGCCGAGTACGGAATTTCGCTCTACTATATCCTGCGCCACGAACGCAACCGCCACGCCCACAGCATCGTAGCAACGTGGCGCAAACTTCTCGTTAATGCACTTGGCAAGGCGAGTAACGCGCAACATATAACCCACCGTACACTCCATCTTCTGCGAGAATGTCGGCATGTAGAAGTCGTCATTATTACGCAAAACCGACGAGTCAGAACGCTCGGTCAACCACAAATCTTCGCCACTATGCTGGGCGTTATATATGCAAACTATCTTCATCTATTTCAACGATTTAACAATGTCTTGAGCTACGCGACGACTCGAGCCTTCGCCACCAATCATCTCTTGCAGCTCGGCAAAGTCGGCCAACATCTTCGCGCGCTTGGAGCCGCCCTCCAAAATCGCACGCAGCTCCTCGCTCACCGCCTCGACATCAATTTTATTCACTACTATCTCGCGCACGCACTCGCGATTTAGATTTATGTTTACGAGCGAGATATACGGAATTTTAAGAACGATAGGGCGCAACCACTCGTAGATCTTCGGAACGTGGTACATCACAATCTCGGGCGTGCCGATGAGAGCCGTTTCGAGAGTAGCTGTACCCGAGGTTACGATTGCCGCCTCAGCATATATTAGCGCATCGTAGGTTCTGTTGCACACCACTTTAACACCTGTACCAGCGAGTATCTTATCGTACATCTCGCGCTCAATCCACGGCACTGCAGCCACAACAAACTGGTATTTAGGAAAGTTCTGCGAGATTGCCACCATATCGGCTAAGTTATCCTTAATCTCCGAACGACGACTACCTGCCAACAACGCAACAATTGGTCGCTCGTCGAGGTCGCACTCGCTGAGGAACTCCTCGCGCGATATCATCTGCGACTTATGTTGAGCTATCGAGTCGCAGAGCGGATTTCCACAGAATACGGGCTCGATACCCTTCGAGCGGAAGTAGTCGGTTTCGAACGGGAAAATCGTGTAGAGCCTATCGACAAATTTGCGGATTGCCTTCACGCGCCACTCCTTCCACGCCCACACCTTTGGAGCGATATAGTAATAGACCTTTATGCCGCGTTTTTTGGCCCACTCGGCAATACGCATATTGAAGCTAGGGTAGTCTATAAGTATCACAACGTCAGGATTATACGCCTCGATGTCGCGCTTACACTCATCAATCTGCCCGAAGATGGTTTTCAGATTGCGCAACACCTGGACAATGCCGAAAAATGAGAGCTCGCGGTAGTGCTTTGCCAAGTTCTCGGCACCACCCACCTCTGCCATTTTATCGCCACCCCAAAAGCGGAATTGCGCCTTGGAATCCTCTGCCTGCAAACCACGCATCAGATTACTTCCGTGCAAATCGCCCGAAGGCTCACCTGATATTATATAATATTTCATATTATATATAATTCAAAATGCAGAATGCAAAATGCAGAATTAAATTCAAAATTCAAAATGCAAAATTATTTTTCTTTATCTATTATATCGTCATTCCGAGCGAATGCAATGAGCGTGGGAATCTCCCTCTTTTATTTTAATTACAATAATGGAGATTGCCACGAGCCTATGGCTCTCGCAATGACGCTTTTATTTATCTACCGCAAAATTAAAAATTTTTGCCGACAATACCGCAACTCTCGAAAATAATTTATATATTTGTGATGCAGTCTTTGGATTGCAGACATATTTTGATGAAAGTGTATTAGCTTTTATCCTTGAACTGAAACCTAGGAAATTTCATTACCACAAGGAGAGCAACGCACTCGTCACCGTGTATTTGGTGTTATGGCACTTTCGTTGCCCTACGCTTAAATACGGGTGTGGGGTATTGTTTAGTCGTGGTAAGTGCTTCCTAGGGCATCAGTTCAGATTAAACTAATCGGCCTCACACTTTCTTTTTTTTATACTAACCGCACATTCGAGGCAGGTGAGCAAACAAAAATTAAACATTATGACAGATAGTGAATTAATTTGTCGGATGGATATTCTGCACAACAGAGGCTATGGCAGAGGAGGCTTTCTAATAGAACTTTCTCCTACAAATGTTTATTACGATAGTAATACCGTGATAGAATATTTTGAAGCATACTATTTGAACCCATTGGGTCCATTTAAAAAAGAAATTAAAATCGTATTGTGTGCTCGTCGTCGTTACATGGAATATAGAATGGACTTTAAGAAAGAATTTTGGGGTTCATGTAGTGAAGATGAATACATAAATAATTATCTTAAACCATTTCTTTCCTTATTTCGAAATTATGTAAATGGTGTAATTGATTATAAGTTGCAAGGAGAATTTGGATTTCTCCCAAAAAACTTATACCCTGGATATTCTGCTAGCAGGAGTATATTGACATGTGAATCGGAAAAAAAAGACACCGATCGATTGTTTAATTCAGCGGACTATTATTCTCGCATTTAAATAGTTTTTATTATGAGTATAACTGTAAAATTTGATGGTAAATATCAAAATACCATGCATGTGGTTACACCACTAGATGTTAAGATAATAGGAAAAAGACTGTCTGTAAAAGGATCAGTAATACCTATTAATGAGGATATTATATTTGAAACATTCAGGGTGATAAAACGTGCAGCTAATTCACTATGTGGTACACTCTTTATTGAAATTAGAGCAAATGGAACTGCAAGATATTGCGATGAAACAAGCACCCATGGTATAATAGACTGGGGACTGGGAAAAGTTCTTGGATTCGGAACATCGAAATCTTGGAGCACCATATCTAATTACGGATTTCCTTCGATACCAAAGAGTGATACATATATGGTAGGTCAATATAAATAATAAAATTATTAACTAACAAAAAATCAAAACTATGGAATTTTTAGAAACATTAGCAGTTATTTTTATTGGTGGAGCAATTGGAGGACTTATTTTTCAATTAGCAGTTAAATCAGAAAATAAAAGGAAGAAATAAATGGTATGGGATGCAAAATAGAATTGGCAAGAAATTTTGCATACAAAGGTTGGTATGTATCTCTTGCCCCGAACAATTTTTTCGACAGAGGGTCTTATGGAGTCTGCATTGTGAAAATAAATATAGGCGTATATGCTATTTTATTAGAAGATCAAAAGAGAAAGAGTTACCAAGACCCTATTACTGCATGGGGATTAAAAGAAAAATATCCTAAATTAGAGAGCCACGATTTTGTCATCAACTTACATGTTAAATGGTATGAACCAGCCACATTTGACGCAGCAGCCTATGAGGCAAAAAGATATATTGATAGACATTATAGTGAATGACAATACAAATCGCCTCGCAGGATAAACTGCGAGGCGATAACTTTAATTAACCCTACGATTGCCCATTAATCTTCACGGGTATCGAAAACGATACCCAGCAGTAGAGAGTATATGGAGTGTAGGGAATTTAATGATAATAGGGAGAATAGCGCATCGCTAAACTCCCTAATTTCTTTAATCTCACTAAATAGCTAACGGCTAATGGCCTATTCTTCAAGTAGGTCTGGACGCAACGCTTTTGTGCGGGCGAGGGACTGCTCGTCTTGCCACTTGGCGATCTCGGCAAAGTTACCCGAGAGCAATACATCTGGCACCTTCCAACCGTTAAACTCCGCAGGGCGTGTATATACGGGCGGAGCGAGCAAATCATCCTGGAAGCAGTCGGTCAAAGCCGAAGCCTCGTCGCCAATAGCACCAGGCAAAAGACGCACCACCGAGTCGGTGATAATTGCCGCTGCAAGCTCGCCACCTGTCAAGACATAGTCGCCAACCGAAATCTCGCGAGTGATAAGGTGTTCACGAATGCGGAAGTCGATACCCTTGTAATGACCGCAGAGGATGATGATATTCTCGAGTGTCGAGAGGCGATTTGCCTCGTGCTGGTCGTAGCGAATGCCATCGGGCGAAGTGAAAATAATCTCGTCGTAGTGGCGCTCGCTCTTGAGCTTCTCGATGCAACGAAACACGGGTTCAATCTTCATCACCATACCGGCCTCGCCACCGAAAGGGTAGTCATCGACCTTGTGGTGCTTATCCTCCGAGTAGTCGCGGATATTATGGATATGAATCTCGGCAAAACCGCCCTCCTGCGCACGTTTCAAGATCGACTCGTTCAGAGGCGACACAAGCAACTCAGGCACAACTGTCAAAATATCTATTCTCATATAAAATGCAAAATTCAGAATGCAAAATGCAAAATTATCTATTCAATGCAAAATTCAGAATGCAAAATGCAAAATTATCTATTCAATGCAAAATTCAAAATGCAAAATGCAAAATTATCTATTCAATGCAAAATTCAAAATGCTACTTTTCTTTATTATCATTAGACTTTGCAGACAATATAATGCGAGAAATAACATTTGTTATATCACAATTTTCTTTATACAACTTATTATAATCCGCAACGGAAATATACTCGCTATCTTTTAAGAGAGACAACCAATACTCAGTTTCGTACGACTCTTTGAGAGCAATGCTCATTTTAGCTATGAAATCATTTTTCGATTGAGCCCTTACAGCCTCGTGCACATTCGCACCGATGCTAGTACCACTCTTTAATAACTGCGTAGCCATTACTCTTTCGCCACTTCCACTCGCAATATATTTATACACATTTACAACTTTTAGGGCAAAAGCGTAACTCATAGAGACAATAAGATTATCTTCTCTCATAATTTTCAAAATTCATTCTGCATTCTGCATTTTGCATTCTGCATTTATAAATTCACCTCGTTATTAAGCACTTCCACCACGAATGGGTTGTAGAGCGATTCGTGGCCGATATTGCTCTTCTCGCTATGGCCTGGGTAGATTGTAACCTCGTCGCCAAGCGGCAAGATATGCTTCACGATTGAGTTCATAATCGTAGGGTAGTCGCCACCCGGAAGGTCGGTACGGCCAATGCTCTCGCGGAAGAGGGTATCGCCCGTAAAGAGCGACTTCGACTCCTCGTGATAGAGCGACACGCAACCTGGCGTGTGGCCAGGCGTAGGAATTACACGCAAAGTGGTGTTTCCGAAGTGAATCTCCTCGGTCGAAGCGAGGTCGATGTCGATAGTAGTCGGCAACTCGCCAACCTCGAGTCCGAACATTGCGCAGTGCTCCTTCGCACCGAGCATAATGGCGTTGTCGGCCGATGATGCCGCGAACTTTGCGCCGTAGGTCTCGCGCACAAACTCCACACCGAGAAGGTGGTCGAAGTGACAGTGGGTATTTACCGCCAACACAGGCTTCAAGCCCTGCTCCTCGATAAACTCCGCCAACACCTTATCCTCGCGTGCCGAGAGGTTACCAGCATCGACGATGATGCACTCCTTGGTCTCGTCCCACACGACGTATGTATTCTCCTGAATCGGATTAAAGATAAATTTTACGATTTCCATACTCTGTTTCGTATTTTTTGCAAAAATAGGAAAAAAAGTTGAGAGTTATCCGTTTGCGCCAAAATAAAAAGATAATTAAAGGAGATTAACGGCTATTAAGGGTTATTAGGGAGTGGCGCAAATTCTTTAACAACCTTTAATTACCTTTAACAACCCTTAATTATTCTGCGCCCTTTTGCATTTGCGAAAATAAATTGCTATATTTGTGGTGCAATCTCGAGATTGCAGACATATTACGAAAGTGTTTTTCTATGCTCTTCAAAGAAAATCTGACAGTTTTCCAAAACAACAGAGCGAACGAATTGCACTCATTTCTTGTATAGCTATGTGGCAGTGCATACTCTTTGCACATTCCCATACTATTCAAGTGTGGGGATATTGCATCGTTTATTGTTGTTTAGGTTTTGTCAGAACCTTCTTTGAGATAGACGAAAACAACCTCACACTTTCTTTTTATAATAACCGCACATTCGAGGTTGATGGGCAAATAACAATCAGATTTATGAGGAAGATATTTCTTTTAGGATTTTGTTTTTTGTGCTGTGGAACTGCATTTGCGCAAAAAAAACAGCTGGCCAGTGTCAAAATTGACACGATCTATTATGACAAAGAATGGAAAGCTGCTCAATCTCCGCTATTTGCAGATTTCTATCGTTTAGCAATGTATGATTCTAAAAACCCTCAAGCTGGATACAAAATCAGAGATTACTTTATTACCGGCGAGTTGCAAGGAGAGGGAATGTGTACACATCTTGGAACTAACAATGATAACGAAACTAAATGGGAAGGAAAGGTCATTACATATTTTAAAAACGGCAAACTATCAAGCGAAGCAACTTACAAAAATGGACTATTAGAAGGAGAGTCTATTCGCTATTACGAGAATGGATTGATTGAGACAAAAATCCCTTTCAAAAACAACAAAATAGATGGTACCGCATTGATATTTACAGACAATGGAGCCAAGTGCAAGAGAATAGAATATGTAAACGGAGAATTAAAGTACGACTACTATGAGGTTATCGACCACAACGGTAATTATAGCAAGTTTTACCACAAAGACGATAAAGTTAAGTGGACTTCACCCCCAATCGAAGATAAACAAATCGCATACAGTAATGGTAAAAAAATATACTATTATGAAAATAATGGTTTAACAATATCTGTCCATATGGCTCCTTCAAATGATTATGGTAAATATCTCAAATTTAATGTTGTTGTTGCTAATAATTCCTGCGAAGCAGTTGATGTTAAGATGTCTAATATTTCGGTACAATTTCAGTATCCAGATGGCATAAAAACAAAAGAGAATCCCAGAAAATTACACCTGATACCATATTACGAATACGAAGCCAAAATAAAACGTAAGCAAAACGCAACTAAAGCATTAACTGCACTTGCAAATGGCTTAGCTGCCGCAAATGCAGGATACTCTGCATCTTCAACGAACATCAATTCGGGGTATGCTGGTGTAGCTGCAGCAGCGAGTGGTAATGCTACCGGAGTTGGAGCCTACGCTGGCGTTTCGAGCTCAAATATCAATACTGTTTCCTACGATGGATTTGCGGCATATCAAGCCAGTATGATTGCAAATGCACAATACAATGCAATGAGCAGAGAAATGTTAGAGGAGCGTGCAAACAAAATAGACGCTTATCTCAAAGATAATACCGTTTTCCCAGGAAATGTCATTGACGGCTATTTCTTAATCACTATAAAAATTCCAAAGGCATACAACACAGGAGGTGTCTTATGCGTGAATTTTTATGTAGGAAAAGCGTTGCATAGTTTTCCATTCCGTTTTCCGAGTAACGCTGACTTAAAGGCAAAAGGTAGAGAATTGAACAACCAATTCTTCACTGGAAAGATGTCATATAAAGAAATGTGCAATCAAGTCACAGAATTGTGGTTAAATCGCTTCGATGCGGATTAGAACAAATAAGAGTCCATAATAAATACGATTATTGCCGAGCGGATTTTTCTGCTCGGCAATTCTATTTATGGCTAAACGCTAAAAGCCAAAAGTTTTCCGTTTTCCGTTTATTATATTCCTGCAATCTTCTTGATTTCGTTGAGTTTATTCAATGCCTCCAACGGAGTGAGGGAGTTGATATCTAACCCCTTGATTTGGTCACGGATCTGCACCAAGACAGGGTCGTCGAGCTGGAACATCGACAGCTGCACATCGGCAGGTCGCACCGACTCGGCAACATCCGCAACGCCCTGAGCCGTAGCCTTCTTACCGCGTTTGCGAAGCTCGCCCTTCGGCACCATATCGCTATTGCCATACGCCTTCTCCAAAGCACCCAAAATCGCGGTAGCGCGCTCCACGATAGTCGCAGGCATACCCGCCAACTGCGCCACGTGGATACCAAATGAGTGCTCTGTACCGCCACGCTCCAACTTGCGGAGGAACACCACCGTGCCGTCAATCTCCTTGACCGAAACGTGGAAGTTCTTCACGCGGTTGCACACCTGCTCCATATCGTTGAGCTCGTGGTAGTGCGTAGCAAAGAGTGTGCGAGGATGCGCCGTAGGGTGGTTGTGCAAGTACTCAACCATCGCCCACGCAATCGAGATACCGTCATAAGTACTTGTACCTCGACCAATCTCATCGAGCAAGACAAGACTGCGATCCGAGATATTATTGAGAATGCTTGCCGACTCCAACATCTCGACCATAAAGGTTGATTCGCCCTGCGAGATATTGTCCGATGCTCCTACGCGGGTGAAAATCTTATCTACGATACCGATTTCAGCACTCGATGCAGGTACAAACGAGCCCATCTGCGCCATCAGCACAATAAGAGCCGTCTGACGCAACAATGCCGACTTACCCGACATATTCGGACCGGTAATCATCATAATCTGCTGCGACTCGGTGTCGAGCATCAAATCGTTCGGAACATAGCGCTCGCCAACCTTCATCAAAGTTTCGATAACAGGGTGGCGTGCCGCCTTCAACTTAATAGTTGTCGAGTCGTTGAGCAGTGGTCGCACATACTTTCGCTCCACGGCAACAACAGCCATAGAGTAGAGGCAGTCGATGCGCGCCACAATCTGGGCGTCGAGCTGAATCTCGCGCAAGAAGCCCGTAACGTAGGCGATTAACTCGCTATAAATCTGCTGTTCGAGCTGCAAGATACGCTCCTCGGCACCGAGAATCTTCTGCTCGTACTCCTTCAATTCCTCGGTGATATAACGCTCCGCCGCAGCCAAAGTCTGCTTACGAATCCAGCGCTCAGGCACCTTATCCTTGTGGGTATTGCGCACCTCGATATAGTAGCCAAAGACGTTGTTATAGCCGATTTTGAGCGACGGAATACCTGTCAGCTCGCTCTCCTGCTCCTGAATCTTTTGGAGCACCTCCTTGCCATGCAAAGCCACGCGACGAAGGTCGTCCAACTCAGCCGACACACCGTCGGCAATAATGCCGCCCTTCTGAATTTGGTTGGTTGCAGGGTCTGGGTAGATTGTCTGCGCAATCTTCTGCGAGAGTTCGGTCAGAGGGTTGATTTTCGATGCTGCAAGGTGGAGAATATCGCTATCCGACGACTCCAACGCCGCCTTCAACAGCTCGATTGCCTCCAACGAATTCTTCAACTGAATCATCTCGCGCGGCAATACGCGCAACGAAGCAATACGCGAAGCGATACGCTCGATATCACCCGTCATCGAGAGGTGCTCGTTTACGACCGAACGCGTAGCCGAGTCCTTCACAAATACCTCGACCATATTCTGGCGATCCTCGATGCGCTTCAAGTCGAGAATCGGCATCGCAATCCAACGACGCAACAGACGCGCACCCATTGCTGTTCGCGTACGGTCAAGAGTTTTTGCAAGCGAGCAATTTGCATCGCCACTGCTCGAAACAAAGAGCTCGAGGTTTCGCGATGTAAACTTATCAATCCACACATACTCATCGCGATCCAAGCGCGAAAGCGACGAGATATGAGCAATATCGTTATGCTGTGTAAATTCGAGATAGTAGAGTATAGCTCCGGCTGCCGAAATGGCATTGTGCATACCCTCCACGCCAAAACCTTTCAAGGTCGGAACGGAGAAGTGGGTCTTCAACTTACCATAATTAACCTCATAAGAGAACACCCAATCTTCGAGACAGTAGATATAGTAGCGCGAACCGAAGGCTGCCACAAAGCGCTCCTTCAAGCCTCGCTGATAGACAATCTCCTTTGGAGCGAACGACGAGAGCAACTTCTCGACGTAGCGATCATCGCCCTCGGCCACCGAGAATTCGCCTGTAGTCAAATCGAGGAATGCCACACCCGTAGCGTGCTGACCGAAGTAGACCGATGCAAGATAGTGATTTTCGCGCTGCTCGACAACGTTGTTTTCGAGCACCACGCCCGGAGTAACCACCTCGACAACACCTCGCTTAACCACCTTCTTTGCAAGCTTAGGGTCTTCAAGCTGTTCGCAGATAGCCACACGCTTGCCGGCACGTACCAAGCGCGGAAGATATGAGTCGATGGCGTGATGTGGGAAGCCCGCAAGCTCCACAGTTGCCGCTCCGCCATTTGCACGACGAGTCAGCGTAATACCGAGTATCGCGCTCGTTTCGATAGCGTCCGCTCCGAATGTCTCGTAGAAGTCGCCCATTCGGAACAACAAAATCGCATCGGGATACTGCGCCTTGATATTGTCGTATTGGAGCATTACGCCCGTCTTACCGCTATTTTCGGTCTGCTCTTCGCCGTTTTTCTTTGCTCGTGCCAAAGTCTCTTCGTTTTATTAAGTGTTATAATCGTGCAAATATAGCGATTTTTTCTTTAAAAAGAAAAGCGGTCGGCGAAAATCGCCAACCGCCATACGCATTACTTGATATAGAACTCCGAAATAGGTCTATAACCCCTCTCCTGCATCAGTTTATCCCACTCTTGAGGCAACTCTATCGCCACCGTCTCGAAGCCTCCACCAGGCATCGTCTGCACCTTGTTGCGGCTCGAATCGCCCGTAATAAGAAAGGCCGTCATATCCTCCTTCATCGCAGGAATAGTCAGCATCTCCGTCTCGGGAGTGTCGTACCAAACAGGCGTTGGAGTTGTAGTTGCACCCTCGGTGCGAGATAGATGTCCGCGCCAATTGCGGATAGGGTGGCGCTCCTCAGGGTTACTGCCGGGGTTTGCGTAGTAGTTCGCAAACACTCGCTCATGGAAGGAACGGCGAGCCGTTTTAATCAGATCTTGTTCGAGCGCAAACGGCGTACGATATCTGGTTGCTAGATTCTTCGCAATGGGCTTTGTCATCAAAATTGTGCGATATGTAAATTGCTTACCGCTGCCCAGTGCAAATTGACATCGCTCGGTAATATCCCACGCCAACAACTCCATTATCTTCTGAGGATTGGTGGTCGAAGGTGCCATATTATTACCCCAAAGCAGAGTCGATGAGGTTGTAATCGTATTGTCATTCATCCTATAGCCCAAGCGAGCGTGATATGGCTTCCAGCCAATCTCTCGACAAGCTACCTCATCTTCGACCAGACACCAAGGCATTGGATAGCCAAATGTACCCATTCTATTCTGCTTCACGTAATAACCCGCAAGATTCATCAACGCAAGGCTCATAAAGCGACCTATCGAAGCGTTTGCAGCCTCGTTAATTTCGCCTTGCCCACAATCGATACCAAGCTGTCGTGCCACAGGGCCATTCAACCAACAATATGGCACCCAGGCGTGCGTACTCGCCAAGGTACGTCGGAACAAAGGTGCGCCAATAGCCTTTGTCATAGCTATAAGGATAGGCATATACTCAGGCTTACAACCCGCCATAACGCCATTTACCGCCACATGCCAAACCGTAGTATTTCTGTGAGCTACTGGAAGCACTGCGACCGTCTCGTCCCACGGTTTGTCGGTATATTTCAAAAATTCGCTAACCTTCTCGAATGTTGGAGGCACAATCGGCAGACCGTCCGACCAATTCATCTCGCGGAAGTGATCATTCACCTCTTGATATGTTCCGAAGAATACATCATCGCGAAGTCCGCCTTGATTGCTTTTCGCGCTGCGCGCCAACTCCTCATCGGTAATCGGTGTCGTGAGAGCCTTTACAATTTGAGGCCACAACACTTCGCGAGTATTCTTTATAAGTTCATCGTTAGTATGCGAAGAGAATGCACCAGGATACTCTGCAACACGCGGCGCCGGCACGCCATTATTCGTAGATGTATAGAACACCTGCTCGGTAAAAGTCGGTGCCGCAATCGCCACCGCAGGGATACCGATATACTCAGCTGCGATGCACGAACCAACCTCCTTTGGAGTACACAATCCACAACCGCAATTACCCGAAATCACAGCATCTACACGCATCGAGCGGAGTTTCTCTTGAAATTCATCTTTCGAGCGGCGTGTAACACCCGGCGCAGGATAAACGCCCGCCGAGCCAATCTCGTCGAGCAAAATAATGCGAGCCGTAGGGTAGTGTTTCGCGAAAAGGCGTTTGAGCTCAGGGTGGGTTACGCGTGCCATAAAGCTACCGCCGACGATAGCGATAGTTTTACCTTCAAGCGTTGTGAGACGAGGCGCCATCTCAATCATCTGCACCGTACCACGACCTACAGGCGAGACAACGGCAAAGCCATCGCCTTTAACGACATTTGCGCCCGATTCGGTCTTACAAGTTTCGTCACAGACGATGCGCGAGACAGTCTGCGCTGAAGCAGTAGCAGTCAAAGCTGCCACAAAAACAAAGAGCTTTAGAATAAATTTCATATAGGTTATTGTCAAATTACGTATATAAGACAACAAAACTATACGAAGGTTAAATTGTAGGAGGTATTTTATTTTCTACTCCTCAAAGAAGCGTTCATCAAAATTCACAAAGTAAAGTCGCTCGGTAGCTCGGGTCATCGCGGTATAGAGCCAACGCAACATATCTTTTGTCATAGGCTCGTCGCCGAAGATACACCTATCGACAAATACAGCCTTCCACTGACCACCTTGTGCCTTGTGGCAGGTTACGGCGTAAGCAAACTTAATCTGCAAGGCGTTGAAATAGTCATTCTCGCGAATCTCCTGCAGACGCTTGATTTTGCTCTTTACATCGACATAATCCTTCTCCACCTCGCGGAACAGGCGTTCACTCTCCTCGCGCGTGAGCGAAGGCGACTCCGAATGGAGCGTATCGAGCAACACCTTGCATTCAATCTCGGTATCGTCATAATCGCCAAAGGATAGGGTAGCCGTAGCGAAGCGGAAGCCGTAGAACTCCTCGATACGGCGCAGGCGCTTCAAACGAGCAATATCGCCATTAGCGATAAAACTTATCGGGCAATTCTCAATTCGGTCGGTATAGTGATAGTTATTTTTTGCAACCATCAGAATATCACCACTTTCGAGCTCCTCCTCAGCCATCAGATTTATACGGCGAATACCCTCGTTATAGCGATTGGCGCGTTTGTTCGAGCGAGTAATAACAATCGTCTCTTCACGTCCATAGCGATCGTAGCAATCCTGCAACGCCTCCAACAAATCGGAGCCACTGACCGAAGCGACATCGTCGTAGTCCATATCGAACTTCGGGATCTCGTATATTTTATTCTCGAGCATACAGCGCACTAGTGTCGCATTGAAAAGTATTCCCGAATTTTGCTCCTGGCGCACAACCTCGTCCATCGAGCCATAAACCACATCGCCATAAGCGCTCATTTCAACCGTATCGAGCGCCGGAGAGAAGTCGGCACCGACAGGCGGCAACTGCGCATTATCGCCCACCAAAACAAGTCGGCAATTTCGACCGGAACGCACATACTGCACCAAATCTTCTAGCAATGAACCGCTTCCGAATTGCACTCCGTCCGAGGCTGTATTCGCCGACAACATCGAAGCCTCGTCAACGATGTAAATCACATCTTTATCGCGGTTTATATTAAGTGAAAATTTAGATTCATACAATGCGTTTGTTCGCTCACGATAAATATGCTTATGGATAGTCAGTGCGCGCTCGCCAGAGTAGTGCGACAACACCTTCGCAGCACGTCCCGTAGGAGCCAACAAAACCGATCGAACACCCACACTTTTCAGCGCTGCAACAATCGCCGCAACCAGGGTAGTCTTACCCGTTCCGGCATATCCGTTCAACACAAAAATAGACGATGGGTCTCCCTCTGCAAGGTACGCAGAAAAGGCTTCAACTATTTTTTTTTGATTATTAGTTGGAGGATACAATAATTTTGCGTAAATTTGGCTCGAAATATTAGTGATATTCATTATTGCTGCTTAATTTTGTACAAACTTAACAATAAAATATCAAAATGAAAAACAAAATTGTTTTAATTACAACCACGATTCTTACTGGTATCGTAGTTTTGGGTATCATTTATTGGGCAATAGTAGTCATTGCAACCCCAATCCAGTTCGAGAGCGATCTCGCAAAGCGCAAGGGCGCAGTTATCGAGCGCATCAAGGACATTCGCTTGGCAGAGCGTCAGTTCAAGAGCAAGCACCAGCGTTTCACCGCAAACTTTGACTCACTCATCAACTTCATTCTCACCGAGAAGATGCAGGGCGAGCGCAAGATGATTGACGAGGACGACTCTGCTGCTATGGCTCAGGCTCGCAAGAAGTATGGCAAGAACTTCAAGAACGTAGAGAAGGTTTCTTACTCTGTTAAGGACTCGCTCTTCAAGCATCTCACAGTTGAGCAGGTTAAGGAGTTGCGTTACGTTCCTTACACCGACAACACGGTTGAGTTTATCCTCAAGGCTTCGATGTTGAAGACTGAGTCTAAGGTCGTTATCCCTGTTGTTGAGTGCCGTGCGCCATACAAGGTTTTCCTCGACACTCTTAAGTATCGCCAGGAGATTGTAAACCTTATCGACAACGAGCAGAATAACTTCAACAAGTATCCGGGCATCATGTTCGGTTCTATGGAGCGTGGTAACAATGAGGCAGGAAACTGGGAGTAATCCTATTTCAACAAATAAGAAGGTGTCCATTCAAGTAAAATTGGGTGGACGCTCTTTTTCTGCGGATAATTTTGCCGCAGCCGAGGAGGCAACTAGCGTAGAGTTTGTAATCGACACACCTCGAGTAACGCTTGCGCCACGTGGCGAAGTATCTCTCGACAACGCAGCCGAGCTATTACGCATCGTCGGCAAGGGCTGTCTCGACAACGAGCAGAGCGTTTGCAGCGAGCTGCAAGCCAACATAGTTGCCGTTATGGCTATCGACAGCAAGGCTCTCAATGCGATTGTAAAGAAGTGGGGTAGCCGTGCAACCTTTTCGTCGCCACTACTCGACATGCGTCACAGCGACGACTACGCTTTGACAATCGACTGCTCCGACAACGTATGCTATATGCGACTCTTCGACGAGGGCTTACGCCACGCCGAAGCATACGCGACAACTGCTCCCGAGGACGTTTTATACCACGTAACCGAGTGGCTCGACAACGAGGAGTGGGAGACACCTATATATATAAAAGGTAGCAAGGCTACGGCAAAACTGCTACGTAAATACTTCAAGCAGGTGATATGCGAATAATAAGCGGCAAATTCAAGGGTAGAGCGATCAATCCGCCTCGCAACCTCCGCGCAAGACCGACAACCGATTTTGCGAAGGAGAACTTGTTCAATGTGCTCAACAACCTCGTCGATTTCGAGGAGTGCGATGTTTTGGATCTCTTTGCCGGCACCGGCTCGGTGAGCTACGAGTTCGCCTCGCGCGGAGCAAAGAGCGTAACCTCGGTGGAGATAAATGCCGTGCACCACGCCTTTATTCGCCGCACTGCCAAGGAACTCGGCGCCGACAATATGTTTGTCGTAAAGGCCAACGCATTTCTCTATCTTCGCAGTTGCCCCAAGCAATTCGACATTGTTTTCTCTGACGCACCTTACGATTTAGAGGGTTTGGAGGAGATTGTACCGCTTGTTTTAGATAGCGAGATCCTCCGCAAGGAGGGAATTTTCATTTTTGAGCACTCCGACAAGTACGACTTCTCAAATCACCCATATTTTTGGCAATTAAGGAGTTACGGCAGCGTACAGTTTTCGATGTTCAGGAAGTAGAAAAAAAATGTAAAAAAAAATCGCAAAAAAGTTGTTAAAAATTTTGCAGAATGTAAAATTTGCTCTATATTTGCACTCGCAATCAGCAAATGAATGGTGCGTTAGTTCAGCTGGTTAGAATACGTGCCTGTCACGCACGGGGTCAGGGGTTCGAGTCCCCTACGCACCGCAAGAGTCGCTCAAAAGGCGACTCTTTCGTTTTTATGTGCGCAGGTGTCTCGGTCAGTCGGTGGCGGTGTGGCAGACTTGTCTGCGCGGGTGCTGCATTGTAGCGTAGGTGTATTGCTGCGCAATCGTAAGCCTTGTGCAAATAGTCAAAAAGTAAATAAATTCCCTTTTAGTCTATTCGCCCAACGCCTGCAACTACGTTGCCTGCCTACGCTACAACTCCTCTCTGCTCGGTCTGCTCAAACCTGCTGCGACCGTTCGAGTCATCAATGGAGGAAAATCAATCACCAATTCTGAATTTTGAATTTTGAATTTTGAATTTTAAATTCCTGCCGTCATTGCGAGGAGCATAGCGACGTGGCAATCTCTTTTTCGTCAGCACGCAGAAAAAACCACCCAAAAATCCACCCAAAAATCTAAATTTTGCACCATTTTTGCCGCAAGCGGTAAGTGAATAAAACTTACGGCTTATGAAACGCAGAATTCTAATCATTGCATCTATTCTTGTGGCGGTGGGCATATGCATCATCGGCTACACGCAGGCTACGACCAAAACTTCGGCTGAACGTGCTCAGCAGCGCGAGCAGCGCCATATCGAGCGCGAAAAGCGACGCGCCCAGCGGCAGGCTGAGTACGAGAAATATATTGACTCCATCGTCCTGGTGCGCAACTACCAATTCTCGCCGCAGTCGATGCAGCAGGAGCCCGCAGGACAGATGCGACTGCTAAACAACCCCAATTTTGGCGTACAGGTGTGGGGTAGCGAGGTCGACATCTTCCTCCCTTACATCAAGGGCGTAACGCCGCCTTACTACACCGTGATGCTCAACTATACGATGCCGTCGGTCAATAAGTATGTCACCGAGCAGACCCAGGAGGGTTGGCTCGTAACCTTCTCGACCTCGCTATTCTCGGGCTCGGACTACGACTTCTCGCTCGAGATCTACACCGCATCGGGTAGTGCAACGCTCACCATCGCATCGCCTTGGTATCCCGACGTTCAATATATTGGTTCAATCACATCTCTCAACTAATTATGATGCGATCGGCAATCCTTGCGGCAATGCTCCTGTTGAGCGTTGCGGCACGCGCAAATGGCGGCGAAACAAACCATACAGACTCTCTATCGAAGGCAAAATCCGAGCGTGAGGCGCGCCGGGAAGCGTATGCTGCCGAGATTGACAATATCGTTCACTCGCGCAACTATATCTTTCGCCCGATAACGATGCAGAATGTCGTTACGGGGAATACACGCTCGGTATTTGCCTACTACCTCTTCATGGGCGTCATGGGCGACAAGGTGGTACTGCATCTCCCCGTAGAGTTCACCTCCTACGTCATCGACACCATAAATCTCGACGCCTATATCGAGGGCTACACAGCAACTATGAGCGACAACAACTGGCGCATAACCTTTTCGTTTATGAATGGCTCGGAGCGTTGGTTGGCCGAGATTTTCCTATCGAACATCACAGGTCAAACGCGGCTCGCTCTAGTGACTCCCGAAGGCGTTATGCGCTACCTCGGAACGCTCGAAAGTGGCGCAACAATCAAGAAAAAACAAAAAAAGTAGATTATTTCTAAAAAAATTAAAAATTTTCTACAAAATACTTGCACAATCCGAAAAAAGCCCTTATATTTGCACTCGCAATTCGGCTCCGTAGCTCAACTGAATAGAGTACTTGACTACGGATCAAGCGGTTCCAGGTTTGAATCCTGGCGGAGTCACGAAGCGGTCATCTTGAAAGAGGTGACCGCTGATTTTTTATACCTACACCTAGCAAAACAACAGCCACCCTTGCAGGTGGCTGTTATAGTTATTTATAGCGGCGTTACTATTTTGTCGCAACGAAGAAGAGGTCGAAGCACTGCATGCCCGACTCGTACGGAACGATAGAGTAGTCCTCCATAGCGATAGAGTCGGTAAGCTCGGTATTCTTCTTGTGCAAGAAACGACGATTTAAACGATTAAGCACGTTGTACGGTATCTGCAACAGCTTACGAGGTAGGCGATGCTGCAAATCGAGAAAATCGAAACGAGTGATTTTGCGCACGCTCTGACGGTTCTTATTGTAGTAGGACATAACCTTATCGTTGCCGATGACACCATAGACCTCGACCTTCGAGAAGTTGCACTCCAAGATATTCTGCAACTCATCGGCACAATACTCACGTACGTGCCAAGGGTTGCGAGTGAGCGACATCGGAGCATTCGGAGTCGATACCACAAACTTGCCACCCGGACGAAGCACGCGAGCCACCTCATTCACAAATTCGAGATCCTCCTCGATATGCTCAATCACCTGGAACGACACCACCGAGTCGAACGAGCAGTTCTCGAAGCCGATTGGTGGCACCTGCATATCGTAGTACTCGACATTCTCGAGCTGCAGGATATTATGCGGCAGCTGCTTGTCGATAGAGAGGAAGCGCTTGGCCTTTGGCGCGATAATCTCCACGCCATAGCCCGTACCGGTGCCTATTTCGAGAATATCACCCTCGACAAACTCCGCAGCGCGATGGTACGCCAACAACGAACGCTGAAATACAAAATTATCCGACTTCTCGAGCGACACACGCTCGGCTGTTGCTAACTTCGCCATACGCTACTCCTTGACCTTTATATAGTTCTCGCCACACTCAACGCGGTTGTGGCTCATCAATACACCCAACGAGCGCTTAAAGAGCTTCTTGCTCATATTCAACACCTCGCGAATCTCCTCAGGCGAGCTATTGTCAGTCAAAGCCAACTTTCCACCAGCCTCGACAATAGCATCGTAGAGCACCTCGGCCGAATCCTTAACCTGCGCAAAGCCCTTCTGCTGCAACGACAAATCGACGCGATTATCCTCGGTGATGCGGCACACGTAAGCCTCCACCTTGTCGCCAAGCTCAACCTTGCGGAAGAGCTGATTCTTGTAGAGCATTCCCCAATGGCGGTTCTCGACGATTGCGCGGTAGCCAATTTCGCTCTCCGAAACAATCAACGCCTCGACCTTTTGACGTGGCGAGAGGGTTACAACGCCCTCGTTATTGACGTATGTCTTGAGCTTGGTGGTAGCCACACAACGCTCGGTAATGTTATCCACGTACATATAGACAGGCTTGTACGAGCCCACCAATACGCCGCCCTGCTGATTGCGGTTAGGAAGGAACAAATCCTTGCCCGTAACGCCCCAATCGAGGAATGCGCCGTGGATATTCTTATCGACCACCTTCAACCACGCAACCTTACCGGCGGTGATTCTCGGTGTTTCGGTTGTTGCTACGATACGATCCTCCGAGTCGTGATAGACGAACACCTCGACCTCGTCATCGACCTTCTGCGTCAGCGACACATAGCGATTTGGGAGCAACACCTCGTTGCCCTCTTCGTCTGCAAGATACAGACCATATTCCGACACTCGCGCCACACGCAGAGTCTGAATCTCTCCAATTCTCATCTTATTTCTAATTTTGCTGTGCAAAAGTACGAAATATAATTGAGAATTAAAGGTATTTTTTACTAAAAGTAAAAATTAAGGCTTTGTTGCACAGTTGTTACATTTGTTACACAGTTACACGCCCATGTAACAATGTAACAATGTAACAAAAAACTTTGTGTACAGAGCCGAACAGTCGCAATGGCACTCGCAATGGCAAGTTTTTTTTGCTCGTTCGGAATTTAGTTGCTATATTTGTAGTGTATCTTAATCCCAACTAAGATGAAGAGATTATTCATTTGCATAGCGGCCACATTGGTAGCCTTCACTGCATCGGCATTGGAATCACACAACATTGTTGCTGATACAGACAATAGAGAGGATATTACGAAGGAGCAGGCCGACAGCACCACATACACACAATCAACTCAGACAGGAGCTTATGGCGCCGTAAAGGTAAAGAGTTATCCTTCGAGAGCCAAGGTCTTTATCGATGGAGAATTTGTAGGCAAAACTCCTATGACCTACCAGCTTCCGGTTGGTGAGCACAATATTGATATTGACAAAGCGAATTGGGGCGATACGTACTATGGCAAAACAATTACGATTAAGGAGTTCGAGACTACCGAAGAAACAGCCAAGTTCAATTATGATGAGGACAAGAATTGCTACTTTGCGATTAATTTCCCTTATTTAATTCCCGGAAAGATTACAATAGGCCTTGGTCAACCGTTCTATTGGACTATGTCGTGGGACGCATACCTGGGAGTTGATGTTCACAAAAAACACTTCTTTGGCATAGGTGCTGGCGTTACAATGCAGTTAAATGAGCAGCAATACGTCAACAATCGATACTATCTAAAAAGACCTAACTGTTGCTTCTCTTTAAGCGCCCTAGCAAGAACAGAGTTTCTCAACAACGACTCGTGGTCTCCATACTTGGCACTCGCAGTTGGAGGTAATCTTGCAATAAAAAACAAGTGGGACTACAACGCATCGAGCCTTTTCGTGAATCCACAAATTGGTATTCGCTTTATAACTCACGCTACAGTGGCTTTAGGTTACCAATACAACACCGTTCCGACCACTACTCTTAATCCCTACAATGAGTCGGGAGAGTTTATTGGAGCAACAAGTGTTAGACACGTAGGAGTTCACTCCCTAACCATAAACTTAAGTCTCTTTTTCGGAGGAAACCTTGATGATTAGGAGAATAGAGTAATAACAACAATGCCTGCTAGAATAAAACATATTAACAACTTAAAACTTTAAAAGTATGAAACGGATCTTTACTCTTGTAGCATTTACACTACTTCTATCGCTTGTGAGCGTAACGAATGCAACAACAAAATCTACAGAAAAGCCTGTAGAGATTAACTCCAACGAATATAGTATAAGAACAGTGGCGGAACGTGTCAAGGCCTATGTGTATGACACCGAGATAAACGAGATTATACGCATCGAAGACATGTCTATATGGAAAAATATCAACGGCTATTATGAAGTTAAATTTCTTGTAAGTGGTTGGGTCAAAGTACAAAGGTCATCTCGAAAAGGGTTTGAGTATTACGTTGAAGAGTATAAATATAGATATTACTTCAACGCTAACAACTTCTAAACAGTTAGAAAAAATCGCCACGCAGAATCAAGACTGTGTGGCGATTAGTTTTCCGTCATCAGTTTGTTACATTGTTACATTGTTACATTGTTACATGGGCGCGTAACTGTGTAACAAATGTAACAAATATAACTGCGCGACGAAAGCAAAACAAGAATGGCGAGAGCTATCTACTCTCGCCATTCATTTTCTACCGTTCGTCTTACTCGACCTTCCAAGTTTCGCCGCCCAAGAAGAGGTCGTCAGCCGACTTGTTAGGCTCGCGCTGCTGTTGCTCCGAGATTTGACGAGTAACCTCGCTGTCGTAGGTCGCGCGCTTTACATCACGAATAACACCCACAGCAACCGGATACTCAGGATAACGCATCGATGCCAACATCGTATGTAAGGCGGTATCCTCCGAGTGTGCATCGTGTGTCAGCACATCGTCAATAGTATAGCCTTCTTCGCCAACGGTCACAACCTTCAGGCGAAGGCCGTCCAACACCAAGCCCTTCTCCTTGTTCGCACCAAAGAGCATCTTCTCGCCATGACGCAGGCGGATAGTGCGTTCCTCGCGGATAGCCTTGGTTTCGGCATAGTCGGCATGGGTCTTGTGGTTAAAAATCACGCAATTCACCAACGCCTCAGTAACTGCCATACCTTTATGGCAAGCCGCCTCGACAAGCATCTCCTTGGTCAAGTCAAGCTCCATATCTATCGTACGAGCCACGAATGAAGCCTTTGCGCCAATGGCCAACACTGCCGGCGAGAATGGCTCCTCCACAGTTCCGAATGGCGAGGTTTTCGTTACTTTGCCGAGCTTCGAAGTAGGGGAGTATTGACCCTTGGTCAAACCATAAATCTCGTTATTGAACAAGATAAGGTTCAAATCGATATTTCTACGGCATGCGTGGATAAAGTGATTTCCACCGATAGCCAACGAGTCGCCGTCGCCCGAACATACCCACACCGAGAGGTCGGGACGAGCCGTCTTTAAGCCCGTAGCGATAGCGGCAGCACGACCATGAATGGTGTGGAAGCCGTAGGTATTCATATAGTAGACAAAGCGCGACGAACAGCCAATACCCGAGATAAAGGCGAAGTTCTCGCGTGGAATATCCAATCGCTCAGCCACCTCGGGCAGAGCCTTCAATACCGAATTAAATACGGCATGGTCGCCACAACCAGCGCACCACTTAACAGCATTGCCGTTACGGAAATCATTTGGTGTATACTCTCTCTTTGCCATTTTAATTCAGATTTAAGTTAATTTTCTCAACCAGCTCCGCAACATTAAACGGCTTAGCCTCCATACTTGCCACCGAGCAGATATTCTCGTGGTCAGTAGCTGCGCGAAGCAACGATGCAAGCTGTCCGCTGTTGCTCTCGCACACCAATATGCGCTTATAGCTAGCCATCTTCTCCTTCAAGCCACGTGGCAGAGGGTTTATCATATCTATGGTTGCATAGGCTACAGCCTTACCCTCATTGCTAAGTGCCATTGCCGCCTCGCGAACCTTTCCGACATTGCTTCCCCAAGCCAAAACGAGCACATCGCCTGCGCCTGCGCCTTCATGCGCGATTGGCGCAACCATATCGGCAACTCGCTCAACACGTTCTGCGCGCAATGCACCCATTGCAGCATGGTCGGCTGGAGCATACGAAATAGCTCCGGTCGAAGGCTGCTTCTCCAATCCGCCAAGGCGGTGTTCCAAACCTTCAGCACCAGGAATAGCCCAATAGCGAGCCAAATTATCATTTGCCGAGTACGGATTGAACAAGCCGCGTTCGTTGAAGCACTCGGCCTTTGCGGCCAACTCCTCGCGAGTAACGATAGGCGGAGTGATTGTCGGCATATCGGCAACACGCTTTACAAGCCAAGGCTCTGTGCCGTTTGCCAAGTTACCATCAGTCAAAAGTACCACAGGCATCATTCGCTCCAACGCGATTTTAGCTGCCAAGTAGGCCTTCTCGAAGCAATCGGCAGGAGAGTGCGCAGCCAACACCACAAGTGGGCTGTCGCCGTTACGACCATACATCGCCTGCAACAAATCGGCCTGCTCACTCTTTGTAGGTAAGCCGGTCGAAGGGCCACCGCGCTGAACATCAACCACTACAAGCGGTATCTGCGCCATAACAGCCAAGCCGAGAGCTTCGCTCTTGAGTGCCAAACCTGGACCCGAAGTGGTAGTTACAGCCAACGCACCGCCAAACGAAGCACCTATTGCGGTACAGATACCCGCAATCTCGTCCTCCGCCTGCACGGTCTTCACGCCAAGTGCCTTATGCTTTGCCAACTCCTCCAAAATACCCGTAGCGGGAGTGATAGGGTAGGAGCCGCAGAAGAGCGGACGACCACTCTTTTCGGCCGCTGCAATAAAGCCCCAAGCTACCGCCTGGTTGCCATTTATCGAGCGATAGACACCCTTTGCGAGGGCATTCACGCTGCTTTTCGCGTGGTTTTCACCTACAAGGTGAGTATTCTTTGCGTAGTTCTCTCCCGCCTGCAACGCTGCGATATTAGCCTTGCAAACAAGCGGATTCTTCGCGCCAAACTTCTTTGTGATAAACTTCTCGGCATACTCCGTCGAAATATCGTACATACCGAGCGTAATGCCCAGCACCACCATATTTCGGCACTTCAACGCCGACTTGCGGTCGAGTTCGCACTCAGCCACCGCATCGAGCGTCATCTGCGTAATTGGAGCCTCGACAATGTTGCACTCGCCCATATTCAACTGCTCAACGATTGTTTCGATATCGTAGCCCAACTTTGCGACCGAATCCTTCGTAAAGTTGTCACTATCGAGCAACATCGTAGCCGACGCCGCAGCATATTTGCGATGTGCCACCAATGCGGCAGGATTCATTGCCACCAATATATCACACTTATCACCCTCGTGCGTTACGGCCTGCGCATCGAAATGGACCTGGAAGCCCGAAACGCCAGCCACAGTTCCTTGCGGAGCGCGTACCTCAGCAGGGTAGTCGGGAAAGGTAAATACGCCATAGCCTGCAAATGCAGCACTCTCCGAAAAGAGGTTACCTACCATCTGCATACCATCGCCCGAATCTCCCGAGAATCGTATTACAACACTCATATTCTATCTTTTATTCTTAATCTTTTGCTACACCCTCTATCGTTAAATTCTCTGTTCCCGTTACCGAGTTGGAGCGTATCTGCACCACACGATGAAAAATTCCGCGCTCCATCTTTTTCACATCGACAAGCAACACAATCTCGCCCTTTTCGCCCACAGCAATCGGTTTACGCGAAAACTGCGGCTTCACACACGAGCATGAAGTTGTCGCCGATAGTATCACCAACGGCTCGGTGCCATCATTCACAAAGCGAAAGACGCAACGTTGATTATCGCCGTTGCGCGACACCTTTCCAAAATTGCTTTTGGTCTCTTCAAACTTGATATGCGCACCCTGATAGCCACCTTGCGCCTCAGCACACAGCGGCAAGAGCATCATCACCCAACAGAGCAACAACGATAAAGTCCTCATAGCTTACTTCAATTTAAACTCGTAGGTGATGGTACCGCCCTGATCACCCAAGCCTTCAATTGGCTTGAAACGAGCCTTGAGAGCAGCTTTTTTCGCTGCGTTCTTCAAATCTGCATCAGACGTACCACCGCCTACAGCTATCGGCTCAGCCGAAACGACCTTACCCTCCGTATTAACGATTACTTGCACGATGACCTTACCATACTTGTAGCCAGAAGGGTATGACGGCCTTGGCAAATAGTCGCAACCTCGACCTTGCAAGCCCGCATCGACCTGAGCGTTTACATCGCCATCTTGGCTACGTCCGGTTCCCATTCCTGTTGCAGTGACAACTGTATCTTGCTTCGCCATCTCGTTACCCACATCGGCAGGCTTATCCGTACCCACAGTAGGCATCTGCAAGAGCGCACGCGGATTGACCGTCTTTGTCTCCTCGGCAGGTCCGCTCGACTGCTGCGTACTCTCTTCCGGAGCAGGCACTTCGTGCGGAGGAGTCTCCTTCTGCCTAGAATTAGGCACAGGAGGCGCAACCTTTGGAGTCTCGCGAACTACTTTTGGGGGCTCTGGTGGAGATTCAGGCTCGATAAACTCAATGTACATGACATCGTGCTGCTGCATCGCCATTGGTCGAGGTTCAAACACGACCAATAGCAGCGCCACAACAATCAACGCCACATACACGACAGAGAATATGCAAGCATAAATTTTTGAATTCATATAAATCCTACTCTCCAATTTGAGTTGCAAGTATCAATCTATATCCGTTATTCTTTGCGATATTCATAACCTTAACCACCTCGTCAACAGCAACGCTCTTGTCGCAGTGCAACGATATGGTAGGCTCCTTCTGATCCTTCAAGAGATTTTGCAAGGCTACCTCTATGCCCTTAACATCAGCAACACGCTCCTTCTCCACATAGTAGTTGTAGGTGTCGGTTACCTGAATGTGCTGAATAGAGACGGCCACCATCTTCTTTTCGGACATCTGATTTGTGCTCTTTGGCAAATCCAGTTTCAACGCATTGTTAGGCGAGATGAGCGTGGTTGCAATGAGCATAAATATCAACAGAAGGAACATCAAGTCGGTCATCGCCGAAGCCGAGAACGACTTTTCGACCTTCGATCCTCTCTTAATTGCCATAATTCCTTACTGTTTTTGAACTGGTTGATTCAAGATATCCATAAATGCGATCGAGTTCGACTCCATACGGAATACCAACTTCTCGATGCGAGCTACCAAGAAGTTGTAGCCGAAATATGCAGGAATACCCACGAGGAGACCACCTACGGTAGTAACCATCGCTACATACATACCCTGCGAGAGAAGTTCCATATTTACGGTACCACCTGCAGCCGAAAGATCCATAAAGGTCTTCACCATACCAATTACAGTACCCAAGAATCCGATCATTGGTGCACCACCGGCAATAGTTGCGAGGAATGGAAGTCCATTCTCCAACTTCGAAATCTCCAAGTTAGCAACATTCTCGATTGCGCTCTGCACGTCGTTCATTGGACGACCAAGACGCTCCAAGCCCTTCTCAACCATACGAGCGATAGGGGTATTCACCCTACGGCAGAAAGTGATAGCCTCCTTAACTCGACCCTCCACTACATGAGTACGAATGGTCTTCATAAAGTTGATGTCGAGGCGGCGTGCCTGCATAATTGCAACAAAACGCTCTACGAAGATGAAGATGGTAACGCAGCCCAACAGGAGCAATACCCACATCAACCAACCGCCACCTTTAAACAGCTGCCAAAGGGACATTTCAGTTGTCTTCTCAACTACTTTTCCTACCACCTCACCGGCTACAGCTGGCAACGAATCCACGCCAGATGCTTGCAAAAATTCAATCATAATCAGTTTGTTTTAATTGTTTTTAATTTATTTAGTTTGTTATCTATTTGTTCTCTGTTTTTCGGCTTTATCGGTCTTATCTTTCTTCGTCTTCTTCTCCTTCTTCTCCTTTTCAGGCTTCTGCTCAGAATCTTTCTGCTTCTTCTCGCGTGTGAAACGGTTCTTCAAACGCATACGCAAATCCTGCGCGTTATTAAAGTCCTCCTTGAAGTAGATTCCGATACCGGTCTCCTGCAAACCTTGGTTCTCGTCGAAACGGTCGATAGTATGAGTAAAGCCCTTCAAGCGGAGAGTTCCTGCGCTATCTATCAACCAAGTGAGATATGCCTCGCCCGTAAAGTTAGAGTTGGCATTTACCACCTGCGCTTTATCTACAATGTAGTTACCCTCCACCTCGATCAAAAGGCGATTGTTGATAAGGCCCTTCGAGAAGCCGAAATCAACCTCATCGCTCATCTGCTCGGTACGCGGACGATAGCGAAGTACGATCTTGTAGTCGTCGCTCGAGAGCCAGTTGCTAAACTGATTCGACAACATCTCGAAGCCGGTGGCCGCCGTAGCCGAAGCACCCATCGACGAGGTCATCGCATTCGAGGTCTCCGATATAAAGCTATTTGCGACAATCAAATAGAGGAACTGCTGCGACTTGCTCTCCGGTGTAGCCAACGCACTAGCAATAAGGCTCTGCACCTCCGAATCGGCACTTGGCACTACAATATCGAAGGTTACCGTAGGGTGCATAAGTCGGTCGGTCAAGTGGATAAAGCACTCCACAGGAACAGCGCGTGTCGAGCGATTTGTACCTGTAAGCGAACCCGCCAACAGAGGTTGCAACGACGCCTTAAGCTTATACACGGCATTGATATTGAGTATCGCATCTAACGGATCGCCAGTCCACTGAATTGTTGAACCAGGCTCGATGTCGAACCATTTATTGATTACGCTCTGCAGTGTAAAGAGGTAGCTTCCCTTCTCGATAGTATAATCTCCGTACATCTCGAAGATATCAGCCTGCGGATTTATGCGCATATTGATCTGTCCCTCACCCGTACCCTTGATAATATCGCCTACGGTAGGATCAATTACCAATTGAGCCTCGGCATTAGGTCGAATATCCAACGACAAGGTAATATCCATTGCTCCGCCACTCGAAGTACGCTGCTTCTGTCTATTCTCGAAGAGAAGTTTCTTGCGAGCAAGGTACGACGTAGTATCGCGCTCCTTCTTCGCAAAGGTCACAAATGGAGCAGCTGATATCTCACTATTATCAGTGAGCGGCATATAGAACTTGGTATTGTTGTCGCTATGTGCCACAAAGTCCATCTTCACGCCCGCCTTATCACCTCGTACCGAACCGGTACCAGTAGCAAACACCTGACCATAGAACATCGAATTATCCTCCTCGGTAGTGTTGAGCACCGCCATGTTATTCGCCTTCACATCGATATTATACTCGATATTCGAGAGGTGAGCCAGCGAAACATCCATCGACATTGTTCCCTCGTGTCCATGCTTGTCGAAGATAGGAACCTTGCTTGCTGTGAGGCGATTATTCTCAACCTTAACCGTAGCCTTCGGTGCCGAATATCGGCACTGTGTATAATCTATGGTTGTAGCAAGGCTATCAACCTCGATCTCGCCTCGCAACTCTGCAAATCGACCCTCGCCACTGATATTTATATCGACAGAGGCTGTACCCTCAGTTCCCGATATTACACCCTGCAGCACAGGATCCAGCAAGCTCATCTTAACACCCTCGGTCTGCATTCGGGCATAGTATCTCATCTTTGCAGGAGCAAAGTAACCCTGAATTACGCGCTTACCCTCATCACGAGTTGTAATATCGAGCGAAGCTCGGCTGCGACCGAAGTCCCAACGCGACTCGAGCAACAGGTCCGGAACCTCTATGCCACTAACACTCACACTATCCATCTCGATACGAGCGTCCACACGACTATCCTTCAAGACCGAATGGACTACAGCATATCCGCTCGTACGACCATCTACGACATAGCCGATACGGTTTGTGATCTGAGTAAATGGAGCCAACGAGAAGTTACGCAAGCTCATATAGACAGAATCTTTATCGTTGCGCGAAGCAATACCATTCACATACAACTCCTGCGAATCGCCACGCACCGCAAAGCGACGAATATCCACGCGAGAAGAGTCCATCTCGATACCGTCGGTAGTAATCTGCCACGAAGTATCATCATTTTTAAGCGACGAAGGATTAAGCGTCACAAAGATATTGCGGCGATTGTTCTTTCGCGAAATTTTTGCGTTGGCCGACAACTCGCCCTGCAATCTCTGCAACGAATCGGCAAATATCATATCGACACGGATATTGTTATCCTTCGCGCTACTATTCACATCTACACCCGAGAAGTGGAATGCGCCAGCATAAAGGTCGGTAGCCTCCATCGACATTGCCAACGAATCGCCAGCATTTCCCGCCTTAAGGTCGATATTCGTAGCTAAGTAGTTGGTATGTACGAGATACTCCGACGAAGCTCGCATCACGAAGTCATTCTTCGATGGATTCAAAAGCATCTCCACCTTCGAGCCTTCAGCAACCTCCAAGCCTGGGGTTATGCAGTTGAGCAACGGATCAATATCCTTTGTAGTTACCGAAAGCAGGGCCGTCTCGTTGCCAATCTTTGCCACCTGCTTATCGATATTCTTTCGCGCACTCTCATCGTAGAGAAGTGGGGTATACTGCACCAGCAAATTCCTCAAGTAGTAGATAACATTCTTATATGGAGTGCGACTCTCGAATATCGCATCGGCAAAATCCGACTCGAGTGTAACTATTCGAGCGTCCTCATCGCTCATCACGGTGAGCTCTATCAAATCAGCATCGCAACCGCCATTAACCGTCTCATACTTAGCATCTGCAATACGCGCAACGCCGTTCATTCCATCAAGCGACGCTCCACTCGCAGTAAGTCCTACCTTACAACTCAACAACGAAATGGAGTCTCGCTTATTGATGCTCATAGCGTGAAGATCCGCACGCTCCAACTCCACAACAGCATCATACTGCGGATTATTTTTATCCATAAGGTCGATTACCGCCTGAGCGTCAAATTTCAACGCCTCATTATCCACAGTAACCGAGCCCGCAATATAACTATCCTCAATATCGGCAACCAGAGTCAAGTTCTTGTAATCATAACCCTTGAACACCACCTTCTCCACACGGCCATTACCCTTAAGCGCAATAGGCTCATCACCACCAAGCTCAGCTGTAACATTCGCCGAGAATGTTGTATTACCAAGTGCAGATGTAGCCAATAGGGTGGTCAAGTTAAGATTTTGAGTCGTCACCGTAGCCTCTACACCCTTGCGACCATTGATCGGATTTGTCATGGCGCATTTCACATCGACCACGCCACCACTTCCAAGCACCGCCTTCGCCTTAGCCTCGAAGTCGCGTATCGTACCGCAGAAGCGACCCGATGCATCGACACTCTTTACACGCTTAACATACTGTTGTGCACCCTCGCCAATAGAGAGGTTTGCGATTTTGCTCACCAAGCCCGCCAGCTCCGAAGTTTTTGCTCTTACACGCTTTACATTTATATCGAAGTTCGTACGCTCCACATCTATAAGGCCTCGTATATGACCCGAACCCTCCAATGTACCGCCCTCAGCGAGCGCTACCTTAGTTATCTCACCCGTAAAGTCCGAAACCGTACCCTTCATAGACATTGTAGCATCGTGAATAGATGTCTTCCAACGCCACATTGCCGGAGCGAAGTAGCCAACATCCTCAGACGAAACACTAGACTTACTCACGCGACACTCCATTGACACTGTATCGATAAAGCCACGATACTCCAACCAGTTATTACCATTCAAATGACAGCAATCCAGATTGATCACACTACGCTCGGTCTGCAAACGCGCATCATCAACAAACACCTTTCCGTCATAGACATAGAAGCGACCCTCCGCATCTTGCAACTTAAACCCAGAGCGCTCCCAGAACGAGAGATTTTTAAATTTAGAGTCAACAGCACCACAATCAACCGAGAAGTCATACAACACAGCCGCAGCATCAAAAAGTTGCATATCCGCAAAGTCAATACCGCCACCTTCGCGCCTCTCTGCATTGCGAAGCAGATGAAACTCCACACCCGAAGCGTCCAGCATACAAATATCCAAACGAAATTGACCCTTCTTCTCGCGATTAACCAACTGATCAGTAATCTCCTTCACCGCAAATGTTCCTCGCTCAGTCTCACGCACAACAAACTTTCCGCCATCGATTTTTCCATACTCAAGAGTCAGTTTCTTATTTACAAGAGAAGCAAGTGATGCGATACGAGCATCTGCACGATTTACATAGAGTAGAGTATCGCCGTCCCAATCCTCCACATAGAAATCGCGAACGGTTATACGATTGAACATTCCGATAGAGATGCGACCAACCTTCACTGTTGTGCCAAGTTTCTCGCCAGCCCAGGTCGAAGCCTCATCGATTGCGTAGTTCTGTACCGACGGAATCGAGAGCACCAAAGCAGCAGCCATAGGCAAAATTATCAGCAATAAAATGATTGCGGATAACAAGCTTAACAATATTTTTGTAACTTTGCGCACTGCTTTGTACTGATTTTCGGCACTTTAGCCGTTATAAGTTATATAATAACTTACAAAGATAATCATTATTTGCGACACTTGCAAACAAAGCACCAAAAAAAGAACGAAAACGAAAAATATATTTTATGAATAACGACATCATTATTCTCGGTATCGAATCGTCGTGCGACGACACTTCGGCAGCGGTATTGCGCAACACGACGCTGCTTTCGAGTGTAATTGCCTCACAAGCAGTACACGAGCGATACGGCGGCGTAATCCCCGAGCTCGCCTCTCGCGCACACCAGCAGAACATTGTCCCGGTGGTCGACACAGCCTTGCGTGACGCAGGTATTTCACCCGACAAAATCGACGCCATCGCCTTTACGCGCGGCCCAGGCTTGCTCGGCTCGCTTATGGTCGGAACTTCGTTTGCGAAGGGCCTTGCTATCGCGAACAACATTCCACTCGTAGAGGTCAACCATCTACACGGCCATATTCTCTCGCACTTTGTCGATATGCCAGACCAGAAGTGCGAGCACCCCAACTTTCCATTCCTCTGTCTTTTGGTCAGCGGAGGCCACACCCAAATCGTGAAGGTAAACTCACCTTTTGATATGGAGATTGTCGGCTCAACCATCGACGACGCAGCAGGCGAGGCGCTCGATAAATGCGCCAAAGTTATGGGCTTACCTTACCCTGGAGGACCCGTTATCGACGCCCTTGCAAAGGAGGGAAATCCCGATGCATTCAAGTTCGCAAAGCCTCGCATTGGAGAGTTCGATTTCTCGTTTTCCGGCTTAAAGACATCGTTCCTCTACACTTTGCGTGACGCAGTAGCTAAAAACCCAAATTTCATTGAGGAACGCAAGTGTGACCTATGTGCAGCGATACTTCACACCGTAGTTGACATACTCGCCGAGCGACTCATTAAGGCCGCTAAGCACTATCGCATTTCGGACATCGCCATAGGCGGTGGAGTAGCCGCAAATTCACTCCTAAGAGAGCGCATTGCGGAGGAGGGAAAGAAGCGTGGTTGGCGCACATTTATACCCGAGCGTCGATTCACAACCGACAACGCAGCAATGATTGCAGTGGCAGGATATTACAAGTATCTAAAAGAGGAGTTCTCAACCCTCGACGCCGCACCGGTAGCGCGATTCTAAATAAAAGACGAGAAAAATCTCGTCTTTTTTATTAGATTTAGGTTTCACATTTTCAGTTTTCCATTTTTTTTCTTATCTTGCGCTTTCTAAACCTATTTGTGGCGCAATGATAGATTGGCACATAGCAATAGTCCTACTCGTTTCGGGTACGCTGGTCGGAATAATCAACACCCTCGCAGGAGGTGGCTCGATTATTACGATGACTATTTTTATGGCCCTACTCGGAGGTCCTACAGATGTTACCGCCCTCCACACCGCCAACGGCACCAACCGTCTTGTCGTATTGATGCAAAACTTGGCTGCATCAGTCACCTTTATCCGCAAAAAGTCGTTCAACATCAGCCACGGACTTTTGCTCTCGATTCCCGTAATCATAGGAAACATCGCAGGAGCTTTTGCCTCGCACCTGATGAACGATTGGATCTTCAAAATCTGCTTTGGCGTAATTCTGCTCGTGATAATGATTTACCTGATATTCGATAGCAGGATCAAGATGAAGGAGGGTCACAATATCGAAATTAAGCCATTACACTACCTTTGGTTCCTGCTCATTGGCTTCTACGGTGGCTTTATCTACATTGGCATCGGTTATCTTATCCTTGCGATAACCCTTTGGGTTATGCGTATGGATTTGGTCACAGCAAACGCCATCAAGGGTTTCGTTATCCTGCTCGCCACGCCATTCTCGCTGGCTGTATTTATGTACATGGGCGACGTAAACTACCTCTTCGGCGTTGTACACGGCATTGGTAATATGATAGGCTCTTTCCTCGCTTCGCACTACATGGCGAATTGGGGCAAGACCTTCATCAAGATATTTATAGCAGTAATTGTTGCAATCTGTTTCTTAGACCTTATCGAGGTTATCTCGTTGCACGATTTTTTCTACTCTCTACTACCAATTAAAGAGCAATAAGCGTATGGAGGAGAAGATTAAAATCGTGGGCGCAAGAGTCCACAACCTCAAAAATATCGACCTCGAGATACCACGCAATGCGCTGGTCGTCATCACAGGTTTGTCGGGTTCGGGCAAATCATCGCTCGCATTCGACACAATCTACGCCGAGGGACAGCGTCGCTACATGGAGACCCTTTCGATGTATGCACGTCAATATATCGGCACTATGGAACGCCCCGATGTGGACAAGATTTCGGGCTTGTCGCCAGTAGTTGCAATCGAGCAGAAAACCACCAACCGCAACCCACGTTCGACTGTAGGCACAGTTACCGAAATCGCTGATTTTCTGCGACTTCTATTCGCTCGTGCTTCGCGTGCCTATTCGCCAGCAACCGGCGAGGAGATGGCCCACTACTCGGACGAGCAGATTGCCGATTTGATACTTCGCGACTACGCAGGTCGCAAAATCGCATTCCTTGCACCCGTAGTTCGCGAGCGCAAGGGTCACTACCGCGAGCTCTTCGACTCATTCCTCCGTAAGGGCTACATTTATGCCCGCATCGACGGCGTAATTCGTGACTTCACGGCAGGTGAGCAGCTCGACCGCTACAAAACTCACTCGATTGAGCTTGTAATCGACAGAATGACAGCGCGCGAGGAGGCTCGCGACCGCATAATGACATCGCTCCGCGAGGCTATGCGCCAGGGTAAGGGGCAGATGGCTATTCACGACTACGACTCGGGCGAAATGCGTCACTATTCGCGCCACCTTATGTGTCCAATGACGGGCATTGCGTTCGAGGATCCCGAGCCGTTCACCTTCTCATTCAACTCGCCGAAGGGTGCTTGTCCGCGCTGTAACGGCTTGGGCGAGGAGGCTATTTTCGACGTCAAGAAGGTAATTCCCGACAACCGTCTATCCGTTCGTGAGGGTGGTATCGCACCGCTCGGTAAGGGTAGAGAGAATGCACTTTTCGCAACCCTCGACGCACTCGCCAGTCGCTACGACTTCTCGCTCGACGATCCCATCGGCACAATCTCGGAGGAGGGCTTAAACGCCTTGCTCTATGGCGATGACGAGCCTATGCTGGTCGAGGCTTCGCTCTACTCGTCAAACCGCGGCAAGCAGATGTGTACCTGGGAGGGCGTTGCCGAGTATATCAACTCCACAATGGAGGAGGAGAATTCCCGCAAGGGCGACAAGTGGCGTGAGCAGTTTGTGGCATACCACAAATGTTCGCTTTGCGGCGGCACACGACTGAAGGAGAACGCCTTACACTTCAAGGTGGCAGGCAAAAACATAGCAGAATTATCCTCGATGTCAATCACCCGCTTGCGTGAGTGGTTCGAGGGTATAGAGGCAGAATTCACCGAAAAAGAGCTGAAAATCGCACGCGAAATTCTCAAGGAGATACGCGAAAGATTGCGTTTCTTGACCGACGTCGGCTTGGGCTATCTATCGCTCGATCGAGCATCGCGCACCTTGTCGGGTGGCGAGAGCCAGCGCATACGCTTGGCTACGCAGATTGGCTCGAAACTCGTCAATGTTCTCTACATTCTCGACGAGCCGAGCATCGGACTCCATCAGCGAGATAACGAGCGCCTAATCAGCACATTAAAGGCATTGCGCGATGCCGGCAACTCGGTTATTGTAGTGGAGCACGACGAGGATATGATGCGTGCCGCCGACTACATCGTCGATATCGGCCCAAAGGCGGGTCGAAGGGGTGGCCATATCGTTGCGCAAGGCACCTACGACGAAATTTTAGGTGCGCAGGGCTATACTGCTGATTATCTTGCACATCGCCGAACGATTGAGATTCCGCAAGAACTCCGAAAGGGTAGTGGCGAGAGCATCAAAATTTGCGGTGCAAGGGGCAACAATCTCAAAGATGTAGATGTCGAAATTCCGCTCGGCAAACTCGTCTGCGTGACGGGTGTCAGCGGCTCCGGCAAGTCGTCGCTTATCAACGGTACGCTCGTGCCCGTAATCTCGCACCAGCTCTATCGTTCGTACGCGCAACCGCTTAAGTATGATACGATTGAGGGGTTGGAGCATATCGACAAGCTCGTCGTTGTGGATCAGTCGCCAATTGGTCGCACTCCGCGTTCAAATCCGGCAACATACTCGAACGTCTTTAGCGATATTCGCAAACTTTTCGAGGCTACGCCTGATGCTCAGGTCCGCGGCTTCAAGGCTGGCCGCTTCTCATTCAACGTCAAGGGCGGTCGTTGCGAGGAGTGTCGCGGTGCGGGAGTGCAGACTATCGAGATGAATTTCTTGCCCGATGTCTATGTCAAGTGCAAGGCTTGCGGCGGCAATCGCTACAATAAGGAGACCTTGGAAGTTCGCTATAAAGGCAAGAGTATCAACGATATACTAAATATGACCGTAAATATCGCGGTCGATTTCTTCGAGCCAATTCCGACCATTCATCAGAAGCTCAAAGCTATTCAGGATGTCGGCTTGGGTTATCTTACGCTTGGCCAGCCGTGCACCACATTGTCGGGTGGCGAGAGCCAGCGAATAAAGCTCTCGGCGGAGCTCTCAAAGCGCGAAACAGGCCGTACGCTCTATATTCTCGACGAGCCTACTACGGGTCTCCATTTCGAGGATATTCGTCGTCTTATCGAGGTGCTTAACAAGCTGGTTGACAAGGGGAATACGGTCATCGTCATCGAGCACAACCTCGACGTCATAAAGGTTGCCGACCACATCATCGACCTCGGCCCTGAGGGTGGCGAGGAGGGCGGCAGGGTAGTCGCCGAAGGCACTCCGTCCGAAGTCGCAAAAAGCAAAGAGAGCCACACTGCGAAATATCTCCGCAAGTTAATAAAGAAATAAAAAAATCGCCAGGCTTTCGCTTGGCGATTTTGCTTTGTGTATATCCACAACTATCTTCGGCTGTGACACGCCTCGAAGGCATCATCAGCAATCGTCACATCAACAACAAACACTATTATTCGAGCACCCATTTAAACCACCTTTTAACAACTTTCATACAGGTTCCATCAATGAACGGGAGGGCTTGAAAATGTGGTATATCATACGAAGACTCAAAAATATTTTTACACGTATAGACATGTTTGTCAAAGGAGCGAATATTATATAATCTTACCGCGCTATCAAAAACAGCAACAAGTTTTTGGTATAATTGGGGGGCTGTGCGTTTTGTTGACACGATAAATTTTCTAATTACTGTAACTTCGTAATACTCGTCTTGTCTATAACTGCTACCACCTAAGATCTTGAAGCATGCCAAATTAGGCGATTCGTTCTTTATCCTCTCCTGTACACGAGATACAATTGTCGAACTATATGGAGAAATGTCAACTAACCCTTTTTCAATCCAGAATGTTAGTGTCCCCAATCCTATCGTGTCTATAGCATAGGGTAATAACTTTTCTACTTGTTCTTTCTTTAATTGAAAGACAAAGCGGTTTATTACGTTTTGACACATCTCTTTTTTTTGATATTTCCCGCTGTGTAAAGAAATCATTAACAGGGATGTTCCAATCAATTTCAAAAGGACACTTTATTATATCATCAATTATCGATTGATGGTATTCATGGCACCTATCAGTGTTTAATATATAAAATAACCAAATATTGCGAAATTTGTATTTCTGTAACGAAATAGGCCATCCAACAGAGTAGTATTCCAATATAACATTAGTGTATAAGTCTACTAGAGAAGCTCCTGCAAATTTAGCGTTTTGCGAAGAGAGTTCTCCAACTCTATCAATGGTTAACTTTTTAGCTTTGGCATCAGCATTAAGGCTGCCTGCGTATTTTTTGGCTGCATCAATTATTTGCAAACATTTTTCGCTCTCTAGGAACCATTTAGGAAATATAATGTCGTAATTTATATATATCCAATTATAAAACTTATCCATATCAAAACAATCTTATTATGGTAATGATGCAAAAAGCGACGCTTTTTGCATCATTATCCTTATTATCGTTCACCGATATATCCGATCTGGTCTTTCCAAGTCATTGTTTGGCCGCAAGATGGACACTCGTAATAGCCACAAGCATCGCACATTATAGTTCTGCACTCAGGACAGCGATAAACTCGATCGTCAGTTTTTGGATTGCCACAAGTCGGACATCTAAAAAAAGTTGCACTCATAATCTAAGGTTTTTTATTTGTTCTATTCCCTACTCACTTAACGGCTTTTCGATTACTCCGTTGTACCTCGAATTACTTTGACAGATATGCACAAAAAAGCGCGGTACTTTTAGTATATCCGAATCTCAAGGTGTTTGGCGTAACCCGATAGAAAAAATATAACCAAAAGCCCGCACTGAACAGCGCGAGCATTTCAACTGTTATTCCTTTCTATCTATCAGTCGCCAAACTTTTGAGATTACAGAATAAAGCTAAAACGCTTTTCCAATATGTCTAAAATGTGCGTATCGAACTATACGCGATGCTTCATAGGCAAAACTTTTTATTTATTTACCGCAAATTTAACTAATTATTTCCAAAAGAGCAAAAAATATTAAATGGCATTGAATGGCAATCGCTCCCGTTGGTCGCTGAATGACATTGAATGACATTGAATGACAACTTTAATAACATTTTTGCCATTCAGCACTCGCAGAGTGCGCATGCCATTTTTTGCCATTCAGGGCGCAGCCCGCATGCCATTGAGTGACACAAAATAGCCAATGGCTAATGGCTAATAGCCAATAGTACCTAAAAGTTTATAATTTTTACCTCACAATTTTGCATTTTGCATTTTGAATTCTGAATTTTTGTTTATATTTGTACCCTGAAGTACTGCGAGCGTATTATATAAATATAATATCTGCCCGCTATTGTTGAACTAAAACCCTGTTGTATGGAAGATGAAAAGAGGACTTGCACTGCTTGTAGCAACACTTTGCTACTTCTGTACTTACGCCCAAGAGGCTAACGCCGACAACAACACTCCGGAGTTTATCGTAACACCTCGTTTCGATGTTGATCCGTACGCCCCAATCAAAGGCGGCTACAAAGGTTTCGATTTCGGAAATTCTTCACTCTACACATTCCTCGACGGCTCGATAGGAAACTTCTCCTACTCGATGTCAAACCATTGGTTCTCAAGCGATTGGGATTCGACCAAAGCGCTCTACGAGAACGCATTCCGCTCGGACGATGTCGATTTCATTGACTGGCTCACACTCTCATACTCGGTAGGGCAGTTCAACTTCACCGTTGGTAAGGATATGCTCGCCATAGGTACCTGGGAGCTCGACTACTACGACGTAGATGTTCACACCTCGCTCGTAACGCCACTCTGGCATAAGATGGCTATATATCAGTGGGGTGGTGCGATAGATTACACGACCAAGGACGAGAGCACAAACCTCCGCTTCCAGTTCGGCACCTCGCCATTCGGAGAGCGTCCGTTTGCATCGAAGCTCTTTACCTACTCGCTCGACTGGCACGGCGAATATGGCTGCTATGCACCGATTTGGTCGGTAAACTTTATCGAGTACGAGCGTGGCAAGTTCGTCAACCTCATCGCACTCGGCAACGCCTTCTATATGGGCAACTTCACTCTCGAATTGGACTATATGAACCGTGCAACATCGGTCAAGAACTTCTTCAACCAGGAGTTTACGGTTAGCGCGCAACTGCTTTATAACCACAAAGATAAGATCGAAGCCTTCGTAAAGGGCGGCTACGACAGCTACAACGGTAGCGACATATTCGGATACGAGGACGAGAGGTGGTTTATCCCATTCGACAACACTTCGTGTCCGCGTTATTGGTACGCAGGCGGCGGAGTAAACTACTATCCGTTACGCGATAGCCGCGACCTCAGATTGCACGCCGTAGCGGCTTACAACAACTTTGCAAATAGCGTGTCGTTTAGTATCGGCGCAACATATCACTTTAACTTAACCCAGACTATTCTAAATAATCGCAAGAAATAGAGATGACAAAAAAGAGCGAAACTATTATTAAGATCGAGAACCTCTCCAAGTCGTTCGGAGAGAAGGTCGTACTCGACAACATCAACCTCGACATCAAGCGTGGCGAGTTCGTAACATTGTTAGGCCCTTCGGGTTGTGGTAAGACCACATTGTTGCGAATGTTGGCAGGTTTCACGCAGCCCGACCAGGGTGGCGTCATTATGATGGAGGGCCAGGATATTTTGAGTATGCCTCCGCATCAGCGACCTCTCAATACGGTTTTCCAGCGTTATGCTCTCTTTCCACACTTGGACGTGTATGAGAATATCGCCTTCGGCTTGAAACTCAAGAAGGTCGATTCGAAGGAGATTGACAAGCGCGTGCGTAAGGCGTTGAAGATGGTGTCAATGACCGACTACGAGGACCGCGATGTA
The DNA here is from genome assembly GCA_045648965.1 of Alistipes sp. Taxonomy (GTDB): domain Bacteria; phylum Bacteroidota; class Bacteroidia; order Bacteroidales; family Rikenellaceae; genus Alistipes. The sequence continues at coordinate 33,222 of JAZRPA010000025.1, read as the reverse complement.
AATTCGCTGTCGGGAGGTCAGCAGCAGCGTGTTGCTATCGCTCGAGCTATCGTAAATCAGCCGCAGGTGCTCCTTCTCGATGAGCCATTGGCTGCGCTCGACTTGAAGATGCGCAAGGATATGCAGATGGAGCTCAAGCAGATGCACGAGGCTCTCGGCATCACCTTCATCTACGTTACTCACGACCAGGAGGAGGCCCTTACATTGAGCGACACAATCGTAGTGATGAGCGAGGGTAAGATTCAGCAGATTGGAACTCCAACCGATATCTACAACGAGCCTACAAACTCGTTTGTAGCAGATTTTATCGGCGAGAGCAACATTCTCAACGGCACAATGATTAAGGATAAGGAGGTTGAGTTTATTGGTCACAAGTTCGAGTGCGTCGATGCGGGCTTTGGCGAGAACACAGCCGTGGATGTAGTAGTTCGTCCGGAGGATATCTACATCATCTCGAACACCGAGAATGCCGACTTTACGGGCGTAGTAAAGTCGTGCACCTTCAAGGGAGTTCACTACGAGATGTTCGTCGAGACCGACAACATGTTCGAGCTTATGATTCAGGACTACAACGCCTTCGAGGAGGGTACTACCGTGGGAATGTTCATCAAGCCGTCGGATATTCACGTAATGCGCAAGGAGCGCACCTGCAACACTTTCCAGGGCGTGATGACCTCGCCTACAACCGTAAAGTTCCTCGACACCGAGTTCGAGTGCAAGGAGCAGCAGGGCTTGCAGAGTGGCGACCACGTAACCGTGCGTGTGGCATTCAACAAGATTGAACTTCTCGACCACAAGGAGGAGGGTAAACTCATCGGTTCTGTGCACTTCATTCTCTACAAGGGTGACCACTACCACCTCACCGTAAAGACCGAGGACGGCGACCTTATCTATGTCGATACCAACGACGTATGGGATAACTTCGATATTGTAGGTATCTCAATCAACAATAACGACATACTCATTACAAAAACAGTTTAGAGGGTATATTATCGAGATGAAATTTCTATCCAAAATATTTAACAAACGAGCAAACTGGGCGATACCGTATGCCATATTCCTGGCTATGTTTGTCGCATTGCCGCTTGTACTGATTGTTGTCTATGCGTTCCAGGACGCAAAGGGAGATTTCTCGTTGGATAACTTCACTCGCTTTATCGAGCAGTCCGAAGCACTCAACACCTTCATCTACTCGATTGGCGTAGCGTTGGTAACAACCATATTGTGTATCCTTCTCGGCTATCCTGCGGCTTGTATTTTGGCCAACCGCAATCTCAACCGCTCGGAAGTTACAGTCGTGCTGTTTATCCTGCCGATGTGGATCAACATCTTGGTACGTACACTCGCAACAGTCGCATTGTTCGACTTCGTGCAGGTACCATTGGGCGAGGGAGCATTGATTTTCGGTATGGTCTATAACTTCCTGCCATTTATGATCTATCCTATCTACAACACCTTGCAGAAGATGGATCACTCGCTTATCGAGGCGGCCGAGGACTTGGGCGCAACACCTATGGAGGTATTCCGCAAGGTTACCGCGCCATTATCTATGCCGGGCGTTATGTCGGGTATTATGATGGTGTTTATGCCTACAATCTCGACCTTCGCTATTGCGGAGTTGCTCACTATGAACAACGTAAAACTGTTTGGTACAACCATTCAGGAGAATATAAACAACGGAATGTGGAACTATGGCGCAGCTTTGTCGCTCATTATGCTCATCATCATCGGCATAACATCGTTCTTCTCGGGTGGAGAGGAGCAGAGCGATAGTGACAGCCTCATCTAAAAATAGGGTAGTACGAATATGAAGAAATTTTTAGCACAAACCTACCTTTGGTTCCTCTTGGCGTTGCTCTACGCCCCGATTCTGATTATCGGAATATTCTCGTTCACCGAGTCGAAAGTATTGGGCAACTGGACCGGTTTCTCGACCGAGCTCTACACCTCGCTCTTCAGCGGTGGTGCTCATCACTCGTTGCTCGACGCCATTAAGAATACGCTCACCATTGCACTCATTGCGGCAACTGCTTCAACAATCTTGGGTAGTGTTGCAGCAATCGGCATTTTCAATATGCGCGGTCGTAAGAAGCAGGCTATCAACTTCTTGAATGATATTCCAATGCTCAATCCGGATATTATTACGGGTATTTCGCTCTTCTTGCTCTTCGTAAGTTTGGGCATTTCGCAGGGTTATACAACCGTAGTATTGTCGCATATCGCCTTCTGTACTCCGTACGTAGTTTTGAGCGTTATGCCGCGTTTGCAGCAGATGAATCCGAATATCTACGAGGCGGCCCTAGACCTCGGAGCAACTCCATTCCAGGCTCTCCGCAAAATTATCATTCCGGAGATTCGTCCGGGAATGATTTCGGGCTTTATTCTCGCCTTTACGCTCTCTATTGACGACTTTGCAGTAACGCTCTTCACAAAGGGCAACGAGGGTCTCGAAACCCTATCGACATACATCTACGCCGATGCCAGAAAGGGCGGTTTGACACCTGAGTTGCGACCTCTCTCGACCATCATCTTCGTAGTAGTATTACTGCTTCTCATCATCATAAATGTACGCGCTAAGCGCAGCGCCAAGCGCAAACAAGCACTTTAACCTATGAAAAGAGTATTATCCATTATTGTTTCGCTCTGTTGCCTCGCAGCCATTTCGTGCTCGGAGGCACCGCGTTCACAGGTACTCAAAATCTACAACTGGGCCGACTATATCGACGAGTCTGTTCTCGAGGATTTCAAGGTATGGTATAAGGAGCAGACCGGCGAGGAGGTGGAGATTATCTACCAGCTCTTCGACATAAACGAGATTATGCTCGCCAAGATTGAGAAGGGCAAGGAGGATTTCGACGTGGTGTGCCCTTCGGAGTATATTATCGAGAGAATGTTGCGCAACGATATGCTCTTGCCTATCGATAAAGAGTTTGGTGAGACCGAGAACTACATAAAGAATGTATCGCCTTACATCATTGAGCGTTTCAACAAGATTGACGGCAACGGCAAGAATGCCAACGACTACGCAGTTGGTTATATGTGGGGAACAACAGGTCTTCTCTACAACACCAAGTACGTTACCGAGGAGGAGGCTTCGACTTGGGAGACGCTTCACAATGAGAAGTTCGAGAAGAAGATTTTCATCAAGGACGCATTCCGCGATGTCTATAGCGCAGTTCTCATTCACTTGCGCCAGAAGGAGTTAGCCGCAGGAACAACCACACTGGACGAGATCATGTACGACTCTTCGGACGAATCGATCGCCGAGGTAGAGGCGTTCCTTAAAAAGGCCAAGAAGCTCGTTGCAGGCTGGGAAGCTGACTTTGGCAAGGAGATGATGACCAAGGAGAAGGCCTTCATCAATCTCTCGTGGAGCGGCGACGCTGTATGGGCTATCAAGGAGGCTGCCAACGTAAATGTATCGCTCGACTATCGTGTTCCGAAGGAGGGTAGTAATGTATGGTTTGACGGCTGGGTTATCCCTAAGTATGCCAAGAATGTAAAGGCTGCTCGCTACTTTATCAACTATATGTGTCGTTCGGACATTGCCATTCGCAATATGGACGAGATTGGCTATGTCAGCGTTGTGGCAACGCCTGAGGTATTGGAGTCGCGCATCAACGAAGAGTTAGAGAGCACGGTCGATGTTTCGTACTTCTTCGGCAAGGGAGCCGAGAAGGTAAAGATTGATCCGGTACAATATCCCGACAAATCGGTTGTAGCGCGTTGCGGCATGATGCACGACTCGGGCGACCGAACTCCCGATATGTTGGAGATGTGGGCGCGCGTGAAGGGCGACAATGTACCATTGTGGATTTGGATAGTTATCATCGTATCATTCAGCGCATTAGCGTTCATTTACATTCGTCGCAGAATCATTATTTCGCGCAAAAAGAGCCACAGAGTACAACGTAAGACTACAACCAAGCGCAAATAATTTGGATAATACGACAAAAAGCACTACATTTGCATCGCAAAACAGGGCTCGGATGGTGGAATAGGTAGACACGCCGGACTTAAAATCCTGTGGCCAGTAATGGCCGTGCGGGTTCGATTCCCGCTCCGAGTACTCGAAAAGAGTTCGCTTCTTTAGGCGAACTCTTTTTCGTTTTCGCACTCGTCGCGTGACTCGTTCAGTCGGTGGCGGTATGGCAGAGTCGTCTGCGCGGCGTGCTATTGTGAGATAGTCTTTGTTGCTACGCAACTACGATAACAAATTAAATATCATCATCTCAAATAAATTTGGCTGCTGCTATTTAATTTATTCTCTAAAACCGTTGGTTTTAATGCCTATCTCCCATCTTTTGCTCTGCTCAAACCTGCTGCGACCGTTCGAATCGGTTGTGGGGGGGGTAAGTTGTTAGATAGAGGTATTAGAGATAAAAACAACTACTCTCTACTATTTCTATATGAAAGGCCTATTTTTTCTTGAACATTTTAGGATAATTTGAAAATTATTTCATAATTTTGTAGTAACTACATTATTTTTAACTCAAAAAAACTTATTTACCATGAAAAAGTTTTTCTTCTTATCAGTATTGGCTTCGGCTATGTTTGTAAGCTGCTCGATGCCTACAAAGCTCACCAACTCGGCCACACACAACAAGGTAAACGCGTTGGAGCCATTTGCAGCAGTTTTTGCAGACCTCAAGGTTTCGCCGACCAAAATTTCATTCTTCTATATTCCTAGCCAGACCGTAGCAAACGCCGGTCCGGAGAATATCATCAATTCGGCTATACGCGAGGCTCTTATAGCCAATGGTAACGCCGATGTATTGGTAGCTCTCGAACACCAAATTAAGTATGCGGCAGATGGCTCAATCGAGTCAATCACCGTTACTGGCTATCCAGCAACATACACAAACTTCCGCACTCCAAGCGATGCTCAACTTCACGAGTATCTTCTCGAGACTATAAAGTCGTCGAAGAAAGAGAGCGACAAAAAGGGTCCAATCATTCCAGCTGGCGGAAACCCTTTCTTTGGTAAGTTTATGGGTAAATAAGACCTAATATGAAACGTTTTATTTTACTAACCACGCTTTTAGGGCTATTTTCAATCTCTGCCATGGCGCAGGGCACTCGCCTTGTCAAGGGCTATGTGCAGGACGCAAACACCCAGGCATTGCAAGGTGCTGTAGTGCGAGGTGTATCTGAAAACAACTCAACAAAGGCTGGTGCAGACGGAACATTCGAGTTGGAAGTCTCTACACACTGCAAGTATGTAGAGGCGTCGTTCGAGGGATATATCACTGCTCAGGCAGAGATTGACGGTTCGATCATCATATTCAGATTGAACATCGACAAGAAGTACGCCAGCAACAAAGCTAAGGCCGAAAAGGCTGCACGTATTGCTGCCGAGAAGGAGGCGGCTCGCATAGCTGCAGAGCAGGAGGTTGCTCGTCTTACCGCCGAGAGAGAGGCTGCACGCATAGCAGCGGAGCAAGAGGCAGCACGTCTTGCAGCTGAAAAGGAGGCTACCGAGAAGGCTAAGGCTATGGAGTATGCCAAGCAGGAGGCGGCACGCATAGCTGCAGAACAGGAAGCAGCAGCGAAGGCTAAGGCCGACGAGGAGGCTCGCGCTATTGCAGAAAAGGCAAAGGAGGAAGAGGCAGCACGCCTTGCTGCTGAGAAAGCTAAGGCTGACGAGGCTGCGCGCATAGCAGCCGAGAAGGAAAAAGCTGAGAAGGCTGCTCTTGTTGCTACTGAAAAGGCAAAGGTAGCAGAGAACGCGCTCTTAGCTGCGAAGGAGAAGATTGCGTTGCTAACTGCCGCAAATGCAAAAGCCGAGGAGACGGCACATATTGCCACAAAACAGGCAAAGGCCGCGGAGACCGCTCGCTTGGCTGCCGAGAAGGAGATTGAGCGTCTCAAAGTCGAGAAGGCGCAGGCCGAGGAGAATGCTCGTCTTGCATTGGAGGGAGCAAAAGCGGCACATGCAGCTCAATTAGCGGCAGAGCAGAAACTCGCTGCGCTTCAAAAGGAGATGGAGACAAAGCATAAGGTTGGTTCTTCTGTAACAACGGTAGTGGCTGCACAAAGCAGTAGCACAAACACCACACCTCAGGGCGATAACGCCGTAGTTATCAACACCTCTGAAAACAAGAAGGAGCTAAAGAAAAACCGTTTTGGACAGATGCTCGAGCTCGGCTACTTAAGCACTAGCCAGAGCGTAAAGGATATCAACAGAATCGACCAGGCCCTTACCCTCTACTACACAATAGGAGGCAACTTCAATAACACCGTATTCTTTGGCGTAGGTTCGGGTGTAATATGGAATCTTGGCAGAAACACTCAAGTAGATAAGGTCGATGAGAGTGTTCAAGGCGGCACAATTAAGCCTTATTCGTATGACTCAGAGACACCATGTGCGTGGCCTTTGGGAGAGTTCGCTATACCTCTCTATCTCAACCTAAAGGTAAATCTGGCACGCAACGCAAAGGTTGCCCCATACCTATCATTTATGGGTGGTACCGAGATCTCCGCAGTCAAAGATTTCTACTACACAAGCGGATATCAAGAGCATAGAATAAACCAGACCACCATTTTCGGTAGAGCATCACTCGGCATCAACTTCCGTCTTAATGACAAGTCGGCCATGCATCTTGGCATTGGATACCACATAGACCGACGCTTGGGCTATGACAACGAGAGTGTCCACACCAGACACTACACCGTTCACGGATTCGCCGCAAATCTTGGATTTACATTCTAGGGTAAGGTAATGATACAAAAGAAAATGATGCAAAAAGCTAAGCTTTTTGCATCATTTTCCGTTTAAAGAAGCAAGCGAACTACACGGAAGCCAATAAAGCTATTGCTATACGACGGTTCGCTGCTGTCACGATTCGACACACGACAGTGTTTATTGCTACTGCCCCAACTACCACCACGGAGCACGCGGGCGCTACCCGACAAAGGTCACCTTATATACTCTCCAAGTAGTTTATTACTTCTGCCGAGCTCGGTTTCACGAACCACTTTATATCCTTGTCGCGGCGGAACCAGGTCATCTGGCGCTTGGCATATCGGCGAGAATTGCGTTTAATCAGCTCCACGGCCTCCTCCTTCGAAATTGTACCGTCAAAATAGTCGAACAACTCGCTAAAACCTACCGTCTGCAAGGCGTTTAAATGACGGTGGGGTAGCATTGCACGCGCCTCGTTCTCCAAGCCCTCCTCCATCATCATATCCACACGTCGATTTATGCGATCGTAGAGTTCCTCGCGAGGGTAGTCGATACCAACCTTCACAATCTCGAAATCGCGCTGTTTCGACCCCCCTTTTCGCAACGACGAATATGGTTGTCCCGTTGTCAGGCAAACCTCCACAGCGCGCAAAACACGCTGAGGATTGCACTTATCGACCTCATTGTAGTAGGCTTCATCCAACTCACGCAACTGCTCGACAAGCGACTCCAAGCCCTCTGTTTCGAACCTTTCGAGCAACTCCTCACGCAATGTAGGCTCAGCATCAGGCAGATCGTCCATACCTTCGCACAACGCCTTAATATATAGTCCCGAGCCACCTACAGCAACAACCGTGTCGTGCACCTTGAACAACTCCGCAAGGCGCTCCAGCGCGACGCGCTCGTAAGCTCCGCAGTTGAACTCCTCGCTAACGTCGAGACAATCCACAAGGTGGTGCTCCACGCAAGCCATCTGCTCACGCGAAGGTTGCGCCGTACCTATCGCCATGCCGCGATAGAATTGGCGCGAGTCGGTCGAGATTATGGGTGCGCCAAAGTGCTCCGCCACGCCGATACTCAAATCGGTCTTGCCCGAGCCCGTTGCACCAACAATCACGATAAGTCGTTTTCTACCACTCATCGTCGCTGTCGCTATCGCCATCAAAACCGCCGAAGTCGTCCATCATCTCATCGAAGATGGAACCGGCATTCGAATCCACTGCATCGGGATCGTACTGGTCAGGCACCGGAGCATTCTCGAACGCTACGCGCGGATACGACAACGCCTCGTTTGGCTCAGATGAGCCCACCAACTCGATGTAGAATGCACGCTCGGCAAACATATCGAAGAGGTAAATCAAACGAGTATAATCCGCTACGATAATCTCTGCCAACGAGGTCTTCGACATTGGAAGTGGTGCATCTTCACCCTCGTAGCCCGTATCGCCCATATCCATAAGCGTAAACTCGCGGCAACGCTGCCACTCCTCGTCGGCCGTAAAGAACGATGCCATACAATCGTCATAACCAATCGATTTGATGATAAAATCATGGAACTCCGAAAGTTTCATCATCGGATCAACCTCGAAATCGCGCACGAAATTGTCGTTCTCGTCGCTCAACATTCTGAATTTAAGTATCATAGTATTTCTTTGTTTGAGTTTTTCTAAATATCGTGTGAAAGTGGTGGTGGAACGCAGCCCGCAGTGTCGAAATCGCCCCAACGCTCCTCAATAGAATCGATTGTAGCAAACAATTCGGCAGGATCATTCTGTGTTACAAGCTTCATTCGCGTATCCTTGAAGTTTGGCAATCCCTTGAAGTAATTCGAGAGGTGACGGCGCATCTCCAACACGCCTACACGCTCGCCCTTAACCTCAATAGACTTTGCCAGGTGCTCCTTAGCAATCGCTACACGCTCCACAACACTCGGCTGAGGCATAACCTCGCCCGTATCGAGATAGTGGCGCACCTCACGGAATATCCAAGGACGGCCATAGGTTGCACGGCCAATCATAATTGCATCGACACCATAGCGGTCGAACATCTCGCGAGCCTTCTCGCCCGAATCAACATCGCCATTGCCTATAATCGGAATTTTGATTAACGGATTGTTCTTCACCTTGCCGATCAAAGTCCAATCGGCCTCGCCCTTATAGAGCTGGCAGCGAGTACGACCGTGAATAGTCAGAGCCGCAATGCCGACATCCTGCAATCGCAGTGCTATCTCCTCGATATTCTTCGACTCATCGTCCCAACCAAGGCGAGTTTTGACCGTTACGGGCTTCTTCACAGCCTCGACAATCTGCTTGGTCATCTCTACCATCAACGGCACATCGCGCATCATTCCCGAGCCTGCACCGCGACCAGCAATCTTCTTCATCGGGCAGCCGAAGTTAATATCTATAACGTCGGGATTAGCCGTCTCGGCAATGCGTGCAGCCTCGACCATTGGCTCTATCTGGTTACCATAAATCTGAATCGCCACAGGACGCTCAAAGTCGTTGATATTCAACTTTGCGCGCGACTTCCAAGCATCGCGAATAAGGCCGTCCGACGAGATAAACTCCGTAGTAACCATATCCGCACCGAACCGCTTACAGATGTAGCGGAACGAAGGATCGGTTACATCCTCCATCGGAGCAAGAAATAGCGCCTCCTTGCGAAACTCTATATCGCCAATCTTCATCGTTTTTTATATATTTGGTATGAATTAACTAAATTTTGCCACAGAATATACGCCGTAGGTGCAATACACGCCAACGGATTTAGGAATTGGTTCGAAAGCCATATCGCAAATATCGTATTCTTCTGTCCAAGGGCTTGTGCTCCCGCTACCTTGTCGCCATACTTAACACCGAGCCAATGTCCCACAGCAAACTGCGCAAGGCATATAACCAAAGCTACAGCTGCAAGTATGATTTCGGTGCGCACATTTTCGATTCCGCCATCAATAATAGTTTTGGTCATCTTGCCCATTATAATAACAATCGATAGCAGCCACATATAGAAGGAGAGCATCGGTCGTCTAGCTACTTTATCAGCTAGTTTCGGCGTAAGCCAACGGCACAGTTGCGCGAGTACAAACGGCAGTATCAACAGCGGTGTAACACGCAACAAAATAACTATAACAGTACATGAACCGTTGCCCCAGGCCGAGAGAATCGGAGGTGCAATAAATGCTATCGCAAGGTTGCAAATAAGGATATGTGTAGCCATCGTCTCAACCTTTGCGCCCAGCATACTCGCAAGCACCATTGCTCCCATCGCCATAGGTGTCAGAGCACAAATCATTCCTCCCTGCGCCACCGTGTCGCCCAATGGACGTAACGCCACATAAACCACAAATGTTGCGATAATCTGAGCCACCATAAGCCACAGATGCAACATCGTAGGTTTCATCTCGCGCATCGAAACACGACAGAATGTGCAGAAGAGCATCAAAAATATAAGGAGTGGGGTAGCGACAGAGCCACTCCAAGTGTCAAATATAGTTATAGGATAGTACAACAACACGCCTATCACCATGCTTATAGGCATGGCGATAGAGCGCATTGTATGTGAAGAAATTCTCACGATTTACTCAATTCCGTTAAAGAAATATGGAGCGTAGTTGTAACCACACTTGTCGTACAACTTACGCAACAAGTGCATACGGCGCGCGAAGTCGTCGTAGTTCTTCTCTCCGAAAGTCCAACCCACCTCGGCAATAGCAGCAAGACGAGGCAATACCATATGCTGAACATGGTTGAAGGTAGGAACATACTCAGTCCACATATTACCCTGCACACCCTTGATAAACTGACGCTCGTACTCGTTCAACTGATCGTATGGATTGAACGAATATGCCTTACGCAAAGTGAGCGGAAGCTTTCCGTTGCCACCACCGCAGAGAGGCTCGTTATTCTTCTCACGATTTGTAGTGTTCGCATAGTCGAGGTAGCAGTAATGTCTTGGACTCATAATAACATCGTTACCCAACTTCGCAGCCTCGATGCCACGCTGTGGACCACGCCAAGCCATAATTGTTGCAGTCTTCGAGATACCGCCCTCGAGAATCTCCTCCCAACCGATGAGGTGACGGCCGTGCTTTGCCAAGAACTTCTCAACGCGGTGGATGAAGTAGCTCTGCAACTCGTACTCGTCCTTCAAGCCCTCCTCCTGGATACGCTTCTGACAATCAGGGCAAACCTTCCAACGATCCTTTGGACACTCGTCGCCACCAACGTGGATATACTTCGAAGGGAAGAGCTCCAAGATCTCAGCAAGAACGCCCTCTACAAACTCGAATGTTGCCTCTCGACCTGCGCACAATACATCTCGCGAGATTCCCCAAGTGGTACGCACCTCGTAAGGACCCTTTGTACAACCGAGCTCTGGATATGAAGCCAAAGCGGCAACCATATGACCAGGCATATCAATCTCAGGGATAATCTCGATGTAACGCTCTGTTGCGTAGCGTACAACCTCGCGAATCTCATCCTGAGTAAAGAAGCCACCGTAAGGCTTACCGTCGAACTTATAAGGGGCATATTTCTTACCGTAACGACCTATCAAAGTCTCCTTACGCATCGAGCCAACCTTTGTCAAGTTAGGATACTTCTTAATCTCGATACGCCAACCCTGATCCTCGGTCAAGTGCCAGTGGAAGCGATTCATCTTGTGCATAGCGAGGATGTCGATGAACTTCTTAACCTCATCTACGCTGAAAAAGTGACGACATACATCGAGCATACCACCACGATAGCTGAAATGAGGCTTATCCTCTACAACCATACAAGGCAACTCAACATTCTCGCCCTTAGCCTTTGCGTGGAATACCACCTGACGAAGGCTCTGCAAGCCATAGAATACAGCCTTCTCGCTACCGCCCTTGATAGTGATGCCATTCTTGGCAATATCAAGTACATAAGCCTCCTCCGAGTACAACTTATCAACCGAAAGAGTAATAGCACCCTTTGCAGCAGCTGCGCTCTCAACAACCGACAACTGCAAGCCCTTCTCATCTGCAACATACTTGCAGAACATTGTTGCAGGGCGAACAAGCGCCTTGTCTGCTACGTTGATTGTTGTCTTAGACGACAACACGCACTTACCCTTCTGAGCCTCATACGACACCGGCAGAGGTACAATCACACACTCTGCAGCCATCGCTACACTCGCAAAAACGAATGCAACACACATCAAGAATAGTTTTTTCATCTTTTTGTTAGTTTAAATTAATGGTTAATTATTTGGTTTTGTTTGTTCTTTCAACCACTGTAAATCCTCGTCCGACAACTCGTAGAGCGACGCCGTACGATAGATACCGCCCCAAGCTGTGAGGTGGTCATTCACGCTGCCGCGCTTGCGACCAACCGAGGCGTACTTACTCCAACGCAACGGGAAGATAGCCTCGTTCTTCGAGCCAATTGGACGCTCCAAGCCGTGCCATACGGTGCGACCCTCATAGGCGAAGCCCTGTGTTCCATTGCGCCAAATCAACTCGGCAACCTCGCGCCACAACGGCTCGTTGTCGACCTTTGAAAGCCACAAATACTCGCCAATTAGCAACGCGCCATACTCATCAACCGCAGGGTGCTCCACACCTACGATATTTGCACCTGCCGGCTTCCAATTAAAGACGGTCAAATCATCGTTCTCGCCATATATAGGGTTGTGAATGTAGATCCACGAAGCGAAGTACCACGCCGCCTTGCGAGCGTAATCCAAGTACTTCTTGTCGCCAGTCTGCTCGTACATATACTTAGCCACGGTGAAGAACGGCTGCGCACCCTCCTTGTCGATGCTTGCGCAATCCATCGCTCCACCAAAGCATCGGAAGCTATTGATATCTTGATTGTAGTAGTACGCAAACGCCTTCTCCACAACCGGAAGGATTCGCTCGTCGCCAGTGAGCGCGTGGTAGCGAGCTAGACCCATCAACATAAAGCCTGCGCCGTCGCCATTATAGGTTACAACCTCGCCAGTCTTACCATTCCACACCGAGCCGACAGCACCGTCCTCGCGAATGCCTTTCAATACGATATCGACGATAGGTTTTGCTGCAGCCTCGAACTCCGAGCCGTCCTTGCCATGCTCCTTGAGCAACATTGCCACGCGCGAAAGTTCGCTGATTGCCCAACCCAAGTTCGACGCATCACGATTGTCGTGTCCGCGATTGCGGTTACTCTTGAATACGCCATTCTCGTAGCGACGTTTCTCAATCCAGCTACGCAGAAGTTTCTCGCCCCACTCAAAATCCTTTGGCGAATTGTTACGCAAGCCATACTCCATGGCCAAGCGTGCTGCCTGGAACGACTGACTCGCAAAGCCGATATCACGACCATAGCTCTTTACATACTCACCCTCCTTCAACGCCTTCGACTCGGCAACATAATCCTTCCACCAGTGGTTCTTATCAGGATTTTGCTCGTAGTACGACACCGGGTGACCCTCCTCCGAAAGGCCTGTGCCATAGTAACCCGCACGGAACTTCATATCGTCGATAATACCCTCGAACCAGTAGCCATTCTCGTCCTGACAACGGCTCCAATCCTGGTAGGTCTTATCCAACGCCATCACCTCGTCAACACTCCACTGAGCAGGCACAGTGTGATCCAACTTACGCCACGCAACACGGAAAACCTCGGCAAAACCGTACTTCTCAATCTTAGGCTCGCCAACAAAAGCATTTGCCTCAGCCGAGAATGTCTCACCAGGCTGGAGTGTGATGTAGTTATCCACGCGCTCCGAGAACTTCATCTTATCCGAGTAGCAGAGCGGACCCTCGCTTGCTGGCCAATAGATTACGTGGCGGAACGAGCCGTCCTCCTTGCGCTCCATAGAGCAAGCGCTCTCGTACGAAGCCCTATCCTTGTCCGAAGCATAGAGCGCAAAGACATTATCCTTATTCTCCGATATTGTACACGACGGAATCGAACCTCTGTCATAGGCAAAAACCCACGGCTCACCCTTATACTCCCAACCTTGTGGGAACGGAATAAAGCCCTTGCTATCGCCATAACTCTGCGGCAAATCGAGATTTGCGCCATAGCCATTTCCGTTGTAGTTGATACCCGGAATAAGATAGCTATCCGCCTTCAACTCAGGCTCGGCTACAAGCTTGACCTTCAGCGTTACAGCCTTATCAGTGGTATTCTTCACCTCGACTGCAACAAGCCACTCTTCGCCGCTACGCTTGGCATCAACACTCGACACCACGCCATCTACAGCAGGTAGGGTAGTCACCGTAAATGTAACATCGGGAGTGGCATTACAACCACAGCAAAAAACAGCCAAAATAGAGGCTCCTAAAACAGACAAAAAACTTCTCATTTTTCTAAATTATGTTTATTACCTACAAAGGTAATAAAAAAAAGTTGATAGTTAAGGAATCTGCGCTTAGAGTTTTTCGAAAATATTTTTTCGTGCTCCAACTTCGGGATTTATCGAGTGGCTTTTCTTGGTAAATTAGGAATAAGTTTTTAACTTTGCGAAACAGCTGACTAAGATTGGCTACAAACTTAAAGCAGAACTCAGAATGAAGAGATTATCTCTACTTGCACTATTTGTAACGCTGTGCGTATTCACATCATTGGCCGCTCCAAAGGAGAAGGACAAAGTTCCGCACAGACAGGGCTGGGACCAAGAGTTACCGCTATATGGTAACGTCAAGAGCGTGGCGTTCACTCACTACAGCGCAGCACAAGTCGAATCGGGCAAGCCACTTGCAGAGCAGACTGGTAAGGTCATCTTCTCCTACAAGTTCAACAGACGCGGCAACGTCATAGAGGAGGTACTCTACAACATCGACGGCACGATAGATGAGAAAAACATCTACAAATATGGCGCGAGAAGGCTACTCTCTGAGAAGATAATTCACAACAGCGACGGCTCGGTTAGAGAGCGAGTGCTCTACAAATATGGCCGAAAGCGCAGAGTCTCAGAGCGAATATGGTGTGACAAGGACTATACGCCTAAAAGAAGATGCACACACACATACGACCGCAAAGGCCGTGAATTAGAGCGAGTTATGTACAATGCCGACGGCTCAATAAACGAGAAGCACATCAGCAAATACGACGAGCAAGGCAAAAAGAGCGAAAAGGAGATTTACAACAGCCGTGGCGCATTGAGCACAAAAGAGCTCTACAAATATGACGAAAAGGGTTATATGATTGAGAAGCTGACAGTCAACAGCAAGGGCAAGCAGCACGAGAAGGAGCTCTATAAATACGACTCGGAGGGACATCTGATTTTGCTCTCAAACTACAACAAGCGAGGAAAGCTGTGCGCTCGCATGCAATTCAAATACGACACCATGGGCAACCTCGTAGAAATCACAGGTCGCAAAGAGGGTAGAACTCCACCGATAGGTGTCATCAAAGGCGACATCGTCTATCGCAAATAGGGGTTAAGCTGACAACAAAAAGAGTGGAGAATGTTCTCCACTCTTTTTGTTGTATTCAATGCAAATTACTCGATAATGCCGGCGCGGCGGAAGATGTAATCCACATTCTTGAGGTAGTACTCCAATGTGAAGCACGAATCCAGCTCCTCACGCGAAAGCTTCGACATCACCTTCTCGTTCTCAGCCAAAAGTTCCTGATAATCAGCACGCTCAGCCATTGCGCGCATAGCCACAGGCTGCACTGTATCGTAAGCCTCCTCACGCGAGAAGCCCTTGTCGATCAAGGCGTTCATCACACGCTGTGCGAAGATAACCTTGCGAGTGCGATAGATATTCTCCATCATCACATCCTCGAATACTACGAGGTTGTCCAAGATACCCATAAAGCGGTTGAGCATATAGTCCAACAACTCGGTTGCATCAGGCAAGATGATACGCTCGGTTGCCGAGTGTGAGATATCGCGCTCGTGCCACAAAGCCACATTCTCGCAAGCGGTAGCCATATAACCACGCATCACGCGAGCACAACCGCAGATATTCTCCGACGAGATTGGGTTACGCTTGTGAGGCATTGCGCTCGAGCCCTTCTGACCCTTGCCGAAAGCCTCCTCGACCTCGTGCACCTCGGTACGCTGCAAGTTACGAACCTCGAGAGCCATCTGCTCCAATGACGAAGCGATAACTGCCAATGTAGCAATATAATAGGCGTGACGATCACGCTGGATAACCTGTGTCGAAACATTTGCGCTATCGATGCCCAACTTCTCGCAAACATAGTCCTGAATTGAAGGCGGAATGTTAGCAAAGTTGCCCACAGCACCACTCATCTTACCAACCTCTACGCCGCGTGCAGCGGTACGGAAACGCTCGATATTGCGCTTCATCTCCTCGTACCACAAAGCCCACTTCAAACCGAAGCAGGTGATGTCTGCGTGAATACCGTGAGTACGGCCGATGCAAGGGGTATTGCGGAACTCCAAAGCGCGACGCTTCAAAACTGCCAAGAAGGCCTCCAAATCCTTCTCCAAAATCTCGTTTGCCTGACGGAGCAAATAACCGTTTGCGGTATCTACAACGTCGGTCGATGTCAAACCGTAGTGTACCCACTTACGCTCCTCGCCGAGGGTCTCCGACACGGCGCGAGTAAATGCTACAACATCGTGGCGAGTCTGCTCCTCAATCTCCTTGATACGGTCAATCGAGAACGACGCTTTATCCCACAACTTCTGGACGTCCTCCTTTGGCACTACGCCCAACTCGCTCCAAGCCTCCGAAGCGAGAATCTCAACTTTGAGGTATGCGTTAAATTTGTTCTGCTCAGTCCAAACATCACGCATAACCTTACGGCTATATCTTTCAATCATAATTAGTTATATTAGTTTATTTAATTATTTAATTCAGCCAATTATACCTAAACCCAAAATCGAATATGATTGAGGAAATATTGTGCGTTGCTAGGCGATAAATCCACAGCATAGTAAACCTATGTGAGGAATTTAGCGACCGACGCAAGGTGCAAAATTTACCAATCAGAACGATTTTATTTAACGATTCGATTTAAGAAACATTCAATAGTATTCTTCATCAACATGGTTATGGTCATAGGGCCTACGCCACCAGGTACCGGAGTGATGAACGAAGCCACCTCCTGCGCCTCGGCAGTAGCGACATCGCCACACAACTTACCAGTCTCGGGATCGCGATTTACGCCCACATCAATAACGATAGCTCCGGGCTTAATCATATCGGCAGTGATAAGGTGCTTGCGACCTACCGCAGCAACCAGGATATCGGCCTCACGACACACTGCACCCAAGTCGGCAGTACGCGAGTGAGCGATAGTAACCGTTGCATTTGCGTCGAGCAACAACTTCGAGATTGGCTTACCCACGATGTTGCTACGACCCACAACAACAGCCTTCTTGCCTGCAACGTCAAATCCGCACTCGGCAATCATCTGCATAATACCCTTTGGTGTACAAGGCACGATACAAGGCTTTCCGAGCCACAAATTAGCCACATTGGCAGGGTGGAAGCCATCGACATCCTTCTCCAGCGCAATAGCGTCAATTACGCGCTCCTCGTCGATATGTTTTGGCAATGGCAACTGCACCAACACGCCGTCGGTCTCCTTGTCGGCATTCAAGCGCTCAATCTCCGCCAAGAGTGCCTCCTCCGAGATATCGGCCGGCATTGTGATAAGCTCGCTCTTGATACCTACCTCCTCGGCAGCCTTAATCTTGCCACGAACATACGACTGGCTCGCAGGGTTCTCGCCAACGAGAATCACCGCCAACGACGGCACACGGCCATATTTTACGGCCAGCGCCTTAACCTCCTCAGCCATCTCGCCCTTCAAGCGCAACGAGAGCTGTTTTCCGTCAATTATATTTCCCATAGTCTATTTGAACGCTTTGTGTCCTATATCTGTGCGGTGGAACAAATTCTCACACTCAATTTTCGAAACCTCCTCGTTAGCCTTCTTGTGCGCATCTGCAAGGGTTGCACCCTTTGCAACAACGAACAGCACACGACCTCCTGCGGTTACGAACTCACCGTCCTTAACAGCTGTACCCATATGGAATACGGTGCCATCAACCTTATCGATACCACGGATAGGGTAGCCCTTAGCGTAGTCGCCAGGATAGCCCTTCGATGCAAGAACAATACCGAGGGTAACCTCCTTGCTCCAAACAATCTCGGCAGGCTCGGTACCCTTGGCAACAGCCTCGAATACGTTTGCGATATCGCTGTCAATCAACGGTAATACAACCTCAGTCTCAGGATCACCAAAGCGAGCATTAAACTCGATCACCTTCACTCCGTCAGGAGTTTTCATCAAACCACCATACAACACGCCAGTCAATGGGCAACCCTCAGCGACCATAGCCTTTGCAGTCGGACGCATAACCTTCTCCATAGCAAATTCGAGATCCTCCTCGGTGATGAATGGCAACGAGGTGTAAGCACCCATACCGCCCGTATTAGGGCCTTTATCGCCATCGAAAGCGCGCTTGTGGTCCTGTGCTACAGGCATAGGATAGACATTCTCTCCCTCGACGAAGCACATCAACGAGAACTCGGGACCGGTGAGGAAATCCTCCACAACCACTCGGCCCTTGCCAAAGCGGTCGTCCAAGAGCATATCGCGCAAAGCCTCGCGAGCCTCGTCCATAGTCTCGGCAATAACTACGCCCTTACCAGCTGCCAAACCGTCATATTTCAACACAGCAGGCAATGGTCGAGCCTCGACATAAGCCACAGCCTCATCGTAGTTGTCGAACGCCTTATATCCAGCGGTTGGAATGTCGTACTTCGCCATCAACTCCTTAGCAAACTCCTTGCTCGACTCGATGCGAGCAGCAGCCTTCGTATGGCCAAAGATTGGCAAGCCGGCCTTGCGGAACTCGTCGGCAATACCTACAGCCAAAGCCGCCTCGGGACCTACTACAGTCAAGTCTATAGCGTTATCCACAGCAAACTGCTTCAACTTCTCGACATCGGTATCCTTAATCGCTACGCACTCGGCCTGAAGGGCAATACCCGCATTTCCGGGTGCGCAGTATATCTTATCTACACTCGGCGAACGGAACAACGCATCGACGATAGCGTGCTCACGACCTCCCGAGCCAACGACTAAAACTTTCATAATTCAAAATGCAGAATGCAAAATGCAAAATTATACTCCTTTTATCATTTTCGATTTTGGGAGAGGATATTTGGCTTTGCCCCCTTAATGCTCGGAGGGAGTATACTTGGCGTATGTGACCTTCGGGCAGTAAGGGTAAAAGTCAAAGATACCTTCCAAAACGGAAATTAATGTTTAAAATGGCGCATTCCGGTGAAGAGCATTGTGATGCCCAACTCGTTAGCCTTCTTAATCGAATCCTCGTCACGAACAGAGCCACCTGGCTGAACGATAGCTGTTACGCCATACTCAGCTGCGAAAGCTACTGTATCATCGAATGGAAGGAAGCCGTCTGATGCAAGTACAAGACCCTCGGTGTGGCCTGCAGCCTGAGCCTGCTTGAGTGCAATCTCAGCCGAACCTACACGGTTCATCTGGCCAGCACCTACGCCCAAAGTTGCGCCATTCTTAACCACTGCAATAGCATTCGACTTAACATGCTTAACAATGCGCCAGCCGAAGTTAAGGTCTGTCAAAACCTCCTCCGAAGGCTTAGCCTCGGTTACGCACATATCAGCAACGACCTCCTTAGTAGTGGTGTCGAGGTGCTGAACGAGCAAACCGCCATTAACGCTAATATACTGATTCTGAACATCGTTTGTACGAGTCATATCAACCTTCAACACGCGCAAGTTTTTCTTTGCAGAGAGAATCTCGAGTGCCTCAGGGGTGAACGATGGAGCCATAACAATCTCCAAGAAGATAGGCTTCATACCGAGTGCTACCTCTGCTGTAACCTCACGGTTGAGAGCCACGATACCACCGAAGATGCTCTTTGTATCGGCCTCGTATGCGCGAGTCCAAGCCTCCAACGCATCAGCGCCGATTGCAGCACCGCAAGGGTTCATGTGCTTCAATGCTACGCAGAATGGCTCCTCGAACTCACGAACGATATTCAACGCTGCATTTGCATCCTGAATGTTGTTGTACGAGAGCTCCTTGCCATTCAACTGCTCGGCATAAGCCAACGAGAAGTGAGTGGTCGAATTGTCTCGATAGAAGGTTGCCGACTGGTGAGGATTCTCACCATAACGCAACGACTGCTGAACGTCAAACTCGAGGAACAACTTCTCCGGCAAGCCAGCCTGTGCACGCATATAGGTTGCGATGCACGAGTCGTACTGTGCTGTGTGGGTGTAAGCCTTTGCCGAGAGCTGCAAACGAGTCTCAACCTTGGTGTTACCCTCAGCCTTAATCTCCTCAAGAATCTGCGCATAGTCCGCTGGGTCGCAAACTACGGTTACGTCCTTGTAGTTCTTTGCTGCCGAACGCAACATCGAAGGACCACCGATATCGATATTCTCGATAGCCTCTGCCATCTCTACGCCCTCCTTAGCGATTGTCTGACGGAAAGGGTAGAGGTTTACGCATACCATATCGATAAACTCGATACCATTCTCACGCAACGCCTCCAAGTGGCTCTCCAAGTCGCGACGAGCCAACAAACCTCCATGTACCTTTGGGTGCAAGGTCTTAACGCGACCATCGCAAATCTCAGGGAAGCCTGTAACCTCGCTGATGCCGATAGTCTTTACGCCATTCTTCTCCAACAAGCTCTGTGTGCCGCCTGTTGCTATAATCTCCCAGCCAAGCGACTGCAAACCGCTTACAAACTCAACCAAGCCAGTCTTGTCGCTTACACTTACTAATGCTCTCATCTTTTATCTATACTTATATATTATTACTCAATTACAACGCCTTCGTTAGCAGTTACGTGACCGATAATCGAAGCCTTCTCGCCGGCAGCCGCCAAGATATCGAGTGCCTTCTGAGCCTCGCTCTCGTCCAAAGCGATAACCATACCTACACCCATGTTGAAGATGTTGAACATCTCGCGGTGAGGAATCTGGCCATACTTTTCGAGCAACTTGAACACACCTAAAATCTCCCACGAGCCCTCGTTGATGTGCAAGCCCTGACCGTCGTGCAAGATACGTGGAATGTTCTCGTCGAAACCACCACCTGTAATGTGGCAGATACCGTGAACGTCGCAGTTGCGAACAACCTCCAACACCTGCTTAACATAGATACGGGTAGGGCAGAGCAAAGCCTCACCGAGAGTGCGGTCGCCCAACTCCTCGTACTTTGCATTCAAATCCAAATTATTGTCAGCCAACACCTTGCGAACAAGCGAGAAACCATTCGAGTGAACACCGCTCGATGCGATACCAATCAAAACGTCGCCAACATTAACCTTCGAGCCATCGATGAGCTTCGACTTCTCGACAACACCACAAGTGAAGCCTGCGATGTCGTACTCGCCATCCTCGTACATACCAGGCATCTCGGCTGTCTCGCCACCAATCAAGGCGCAACCTGCCTGACGGCAACCCTCAGCAACACCCGCTACGATAGCCTCTACCTTCTCCGGGATATTGTGACCGAGAGCCACGTAGTCCAGGAAGAACAAAGGCTCGGCACCCTGTGCCAAGACGTCATTCACGCACATTGCCACCGCGTCGATACCGATAGTGTCGTGCTTGTCCATTGCGAAGGCCAACTTCAACTTGGTACCTACGCCGTCGGTGCCGCTAACCAATACAGGCTCCTTCACATTCAATGCTGCGAGGTCGAACATACCTCCAAATGCACCGATATTGCCCATTGTACCAAGGCGATTGGTCGATGCCACGTGTTGTTTGATTCGGCGAACTACCTCGTAACCAGCCTCGAGGTTTACGCCCGCTTTTTCGTAATTTACTGCCATAATTGTATCTTATTTTTTCTTGTTAATTTCCGAAATATCGTGTGTCATAGGTGTAGGGTATTTGCCGTCGAAGCAAGCGAAGCACATCTTCGCGCACTTACCATTCGACGAAGCCAAACACTCCTCAACCGACATAAAGGCCAACGTATCGGCACCAATAATCTTGCAGGTCTCCTCAACAGAGTGCTTTGCGCTGATGAGCTCGTCCAACGTAGTAGTATCCACGCCATAGCAGCAAGGATACTTCATCGTAGGGCTCACGATACGAACATGCACCTCGGTAGCACCCGCCTCGCGCAACATATTAACGATACGCTTCGAAGTTGTACCACGCACAATCGAGTCGTCAATCAAGGCGATACGCTTGCCCTCGACAATCGAACGGATAGCCGACAACTTCATCTTCACTCCCTTCTCGCGAAGTGCCTGAGAAGGCTGAATGAAGGTACGACCGATATACTTATTCTTAATAAGTCCCATCTCGTATGGAAGACCACTCGCCTCGGCATAACCCATAGCAGCCGAAAGCGACGAGTCAGGTACTCCGACTACGATATCTGCCTCAGCAGGTGCCTCGTGCCACAAACGGCGTCCCGACTCCTTACGGAAGGCGTGAACGTTGCAACCGTCGATGTCGCTGTCAGGACGTGCGAAGTAGATATACTCCATAGCGCACATGTTGTGCTCGCTTGTAAGCGAATACTTACGGCAGCGCAAGCCCTTCTCGTCGATGGTTACAATCTCGCCCGGCTCAACGTCGCGAACGAACTCCGCACCCATAACGTCAAATGCGCAACTCTCGCTCGACACAACCCAGCCGTCGCCCAACTTACCGATAGCCAACGGACGGATACCGTACTTATCGCGACAAGCGTAGAGACGATTCTGCGTCATGATGACGAATGCGAACGAACCCTCCAAGAGATCCAACGCCTCCATAATGGTGAAGATACGTGGCTCGTCGGCCTCCTTCTTGATGAGGTGTGCCAACAACTCGGCATTGGTATTCGACTGGAAGAGGCTTCCCTTCGACTCCAAGTAGTCGCGAATCTGCTGGGCATTCACAATGTTTCCATTGTGTGCCACTGCGAACGAACCTGTATTATGAAGGAACGACAGCGGCTCGATATTGTCGATGCTACGACCATTTGCCGTAGTATAAAGCACGTGTCCGAGACACATTTTGCCGTCCAACTCCGTAAGTTTTCCCTCGTTGAACACCTCCTGCACAAGTCCGTGACCACGATGACGATGCATACGGCCCTCATTATCAACGCTTACCATACCGCAACCCTCCTGGCCTCGGTGCTGCATTGAGTGCAAGCCATAATAGACTAACGACGAGGCGTGCTCAACACCATAAACTCCTAAAACACTCATAATTTTTTATTTTTTAGCGGAAAGCGGAAAACGGAAAGCGGAAAACTTTTTCTGCTTCGTTTTATTATCTCATAGTTTTCAGTTCTCCGTTTTCAGTTTTCAGTTTTACTCCGTAAAGTATGCTACTGCGTTTGCGAAAATGTTCTGACGCTTCTCGCCTGCAATGTTACGCATCAAGTTATCATCATAACGCTCCGTGTGTCCCATCTTACCGAGGATCTGACCATTGCGGCTGATGATACCCTCGATACCGTACGACGAGCCGTTAGGGTTGTGTGGTGCATCGGTAGTAGCATTGCCCTCCAAATCGGCATACTGGAACGCCACCTGACCATTTGCGAACAACTCCTCGGCCATCTCCTCGCTAACCACGAACTTACCCTCGCCGTGGCTCACTGCGATAGAGTGCAAATCGCCAACCTGGAACGACGACAACCAAGGCGATGCGGTAGTGCCGACACGGGTCGAAACAATCTGCGAGATGTGACGGTGGATATCGTTGTGGAAGAGGGTAGGCGACTCTACAGTCATCATACCGAGCTTTCCGTATGGCAACAAGCCCGACTTAACGAGTGCCTGGAAGCCGTTACAGATACCCAAAATCAAGCCTCCACGCTCAATCAAGGCGTGTACAGCCTTCGTAACAGTTGCGTTGTTCAAGACGCTTGCGATAAACTTACCGCTACCATCTGGCTCGTCACCCAACGAGAAACCACCACTCAACACGAGGATGTGGCACTCGTCGATAGCCTTAGCCATCGCCTCAATCGACTGCATAACGTCCTCAGGTGTGAGGTTGCGGAATACGCCGATATGAGTCTCGGCACCCTCACGCTCAAATGCGCGTGCGGTATCGTAGTCGCAGTTTGTACCTGGGAATACAGGGAGGTAAACCTGCACCTTCTCCACCTTCTCGCCCTTGTATGTAGGCGCTGCGGCGGTATGGTTGCTCTCGCGGCACTTCTCACCCGACTTGCCCTTGGCAGGGTAGATCTTCTCGAACTTAGCTGTATTTGCTACGTAGAGCTCCTCCAACGAGAGCTTCTCGCCCAAGACCTCTACGCACTTCTCTGCGATGGTCTCACCGACCTTTACAGCACCCTCGAATGCCTCCTTAGCCTCGACCAAAATCGAGCCGTAAGAGTAGTCGAAGAGGGTTGCCTCGTCGCAGTGCAATGTTGCACCAATCTCATTACCGAACGACATCTTCGCCACAGCCTCCGATACGCCACCAAAGCCGATTGCGTAGGCCGAAACGATGTTGCCCTTGTGAATCTCCTCGGTAACCTTCTTGAAGTTAGCCTTCAACTCCTCGGTATTTGGAGTGTAATCGGCATTGTGGTTATGCTTAACGAGATACAAGCCGTGGCCTGCCTCCTTGAACTCAGGGCTGATAGCCTTGCGAGCGTCAAGGGTAGTGATACCGAATGCAATGAGGGTTGGTGGAACGTTGATATTCTGGAATGTACCACTCATCGAGTCCTTACCGCCAATCGAAGGCAACTCGAAGGCCTTCTGCATGCGGATAGTACCGAGCAAAGCCGACATAGGCTTGCCCCACGAGCGGGCATCGGTCATACGCTCGAAGTACTCCTGATATGAGAAGCGCATCTTCTCGTACGAAGCACCCGAAGCCACAACCTTAGCGATAGCCTCCACTACGGCGTACTCAGCACCGTGATATGGCGACCACGCCGAGATATAAGGGTTGAAACCGAACGCCATAACACTCGCTGTCGAGGTCTTACCGTGGCGTACTGGCAAGGTTTGCATCGAAACCTGAGTCTCAGTGCGCTGAGTCTTACCACCAAACGGCATCAAGACTGTCGAGCGACCGATTGTAGAGTCGAACATCTCGCACAAGCCACGCTGCGAAACGACGTTCTTGTCCTGCAAGTTGTTCAACATCTTCTCGCGCACCGAAGCACCCTCTACCTCGCGGTGGAATGGGTTGCACTCCTCAATAGCGCCGAGCGTTATCTTTGTGTAGTGTGGAGCACCTGCCGAGTCGATAAACTCACGCTTCAAGTCAGCCACCTTCTCGCCCTTGTAGAACATACGCATACGGCGAGTGTCGGTAACGTCCGCAACATGGGTAACCTCGACGTTCTCCTCGTGGCAAAGTGCCACCATGGCCTCCACATCCTTCTTCTCAACAACTACAGACATACGCTCCTGCGACTCCGAAATAGCCAACTCGGTAGCGTTCAATCCGTTATACTTTACAGGTACGCGATCAAGGTAGATATCCAAGCCGTCTGTCAACTCGCCGATAGCTACCGATACACCTCCCGCACCAAAGTCATTCGACTTCTTAATTAAGCGAGTTACATCGCCTCGACGGAACAAGTGCTGAATCTTGCGCTCCTCTGGAGCATTTCCCTTCTGCACCTCCGAGCCGCACTCCTCCAACGAAGCGGTAGTGTGCTGCTTCGATGAGCCGGTTGCTCCACCAATACCGTCACGGCCTGTGCGACCACCCAAAAGGAGGACAACATCACCCGGCGCAGGGCTCTCGCGACGTACGTCAGCAGCCTTAACAGCACCTACAACAGCTCCAACCTCCAAGCGCTTTGCCACATAGTCGTCGTGGAAAATCTCGCGTACGTGGGTTGTAGCCAAGCCAATCTGGTTACCATAGCTCGAGTAGCCCGCAGCTGCCTTGCGCGAAATGATACGCTGTGGCAACTTGCCCTCGATAGTCTCATCTATACCTTTATATATATCGCCAGCACCCGTTACGCGCATAGCCTGATATACGTATGCACGGCCCGACAATGGGTCACGGATTGCACCGCCCAAGCAGGTCGAAGCTCCGCCAAATGGTTCAATCTCGGTAGGGTGGTTGTGAGTCTCATTCTTGAACTGCAAGAGCCACTTTTCCTTCTGGCCCTCGATATCCACATCGACGAAGATAGAGCAAGCGTTATTCTCCTCGCTCACCTCCATATCGTCCAACTTTCCAATCTTGCGGAGATAACGGCCACCGATAGTTGCCAACTCCATCAAGCAAAGCGACTTCTGCTCGCGACCAAGCTCCTTGCGCATAACGCCAAACTCAGCCAAAGCGGTCTCGAACTCGCTCTTCATAAACGACTCGTCAATCTTAACCTCCTCAATCTCGGTGGTGAAGGTGGTGTGACGACAGTGGTCACTCCAATAGGTGTCGAGGATACGCAACTCGGTCTGTGTGGGGTTGCGCTGCTCGCTCTTGAAGTACTCAACTACGCAACGCAAGTCGTCTGAGTTCATTGCCAAACCATTCTCCTTGCAGTATGGTGCCAAATCCTCCTCTTTCATATCAATAAAGCCCTCCAACACAGGTACCGGCTTGATATCAGCCTGCTCAGCCTCCGAAAGGATAGTCAAGTCCTTTTCGCGAGACTCTACTGCGTTGATAAGGTAGCGCTTAATCTTGGCCATAGCCTCCTCGCTGACGCCCTCATCGAAGATATAGAGGCGCGAAGAGCGAATCTTTACCTCAGCCGCAGGCTCCAACAAGTGTACGCAATCTACAGCCGACGATGCACGCTGGTCGAACTGACCCGGCAAGAACTCGATTGCGAGGTGCTTCTTCTGCTCGTAGTCGCACTCGTCCGACACGCAGTCGGTCACAATCTCGCCAAATACGGAGTAGCGGCAACGCTCTACGAGCTCGTCGCTGAAACCGAACAAATCATAAACATTGAGTACGCGCAACTCCTTAATCGCGAGTGCCAAGTTCTCGTTCAACTCCTTGCGGAGCGACTCGGCCTCTACTTGAAAGCGAGCGTACTTCTCGACGTATATACGGTGATTTTTCATAACTTCAAAATCAAAATTAAATTTTACTCCAAATCGGGTAGGGTGGCAGACAATACCACTTCGGTCTGCTTCTTACGGAATGCGATAAGCTTCTCCTCGACAGCCTTGTCAGTCAATGCGAAGATTGACGCTGCGATGAGGGCCGCATTCTTAGCTCCGTTGATTGCTGTGGTCGATACAGGGATACCGCCAGGCATCTGCACAATCGAGAGCAACGAATCCAAACCGCCGAGTGCCGAAGTCTTGATAGGCACGCCGATAACCGGTACGGTGGTCATCGCTGCTGTTACGCCCGCAACGTGTGCCGCACCGCCTGCGCCCGCGATGATAGCGCCAATACCGCGCTCGCGTGCCGACTTAGCAAACTCGAACATCAAATCGGGAGTACGGTGTGCGCTGATAACACGCTTCTCGTACTCGATACCTAACTCTGCAAGGGTCTCACAAGCCGCCTTCATAACGTCCCAATCGCTTGTAGAGCCCATCACTACTGCTACCTTCATAATGTAATATTTTTGTTGTTTTGTTTGTTGTTACTCTGTTTGTTATCGTTCTATTGCACACCCTCCCTCATTATGAAGGTAGGGTATTGACATTCCCCCTAAATCCCCCTTTGGCAAAGGGGGACTTGGTCCTGCGTTGCAGGATAGTCGTACGCAAAAGAACGGTTTATTGTTTTGTTATTTGTTTTCCTTTTCTTGTTTTGCAAACTCCCACCCTTATCACGGCGCAACGAGAATAGGACTTTATAGGATTAGATAGGATTCGCACCTGCGGTGCTTGATAGGATGCGCTAAAAGGTTATGCGCCTATCCTATTCAATCCTATTTAAGGGCTCTTTTGAGCCCGCTCCTATTCAAGCAGTCATCAGACTGCGCTCCTATTCAATCCTCAATCCTCTCTAAACAAAAAAGACCGCTACACACCCCGTGTAGTGGCCTTTTTATTCGCACACGCTCCCCAACATCTGCTGCTGCGACTTCTTTCGACGCTGCTGCTCATGAGGGTTAGTATGTGTCGTCTGCAAAAACATATCGCAAAGGTACTATTTTTTTATTATATAAAAAAGAGCGCACGGCAGATTTTTCAACATTTTATTGTACGACCGCGCCAAAAAACTACAACAACACCAATACCCATAGGGGAACGGCACAACAACACCGCACAAAAATAAAATAAAATGCAAAAAACTATTAAAATATTTGCATAATTAAATTTTAACCTTTATATTCGCATTAGACTAAACCTCCGACAAAACAATATAAGACAAGGTTTTACAACAAACAGAAAGCAAACAGACACATTTTAATAACAATCTAAAACCAAATGTTTATGAAAAAGTATTTACTTTCAGTTTTGGCGCTTGGCGCAACAATGATGATGGCTTGCGAGCCTGCTAACAATGACAACAATGGTGGTAATGGTAACACCCCTGAACCAGAAGTTGTAGCAGATTACAACTTGACAGACGAGGCAGTTGAGGTTATCCTTGAGAGCTATGGCGACATCTACCAAGTTGGCTTCAACTACTACAACCTCACAGTAGGTGTAGTAGTTATAGACGAGGCTACACGCTTACCTAGCATCAAGATGCTCTTCGTTGAGTATATGACCGAACTCAACAACAAAACAGGCGAGGGCGTATTTGGTCCTGCAGGCATCAACTGGGAGACTATCGAGGGTCTTGCAGCAAACACCTACATCGACGCAGCTGAGATTGAGGGCGAGATCTATGGCTCGAGCTATATAGAGATGAATATGGCAACCGAGGAGTACACAGTATACGACGGTATCGTTAGCGGTGATTTGACCGTTAAGAAGGAGGGTGAGAACTATGTAATTAGTGGTGTCCTCACAACTCTCAAGGGCAAGACTTTGAAGATTGACTACACTGGCGCAGCTACTTTCGATGACTACTCGAATGTAGGCGGTGGTGCTGAGCCTCTCAGCGCAAATAAGACCGTTAAGGCTAACAAGTACTTCTCGTCGGCTGCAAAGTTCTTCAAGAAGTAATCAGTTACGCATTTACAAATCCAGGGCGACCTTCGTGGTCGCCTTTTTTTTGCGCAAATTTTGCATTTTGCACTTTGCACTTTGAATTATTTTTTCTATCTTTGCCAAAAGTTTGAGTAGATGTACGCTTTCCGTCACATAGTTCAGCAGAAGACTCCGCAGATGTCGGAGTGCCGAGCTGGGGGAGTGCGCGAATAGAAAAGGCCATTACACGGGTGTGTAGCGGTCTTTTTTTTATAGTCAGTAGTGAGTAGATAGTAGAGAGTAGTTATCGCTATATATAATAATAGGTATAGCCTCAAACAAGAGTAAGAGTAAACGATAAAATTAACAATATAAATTTACAACATTATGTTTTTGGACGAAAGAGTACAACAAGAGGGCTTAACCTTTGACGACGTATTGCTTGTGCCGGCATACTCGGAGGTTTTGCCGCGTGAGGTGAGCACCAAGAGCCGCTTCTCGCGTAACATCACACTCAACATCCCTATCGTTTCGGCTGCGATGGACACCGTAACCGAGGCGCCTATGGCTATCGCCGTAGCACGTGAGGGTGGTATTGGTGTGATTCACAAGAATATGTCTATTGCCGAGCAGGCTGCACACGTACGTCGTGTTAAGCGTGCCGAGAACGGTATGATTGACGACCCTGTAACCATCGCACGAGAAAACACCGTAGGCGATGCATTGGCTATGATGCGCGAGAACAAGATTGGCGGTATTCCGGTAGTTGACGAGAACCGCTACCTCGTAGGTATCGTAACCAACCGCGACCTCCGCTTCCAGAAGGATATGTCGCGCAAGATTGACGAGGTTATGACCTCGCAGAACTTGGTAACAATCACCGAGGGCGAGAACACCGATGTTGCCGAGGTATTGCTCTCGAACAAGATTGAGAAGTTGCCTGTAGTTGACAAGGAGGGGCACCTCGTAGGACTCATCACCTACAAGGACTTGACCAAGGCTCAGGACCACCCGAACGCTTGTAAGGATGCGAAGGGACGTCTCCGCGTAGCGGCAGGTATCGGCATTACACCTGACGCAATGGACCGCGTAGCAGCACTCGTAGCTGAGAGCGTTGATGCTGTAGTTCTCGACTCGGCACACGGTCACTCGAAGGGCGTAGTAACCCTCTTGAAGAAGATTAAGGAGGTATATCCAAACCTCGACGTTGTTGTGGGTAACATCGCAACAGCCGAGGCAGCAAAATATCTCATCGAAGCAGGCGCTGACGGTATCAAGGTAGGTATCGGCCCAGGCTCGATTTGTACTACCCGCATCATCGCAGGCGTGGGCGTTCCGCAGTTGACCGCCATCTTCGACTGCGCTAAGGAGGCACAGGGTAGTGGCGTAGGCGTTATCGCTGACGGTGGTTTGCGCTACTCGGGCGACATCGTGAAGGCGTTGTCGGCAGGTGGAACTTGCGTGATGTGCGGCTCGATGTTCGCAGGTACCGAGGAGTCGCCAGGCGAGACTATCATCTACAATGGTCGTAAGTTCAAGACCTACCGTGGCATGGGCTCTATCGACGCGATGAAGGCCGGCTCTAAGGACCGCTACTTCCAGGACGGCGAGGCTAACGCAATGAAGCTCGTACCGGAGGGTATCGTAGGTCGCGTACCATTCAAGGGTTCGTTGGCAGAGACTGTATATCAGCTCGTTGGCGGTATCCGCGCAGGTATGGGCTACTGTGGCGCACGCTCGATTGAGGAGTTGCAGAAGGCGCGCTTTGTACGCATCACCTCGGCAACCGTAGTGGAGAACCACCCACACGACATCACCATCACACGCGAGACACCAAACTACTCGCGCGGTGAGTAATACAGAATTAAAAATTAAAAATCAAAAATAGAGTTATTTTTCCATTCATTCAAAATCGGAGGTGATTAGCCTATTTTTGTGCGTTGCGCAGTGGCGGAAAGCACAGCATAGTAGACCTATGTGAGCATTTACGACGCAAGCAAGGTGCAAAAAGAGGCAATCAGAACGATTTTCTAACACAAAGAGATTAGAGTTATGAAACAGGATATGATTGTTATCTTGGACTTGGGTAGCCACGAGAATACTGTGGTTGCTCGAGCAATTCGTGCGCTCGGCGTTTATAGCGAGATCTATCCGCACGACATTACTGCAAAGGAGTTGCAGGCATTGCCAAATGTTAAGGGTATCATCATCAATGGCGGCCCTAACCACGTAATCGACGGCGTAGCAATCGACGTATTGCCAGAGATTTACGAGGCAGGTTTCCCTGTAATGGCAGCAGGTTGGGACAAGGCAAAGTGCGAGGTTAAGTTAGCACAGTTCACCGACGACTTGGAGACTATCAAGGAGGCGGTAAAGGGCTTTGTATTCGACACTTGCAAGGCTGAGGCCAACTGGAATATGACAAACTTCGTGGCTGACCAGGTGGAGCTTATCCGCCAGCAGGTAGGCGACAAGAAGGTGTTGCTTGCATTGTCGGGTGGAGTGGATAGCTCGGTAGTAGCAGCATTGCTTTTGAAGGCTATCGGCAACAACCTCGTTTGTGTACACGTAAACCACGGTTTGATGCGTAAGGGCGAGTCTGAGGACGTAGTTAAGATCTTCGGCGAGCAGCTCTGCGCAAACCTCGTATATGTTGACGCTACAGAGCGTTTCTTGACTAAGTTGGAGAACGTCGAGGATCCGGAGCAGAAGCGCAAGATCATCGGTGGCGAGTTCATCCGCGTATTCGAGGAGGAGGCACGCAAGTTGGAGGGTATCGACTTCCTCGGCCAGGGTACAATCTACCCTGATATCGTTGAGAGTGGTACCAAGACTGCAAAGATGGTTAAGTCGCACCACAACGTAGGTGGTCTCCCTGAGGACTTGCAGTTTGAGTTGGTTGAGCCATTGAAGCAGCTCTTCAAGGACGAGGTTCGTGCTTGTGGTGTTGAGCTCGGCTTACCATACGAGATGGTATATCGCCAGCCATTCCCAGGTCCAGGCTTGGGTGTTCGTTGCCTCGGTGCAATCACTCGTGACCGTTTGGAGGCTGTTCGTGAGTCGGACGCAATTCTCCGCGAGGAGTTCGCAAAGGCGGGGTTGGATAAGACCGTATGGCAGTATTTCACCGTTGTGCCTGACTTCAAGTCGGTAGGCGTACGCGACAATGCGCGTTCGTACGATTGGCCGGTAATCCTCCGCGCAGTGAACACAGTAGACGCGATGACGGCAACCATCGAGCACATCGATTGGGCTATTCTCGGCAAGATTACCGACCGTATCTTGAAGGAGGTACCGAATGTGAATCGTGTATGCTACGACCTCTCGCCGAAGCCAAATGCAACTATCGAGTGGGAGTAGTCACTACAGAGCATAAACAAAATAAGCAGTCCGTTTGGACTGCTTATTTTTTTGGGTAATGATGCAAAAAGCGGCGCTTGGACAAAAAGATAAGTGCTTGTAAATTTGTAAATTACAGCGATATTTTAGAGATTAGTAGAAAACGGTTTCTACTAATCTCTATTTTTTATGGTAAAAAAGCGCAAAATTAGGTGTCCTCATTGTGGTTTTCTTGACACAATAAAAAAGGGTAAGCGAGATGGTTATTCTCGCTACTTTTGTAAGAATTGTAGCAGTTATTTTACGGATCGAAGACCACACATTTCAGAGCGAAATATGTTTGTCTGGTTTGAGCATTGGGTGCGAGACAAACAGAGTATTTCTCAAATCTCCAAAGCAAGTGGATATAGCGAAAGAGCTCTAAAAAGTTACTTTTATAAAGTGTTGCCAACTTGCCCCACTTGGCAAATTCAAAAGCGAGAGAAGGTTAATCTTTTGATTGATGGGACATACTTTACTAATAAGGTATGTCTGTTATTATATCGTGATCATAATATCAAGATGACAATTCTTTATCGCCTTACCAAGCAGGAGGCTCTGCGAGATTTGAAAGAGGATTTGCAAGCAATAAAAGATGTAGGTATAGAGATAGAAAGCGTAACCTGTGATGGTGCTGCTAATATTATAAGAGCTGTGCGAGAAGTGTGTCCAGAGGCGATTATTCAACGATGTACATTTCACATGACGAATGAAATTTGTAATTGGCTAACAAAGAAACCAAAGAGCAAAGCTGCTAGTGAACTGCGTGAGCTGGTGTGTTATTTAAGCAAGATTAGTAACCATGAAGAGGCACAACTCTGGATGCGAGCATTTATAGATTGGCACACGAAACACGAAGAATATATAAATGAGAGAAGTGTAGATGAGGAGACTGGCAAATGGTGGTACACTCATAAAATGTTACACCGTAGCACAACACATATTAAGAGAGCTATACCCAATATGTTTAATTACACACGATACCCAAATGTCCCAAAAACCTCTAATTCGATTGAGTCTTTTTTCGGGCACCTGAAAGACCATTTGCGATTGCATCGAGGACTTTCAAACGAGCATTTCAAAGACTTTGTGAAATGGTATCTTTTCCTGCAAAGTAATCAGGGAAAGGCAAGCAAAAAATAGGGCGAGAAAAACTCCGTTTCT
Source organism: Alistipes sp. (assembly GCA_045648965.1). Taxonomy (GTDB): domain Bacteria; phylum Bacteroidota; class Bacteroidia; order Bacteroidales; family Rikenellaceae; genus Alistipes. Next base: position 47 of record JAZRPA010000025.1, on the reverse strand, counting down.
CGCCCACTATTTAATGACTAAAAAGCGCCACTTTTTGCATCATTACC
>JAZRPA010000024.1:0-228060 GCA_045648965.1 Alistipes sp. | reverse complement strand
TGATGCATCGATGCGAGCTGCTGCTGCGTCATTGATTTCTTCACCTGCAGCTACGATTACCTCGCCGCTTATCGGATCAATAATATCGTGAACAGATACACGACCGAGGATACGTTCGCCAAGCGAAACCACCACTTCGTCGTTTTTCTTAATTTCTGAGCATACTAGGCCACGGAGTGTACCACAGTCAACGTCGTTGATAATAACATCATGTGCAACGTCAACCAAACGGCGTGTCAAGTAACCTGCGTCGGCTGTCTTCAAAGCGGTATCGGCAAGACCCTTACGTGCACCGTGGGTAGAGATAAAGTATTCGAGCACCGACAAACCTTCCTTAAAGTTGGCAAGAATGGGGTTTTCGATAATCTGACCACCCTCTGCACCACTCTTCTGAGGCTTAGCCATAAGACCACGCATACCTGAGAGCTGACGAATCTGGTCTTTAGAACCACGAGCACCTGAGTCAAGCATCATGTAAACGGGGTTGAAGCCCTGCTGGTCAGATGAAATCTGCTTCATAAGGGTATCAGCCAAGCGAGCATTTACATGTGTCCAGATATCGATAATCTGGTTGTAACGTTCGTTATTGGTGATAAAGCCCATTGAGTAGTTATTGAGCACTTCTTGTACCTGTTCGTAACCCTCTTTTACATATTCAGCTTTTTCATCTGGGATGATTACGTCGCCAAGGTTGAACGACAAACCACCCTTGAACGCCATTGCATAACCAAGGTTCTTAATATCATCAAGGAACTGTGCTGAACGTGGGATACCACATTTCTTGATTACCTTAGAGATGATATTGCGAAGTGATTTCTTTGAAAGAATTTCGTTTACGTAGCCTATTTCTTTGGGCACATACTGGTTAACAAGCACACGACCCACTGAAGTGTTTTCAACAAGATGTGTAATGGGGTTGCCATCTGCATCTACGTCTTCCACCACCACTGACACTGGGGCATGGAGTGTTACACGGCCTTCATTGTATGCAATCTCAGCTTCTTCCGGTCCATAGAACTTCAAGCCTTCACCCTTGTCACCCTTGCGAAGCTTAGTGATGTAGTACAAACCGAGAACCATGTCCTGCGAAGGAACTGTAATAGGAGCGCCATTGGCAGGGTTCAAGATGTTGTGTGAACCAAGCATAAGCATCTGCGCTTCAAGGATAGCTTCGTTGCCAAGAGGCAAGTGCACAGCCATCTGGTCACCGTCGAAGTCAGCGTTGAACGCCGTACATGCCAACGGATGGAGCTGAATAGCTTTACCTTCAATCATCTTAGGCTGGAATGCCTGAATACCGAGACGGTGAAGAGTCGGAGCTCGGTTGAGCAATACTGGATGACCCTTCATCACATTTTCCAAGATATCCCATACCACTGCTTCTTTGCGGTCAACGATCTTTTTAGCCGACTTAACAGTCTTAACGATGCCGCGTTCCATAAGCTTGCGGATGATGAATGGCTTATAGAGTTCGGCTGCCATATATTTGGGCAGACCGCATTCGTGCATTTTGAGTTCAGGACCAACAACGATTACCGAACGTGCTGAGTAGTCAACACGCTTACCGAGAAGGTTCTGACGGAAACGTCCCTGCTTACCCTTCAACGAGTCTGACAACGACTTCAACGGACGGTTGCTCTCGTTCTTAACGGCATTGCTCTTACGCGAGTTGTCGAACAACGAGTCAACTGCCTCCTGCAACATACGCTTCTCGTTACGGAGAATCACCTCAGGAGCCTTGATGTCGATCAAACGACGAAGACGGTTGTTACGGATAATTACGCGACGATACAAATCGTTCAAGTCCGAAGTTGCGAAACGACCACCATCGAGTGGTACCAATGGACGAATCTCCGGTGGAATAACCGGAATTACGTCGAGTACCATCCACTCAGGGTGGTTCTTACCCTGCGATGCGCGGAACGACTCAACTACGTTGAGCTGCTTCAAAAGCTCGCTCTTACGCTGCTGCGAAGTCTCACGCGACGCACGGTCACGCAAATTGTATGACATAGTGTCGAGGTCAACATCCTGCAAGAGAATCTTGATAGCCTCAGCACCCATCATTGCGATAAACTTGTTAGGATCGTCGTTCGGGAGCTGCTGGTTGCCCTTTGGCAATGCTGCTACGATGTCCGAGTACTCCTTCTCGCCGAGAGTCTGCAACTTCTCAACTCCCTGCTCCGAAGCGGCACCTGCCTGAACAACGACATAACGCTCATAATAGATAATCGACTCCAACTTCTTTGATGGAATACCCAAAAGGTATCCGATCTTCGAAGGAAGCGACTTGAAATACCAAATGTGTACTACTGGCACAACCAACGAGATATGTCCCATACGCTCGCGGCGCACCTTCTTCTCGGTAACCTCTACACCGCATCGGTCGCAGACGATACCCTTATAACGAATACGCTTGTACTTTCCGCAGTGGCACTCGTAGTCCTTCATTGGACCAAAGATACGCTCGCAGAATAGTCCGTCACGCTCCGGCTTGTAGGTACGATAGTTGATGGTCTCTGGCTTGAGAACCTCACCGCTCGACTGCGCCAAAATCTCCTCCGGAGACGCAAGGCTCACCGAAATACGGTTGTAACCGCCCTTTGAATTGTCTTTGTTGAATGACATAATCTTATACAGTTTTTCTTTTATACCTACTTATATTATTATTCGAGTGTTACCGAGAGACCCAAACCACGCAACTCGTGCAACAATACGTTCATCGCCTCTGGAATACCTGGCTTTGGAAGGTTATCACCCTTCACGATCGCCTCGTAAACCTTCGCACGACCCATTACATCGTCCGACTTAACGGTCAAAATCTCCTGGAGAATGTTTGCAGCACCGAAGCCCTCCAATGCCCAAACCTCCATCTCTCCGAATCGCTGACCACCAAACTGTGCCTTACCACCGAGTGGCTGCTGAGTGATGAGCGAGTAAGGACCAATCGAACGAGCGTGCATCTTATCGTCGATCATGTGACCGAGCTTCAACATATAGATGACACCCACAGTTGCCGGCTGGTCGAAACGCTCTCCGGTACCACCATCATAGAGGTATGTACGACCTGTGCGTGGCAAACCTGCCTTATCTGTGTACTCGTTAATCTGCTCCAACGAAGCACCATCGAAGATTGGAGTAGCGAACTTCAAGCCCAACTCACGACCTGCCCAACCGAGGACAGTCTCGTAAATCTGACCGAGGTTCATACGCGAAGGCACACCGAGTGGGTTCAAACAGATATCCACGATTGTACCGTCCTCCAAGAATGGCATATCCTCGTCGCGAACGACCTTCGCTACGATACCCTTGTTACCGTGGCGACCCGCCATCTTATCACCTACCTTCAACTTACGCTTCTTAGCGATGTAAACCTTAGCCATCTGGATAACACCTGGCTGAGTAATCTCATCACCGTTGGTGAGGTTCGAACGCTCACGCTTAGTGTTTGCGTCTGCCTTCTTAACCTCGATTGTATAGTTGTTTACAGTAGTAGTAATCAACTCATTAAGGTGCTCGTCTGTAGTCCAGTTGCAATCACCCAAGTTCAAGTAACCCAATGCGATACCGCTCTTCTCGTCGATTGTCTTCTTAGCAATCTCGTCGAGCATCTTCTGGGTAAACTTAGCGCCCGCAGCGTACAACTCTACACCGAAGTAATCCTTGATACCTGTTGTGGTCTTACCCTGCAACAAAGTCCAAAGCTTCGATACGAGAATCTTGGTCAACGAAGCAACCTCGTCTGCGAACTTCTTGTCGATCTTCTCCAACTGCAACTTCTCAGCTGCACGACCCTTCTTATCTACCTTGCTTGCGCGGCTGTACAACTTAGTGTCAATAACAACGCCCTGCAACGATGGATTAGCCTTCAACGAAGCGTCCTTCACGTCACCAGCCTTATCGCCGAAGATTGCACGCAACAACTTCTCCTCTGGCGAAGGATCGCTCTCACCCTTCGGTGTAATCTTACCGATAAGGATATCGCCCGGCTTGATGTTAGCACCAATACGGATAATACCGTTCTCGTCGAGGTTACGAGTTGCCTCCTCGCTGACATTTGGAATGTCCGAAGTGAGCTCCTCAACACCACGCTTGGTGTCACGAACCTCCAAGATGTACTCATCAACATGTACCGAAGTGAAGATATCCTCACGCTGGATACGCTCCGAAATAACGATCGCGTCCTCGAAGTTGTAACCCTTCCAAGGCATGAACGCTACCTTCAAGTTGCGTCCCAACGCCAACTCACCATTCTGAGTCGAGTATCCCTCGGTCAAAATCTGACCCTTAACAACGCGCTCACCAGTGAGAACACGTGGCTTCAAGGTTACCGAAGTATTCTGGTTTGTACGACGGTAGCGTGGCAACTCGTAAACAGTTACCTCAGGCTCGAACGAGCAAACAATCTGCTCCTCGGTGCGGTCGTACTTAATCTTGATAACGGTTGCATCAGCGAACTCTACTACACCATCGCCCTCAGCTACAATCTGAATACGGCTATCCGAGATCATATCCTTCTCGATACCGGTACCTACGATTGGTGCCTCGCAATTTACGAGTGGTACTGCCTGACGCATCATGTTCGATCCCATCAACGCACGGTTCGCGTCATCGTGCTCCAAGAATGGGATCAACGATGCTGCAATAGAAGCGATCTGGTTAGGAGCAACATCAACGAGATTTACCTCCTCGCCGTGTACTACTGGGAAGTCTGCACCCTCACGAGCTTTGATACGACCATCGTTTACGAAGCGATTGTCAGCTGTGAGAGGCTCACCAGCCTGTGCGATAACCTGACCCTCCTCCTCTTCTGCCGAGTAGTAGCGAATGTGCGAGTTGTCCATATCGACAACGCCATTCTCGCAAGAACGGTATGGAGTCTCCAAGAAGCCCATATCCGAAATCTTTGCATAAACGCAGAGTGACGAGATAAGACCGATGTTTGGACCCTCCGGCGACTCGATTGGACACAAACGACCATAGTGGGTGTAGTGTACGTCTCGAACCTCGAAGCCTGCACGATCTCGCGAAAGACCACCAGGACCGAGTGCCGACAAACGACGCTTGTGAGTAATCTCAGAAAGCGGGTTGATCTGGTCCATAAACTGTGACAACTGCGAAGTACCGAAGAACGAGTTGATTACACCCGACAACGACTTCGCGTTGATCAAATCGATTGGTGCAAATACCTCAGAGTCACGAACATTCATTCGCTCACGAATGGTACGAGCCATACGTACGAAACCAATCGAGAACTGGTTCGACAACTGCTCACCAACGGTACGAACACGACGGTTCGACAAGTGGTCGATGTCGTCCAACTCAGCACGCGAGTTGATCAACTGAATGAGGTACTTGATGATTGCAATAATATCCTCACGAGTAAGTGTGCGGATAGCAGGATCGATACCCAAATCCAACTTCTTGTTGATACGGAAACGACCTACATCACCCAAGTCATAACGCTTGTCCGAGAAGAACAACTTCTCGATAACATCACGAGCTGTAGTGTCATCTGGCGCCTCCGAAGCACGCAACAAGCGGTAGATGTAGCGAACTGCATCAACCTCAGAGTTACAGGTATCCTTCTGCAAGGTGTTGTATATGATCGAGAAATCAACGCCCGACGGATTCTCCTTGTGAAGAATGATAGTCTTAGCGCCGCTCTCCAAAATTGGCTCAATATGGCTCTCCTCCAAAACGGTCTCGCGATCTACGATAACGCTGTTTCGCTCAATCGAAACAACCTCACCGGTATCCTCATCTACGAAGTCCTCTACCCATGTCGAGAGAACACGTGCAGCCAACTTACGACCTACCGCCTTTTTGAGGTTTGTCTTTGTAACCTTTACCTCGTCGGCAAGGTCAAATATATCGAGAATCTGCTGGTCGGTCTCAAAACCGATAGCACGCAAAAGTGTTGTTACAGGCAACTTCTTCTTACGGTCGATGTAAGCGTACATCACATTGTTGATGTCCGATGCAAACTCAATCCACGAGCCCTTGAATGGGATGATACGTGCCGAGTAGAGCTTTGTTCCATTGGTGTGGGTGCTCTGACCAAAGAATACGCCTGGTGAACGGTGCAACTGAGATACGACTACGCGCTCAGCACCGTTGATGACGAATGTGCCTCGCTCCGTCATGTAAGGAATTGCGCCGAAATATACATCCTGCACAACGACACCAAAGTCCTCGTGCTCGTTATCGGTGCAATAAAGCTTCAACTTTGCCTTGAGTGGCACGCTGTATGTCAAGCCACGCTCCAAACACTCCTCAATGGTGTAACGAGGAGGATCGATGTAGTAGTCGAGAAATTCGAGTACGAAGTTGTTTCGTGTGTCTGTGATTGGGAAGTTCTCCTGGAATACACGATAGAGACCCTCATTCTTGCGGTTCTCTGCGGTAGTATCCATCTGGAAGAAATCCCTAAACGATTTGAGTTGTACCTCCAACAAATCCGGATAAGGCACTCGGTTGCGGATAGTGGAGAAACTAATTCTTTCTTTTTGTGTTGTAGTGGACATGTTGAAATCCATTTGTTTTTGTTGTGAGTACTCAAAGGGGAAAAACCACCCCCGCGTGTGCGCGTTATTTATATCGCGCTAAAACCCTCAGCGTAAACACATTACACCCTGAGAGTATCTATAAAGTCCTAGGACGGGCACAGCTCAATACGGCACTCCCATTCCTTAGACCTGAAAAGGTATAGCGCTTACACTGCAGTCGTAAGCACTATACCCGTTGTCTTAGGTAAAGCTAAATAATCGCTCGGATTACTTCAACTCAACCTCAGCACCAGCCTCCTCGAGAGCAGCCTTGATTGACTCAGCCTCCTCCTTAGAAACACCCTCCTTAACAGCCTTAGGAGCTGCATCAACGAGAGCCTTAGCATCGCCGAGCGAAAGACCAGCGAGCTCCTTAACAGCCTTGATAACGCCAAGCTTAGCCTGACCTGCGCTCTTCAAGATAACATCGAACGATGTCTTCTCAGCTGCAGCAGCCTCGCCTGCAGCAGCAGGAGCAGCAGCAACTGCAACAGCTGCAGCAGCTGGCTCAATACCGTACTCCTCCTTGAGGATAGTAGCCAATTCGTTTACCTCCTTAACAGTCAAGTTTACCAACTCCTCTGCCAATACTTTTACATCTGCCATAGTTGTAATTTTTATTAAATTTGTTTTTTAATTTTTCTTAATTGTTTCTTTCTTCGAGTGTCTTTACGATACCCGCAATCTTCTGTCCTGCACTACCCTGCAATGCCGAGATGACATTCTTAGCAGGCGACTGCAAGAGCGATACAATATCGCCAATAAGCTCCTCGCGGCTCTTGATGGTGCAAAGTGCGTCCAACTGGTTGTCACCAACGTATACGCAACCCTCTACCGATGCTGCCTTCAATACTGGCTTGTCGCTCTTCTTGCGGAACTCCTTGATAAGGAGAGCCGGAGCCTTACCAGTGTTTGCAAACATGATCGATGTAGGACCCTGCAACACCTTAAGCAACTCAGCATCTGCCAAATTCATCTTCTCCAACGCCTTACCGAGCAATGTGTTCTTTACAACGACCAACTTAATGTCGCTCTCGAAACACTTGCGACGCAACTCAGCAGTCTGTGCTGCGTTCAACGCCTCGATGTCGGTGATGTAGAAGTGAGGATACTCGCCAAGTTGAGCAGCGATACTCTCAATTACTAACGCTTTTTCTTCCTTAGTCATTGCCTATCCTCCCTTTATTTGGTTTCTACTGATTTAGGATCAATCTGCACGCCTGGACTCATTGTAGTCGAAAGATAGATACTACGTACATAAGTACCCTTCGCAGCAGATGGTTTTAACTTGATAATCATTCCCATTACCTCCTTAGCATTCTCCTCGATCTGCTCAGGGGTGAACGAAATCTTACCGATTGAAGTGTGGATAATACCGAACTTGTCAACCTTGAAGTCGATCTTTCCGGCCTTAACCTCTGTAACAGCCTTGCCAACCTCCATAGTAACGGTTCCTGTCTTAGGGTTTGGCATCAAACCACGTGGACCGAGAATACGACCCAACGCACCAACCTTACCCATAACATTTGGAGTACAGATGATTACATCAACGTCGGTCCAACCGCCCTTGATCTTCTCTACGTACTCGTCCAAACCTACATAATCAGCGCCTGCAGCCTTTGCCTCAGCCTCCTTCTCAGGTGTACACAACACGAGAACTCGTACTGTCTTACCTGTTCCGTGAGGAAGAGTTACAACGCCACGAACCATCTGATTAGCCTTACGAGGGTCAACGCCCAAACGCACATCGATATCAACTGAAGCATCAAATTTCGTAAAGGTAATTTCCTTTAGAAGAGCAGCAGCCTCACCGAGTTTGTAGGCCTTATTAGCCTCTACCTTTGCGTAGGCAATCTTTTGATTTTTTGTCAATTTACTCATCTCTTTGTAACGAATTACATGTTAGGAAATTCACCAACTACGTTGATACCCATACTGCGTGCAGTACCGGCAACCATACGCATTGCAGCCTCCAAAGTGAAGCAGTTCAAGTCTGGCATCTTGTTCTTAGCGATCTCAGCTACCTGCTCCCAGGTTACCTGACCTACCTTAGAACGGTTCGGCTGTGCCGAGCCCGACTTAACATTTGCAGCCTCTTTGAGCTGAACGGCTACTGGTGGCTGTTTTACGATAAAGTCAAACGACTTATCGGTATAAACTGTGATGATGACTGGAAGCACCTTTCCCGCCTTATCCTGGGTACGTGCATTGAACTGCTTACAGAAGTCCATGATGTTGACTCCCTTAGAACCCAATGCTGGACCTACTGGTGGAGAAGGGTTGGCAGCACCACCCTTGATCTGCAACTTAATAAATGCAGCAACCTCTTTTGCCATAGTTTTCCTTGGTTTTTATTCTTTTTCTACTTGTGTGAAGCTCAACTCCATAGGAGTCTTGCGTCCAAATATCTTCACAGAAACCACGAGCTTCCTTGCCTCGCTGTTGACACTCTCAATAGTACCTTGGAAGCTTGAGAATGGGCCGTCTGTAACCTTTACGACCTCGCCAACAACATAAGGAATCTCCTGTTCCTCTTCCATCTCGTTCATCTCATCGACATGACCAAGCATACGACTAACCTCCTGTGGACGGAGTGCCATTGCGTTCATCTTGCGACCGTCCTCTCGGGTCTCACCCAAGAAGCCAAGAACGTGAGGGATATTGCGAATGATATATGGTATTTGTCCATCAAAAATTGCCTCTACAAGTACATAACCCGGATACGAAGGCTTCTCCTTCGACACCTTCTTACCGTTACGTATTGTAAAGACCTTCTCGGTCGGGATAAGGACCTGCGATATGTAGTCTTCGAGGTGACTGCGGCGAATCTCAGCCTCGAGATACTCCTTCACCTTGTTCTCCTTGCCACCGATGGCGCGGACTACATACCACTGTTTTTGGTTTTCGCTCATAACTAAATAACGATTACCTACAATTCATTATAACTTACCCAAGAAACTGTAAATCTTGCCCATAATGCCATCGAACGACATATCCATAGCAAGAACTACCAATGCAAAGATCAACGATGCGATCATCACAAGTGTCGCCGAGCCCTGCAACGACGAGAAGGAAGGCCACGAAACCTTCTCTACGAGTTCCTTATAAGAATCCTTAATATATCCCATTTTCTTATCCTTTCAAATTTGGCAGGAGCAGAGAGATTCGAACTCCCATCAACGGTTTTGGAGACCGCTATTCTACCCTTGAACTATGCTCCTAAATAAGGGAGTGGCGAACCACTCCCGTGTGTATTTGAGTGTTAGAGAATTACTCTACTACCTTCAATACCTGACCTGCACCTACTGTACGACCACCCTCACGGATTGCGAAACGAAGACCCTCGTTCAACGCTACTGGGTAGATCAAAGTTACAGTGATAGTTACGTGGTCACCTGGCATTACCATATCTACGCCCTCTGGCAACGATACCTCACCGGTAACGTCCATTGTACGGAGGTAGAACTGAGGACGGTACTTGTTGTGGAATGGAGTGTGACGACCACCCTCTTCCTTCTTCAATACGTAAACCTCAGCAGTAAACTTGGTGTGTGGAGTAATCGAACCTGGCTTAGCAACAACCATACCACGCTTTACATCCTTCTTGTCGATACCGCGGAGCAAGAGACCTACGTTGTCACCTGCCTCACCCTCATCGAGGAGCTTGCGGAACATCTCAACACCTGTACAAGTCGAGTTGAGCGACTTCTCACCCAAACCTACGATCTCAACTGGATCACCTACGTGGATGATACCTGTCTCGATACGACCAGTTACTACAGTACCACGACCAGTGATCGAGAATACGTCCTCAACTGGCATCAAGAATGGCTTCTCATTCTCACGCTGTGGAACTGGAACGTACTCATCAACTGCAGCCATGAGCTCCATAATCTTCTCCTCCCAAGTTGGCTCGCCATTGAGACCACCGAGAGCAGAACCACGGATGATTGGGCACTCCTCATCGAAGTCATACTTAGCCAAGAGGTCACGAACCTCCATCTCAACGAGGTCGAGCATCTCTGGATCGTCAACCATGTCGCACTTGTTCAAGAATACAACGATACGAGGAACGTTTACCTGCTTAGCGAGGAGAACGTGCTCGTTAGTCTGAGGCATAGGACCATCAGTAGCAGCTACTACGAGGATAGCACCGTCCATCTGAGCAGCACCAGTAACCATGTTCTTTACATAGTCGGCGTGACCTGGACAGTCAACGTGAGCATAGTGACGGTTTGCAGTCTGATACTCAACGTGTGCAGTGTTGATGGTGATACCACGCTCCTTCTCCTCTGGTGCGTTGTCGATCGAATCAAAAGAACGCAACTCCGAAAGACCTGCCTTAGCAAGTACGGTGGTGATAGCAGCAGTAAGAGTAGTCTTACCGTGGTCTACGTGTCCGATAGTACCGATGTTTACGTGCGGTTTCGAACGCTCAAATTTTTCTTTTGCCATAGCTTTAAAATCTATTAATAGTTTATTAAAAAGTTTTACCTTTTATCTTGTTAGTATTTAAGGTTCTTATGCAGACATACGCAATGCCCCTTTGTATTAAAGGTGCATTGCATTATGTCATTACGAGAGCGGAAGACGAGGCTCAAACTCGCGACCCTTAGCTTGGAAGGCTAATGCTCTATCAACTGAGCTACTTCCGCATTGCTTCAGCGACATCCTTTCGCTCGACTCTCTATTTTAGTGGGAAGAGATGGATTCGAACCACCGAAGGTAAAAACCAGCAGATTTACAGTCTGCCCCATTTGGCCACTCTGGTATCTTCCCGATGGATTGGTATAAAAATTTGGAGCCTTCTGTCGGATTCGAACCAACGACCTTGAGATTACAAATCACATGCTCTACCAGCTGAGCTAAGAAGGCGTTTACTACCAATCGCGGTGCAAAGTAAGCGAAAAAAAATGAAACCGCAAAATTTTTATGCAACTTTTTCTCGTTCTTCAAAGAACCGTCGATTTTCTGAACCTTTCCACCTCGTTGCAACCGCCACGCAAATGGGTTAACACGGAAAATCGGTGCAAAGATAGAATAGTTTTATGAAAAATAAAACACTACGGGCAAAAAATCTGCAAAAAGTTGGTGTTTTTTTTAATCTTGGCCCATACCTATATATAATATAGAGGAAAAGTGCATCGTTAAAAGTTGGACGATGGCTTTTCTTGAAAAAATAAAAGAGTGGAGAACTTTCAACTCCCCACTCTTAACCAAAAGTTTTTTTTCGCTTTACAACCACTTCTTATAGCGGAAATATCCCATAGTGAGTCCCGAGGCGAGAATCATCAAGCCAATGGCGAAGATGTAGCCAAGTGGCAGATTGTAACCATTCTCGAAGGTGTAGACCCAATTTAGCTCAGGCATAAACTCAAAGTTCATACCGTAGATACTTGCCACCAATGTCGCAGGGAGGAAGACTACGGCTGCCACCGAGAAGATCTTCACAACCTCGTTCTGCTCGATGTTGATAAGACCGAGTGCCGAGTCCTGAATATAGTCAAGACGTTGGAACGAGAAGTCGGTATGCGAAATAAGCGAGTTAACGTCCTTAATCATCAACTGCAAGCGCGGATAGATATCGTTAGGGAAGCGCTCGCTTCGCAAGATACCCGAGAGAATACGCTGGCGGTCGAAGATGTTCTCGCGAAGCACCATGGTGCGCTCCTGCAAGGTGCTGAGGCGCAAGAGGATATCCTTGTCGATAGAGTCCTCCTTGGTGATGGTCTTCGAGAGAGTCGAAACCTGGCGACCCACCATCTCCACCAAGTCGGCGTCGAAGTCGATACGCACTTCGAGCAACGAGATAAGGATATGGTAACCGGTCGAGAAGCTGCGATAGTTCATCTGCAGGCGCTTCTCGGCCTCGCGGAAGGTGCGCATCTCGGCCTGACGTACCGAAACCAAGACACCCTCGTTCGAGAGAATAAACGACACCGGCTCAACCTCAAAGCTATCGCCCGTAGGAACGAAGAAGTTCGAGTTCGAGATAATAGCATTCTCGGTCTCGGAATACTTTGAGGTCGACTCAATCTCCTCGACCTGCTGTTTGGTCTGGAGGCTTATCTCCATAAAATTCTCTACAGCCTTCTGCTCCTTGATAGTAGGCTGCAACATATCAATCCAGAGGATATCATCGAAACCGAGATCGTCGAAGAGCTCGGTATCGGCATTGCGAATAATCTTGTTGTATTGCTTCAAGTAGATAGTAATCATCTCTTTTCCATTTTAAGAAACCGCATCGGTTTCAGAGGTTTAACTTCGATTTGTCTCGGTGGTGTGTTCGGTAGAAGTTTTATCAAGAGCCCGAACACCGTTGATTACCTTCAACCGGGATTGACCTTCGGTTCAATCTTCAGGCCGTAGTCCCAGAACTTTTTGAGGGCGTTGTGTTTTTGTATGTCGAACAAAAAGTCGATATTGCGTGTCAAATAGTCGTAAGCATACTCCTTATCGGCGTAGTCGCTCTCGAGAATAGCCTCGTAGATGTGCTCCACACCGAAGGTGAATGCCGCCTGTAACTCATCGTGCACCTCAAACGAAAGTCCCTTGCGCGCAACCCACACAGCAAAGGCGAACGGCATCTTGGTGGCCTTGTTCCACTCCTCGGCCAGGTCGTAGGTGTAGGTAAAACGTCCCTCATTGGCAAAAACCTTGTCGCCGATAAGCAAGAAAGCATCGCCCTCCTCTGCCTTATCAAGCTGTGCGTAGTCGCTCATCGCCACCCACTCAGGCTCGATATGCCAGAGGTTTTTGGCGAGGTAACCACAGAGCTGTACCGAGGTCTTAGAGTGAGCGTCGAGGAAGATTCGACGCACCTTCTCGATTGGGCTATTGCTCACGACAACCACCGTACGCACCTTGTCGAGCGCGCCGATGCAGTAATCGGTAATTATCTCTGCGTCAGGAAGAGACGGCACCATAGCCGCAGGCACAAGCGCAATGTCGGCTTCGCCTTCGAGGAATCTCTTATAACAGTCAGCAGGGGGTGCAAGCAGCAACTCGGCACCAAGGTTAGCGTGGTGTCGAAGTCCATAGATGAACGGTATCGTATTGAGATACGACACTGCAATTATTTTTGCGTTTACTACCATCGTCCATCGCTTGCAAACTTTGAATTACACTTCGACTTCTTAAAAACGAAGTCTTTATCAGCACAAAGATAAGCAAATTTTGTACAGAATGTTCTCAATTAGGGTAAAAATTTTAGAAAAAGTGAAAAATTTTTAGTCGGCACAAATGTTTCACTATTAGATATTTGACGAAATCGCAGGGTATAAAAGTGAGAAATTTGTGGCGAAAACTCTTGACAAGCCCCCTTTTCAGATTATATATTTGCACCGTCAATCGGCGCTAATCGACACAAGGTTTTCAACATCGGTCCTCGATTGTTAAAAACCTTATTAAAAATCTAAATTGCTGACTTCCCGAGACATTCTTTGTGTTTTCGACAGTCGCAAACAAATTATTAACACACTTAACAACATTTTTCAACCTATGAATCGTGCTTTTTTGTGCAGCGCGATAGAGGGGTTGGTGTCGGCTCGCGGCTACAACTTTCAACTCGACAACGACACCCACTATCCAACCACCGTCTGTCGCTACCCTGCCGCCTTTATGGCTCAACCCGAATTTTTAAGTTTGGAGGGGCGACAACACGGTCGCATAACCTACAAACTCTCGTTGCGACTCTCTCGCCAAGGAGCAAAGCTCGCCCCAGCCGAGCGAAATGCACTGCTCGACAGTATGGAGCAGGAGGCCATGGAGCTCTTTGTTACTCTCTCGAAAGAGAGGTGTGTGGCTGTGGTGGACCGTCTCTCCATTGCGCCCTGCACCGAGGCAGTCGATACTCACGGAGCAGTTGCTATCGAAGCAAAGGCCCAAGTTACAACTATCTTTTAACCTAAAAACATCGTAGCATAATGAAACTTAATAAACTATCCGAAAACTTCACCCCTCTTGCCGAGGGCATATTCTTCGGCATCGAGACCGAATGTGAGACTCCTCGCGACCTTGTTGTAGAGATTTTAGAGCTCCCGACAGGAGAGGTTGTGGCTACACAGTTGCTTCGCAACGTACTCTCGGCTACTATAAACATTGCCCCTTACATGGAGCATTTTGCCGAATATGCACCCGCATCGCGCCACCAAACCTCATTCAGCGAGGCGCCAACCGCCACCTACAAAATCAGAGTCGAGGGCATCGAGTCGGAGGAGGTCGTAGTCTCGATAAATCGTTCGAAAATCGACGAGCCGCCAACACTCGTCACTTCGTTCCCTCTCTCGCGCCGAATTGCCCGTGGCGAGAGCGACGAGGTGGTCGTAATCTCGGGCAAGGGGAATAAAATCTATGCTGAGATTGAGGCTGATAATGGTGCGATTTTAGAGCTCGACCACCTCCCAACCACCGATGCGTCGATTCTCACAATCTCGCCCGACGGGTTCGACGAGACGATAAAATCATTCGAGGTAACGCTCTACTGCGAGGGTCAGGCGTTGGGAACTCTGCGCTATGCGATTGTCGCGCCACTAAAGACCGCAACCCGTCTGGCGTGGGTCTCCGAGAGCGGCGCAATCGAGCGCTACACCTTCCCGAAGTCGTACAAAACAGCCATCACAACCGAGAAGCAGAGCTTCTTAACGAGTGAAGGCATCTGCACCGCCCACTGCCGCGCAAAGCAGACCATATCGCTATGTTCGCGTTTTGAGTCGAGCAAAACAATCGAGACATTGGCGCAGATAGCCACCTCTCCAAAGGTGTGGGTGGAAGACAACACAGGTGTCACCCTGGTGGAGGTTACAACTCCCAACATCGACTATAACATCTTCGGCGAACCCTCGCACATTCACTTTGACATCTGCCTTTGGCAGAAGGAGGTGGCACTATGGTAGCGTTATGGATCGATGGGCAGGTGTGCGACATCGACTCCCTCCCCACCATTCCTATCGACTTCGACGTTGCCAACCTCACAAAAGTTGATAGCGAACGAGAGGGTCGAAGCTTGGAGCTCAAGCTGCCAGCAACACCTAAAAATGCAGCTCTATTCGGCACATCGTGCGACCTCTACGCTGCCGAGCGCTTCAACATGGAGCACCACACCGCCCACATCGAAAAAGATGGCGTGCAGATATTCGAGGGTACTGTTTATCTCCTCTCTATCACTATCACAAATGGCGTTGCGCAGAGCTACTCCATTCGCATAAAGGAGGGCGGTGCCGCGTGGATAGAACCGTTGGTGCACGGAGCTTTATCCGACCTGGATATTCCATTTTCGGGAATGTTGAACCTGGCGCACATCACCAACTCGTGGGACGAGGGCGAAGCCGTCCGTTTCTTCCCGATATACCGAGGCAATTATCTGCTTCACTACTCCACCGAAGCGATATTGCCGGTAGAGAGAGTCTTACTCACCGACGACTACCACCCATTTATCTCGATTGCCGAGATGGTGCGAGCAATGTTCGCAAAGTCGGGCTATACGGTGCATAGCGACTTTCTCGAGAGTGAATTTGGGCGTTCGTTGTTTATGAGTGGAGACTACTCCCGCACCGATAACGCCAAAGCGAAGGAGAAGTGCGACTTCTTTGCCCGTCGCTCCACAACAACCTCGGCAACGGCCGACTACACAGGACGAGTCTACGCTTCGAAGGCCTTTGCTGCGCATACGGTAGGACCGATTGTCGATACGGCAGACCCCAACGCCGTGGACGAGAATGGCAAGAAGATGAGCGACACATTCTGCATAAACGACTCGTTCCAGAAGGTTGGCGCAGGCAACATCGCCTTCGCTCCCGTAATGTCGGTGAAGGCGGGATTTATGCTCCACCTCGAGTACTCCACCGAGTACAACATCATCTCGAGAGAGCAGTTCTGTGGCTTCGATACCATAGATGGTCTATATGGCGAAAAGGTGAAAATTCAGCTAGCCAACAGCTGCAAGGATTTTCGCAATAGGACATCGGCAAAGACGCAATATCGCGCTATCGTGTTCGACCACGTCGACAATCGCGAATATCAGCTTGTAGGAACTTTCGACAATGGAGAGGAGTCGATAATAGGTAGCTGGAGTGGTCGTTCTACGATAGTAACAATGCCCGCGACACCGATTGTGACGCACAAGCTCTTATACCGAGATAGCAGCAACAGCCCATGGGCTCTCTACAATGAGGATTGGGCGATTTATGCCGGATATATCGAGGAGACAGGTATGCTGGACGTGGAGATGGACTTTCGAATCTCGCCACGAGATGTTGCGGCAGGCGAAACACTCGTGTTGGATAAATTCTGGTTCGGAGGTGCCAACCCCGGAATGAAACTCACAATCGGCACCGGCACCACGTTGCGTCCATATTTCACCTCTGTTCCAGGCTACAACGAACCTCTCGAGTTCAAAGATATTGCACCGCACAACATTCGCCAAATCGACCTATTGACCGCCCTGGGCGAGATGTTCAACCTTGCGTTTTACACCGACCGACAGCGCAAGGAGCTTCACATCGAACCGCTGGAGAGTTTGTACGACGAGGACGAAGTGGTTGATTGGAGCAATCGTATAGACCACTTGGGCAAAATTGCCATATCGGATTCGGGCATGGATATTCCGCAGAACAGCATCTTCACATACATAGATGCCGACTTGGCGACACACAAGCTCAACCTCGAAAACAACACCACCTTCGGCGAGTGGAGCTTCCGCAACCCACTCTATGGCACAAAAGACTCGACCAAGAGGGTTGGCAACAAGCTCTTCACCACCACGCTGAACATCAGCAATATCATCGGTAGTGCGCCGTCGGCCTCGATTCTGCAGGTTGGAGATGTAGGCGATGCGGACAACGACTTGGAGACCGCCTTCACACCACGAATTGTGAGTTACAAGGGTATGCGCGACTTGCCACTAGGGGAGAGTTGGGGTGCTGCGTATCGTCTCGACAAATACCCGTACGCAGCCTTTGTCGATGAGGAGACGAACCTCTGCTTCGATGATTACAACGGTATCGAGGGGTTGCACCACTACCACTTGCCAACACTCCTCCGCCAGCGCGACTGCCGAAAGGTAACGCTCGACCTCTATCTCACAACTGCCGAAATAGCATCGCTCTTCACGGCCAATGGCACGAAGCCATCACTGCGAACAAAGTTTCGCTTCAACATTCAAGGCGAGAGTCAGCTATTCCGACTTGCGAAGGTAGAGAAGTGGAACACCGAGAGCAATCTCGTACGATGCACCTTCGAACAAGAACTTAACACCTAAAGAAAATGATGCACAACAAGCGAAAATTACTAACAGCTCTATCCAAAAGGATTGCACGAGCCTCAATTACAGAGGCCCTCGAGCAGATGTGGAACGACAGACTCCTCGACATCAGAGCACTCGAAAGACTATACATCGGCACTGAGGTAGAGCATAGGGTTCGCTCGGGTGAAGTCAAGACAAAGGCTATGGAACAGCTCTCCATAGAGTTGGGCTGCTCATACGAAAAGGTGCGAGCCGCCGTCTATCAGAAAAAACATTAAAAGAGAAAGAATGGAAACACAGATTAAAATCAGAAATGAAGCCTCGGTCTGCACCATCGACATCGAAGGAACTATCGGCCTTGCCGAGAGTGAGCAATTTGCCAACTCCACACACAGTGTGGCCACCTACGAACGATTGCGCGAGGAGATTGACAAAATCAAGAGCATCGAGGCACCCGAAGTCATCGTAAATATCCGCTCGACAGGTGGCGATGTGAACGATGCAATGCTCATCTACGAGACCCTTTCGGCTCTCGATGCCAAAATCACAACGCGTTGCTACGGCTACACCGCCTCGGCTGCAACAATCATTGCGCAAGCCGCCAGCACCGGTTGTCGCGAAATCGCAGCATCGGCGCTCTACTTGGTACACAAATCGAGTAGCGCAATCGAGGGCAATGTCGCCGACCTGGTAGAGAGAATCGAACTACTCGAGAAGACCGACGATAGAATTGCTTCGCTCTACGCGGCTCGCTCGGGTCGCGAGAAGGCCGACTTCGAAGCCCTAATGGCCGAGAATGGCGGTCGCGGTCGCTGGCTCGCACCTGAAGAGGTGGTCGAGGCAGGTCTTGCCGATACGATTATCGGCGTCGATGAGAACTCTCAGCCGAAAGGTGTATTCGCCAAGGTTAAAGAGTGGTTCACCCCTTCAAATAAGAGTCAAACTGCGGAGATGCCGGTTGCCGACATCAACATTTTGCACCTGCCCGACAACGCGCAGGCCTCGACATCGGGCATCGCTCTCGAAGAGGGCCAGAACGGCATCAAAAAGAGCGGCACAATCTTGTGCGAGGATCCATCGCTCGAGGGTACTACCCTATCGCACAACTCTTTGGCATACGCCGAAGATATTCGCAACCTGAAATACAGAGGGTTGTAACATTTTCAACATTAAAAACAACAAACCTAAAAGACAAAAATTATGATTATCGAAAATTCAAAAACTTACAATGTAAACGAGGTTGAGAACCTCTTTTTCCGTCCATCATTCTGCGGCAAGTCGGCCGAGGAGTTGGGAGTTCGCGTACTCTACAACATGCCTATTCCGACCAAAATCCCAACATTTGGCCACCGCAACAACATTCTCAGAGGCTTCTCATCGGGCTGGCAGGGCGACCTCAGCGCCGATTTCCGCGAGACCGAAATCAACATGACAAAGTTGAAGGCCGAGAATGCCTACTCAGCACAGTCGTACTTCTCAACCATCTACGAGATGTTGGTTAGCTCGGGTGAGGTAAATCTTGGCGACTTGACAGGTACCGACCTCGAGAAGGCCGAGACCGAACTCTTCCGTCGCGCGATTGCCGAGAGCATCTACGCTACAATGTGGTTTGGCGACGAGGACGGCGAAATCTCAGACCACACCGGCTTCTCGGGCTTTATCCGCAAGATCATGGATCTTCACGACTCTGAGGATGGTGGTGCAGCCATTCAGGTCTTCGCAGGAGGCTCAACAATCGACATCGAGAGCCTTTTTAGCGATGTGTGGTCGCAGGCAAAAGATAGCTTACGCACTCTTGCTGCCGATGGTCAGTTGGCCTACTTCGTAAGCTCGAACATCTACGATGCTTACCATTTCTGGCTCGACAGCCAGGGCTTGACAAACGTAGTTGCTGAGCCTGGTAACATTCGCCCAACACTCTTGTATCACGGTATTCCGGTGATTGAGATTCCAGCAAATGACTACGACATCTATAGCGCAAACTCATTCTGCATTCTCACCGACCGTCGCAACCTCGTCTTGGCGTTGAATACTGCCGACTCGCCGGAGAAGGAGATTCGCATGTGGTACAACCCTGATGAGATGGAGAACCGCCAGCGCGTAGTATTCCTTGCTGGTACAGCCATTGCCGACAGCAATCTTATTTCGGCACACATCTTCAATGGAGATATTAACGTATAATGAAAAGTTCGAATTACAAACCTGTTGGAGGGGTAGAGAGTTGCACTCTCTACCCTGCCGACTCGGTGGTAATGGCAATCTTTTCGAGAGAAGGTTGTAGGATCAAGCTCGAGGGTAGTCCCATCGAAGTTCCACTTTTGGACGACGCATCATGCTACGATGAGAGCACCGTCTCGAAGCAAGGGGCAACCTCGGTACTGCACCTGCTCCACCTCGTAGCCAACAGAGGCTGCGCCGAGGAGTGGCTCGAAGAATCTTTCCTCGAGCAAGCCACTTTCGAGGGTTTCGTGGCTCTCATCACATTGAACGACGGTCGCCGTCTGTTGGCCGGATACTCGGCTCACCTTGAAGCTGAACAGCCTCTGCGACTCGAAAAGATAACCTCGACATCGGGTAACGCCCTGCGCGAGACACCTTCGGTAACGTTAGAGCTTGTAGCCTACGATGCCGACTTTTCGCCAGAGATTTTAGAAATAGTTTAAACTTTTGAATTAACTACGCTATGGAAAACGCAAAGACGAAAAAGAGGATTTGCACCTCTACACAAAATAGTGCCGATACGCTCTACGCCCTCTCGGCAGCAAAGGTTGAGAGCAGTGAGTTTTGGCGCTGGGGCTCGGACAACAACCTACCCGAAGCATTGGCTACGCTCTCGAGGCGTTCGACGGCGCACCGTCGCATCATAAACGATAAGGCCGACTACATCTCGGGCAAGGGTTTTAACTACGACAGCTCGGTGCCGCTGCTCGACAAGCTCGTAAAGCGTGCAAACGGAGATGGCGAGTCGTTGCGACAAGTGTTGAATAAGTTGGCATTCGACAAGTCGCTCTTCGGAAACGCCTTCTTGGAGGTGGTAACAGACGACACGAACTCGTTCCTCTCGCTCTACCACCAAGATGCCACACGTTGCCGTGTAGCAAAGAAGTCGCAACACATTCTCCTGCACCACGATTGGTCTCACTTCCGCTCGTCGGAGGCTCTCTCGTTGCCGCTCTACCCCAAGTTCGAGAAGCAGAGCGACGGCACGCTCCGCTCGATAATCCACTATAAGGACTACGAGCCGATGTTTCAGCACTATGGCGTGCCACAGTACATCGCCGGAATGAACGTCTCGGCTATCGCCTACAAGACCGATCGCTGGAACATCGCCCGCTTGGATAACTCATTCCAGCTCTCGGGTGTGATGATGATTGACAATGCGGTGGATAGCGAGGAGGAGGCGTCGAAGTTGGCTCGTATGGCCGAGCAGCGCTTCGCTGGCAAGCCGGGGCAGGTGATGTTCATCATTCGTGACGAGAGCTCGGACGACAACTCGCGCTTTATACCTATCGAGTCGCAGAATGACGGCGACTGGAAGGAACTTCACGACCAGGCCACAAGCGACATTGTCGTGGCTCACTCGTGGTTCCGCTCGTTGAGTGGTTTGGACTACTCGACAGGCTTCAGTGCCGAGCGCATCTTGCACGAGTACGAGGTTGCCCTCAACACCGTAATCTTGGGCGAGCAGAGTGAATTGTTGGAGCCTATCACTCACGCTATAGCCTCTGTTTTGCACATCGACTGTTCCTCGCTCGAGATCATAAACCGTCCACCCACACGCTCGAAGCCTATCTACATGAGAGTTTGGGAGGCGCGCAAGGCCGACGGTTTGGATTACGACGAGAACGACGAGCGACAGCAACTCTTCCTCTCCGAGATTACCAAGTACAATCTTAAATCTATTGGTTAAACAAAACTATGAAAAACCTTATTACGAATGAACAAGTTATTTCACTCTCTTTCGGAGATGGCGAATACCTTTCGCCAGAAGTGGTCCTCGATTCGGACATCGCTTCAGCAACTTTTCGCTACATTATCCCAGTGGTGGGAGCAGAGCTTTATGAAGCGTTGCTTAATGGCTCTCATCGCGCTCTGCTCGACGATTTTGTCGCACCTGCGCTCGCTATGGCAGTCCGCACGATGATTCAGCCCGCACTCAACGTCCGCACCGGTCAGTTGGGACTACACATTTCATCGTCGCTCAGAGCCGACTCCTCGACAAAAACCGCAATGCAGGCACTCCAGAAGTCGTTGCGCCTGCGACGACAGACCTTGCTAAAGCGGCTTTCTAACCATTTGAAAAACCACGCATCGGAGTATCCCGCCTACGACCCAAGCAACGATGCCATGCAAAAATGCTCAACCGATGGAGGCTTTGTACAAATACGCTAGTGGCCTATTTCTCGGCTTCGCATCGCTCTTCGCGCCAATAAAGTCGGTCATATTGTGCGCGCTGCTCTTCATCTTCATCGACTTCGTAACGGGAGTTTTAGCCTCCCGTTGCGAGGCGAAGCAGAGGGGCGAAAAGTGGTATTTCTCCTCGCGCGAAGCGTGGCGAACCATTCGCAAGGCGGGATTTGTGATACTCACCATAGCGATGAGCTGGCTTGTCGAGAGTTGTGTGCTCGACTTCGTCACGCTCAACATCACCCGCATCATCACGGGGATAATATGCGGCGTAGAGCTATGGTCTTTCTTGGAGAACGCCTCCGTATTGAGCGATGCAAAACTCTTCGAGTGGTTGCGCAACTATGTTAAACGAAAAGTTGAAAACGAAATTGGAAATTATGACAAAAATGAGTAGAGGACTTAGAAACAACAATCCGGGTAATATACGACTCGGCTCGTCCCACTTCCTGGGCGAGAAAACCCCAAGTGGCGACCCTGCATTTCGCCAATTCAAGAGCATAGAGTGGGGCTATCGTGCAATGTTTGTGCTGCTTCGCACCTACGTCGTCAAGCACAAGTGTTGCACCTTGCGACAGATTATCAACCGCTATGCTCCGCCCGTTGAGAACCACACCGACAACTATATCCGTCGCGTTGCCAACGCTACGCACCTCTCGCCCGACGAGGCCGTTTCAATCAACAACGGAGCAATGATGACAGCCATTGTTGCTGCGATGTCGGAGGTTGAGAATGGCGTAAAGGCCAATATGGAGGATGTTTGGCGCGGTTGGGAGCTTTTTGTTGCCAAAAATTAGGGTAACTTAACAAAAGATAGTTATCTTTGTGATAACTATGAGTAGAAAAGCGGAAAATCTTACAAATCGTATTGCAAAGATACCGATGGCAATGGTGATAGTACCATTCGCCGTGGGTATCTTTTTCATTGATGCGATTCAGGTGCCCGTATGGTTGCTGCTCGTAGCCAGCCTTATATCGTTGGCGGGTGCTATTTTCTTGAAAAAGTGGTGGCAAACGAGCGCTATATTTCTGACACTCTTCTCCGCAGGAGCACTTTTGCACGCCATATCCTATCGCGGCGAGATACCCTACGGCAAGCAGCTCGAAATGGAACTTAAGATAGAGCAAACCTCTGTCGCACGCGAGGGTTACACCTCGGCCGAAGCAAAAATCGAAGCGTGCGAAGATAGTGCGCTCACCGATTGTAAGGTTGTCGTTTGGGGCGACTCGCTAACCCACTTTTCGGCCGGCAACCGTCTGCGCCTGACCAAGGCAGTGCGCCCATTCCGCACCGAGCGCAAAGAGTATGCCCAACTGATGCACCACCGAGGAGTCGTCGGCTCGATTTCGATAGGCAGTTTCGACAACTACGAATATATCCCGACCGAAAGGAATACGCTTCACGATTGGGCGGTTGAGCGATTGCGAAAATCGCTACCCGAAGGCGATGGCAGAGCCGTAGTGCTTGCTATGACTACGGGCGAGAGGAGCGAAATCGGCAATGAGTTGCGCCAAAGCTACTCGGCAAGTGGCGCATCGCACCTGCTCGCAGTCTCAGGCTTGCATATCGGAATAGCCTTTATGCTGATAAACCTTCTACTTTTGCCGTTGGTATTGTTGCGCCACGGAAATGTCGTGCGCTCGGTGTTGGCTATTGCGCTTATTTGGCTCTACGTATGGCTCTGCGGAATGTCGCCAAGTGCTGTTCGAGCTGCGATAATGTTCTCGCTGCTACAATTTTCGCTCTCATCGCTGCGCGAATACGACAGCGTAAATATCTTGTCCTCCACAGCCTTTTTGATGTTGATTTTCGATAGTCATCTACTCTTTGATATATCGTTTCAGCTCTCGTTCATAGCCGTCGCGGGCATCGTCTTGTGGGCAATACCGCTCTATCGACAATGCGCCACCCGCTTCAAGGCGGTGAACCTCCTGCTCGGAGTTCTGTTCGTGGGATTAGCCTCAACCATAGCGACCCTGCCGCTTGTAGCCAACAACTTCGCAACCATATCGATAGTGGGCGTTTTGATAAACCCTGCGGTTATAGTGCTCGCCAACATCGTAGTCTTGGCAGGAGTTGTCGCACTCGCCGTCCCATGGGTGGGCGTAGTTGCCGAAGCGGCCGCCGAGTGGCAAAACAGATTGGTCGAGTGGGCGGCGGCGCTCCCGTACGGCCATTTCGACGCAACCATTCCCGAATGGACAATGTGGGTGATCTATGCACTCTACGCCGTGGCGACAATTATATTTTGGAGTGCACCAAAAGAGGAAAAAGAGCCAAAAATTGAGGGATAATTACTATATTTGCAGTGATGTTTAGCGCAGAAGAGTTTTCAATACTATGTAGCGAGGAGTGCTACGAGGCTGTCAAGGCTAATATCGATCGCAAGCCGACCGATATAGCCCTCGATAGGCGCATACCACACGCCTCTATTGTGGCTACGCAGGTCAAGAACTTGCAGAAGGCTCGCACCAAGCTGCCATCGTACTTTGCCGTTCAGGCGATAGTGCCAACGCTCGCCTACGAGCAGTCGTCGAGCGAGGAGTGTGCCGTACGTAAACAACTCGAGGGCGAGAGCGTCTTGGATTTGACCTGCGGATTGGGTGTCGATTCGCTCGCCTTGTCGAAGCGATTCAAGCACGTAGTGACCATAGAGCGCAACGAGATGGTTGCAGCAGTGGCACGCGAGAATTTCCGACGTCTCAGAGCCGACAATATCGAGGTTGTATGCTCATCGGCCGAGGAGTATCTCGCAGGTTGTACCGAGCACTTCGACTGGTGTTTCTCCGACCCCGACCGCCGAGGCGCAAAGGGCGAAAAGTTGGTTCGCTTGGAGGATTGCTCGCCCGACGTAGTCTCTTTGATGCCTACGCTGAAACGCATTGCCGACAAAATATGCATAAAATGCTCGCCACTCTTCGATGTCGATGAGGCGTTCCGACTCTTTGGCGACTGTGCGGTCGAGACCGTATCGCTCGGAGGCGAGGCAAAGGAGGTAAACATCTATATCGACGGCTCTGCACCACGCCTTACAGCCGTTGCAGCGGGCGTAGGAGAGTTTTCGGCGAGTGTCGAGGAGCGCAACTCGGCAAAGTGGAGCGCACAACCGAGCGACCTCGCGCAATATCGCTACATCACCCTGCCCGATGTGGCTTTGCAGCATTCGCGCATGGTGGCCGTGGCGTTCGAGGGCAAGTGCGACGTATGGTCGAACAACGGCGTGGCACTATCGGTTGAGAAGCCCGAAGGTGTTTTGGGCAGAACATTCGAGGTGGAGGCAATATACAACATCGACAGCTCGTTTAAGCGAGTGATTAAGGGTGCGAAGGCGGAGATTTACCGCCGCGACTTCCCGATGTCGAACTCCGAGATTTGCAAGCGTTATCGCTGCTCGGAGGGTGGCAAGGAGAGGTGGTGCTTCACCCGAATTGGCGATAACTTTGTGGCAATAAAGATGAATATTTTATGAAAATTGTAATAATTGGAAGCGGAAATGTAGCGGAGAGCCTCGCCCAAGCAGTAGCTGAGGCTGAGGGTTTGGAACTTGTGCAGGTATTTGCCCGCAATGAGGAGCGCGGTCGCAAGGTGGCTGAGTTGGCACACACCAAATGGAGCGGAAGCGAACTCGCCGAGGCCGATTTGTACCTCATTTCGGTGAGCGACAATGCCGTGGCCGAGGTTGCGAAGTCGTTGCCGATACCCGAGGGCGCGGTTGTGGCACACACTGCGGGTTGTTGTACGCTCGACTCGCTAGCACCCCACACCAACCGCGCAGTTTTCTATCCATTCCAGACCTTTTCGGTAGGTCGCAAGGTCGATTTTACCAAGGGATTCATCTTCTTGGAGGGTGCAACCGACCACGCCCTGGCAACCGTCGAGAAGGTGGCTCGCGCTCTGACCGACAACGTACTGCCTGCCGACACAGCACGCCGAGCAGTGATTCATCTCTCGGGCGTCTTTGCCTGCAACTTCGCAAATGCGATGTATGCCAACGCAGCGGAGGTTTTGGCAAAGGAGGGGCTGCCATTCGACATCGTAGCGCCCGTAATCGAGGAGACTGCGAAGAAGGTCCTCGAGTCGAAAAATCCGGCTCTGTCGCAGACCGGCCCAGCTCGCCGAGGCGACAGTCAGACGCTTGAACGCCACCGTAATATGTTGGCCGACGAAGCGCAAAAGAGAGAATTGTATGATAAAATAAGTGAAGATATATGGCACAGAACAAAAACTTTAAAGAGCTTCTAGCCTACGTCGAGGCTATCGTCTTTGATGTCGATGGTGTGATGACCGACGGCGGAATTATACCTTTGGCAGATGGCGACTTCATTCGCAAGTACTACGCTAAAGATGGCTATGCGTTGGCCTACGCAGCATCGCACGGCTTCAACATCGGCGTTATCTCGGGTGGCTTCGGCAAGACCTTGGAGAGTCGCATGAACCGCCTCCACATCGAGCACTACTACCTCGGTTGCATGGATAAAATCGCCGCAATCGACGACTTTATCGCCAAGACGGGCGTCAAGCGCGAGAATGTAATCTACATGGGCGACGATATTCCCGATTTGGAGGTGTTGCGCCATGTGGGTATCCCCGTAGCTCCGGCAGATGCATGCAGCGAGGTGTTGCAGGCGGCAATGTATGTCTCGGAGTACAAGGGCGGCCAGGGCGCCGTTCGCGATATTATCGAGCAGGTATTGCGCGTAAAGGGAATGTGGGCTTTGGACTCAAAGGGTGTTATTGCCGACGACTCGAAGGAGGTCGCTTCGCGATAGTATGCAGGAGATCGAACGCAAATATCTTACAGCCGACGAGTCGTGGCGCGAGAGCGTGAGTCGCTCGATGCGTATTGCACAAGGGTACCTCTGCAGCCGTCGCGTTACCGCGCGCGTGCGTATATGCGATGATAATGGTATCCTCACCCTGAAGGGTAAGAGCCGCGATGGTGGGTTGAGCCGCTTCGAGTGGGAACGCGAAATACCTCTCGGCGTAGCAGAGCGATTGCTCGGCCGCTGCAACGGCGTCATCGACAAGGTGCGCCATATCGTCGAGCACGAGGGCCATACATTCGAGATTGATGAGTTCAAGGGTGAGAATGAGGGCTTGATTGTTGCCGAAGTGGAGCTGTCGAGCTGCGACGAGGAGATTGCCTTGCCAAAGTGGATTGGCGACGAGGTTACGGGCGTCAAATGCTTCTATAACTCATTCCTCACAAAATACCCATTCAAGAGGTGGAAGAAGTAAAAGTCTGTCGTAATGACAGACTTTTTTTTGCTTTTAGCTATTGGCCATTAGCTTTTTTGGTTGGGGTATTATAGGATTTGATAGGAGCGCACCTTAGTGCTTGATAGGATTTGATAGGATAGTCCTATATTGTCCTATCAAGGGCAAAGCCCGAATCCCATCGAGCCGATTTATCGGCGACTCCCATAATATCCTATAAAGCCGCACCACCAAAAAATCAGAGATGATGGAGGGCATTTTTTGCCAAACGAAAAGCCCGATGCACAGCATACTAAGCGTATGTGAGCAATCGGGCTATTGAAGTTCTGGTGAAAAATTCACCAATCAGAATGATTTTTACTCGGTTGGGATGTTCTTATTCACATTCTTCGAACCTACCAATGCATAGTAGAGGAGGAAGAGGAGACCTGCTACGATTACGATGTAGCTAGTAGAGAAGCTACCGGTCCAGTCAACAACAGCATTCTGCAAGAGTGGGAGAATACCGCCACCGCAAACCATTGCCATAAAGATACCAGCACCCTTCTCAGTATACTTGCCAAGACCCTCAACTGCAAGGTTGAAGATACCACCCCACATTACTGAAGTACAGAGGCCGCAGAGAACAAGCAATGCTGCACTAATAGGGAGTTTCTCAATTCCGAAGCCATTAACACCCTTGAATACAGGAAGTGGTACAACATCTGCACCCTTGATGAACATTGCGCCCAAAACGAGAGCCAAACCTAACGACGAAACTGCAGTAAGCATACTCTTAGCCGATACCTTTGCACCAAGAGCTGCACCCAAAAGACGACCTACAAGCATAAGCAACCAGTACATAGCTGTTACCGAACTTGCAATAGGACCAGCAGATGCAGTATCAACCTCCATAATTACACCTCCAGGAGCAATTGTAGCACCAACCTCTGTCTTGACCTCCGTTTTCTTGCCATTTTCATCTTCTACCTCGTTACCAATCAAAGAAACTGTTGCAGCATCGTAAGGCAACACCAAAGAATCTACCTTCTCTACCTCTACATCATCAACAGTCTCCTTAACAGTTACAGTTGCCAACAAAGCACCCTTCTCAATTTCGAGGCCCTTCTTAACATCGATAGTCTTAACTACACCACCCTGTGGAACTGTAATCTTCTCGATCTTCTTGAGATCCTCATTCAACCACTTCTGCAATACGTTAGGAACACCTACCTCAACACCTACATAGATGAAGATTGCAACTGCACCGAGTACAAAGTGACGGAACGACATTGGACCAAATGGAGACTTCTCAGCAGACTTAGTCTCAACAACCGGATTCTCAGGAATCTTAGTCAAGAGGATAACTACGAATGCTACAGCGAAGATTCCGAGAGCAATAAACATCAATGGGAATACCTTGTCAATCGTAGCAGTAAGTACGTTAGGAACGAAGATTCCCGACAAGAAGATAACTGCTGTACCCATCAACGAGTTGAACGAACCACCAACCTGAACGAGCTGATTACCACGGTTACCACCGCCACCGAGCTTGTTCAACATAGGGTTAACAACAATGTTGAGCATACACATCGAGAAACCTGCGATGAATGCACCAAGGAGATATACTCCAAACGCAAGGTTACCGGTCAAAAGACCTGCAAGTGTCTGAACACCAACACCTGCAAAACCTACAGCAACAGCTATGAGTGCTGTAAACTTGTAGCCCTTCTTCTGCAAGATGTTACCTGCAGGAATACCCATTACGGCGTATGCAATAAAGTTACAGAATACACCGAGAGTACCCATCCAGTTAGCAACCTGGAACTGATTCTTCAAAATGTCGCCCATTGGCGATGCCAAGTTTGTCACGAACGAAATCATACCGAAGAGCAAGATGCACACGATAATCGCCGGCAAATTAGAATTTTGTTTTTGTGTCATAGTTTTATAAAATTAAAAATTTAGAATTAAAAATTAAAAATTATTTCAGTTACTAGTTTGTTGTCCGTCTCTCATCTATCTGTCGCGCTCGACGACATACTCGCACAAGGCCAACAGCGCGGTGCGATAGTCGCTGTCGTCACACACGGCAAGAGCCGACATTGCGCGCTGCAAGTAGGCGTGCACCATCTCGCGGGCAATCTCCACGCCCTTATACTCCTCGACCTTAGCCTGAATGTAGGCTACCGACTCATCGCTCTCGGCGCAGAGTGGAAGGTGGCGCATAATCTCGGCCTTCTCCTCCTCGGAAACACGCTCTAGCACCTCAATCAACGGCAAAGTAATTTTGCGCTCGCGCAAATCGTTCGCCGCAGGCTTGCCCGTGTTGTTGTTAGGGACAAAGTCGAGTATATCATCTACAATCTGGAATGCCATACCGAGCATCTTACCGAAAAGACGCATAGCCTCGACCTTCTCAGCCGAAGCACCAACCGACAAGGCACCCACCGATGCACTCACCGCAAAGAGTGAAGCGGTTTTCTTGTAGATTATGTCGAAATAGTGGTCGCGCGAGGTATCCAACTTCGAGGCGTGGTCGCTCTGAATAAGCTCACCCTCGCAGAGTGTGGACATTGCGCCAATGATGTGGTTGAGGAGGTCGAACTGACCGCTCTGCAAGCCGATGCTCATATTGCGAGCCAGGATATAGTCACCCACGATAACTGCATTGTGCGACTGCCAACGCGCATTCACCGAGGCTTTGCCTCGACGGAGGTTCGACTCGTCGATTACATCGTCGTGAATGAGCGAAGCGACGTGAATCATCTCGGTGAGCATAGCTGCCAACATTGTGCGCTTGCCGAAGTTACCCGTAGCCGATGTGGCACCTGCCGCCAACATCACCACGATAGGGCGTAAACCCTTACCGCGAGCCGAGAGTACATACTCGAGCATATCGCCGATAAGCGTTCCCTGCTCCTTGCTGAAATTCTTGCGAACAAAGGCATTGAACTCTTCGAGTTGGCCCTCTATTGGGCGACGAATTTGGTCTAAAGTTGTGGTCATAAAACTCCTATATCCGAACAAAGATAGTGATTTTTCGAGATAGTTGCTTCAAAAAAGCGAAAATTTTTCTAACTTTGAGCGTTATTTGTATACAAAGTATGGGAAAGATAAAAGATATTCTCAAAAAATCGTGGCCTATTGGCGTAGCAATCTTGCTCTTCGGACTCGTGTCGATTATAGGTTTCAAACCTCAGTTGGAGGGCAAAGTTTTGGTGCAGGGCGATATCCAGCAGTTCAACGGCATGAGCCGCGATATTCGCGAATGTAGAGAGCAGTTTGGCGAGGATCCGCAGTGGACCGGCGCGATGTTCTCGGGTATGCCGGCATACCAAATCAACATCAAATATCCGTCGCAAATCATTAAGCGTTCGGTCGATGCGGTGCAGTCGTTCTTCGCCGAGCCGGCATCGATGGTATTCTTTGCGATGTTGGCAGCCTGCATTATGGCTGTGATGATGGGAATGTCGGCGTGGGTTGGCATGATTGTCGGCCTGGCATACGGTCTCTCGACCTACTTCTTCCTGATTATCGGAGCGGGTCACATCACCAAGATGTGGGCCTTGGTATATGCCCCTGCAATGCTGGGCGCCATTCACTACACCCTACGAAAGAACTTGTGGCTCGGAGGTGCTTTGACGGCACTTTTTGCCACTCTCGAGGTGGGTGCAAACCACCCGCAGATAACCTACTACTTTGTATTTGCGGCAGCGGCACTCTTCATCTCGGAGGCTGTATATGCAATCAAGGAGAAGCGATATGTAGACTTCGCTAAGCGAACAGCCGTGCTCATCGGCGCAGCCGTTTTGGCACTCGGAGCGAACTTCGCACCACTCTACTACACAATGCAGCACACCGAGGATACCACTCGTGGCGGCAGTGCTATTGCAACCGAGGGCGAGACTAAGGGCTTAGACCTTGATTACGCAACTGCATGGAGCTACGGCATTGCCGAGAGCGGCAATATGCTTATTCCAAACCTTATGGGTGGCGACTCGGGTAACACCTTCGAGGCTGATGGCAAGGTGGCTCAAACATTCCGCAAGTTGGGAGCTGGCAAGAAGGCGGCATACTACGCACAGCAATTCCCAACCTACTGGGGTGAGCAGCCTTACACCGCAGGTCCGACCTACCTCGGAGCGGTTGTTATATTCCTGGCTCTGCTGGGTTTAATTCTCGCCGAAAATCGCGACCGCTGGTGGATTTTGGCGACCTCTGTTCTGGCTCTGTTTATGGCTTGGGGCTACCACACAATGTGGTTTACCGAGTTCTGCTTCGACTATATTCCACTCTACAATAAGTTCCGTGCCGTATCGACCGCATTGGTGTTGATACAGTGGACTACACCTCTCTTGGCAGGCATCGGATTATGGCAGCTTGGAAAGCATTGGGACGAAAAGAAACGTCTTATCCGCGCTGTGGCTGCAGCTACGGCTGTTGTGGGTGGTCTATGCATCATCTTCGCACTCGGAGGCTCGTCGTTGTTCGACTTCGGACGCGAGGAGAGCATCTCAATGATGACTCAGGCTCTAGGCAACGAGGAGGCGGGTTACATGCTTGGCGATGCGATGGTTGCGGAGCGTGCCGAGCTGCTATCTGACGATGCACTCCGCTCGTTCTTGTTTGTAGCTTTGGCGGCCGGAGTGTTGCTCATAGCGCTTAAACTGAAGCATACAGGCAAATGGACTCCTATTGTTGTAGTATCGATTTTGGCGACATTTGTTATTGTGGATATCCTCCCAGTGAACTTGCGCTACGTACCTTACGAGAGATTTGTACCTAAGCGTCACTCCAATATCACACCTAGCGAGGCCGACAAGGAGATTATGGCCGACAAGGAGCTCGGATACCGCGTGTTCAACGCCTCGGTTTCGACCTTCAACGACGCTAAGACCTCGATGTTCCACCGCTCAATCGGCGGCTACCACGGAGCAAAGATGGGTCGCTACCAAGACCTTATCGACCACTACCTCAAAGATGGCGACAGCGCTGTACTCGATATGCTCAACACCAAGTATATCATCATTCGCGACGAGAATGAACTCAGGGTTATCAAGCGCGGAAATGCCAACGGAGCTGCATGGTTTGTAGAGACGGTTGAGCAGACAAACTCTCCAAAGGAGGCGCTGGAGGCTCTCAGCACAGTCAACTTGAAGAGTACAGCTGTAGTTGAGGGTAAAGCACCGCAAACCACAACCACCGGCAAGGGCACAATCTCGCTCGTAGAGTATCGACCTAACTACCTGAAATACAACTACTCGCTGGAGGGCGGAAGCGCCATGGCGGTATTTTCTGAAATCTACTATGACAAGGGTTGGCAGGCCTATATCGACGGTAAACCGGCCGACTCGTTCCGCGCCGACTATCTGCTCCGCGCAATGGTCTTGCCAGAGGGTGAGCACACTGTAGAGTGGCGTTTCAAGGCTCCAAATTGGAATTTAGCATCTACAATCACTCTTATTTGCTCAATTTTGATTATCTTCGCACTCGTAATAGGTATTATTTTTAGATTCTATGGCACAAAAAAACATATCGCGTAGAATACGTCTCAACTACGCCACCGCAACTATCAGCATGACGCTTGTATTGTTCCTCCTCGGAGCAATAGGCTTCGTCATGTTCAAGCTCTTCACCGCTACCGAGGACCTGAGCAAGAGCGTAACTATGATTGTAGAGTTGAAAGAGGATATTTCGGATAACGACAGAGCCATCATCAAGGATATGCTCTCCGCAAACGATATGGTAGCTACAATCCTCGAGGTGTCGAAGGAGGAGAAGATTAACGACCCGGACTTCAAGCACGCATTCACCGCAAATATGGACGGTCTGCTGGACGAGAATCATAATCCACTTTTAGACTCCTACGACGTAACTCTCTCGGCCGAATCTGCCGACACCTCAAAGCTCGCAGCCTTTGCCGAAGAGATCCGCAATATCGAGGGCGTAAGCTACGTGTCGTATCCGGAGATAGTTGTCGAGCAGCTACACTCTACGCTCAACATCATGCAAGTCGTTATGATTCTGTTCGGAGGTGTCTTGTTGTTCATCTCGTTTATGTTGCTCAACAACACCATTCGCCTTGCCGTATATTCGCAGCGCGAACTCATCAACACCTTGAAGGCTGTGGGTGCTACGAAGTGGTTTATAATGAAACCTTTCGTAGGTCGTAGCGCATTGCAGGGCCTTGTAGCGGGTGCTTTATCGGCTGCAATGCTCATCGGCACACTCTACGGCGTGGAGTACGCAGTACGTGGCCTCGGCATAGCAATCGTGCCCAACTACATCTATTTGGGCATTATCGCCGCAGCGATGATTGTCATTGGCGTTGTTGTTGCAATAATTTGCACCTTGCCAATCGTGAGCCGATTTGTAAATATGAAGTCAAACACAATACATCTTTGCTAAATGAAAAAGAATCTCAACCAAATGGAGAATAACAACAATAAAATGCCGCTAAACTACAAAAACTACCTGCTTATTCTCGCGGGTGTTGTGGTTATCGTTATCGGCTTTATCTTGATGTCGGGTGGCACCAAGGCTACTCCTACCGAGTTCTCGTACGATATCTACGCTTGGCACCGCATTACCCTTGCACCAATCCTTGTAGTTATCGGTTTCGCCTTCGAGATTTACGCTATATTGAAGCGATTTTAGCCCAAAGGTAGCCAGCCAATCCAATGTTAAATAATTGTTAAATTTGACGTTGACTATTGGCGCTATACACAATAAATTTTACCTTTGTGGAGATAATATAACCTAAACGGACTCTTCTTATGGGAGAAATTTACTATGTAATGGTCGCAATTCTTGCGATTTTGGCGGTTTCGGGACTCTATGTCGGAGTGACGAATGACGCCGTAAACTTCCTTAACTCGGCTATCGGATCGAGAGCGGCTAAGTTCCGCACCATCCTCCTCGTAGCCTCTGTAGGTATCATCGTCGGAGTATTGACCTCGAGCGGTATGATGGATGTGGCACGCCACGGAATGTTCCACCCCGAGCTCTTCACCTTCCGCGAAGTGATGCTTCTCTACGTGGGTGTGATGTTTGCGAATGTTATTTTGCTCGACATCTACAACTCGCTCGGCCTGCCTACTTCAACTACCGTGTCGCTCATCTTCTGTTTGCTCGGCTCGGCAGTGGCGGTATCGCTCTTCAAAATTGGCTCTGACCCGACCATTTCGTTCGCTTCATTGGGCGAGTATATCAACACCACACGAGCAATGGGAGTTGTCTCAGGTATCCTTCTCTCGGTAATCCTTGCATTTGCCGTAGGCACCTTGGTGATGTGGATTTCGAGAACTATATTCTCGTTCCGCTATATGAAGATGTTGCGTCGCTTGGGTGCTGTATGGTGCGGTATTTCGCTCACATCAATCCTCTACTTCGCAGTATTCAAGGGTTTGAAGTCGTTGTTGGCGGGTTCACCTTTTGTTGAGTGGGTAAACGAACACCTTCTTCTTGCATTGGCAGGAACATGGGTTGCGTGCTCGTTGTTACTCTTCTTCTTACAGCTTTTCCGCGTAAATATCTTGCGCGTAACAATTCTTGCAGGTACATTCTCGTTGGCTTTGGCATTTGCGGGTAACGACCTCGTGAACTTTATCGGTGTACCTATCGCCGGTTTGGAGGCATTTACCGAGTCGAAGGCTGCGGGTGGCGACGTAACAGTCATGATGGACGCTTTGGCTGTTCCTTCGAGCGGTTCGAACTCTACAAATGTTATATATATCGTAATCTCGGGTATCATTATGATTGCGACACTATGGACTTCGCGCAAGGCTATGAATGTGTCGCAGACCGAGCTCTCGCTCACCTCGGCAGGCGACAATGGCGACGACGTGCAGTTCTCGTCGTCGATGTTCTCTCGTGCGTTGGTACGTGCCGCAGTAAACACTTCGCGTTTCTTCGACAAGATTACTCCTGTCAAGGTTAAGAACTTTATGGAGAAGCGCTTCGAGTATGCCGATGTAGAGCATAGTGGTGCACCTTACGATATGATTCGTTCGACAGTAAACCTCACTTCAGCTTCGTTGCTTATTGCTTTGGGTACATCGTTGCAATTGCCTCTTTCGACCACCTACGTATGTTTTATGGTGGCAATGGGTTCGTCGTTGGCCGATAAGGCTTGGGGACGCGAGAGTGCCGTATATCGTATCACAGGCGTATTTACCGTAGTGGCAGGTTGGTTCGTAACTGGCTTCGGTGGTTTCATCATCGCCTTCGTTCTCGGCTTGTTGTTGATGTGGGGTGGTAATTGGGCATTCGGCGCTATCACATTGCTCTGCGTCTATATGTTCATTCACTCGAACTTCATGCCTAAAAAGAAGAAGGAGGAGAATAAGAAGAGCGACGCTGAGGTACGCGAGAACCTCGTGAACAATACAATGAGCGGGGTTTCGGATACTATCAAGGCAACAACACGCATCTACAACCGCACTATCGTAGCGTTGATGAAGGAGAACCGCAAGGCGTTGAAGGAGCTCACAGCCGAGGCTGCCGAGATGTACGAGGAGAATCGTCGTTTGAAGTACTCTATCGCATCGACCTTGCGCTCTACCTATGGTTCGGACTTGAATCTCTCGCTCTACTATGTGCAGATTCTCGACTATCTGAATGAAATGACCAAGTCGTTGGTACATATCACACGTCCTTCGTTCGAGCATATCGACAACAACCACACAGGTTTGAGCCAGATTCAGACCGAAACGCTCATGTCGATAAATGCTGACGTAAATGAGATCTACTCGCGTATTATATATATGTTTACCTCGAACGACTTCTCGACTATCGACGAGGTGCTTATGATGCGTGACAACCTCTTCGAGCGATTGGCTAAATCGACCAAGGAGGAGCTCGGACGTATCAATGCGGGCGAGTCGAACTCACGCGCAGGAATGTTGTTCCTCGGTATTATCTCGGAGACCAAGACTATGGTATTGCAGTCGCGTAACCTCTTGAAGTCGCGCCGCTACTTCATCGAGCAGGAGGGTAAGGTGATTCGCCAGAAGCGCATCTACGAGTAAAAATAGGGGCAATAGGGATTATAGGGGTAATAGGGGGGGGTAAACCCTATTGTCCCGATTAACCTTATAACCCCTATAAAACAAAAAAGGATACCTGCCAAGCCGATAAATCAACTTAACAGGTATCCTTAAGACAAAAAAAATGAGGTCTTCGGAGGTGATTCGACTCACGAGAGAGCACCTCCCGCAGTCTTAGCGACCCTATGTCGCAACCTTCCGATTTCCTCAACCAACCTAAAACTACTAACCTAAAATGAACCTTAAAACTTCGCTGCAAAGATAAGGGCTTTTTTAATACTGTGCAAGTTTTTTATTAAAAATTTTTAATTATTTTTTAAATTATTTTTGCACCAACTAGCCAAACCGCTAATTTACAGCACTTTACGAAATGAAATTATTTTAATAATTATTTTGCTATTTTTTGACCATTTTCGCCATTTTTGCCCAAAATCGAGAAAAATAGCTCGAAGCTCAGCGCAAAATCGAAGCGAAAAACGACGAAAAAACAACGATTTTTTGGCTCATCTCTTTTATTTTTAATAATTATTTTGTATATTTGTCTAGGTTTCGAAGAGTAAGGCTATGATAAATGCGTTTATAACACATATTCAAGCCGAGAAACGGTACTCTGCGCTCACAGTGCGCAACTATCGACACGATATCGAGTCGTTCACGACTTGGTGTGCCTTAAATGCGGAAATCTCCGCAGAAGAGTTCGACCCCACAACCGCCACAGCCGAGGATATAAGAGAGTGGATCGTCTATCGTATGGAGCACGACGATATAAGTGCTGCATCGATGAATCGCGAGCTCTCCTCATTGCGCAGTTTCTATAAATATCTGCGTCGCCAAGGCCTTATCACTCAAGATATTTTCAAGCGCATAACAACATTGCGAACCGACAAGAAACTTCCGTCGTTCGTTCCCGAAACACGAATGGAGACGCTTCTTGACAATATCCGCGAGAGCAGCAGCGAAAAGGACTTCACCGAGCAGCGCAACGCCCTGATTATAGCGCTATTCTACAGCTGCGGAATACGTCTTGCCGAGCTACAAGGCATACATTTTGGAGACTTCTCGGCAGATATGGCAACCTTGCTGGTGCGAGGTAAGGGAGACAAACATCGAATGATACCCGTATTGCCAGTGCTGGCTGAGCGAATCGAGGCATACAAAAACACACTCGAGGAGCTGGGATTTTCGACCTCGGCAGAGGCGCCACTGATACTCTCGAAGCTCGGGAAACCGATCTCCCGAACAGCCATTCAGAATATCGTCAAGGCGAAGCTCGGCGAGGCAAATGTGCAGGGTAAAAAATCGCCCCATATTCTGCGTCACACATTCGCCACACACCTGCTGAACAAAGAGGCGGATATGCGTGATATTCAGGAGTTAATGGGCCATTCCTCGCTGAAAACAACACAGTGCTACACGCACAACAGCATAGCGCAGTTGCAAGAGGTTTACAAACGGGCACACCCGCATAAATAGACGAGAGAGAAAGTAATAATAAACAACCGAAAAAGAAAAATGAAAAATAGATTCCAAATACCTGAAATCGGATATTGGAAGCAAAAAAATAAAAAAACAACTATGAAATTGAATTTGATTAGATGATTTTTGTGCGAAGCTAGGGAGCGAAAGCGCAGTTTACTTGGGCGTAAATGAGCATTTCGCTATCCGACGATTCGTGCAAAAAGGGCTAATCAAAACAATTTCCATTATCAACCTTTTAAAACATTTGTACTATGGAGGTTAAAATTCAATCAGTAAAGTTCGACGCGAGCAAGCAGCTCCTTGAATTTGTGGAGAAGAAGATGTCGAGATTGGAGAGATTTGAGGGCAACTCGACAGGTGTTGATGTAACTTTAAAGTTGGACAAGGACGACGAGAAGGGCAACAAGTTGGCGCTTGTTACTCTGCATGTTCCTGGCGGAGATATAGTAAGCGAGCAGCGCGCTCGCACCTTCGAGGAGGCAGTGGATTTGGCACTCGATGCCGTAAAACGTCAAATCGAAAAGCGCAGAGATTGATAGGTCTGACAAGAAAAAAAGTGGAAATGGGCAATATATATTGCCCATTTTCTTATTTATAGGCAACTTTTCGTGGGAGTAAAACGGCTGTTCGTTGAAATTATTTTTATATGAAATATAACACCACTATTTTTGCGTGATTTTTAAGATGCGTAATCATGAAGAAATTTCACTTTGTAGCGGCACTTGCAATCCTCGCCACACTCTTTGGTTGCTCGAAAGCAATCGATGAGGGCGTTGTTGTAGAGGGCGCAAAAGCCGAACTCTCGATTGGCCTGCCTATCGGTATAAGCCGTACGGCAATGGACGATGAGGGCAAAGCCTCGTGGGTGGAGGGCGACACCTTCTCACTCTGGGCCGAGAATAGAACAGGCGGCTTCAACCTCAACGGATCGGACTTTACGATGATGTACTACTGGCACTCATCGCAGTCGGCTGTCTTTACTTCGTTCTCGAACACTCTTGCCGAGGGCGACTACACCTACTATGCTGTATCGCCAAAGCCAGAGTCGATAAATGCTCGCCAGGCAACCTACACCCTTCCGGCCGAGCAGCAGGGCGATGCCGTAAATGGTGCTCACGACATTATGGTCGCAACACCGATAACTACCGCAGCTCTTTCAGAGGATAAGGTAAACAACCTCGCAATGGAGTTCAACCACAAGACCCACCTCTTTAAGATGGTTATCCCAAAGAGTGGCAACCCACTCAATAATCCGGTTAAGCAGGTGGTGTTTACATTCCCTACAACCGTAGTTGGCAACTTCACTCTCAACGTAACTGACGCTGAGGCTTTGCCGGAGGTAAACAACGGCAGCCGCCAGCTCATCATAAACGTTCCAGATGGTTTTGACGAGGGCGATGTAGCTTGGGGTCGTATCATCGAGGGTACGATTTCGGGCAACGTAACATACTACGCCGTTTCGACAATCGGCGAGCGCACCACAGAGCGCACCTTCAAGTTGAACAAGGAGTGTAAGGGTGGCCATATTACCCCACTCTCACTCGTTATTCCTGACCCAATTCCACCTACCGTATTGCGTGTGAAAGTGGGCAAGAACAACTTGGGTGAGGCAGTTAAGACCGTCTCGATTATCGACCACAACGGTAAAACCTTGAAGAGTTACTCGGCAAATGCCAACAACATCTACGATTTGGAGCAGTACGGCATCTACGAGGAGGGCTTGTTCCAGACCTATACGGGTCGTACATTCACTGTTCGTTTCGAGAGTGAGCACGCAATTGTCGAGAAGAAGATTTCGATTCCTTCGATTATTACAAAGTACACCGTAAATACCATTGCAACAATCGACGTACCTTACCTCTTCTTCGAGGACTTCACCTCGATTCACACATCATTCGAGAAGGACGATGCACGTGTAGATAACCTTATGTCGGCAGATGGTATGTTGCTCAACAACTATATGTCGGTTTCGGGCTGGAACGGTGCACATATCAAGGGTGTGGCAGGCACAGGCGTTCGTGTGAATGTTCGTCACCAGAGTGCTTTGGGTGCTACCCGCTCGAATGGTCGTCTCGACTCGCCAGCGATGAAGGCGCTCAAATCGGGTGCAAATGTAACACTCAAGGTTGAGTTCGATATGGGTGCGTACGCAAACTCGGGTTACGGTAAGAACAACGACATCTTCTGTACCGCAGGTGTTCACACCTCGTCGGAGAGCGATGTGTTGGACGGTATCGTAACAACAACCGTTGCCGGTACCAGCATTGACGACTACAACCGAGTTCCAAAGATGTTCAGCAGCGTTTGCCTCACAACGGGTTACCTCGGCAACAACTACAACAACGATAGCTTCGGAAGCACCTTCCCAACCTATTCGTTCACAGCGAGTGGTTGTAGTTCGGCAACACGCTTCGGCTGGGTACCTTGTTGTGTTCAGAAGGAGTGGGTTACAGCAAACAACGCTCACTACTACCTCTACATCGATAATATCCGAGTATCAATCGCACAATAGGAGTTTCGAGATATGAAAAAGATACTTTTTGCAATAGCACTTGCCGTCGTAGCTACCGCCTGCCACACAAAAGATAGCGGCGATGTAGAGTTTGGCAAGATTAACATAAACGCCTCGACCCGCTCCGATGTGAGCGAAGCGAATACAACCTCGAAGACAGTACTCGACGAGTCGCTTATACCTTCGACCAGAGATTTGAAGGTGGAGATCGAGGGCAACGGCACAACTCAGACCTGGGAAACCTACGCGGAGTTCGAGCAGGCGGTTAGCGAGGGTTTAACCTTCCCGTCGGCACCACACACCATCACACTCTCGTACGGAGAGAAGGGCGTTGAGGGTTGGTCGAAGCCATATTTCGAGGGTAAGAGCGTAGTGGAGGTTCCAACCTACGGACTCTCGGTCGATGCGGAGATTTTGGTTGCTTTGGCCAACTCGATTATCACAATCGAGACCACCGAGCAGTTCGATGGCTACTTCCCGACATCGTCATTCAAGGTTAATGGCATCGATTGGGACGCCTCGACAAGGGAGATGCTCTTTATGAATACGGGCGAGGTGTCGGTCATCTGCAACGCCAAGCGCACGACAGGAGCTGATGCGACCTTCGAGAGCAAGTTACAGCTTAAGGCTTCGACTCGTCACAAGGTTGTATTCGACCTCTCGACTGCAGGAAAGGCCATCGTAAACATCACCTTCGACGACGAGATTGTCGAGACCATAGAACTTGAAGTTGAATTGAATGAAAACGCTTAAAGATATGAAAATCGTAAAATTTACAGTAGCAACGCTCTTTGCAGCCATTATGATGATTGGTTGTTCTCCTGAAGGTTTGGAGAATGGAGGCATTGGCACAGGCGCAGAAGTTTTGAGCACAGGTAAGCTCTCTATCGAGTCTCTTACATTGGATTGCCGCATCGACGAGAGCGACCCAGATATGGGTATTTTGAGCACACGAGCAACTCGTGGCTCGGTGGACGTAAACAACTTCGACTGCTCGATTATCAACGATGAGAACGAGGTGGTACTCTCGTTCAAATATAGCGAGCGCCCAACCGAGGCTATCGAGCTCAAGACCGGCGACTACATCTTCAAGATTGTTTCGGGCGAGGTTCCTGGAGCAGCTTGGGATACACCAGTTTATGGCGCAAATAAGGCGTTCAAGATTGTTCGTAACGAGACAACCACCATCTCGGAGATTGTCTGCTCGTTGATGCAGATCAAGGTTTCGGTAACCTACGCTGCCGATTTGTTGGAGCGTCTTGGCGATAAGACCCTTACCACCGTAAACATCGGCGAGAACTCGTTGGAGTATGCGCTTACTGAGGAGCGCGCAGGATTTTTCCTCGCTCCAAACGCATTGAACACAATCAACCTTCGCATCAGCGGTACCTACGCTGCCGACAAGGAGAACTTCAAGGCTATCGAGATGAACAAGGAGGTGCGCGACGTGAAGACAGGTCAGCACAGCAAAATTCACTTCTACATCGAGCACGCAGCCGAGGGTAATATCAACGTAGGTGTAACCGTTCGCGACTGGGTAACCGACGAGATTGTACCTTGCAACGTTGCTGATCTCGTAACAGAGGAGGAGTGGACCGACGGTGGCAACCAGGGCGGTAACGAAGGTGGTAACGACACCCCTGCAACTCCTGTTGAGGATCCAAACATCGTTTGGGACGGTCACGACATCTCGCAGCGCGAGCAGATTGTTGCGGGCTTGGAGGTTGACTTGTTGATTTCGGCATCGAAGGGCATTAAGGAGTTTATGGTGGAGATTCAGTCGGCGTCGCTCACCCCTGAGGAGTTGGCCGGAACAGGTCTTTGCAATATGCTCAACCTCTGCTATCCAAAGCAGTCGTACGACACTCGCAACCCTGAGGTCTTTATCGACGTGGAGGAGCCTCTCCGCGGCCTTGGATTTAGTGTAGGCGATGATGTGTTGAACAAGAACTTTGTAAAGCTCTCTATCACCCAGTTTATGGGCGTACTTCAGGCGGTCAGCGGCTCGGATTTGAAGTATCACGACTTCATTCTCAGCGTTACCGACAACGAGGGCAACACCACCGTTAAGACTTTGATGCTTCAAACCGGAAAATAGTAGAAGATGAAGAGATTATTCAATATAATAGTTTGCGCGTGCGCGTTGGCGTTGGCTTCGTGTGTAAACGATGGTGGCGCTCAGAACGCTATCGACAACACCCCATCGGAAGATAAGGGTGCGTTGATACTCAACGTAGGCACACGTGCAACAGACGGAACCGAGCGCGACTACCTCCTCTCGATCTACAAGAACGAGAATGGCAAGGCGATGCTCGTGCGCAAGTACGACTCGAGCAAGGCCGACATGCAGAAGCCGGAGTATATCTGGTTGTTGGAGGGCAACTACACCGCCGTTGTAGAGAGCGGAGTAGCCGTATCGGCAACCTTCAACGAGGCAGAGCAGTACTTCCTCGGCGAGGAGAGCTTCGACATCAAGGGTGGCGAGACTTCGACCGTAGATATTATTGCTTCGATGCAGAATATCGCGGTAGAGGTGCTCTTCGATCAGGGTATCGTAGATGGCTTCCTCGAGGGTTACAACGTAGAGGTTAAGGCCGACGACAACGCGAAGCTCGCTTATACCAAGAGCCAAAAGGGCTACTTTATTATGCCTGAGGGTTGCACAACGCTCGCTTGGCACTTCGTGGGTACCTATCGCTACGAAGATGGCGAGCAGATATCGGTAGATAAGAGCGGAGCTATCGAGAATGTTGAGGCGAAGAAGGCCTACAAACTCTCGTTCAAGTTCTCGCCCGATGCAAATGGTCTTTTTGGTGGCTTGAACGTAACTCTCGACGAGAGTATCGAGGAGCGTGACGATCACCTCTCGTTCTCGCCGGATCCAGAGTTAAAGGGCGTAGGTTTCGACCCTAACACCCACTGCTACTACACAGGTGGCAACCGTCAATACCTTGCAACTGCTGCGGCAGACTTTGTCGGTGTAACAATCACAGCCGGTGGAACAACATTCGATCCTGTAGCTAGCCCTGTAGCGGGCGTAACGCTCTCGGGCTTGAACTCGCCACAGCTCTACATCACCCTCGGCGAGGATTTCTTCTACACCTTGAATGGCGGTGAGCAAATTATCGAGATGTGCGTAACCGACTCGGGAGGTAGCGAGGCTCACAAGGAGTTGCCTTACACTCTTCCGGGTGTAAATGCCTACGACAAGAGCAAGGAGATTATCGCTTGGACAGGTTGCTCATCGACCCTCTCGGCAACAGTATTCGGCTCGCCTTCGAGCGTTGAGATTCTCTACCGCGAGGGCGATGCGGAGTGGACTCGTACCACCGCTTCGATGGGTGAGGCAAACATCTACTCGGCTCATATCGACGGCCTATCGCCTGGTCGCACCTACGAGTATGCACTCGTCATCAACGGCAAGAACGTGGGTAGCAGCCTTTCGTTTACCACTCGCGACGGTAATCAGATTCCGAATGGCGACTTGGAGGATTGGTGCAAAGATGGCGACGGCGTAATTATCCCTTACCACACCTCGAACAACCCTTATTGGTGTACAGGTAACTACGGAACAGCCGTTTTGAGTAAGAATATCACCCAGAGTAGCAACGATGTTCGTCCCGGCTCGAAGGGCTCGAAGTCGATGTATATGGACTCGGAGTATATCGTTGTGAAGTTCGCGGCAGGAAACGGCTATATCGGCTCGTGGGGCGGTATGGACGGAACTAACGCAAAGGTATACTTTGGCCAGCCTTTTGAATATAATGCAAAGCCTAAGGCTATTCGCTTCTGGGCAAAGTGGAACTGCGGTACTATCGACAAGGTAAGTGGCAAGGTGGGCCAGAAGGGCGATCCTGACCTCTGCAAGATCTTCTGCTGTATGACAACAGATGTGCATTTGGTGGATAGTAGCAACGGTAAGGGTACAACCTTCAACCCGAGCGATGCCGACATCAAATCTGGCGACACTCGCTACAACAAGGTGCTCTACTCGGCATATATGGCAACCACCGAGTCGCAGACTGAGTGGAAGCAGGTTGAGATTCCGTTTACATTCTACGGTACAGACC
Source organism: Alistipes sp. (assembly GCA_045648965.1). Taxonomy (GTDB): domain Bacteria; phylum Bacteroidota; class Bacteroidia; order Bacteroidales; family Rikenellaceae; genus Alistipes. The sequence continues at coordinate 183,555 of JAZRPA010000024.1, read as the reverse complement.
CTAACCAAGTACCTTCGCACTTGATTTTGACATTCACCTGCTCGGGTTACGGAGACTTCTTCGACGGTTCGACCGACTCGTGGTTGTATATCGACGACATTGAACTTGTTTACTAATATATATAATTAGGTAGTAAAAAAACTGATGCGTAAATTTATAAAACTTTTAGTTGTGGCGATGCTTCTGCTCCCCTGCTCAGCAATAGCACAGGAGTGTGATAAGATGGCGGTGATGCCTGCATTTAAAGACACAGTTGCCTTGGCACAGGAGGAGGTGAAGGCGGTGGGTTCAGATAGCACCAGCGTCGTATATAGCCACAGCCAGCGACGCCAAAATCGAGGTATTGCGAATATCCGCACCGAATTTGTACCCAAGGGACAGTGGGTATTCGGAGGATCTATCTCGTACTCGACACACAGCAACAACAACTACAACTTCCTGATTGTAGAGGATATTCAATCGAATGGCTACCAATTCAAGGTTACTCCGTTGGTAGGTTATGCCTACTCGAAGAATGCGTTGGTTGGTGTGCGAGTTGGTTATTCGCGCGGCTTGACCGAGTTGGACAATGCTAGCCTCTCGATCACCTCGCTCGACAACTCGTTCTTCTATTCGCTCAAGCACTCCTACAATGTGGAGGCGTTGTGGCGCAACTATATCCCACTGGGCAAGGATAACAAGCGTTTCGCGCTCTTTGCCGAGGTCGGTTTGGCAATGGGAGGCTCGCAGTCGAAACTCCTTTCGGGACCACAGCAGAGCCTTAGCGGAGCCTACTCGTCGAGCTTCGATATTTCGCTCGGTGTAAATCCAGGTATCGCAGCCTTCTTGACCAACAATATGGCTATCGAGGTGAACATCGGTGTTCTCGGTTTCAACTACTCGAAGACACGACAGATTGGAAACCAGGTGGTTACAGGTTCGACATCGAACTCACAAATGAACTTTAAGGTAAACATCTTCTCCATTGGATTGGGTGCTTCATTCTATCTCTAAAAAACGTACACAGCTATGATGAAGAAGATATTTATGATATTCGCAGCGCTCCTCGTAGTGAGCGCATCGCAGTCGGCAAAGGCTCAGAGCATTGTCCTCGGTCTTCAGCGCGACACAACCAAATTGGTTAGAAAACCAGGTAAGTTGATCCAGGTAAACCGCGTGGATCGCGAGATTGACAAGAGTTCGTTTGCCTACAAAGGAGAGTGGTTGTGCGGTGTTTCTGCATCGTACGGAACTTTATCTTCCGACGACTCGGACATTGCTCTCGTAGTAGAAAATCTCAAGTTTGGAGGCTCTGTCATCTCGGTAAAGCCATACATTGGATACTTCTATCGCAACAATCTCGCCGTTGGCGCACGATTTGGATATACACGCATGGGAGGCCACTTCGACAATGCAAACATCAACCTTGGCAACTTTATCACCGGTATAGAGTTCTCGACCGAGGGTATTGGTGTAAACTACTTGAGTAACGCCTACTCGTTCGCATTCTTCCACCGCGCATACGTGCCAATCGACAAGCGCGGTCGCTTCGGAGTATTCGGAGAGTTAGAGTTGGAGGGTCAGTTCGGACGTGCACACTTCGGCTTTATGTACAACAACGAGTGGAACAAATCGATTTCGGATACCTACAAGTTGGCGTTCAACTTCAACCCAGGTATTGCAGCATACGTCTTCCCGAATGTGTGCGCTACCGTATCGTTCGGCTTGGGCGGCTTGCAATACACCCACATCAAGCAGTATGATGGTGAGATGAACCCTACGGGTGGCACTCGCGACTTCTCGAAGTTGCGCTATCGCCTCAACCTCGCCGAGATTAACATCGGTGTTACAGTACACTTGTGGAGCAAGAAAAACGAACTAAATTTAAGAGAGCAACATGACTAAACGACTCGCTATAATACTATTTTCGGCTGTGGCACTCTACTCGTGTATAAAGAACGACGTGCCAAAACCTGTGGTCGATCTCTACATCGCTTCGCTCGACGTTGAGGGCGCAAGTGGAGATATTGTGCTCGACCGCTCGACCTATACAGCCACGATTCCTCTTGCCGAGGAGACCAATATCGAGGCGGTGAAGTTCAACAGCATCACCTACGGCTCGGAGGTTATCACCAATATCAACTACGAGCCAACCAGTAGCATCACCGTATCGAAGGATTTGAATAACAAGGTTGTGAATATGTCGCAGCCTGAGTATATCACACTCTCCTACTTCCAGAGCTACGAGTGGAAGATTGTTGCAACACAGACAATCAACCGCATTTGGACTGTAGATGGTCAGATTGGAGCTACAGAGTGGGACACAGAGGGTCATCGCGCCATCGTAAAGCGCCGTCAGGACTACCCTCTCAACAATGTAAAGACTACCGACGTACGCTTTGGACCACGTCCGACATACGACTACCCCGAGCTCTCGGAGATGCCGACAAACTTCGACAATGCCGACAAGTCGCGCACAATATCGGTTACAGCTCACGACCATAACGTTGTGTGGGAGTTGGTAATCGTACCTACGGAGGTAGCTCTCGACTTCGAGTATGTCTCGGCCGGAGCGAACGTAATCTGGATTAAGGCTGCCGCTATCGACGGAGCTTCAATTCAGTTTGCATATCGCAAGCGCGGCGAGGAGGAGTGGCAGAAGATTGCTGATGCGTGGTACGCCGCAGACTCTAAAAACCCTTACAACCGCTACGAGGAGGGCTTCGTAAAGGCCGTAGTTCGCGGTTTGGAGCCAGGCACCGAGTATGAGGTTATCGGCTACGCTGACGAGAAGCAGTCGGACGTAAAGATTGTTACAACAGCACCGCTCTATCAGCTTCCAAACTCCGATATGGAGCAGTGGGGTAAGTTCACCAACGATCAGAACCTCTTGCCTACGGGCGAGGCGGGTCCTTGCTGGTATCCATTCTCGTCGGTTTCGGATATGTTCTGGGCTACGGGTAACCCTGGTGGTACATCGCTCGGCGAGAAGTACAACCTCACCTACCCTGTCTATAAGAGCGCTAACCCAGAGAATGTTCCTGCCGACTCTACGGGCGAAATAAGTGCATTTATGGGATCGCAGAGCGTGTTGAATATGAAATTTGCCGCAGGAAACCTCTTTGTAGGTTACTACGGCGAGACTCTCGGAACAAACGCTACGGTCTATTTCGGTCGCCCTACGGGACAAGACGTTAAGCCTGTGGCAGTACGCTTCAAGGTTAAGTATTCGCGTGGTAGTATCAACTGGATAACCATCGGCAACAAGTACCAGGCTGCTTCGAACGGCACCGAGTACCACATCGGTAGCAAGCAGATAAAGGTTATAGGCGGACAGCCTGACGTTGCAAAGGTCTTCTTCTGCCTCACCAATTGGGCTGCGCCACACTGCGTGAACAGTGCTGATGAGAAGACCTTCTTCGACCCTCGCACCGCTGCGGGCGTTATCGGATTGGGTTACTTCGATAGCGACAGCTGTCCTGAGATGGTTGTCGAGAGAACCGACGAGTGGCATACAATGACTCTCCCTATCGAGTACTCAAATCCTGAGGTTATACCGTCGCAGCTCGTGCTCACATTCACATGCTCGGGCTATGGCGACTACTTCACCGGAAGTAGCGAGTCGTGGATGTATGTCGATGACATCGAGTTGCTCTACGACCTCGACGAGAACAATCAGCCTAAATAGTTGACAACTGAAAACTGAGAGCGGAGAGCGGAAAACTTTTGTTTTTTGTTCTCCGCTTTCTCTTTTTTATTATCTTTGTGATTGATAAATATTAAATAATATGAAGAGAGCTACAAAAATAGTGATTACGTCTGTTGCAGTGATTGCAGCAGCATACTTTATTGGTTACGGTATTGGAAAAATAATTGGAAACATGAAACATATTGACTACCCTGTAACAGCGCGCGAGGGCGTTGTTGAAAACTATCACGGTACAGAGATTGCCGACCCTTATCGTTGGCTCGAGGACGACATGTCAGAGCGCACAGTCGAGTGGGTAAAGGCGCAAAACGAGGTAACTTTCGGCTACCTTAACTCACTCCCACAGCGAGATGCTATCCGCAACCGATTGACCGAGTTGTGGAACTACCCGTCGCAGAGCGCACCTTCGAAGCGTGGCGATTGGTACTACATCTCGCGTAATAGCGGACTTCAGAACCAGAGTGTAATCTACCGCAAGCGCAACCTTGCAGACAAGGAAGAGGAGCTATTTTTCGACCCTAATACCCTCTCGAAGGACGGCACCGTGGCGTTGCACGCAGGTACATTCACCAAGGACGGCAAGTATTTTGCCTATGCACTCGCCTCGGCAGGCTCCGACTGGGTAGAGATTAAGGTGCTCGACACCGAGACAATGAAACCGCTCGAGGACCACATCAAGTGGGTGAAATTCTCGGGTGCATCGTGGACTCGCGACGGTCGCGGCTTCTACTATAGCGCCTACGACGCTCCAAAGGAGGGCGACGCTGTATATTCGGCACAAAACACCAATCAGAAGGTCTATTTCCACCGCCTCGGCACCAAGCAGGAGGAGGATGTTCTCATCTTCGAGGATAAGAAGAATCCGCTCCACTACCACCACGGCGGCGAGAGCGAGGACGGCAAGTGGCAGTTCATCACCTCGTCGGCAGGTACTTCGGGCACGCAAATTCTCTACAAGCAAACCTCGGAGAGCAAGTGGCGCACCCTCTACAAGGGTTTTGAGTTCGACTACTACATTCTCGACTGCTACGAGGACGAGCTCTTCGTAATGACTAACGACAATGCACCGAACTATCGCCTCGTGGGAGTAAATCTCCTCACCGGCAAGAAGTACGACGTTATTCCTGAGGGTAAAGCGTTGCTCGAGTCGGTGGGTATGGTGGGCAAATACCTCTTCCCTGAGTATCTTATCGATGCGCAGAGCAAAATCTTCCAATACGACCGCAAGGGCAACCTCGTACGCGAAGTGGAGTTGCCGATTATCGGCTCGGTGGGTGGTTTCGACGGCGAGCGCGAGGATATAGACACCTACTACGCCGTAGCAAACTACACATCGCCAAGCACAATCTACCGCTACGACATCGAGAGCGGCAAGAGCGAATTGTACCACCGTTCGGAGGTTAAATTCGACTGCGAGAACTACGAAACAAAACAGCTCTTCTTCGAGAGCAAGGATGGCACGCGTGTTCCGATGTTCGTATCGCACAAGAAGGGACTTAAATTGGACGGAAACAACCCTTGCTACCTCTACGGCTACGGAGGCTTCCAGATAAATCTCACACCTTCGTTCTCGACCACTGCGGCTATGTTTATGGAACAGGGCGGCGTATGGGTTGTAGTGAACTTGCGTGGCGGCTCGGAGTATGGCGAGGAGTGGCACAAGGGCGGTATGTTGGAGAATAAGCAGAACGTCTTCGACGACTTTATCGGCGCTGCCGAGCACCTCATCAAGGAGGGCTACACATCGAGCAAAAAGTTGGCTATCGCGGGCGGCTCGAACGGCGGTTTGTTGGTGGGTGCGTGTATGACTCAACGCCCTGATTTGTACGCTGTTGCATTGCCGGCAGTAGGCGTATTGGATATGTTGCGTTACCACCGCTTCACAATCGGTCACGGCTGGGTTGTGGAGTATGGCTCGGCGGACGTGAAGGAGCAGTTCGACTACCTCATAAAGTACTCGCCTTTGCACAACTTGCGCGAGGGCGTGGAGTACCCTGCAACACTCGTAACCACGGGTGACCACGACGATAGAGTTGTGCCGGCGCACTCGTTTAAGTTCGCAGCCGAGTTGCAGCACTGCCACAAGGGCGACAATCCGGTGCTTATCCGCATCGACACCAATGCAGGACACGGCGCAGGCAAACCAACCTCAAAGCGCATCGAGGAGACCGCCGACGTCTTCGCATTTATCTTCGAGAACACCGATACGAAGTATAGGAGATAACGGAAAACGGAAAGCGGAAAACGGAAAACTTTTTGTTTTTCGGTTTTCGCTTGGAGGAGGAAAACGGAAAACTAATATTCCCAGAAGGGAAAATCGGAGGCGATTGAGGAAATTTTGTGCGTTACGCAGTGGCAGAAAGCGCAGCATAGTCTGCCTATGTGAGCATTTATGACGCAAGTAAGGTGCAAAATTTACCAATCGGAACGATTTACATAGCAAAATAATATGGAAGCATTAGAACTACGCAGTAAAAGGGTTTTTGAGTTCCTCGATGCTCATAACATACAATACGAGGTCTATTTTCACCCCGAGTCGCCTACGATAGAGATTGCCAAGCAGTATTGGCACGACGATGGGTCGGTGCACTGCAAGAACCTCTTTTTCCGCAACCACAAGGGCAATCGCCACTACTTGGTATGCTTCGATTGCAACCAGGATATGGCTATTCACGACCTTGAGCACCGTCTGCATCAGGGAAAGTTGAGTTTCGCTTCGCCACAACGTATGGAGCGCTATCTCGGTTTGGAGCCAGGCTCGGTGTCGCCATTCGGACTTATTAACGACGAGGAGAACCACGTGCATCTCTTCCTCGATAAGAACCTCGAAAAGGCCGAAAGTCTGAGCTTCCACCCCAACGACAGCCGCGGTACGGTGGTTATCTCGCACGAGGAGTTTATGCGCTACCTCGAGGCGGTGGGCAACACCTGGGAGTTTATCGAGCTCTATTAGAGGGGTCTTGGGATAGGATTTTATAGGATGCGCCGATAAATCGGCTCTATAGGACTCGGGCTTTTAGCCCTTAATGGGATTATATAGGATAGCCCTATTTAATCCTATCAAGCACCATAGGTGCGACTCCTATTCAATCCTATTATATCCTATCAAATTATATGGCACAGAAACAAAAAAAGTTTTCTGTTTTCCGTTTTTTCTATAACTTTGCACCCAAACAGAACAGCTAATGGCTATTGGCCAATGGCTAAAAGCAAATATAAACATATGAAAGTTTACAAATTTGGAGGTGCTTCGGTGCGACATGCCGAAGGTGTTCGTAACCTCCTGAACATTGTCAGTGACGAGAAAGAGTTGTTTATCATAGTTTCGGCTATGGGTAAGACCACCAACGCTTTAGAGGAGGTTTTCAACGCTATGCGTAAGGGAGATACCGCCTTCTGCGAGGAGAAAATCGCCGAAATCAAAGCCTACCACTACACCATTATCGCCGATTTGTTTGGCTCGGCCGAGCACCGCATCGAGGAGGTTGACGCCTTGTTCGAAGCTTTACTTAAGGCTGTGACTACCAACAAGTTCGAGCGTGAGCGTGCTGAGGAGTGGTACGACCACATCGTAGCCTACGGAGAGTTGGTTTCGACAACCATCATCTCGGCATTCCTCAACAATGAGGGCTTGAAGAACAGCTGGATAGATATGCGCAAGTGCTTCCTCACTCAGGCACGCCACAAGGACGCCAACGTATTGATCGAGGAGTCGAAGACACCGCTTCGCTTGGCGTGTGCAGGTGCTGAGAACCGCATCTTCGTAGGTCAGGGCTTTATTGGCTCGGCTCCGGACGGAACCACCACCACACTCGGTCGCGAGGGCTCGGACTACTCGGCTGCCGTTGTTGCAAATATCCTCAACGCAGAGTCGATGACCGTATGGAAGGACGTGGACGGAATCCTCAATGCCGACCCTAAGATCTTCCCTGATGCAGTGAAGATTAACTTCCTTAACTACGTGGATACCATCGAGTTGGCATATAGCGGTGCACAGATTATCCACCCTAAGACAATCAAGCCGTTGCAGAACAAGAACATTCCTTTGTTCGTTAAGCCATTCGGCAACAAGCACGCTGCAGGTTCGGAGATTAACGGCACAGCCGAGACAATCTCGACCCCAATCATCATCGTGAAGCGCAACCAGAGCTTCTTGCGACTCCGCTCGCGCGACCTCTCGTTCGTATTGGAGGAGAAGTTCCCAATCATCTTCGCTACATTGGAGCGTTTCCGCATCAAGACCAACCTTATCCACAACACCGCCGTAGAGCTCGGCTTGTGCGTAGAGGAGAGCTGGCACTTGGAGGAGGTTGCTGTAGCTTTGCAGGAGGAGGGCTTCAATGTTGAGACTATCTCGAAAGTTGAGCTTTTGACTATTCACCACTACAACGACGAGTTGCTCAACAAGTATGTAGAGTGCGACGACTTCATTATCAGCCAGCTTACACCTGATACAGTGCGCTATGTAAAGCCTTTGTAAGGAGAGGTAAAACACAACATCTATACATCGAAAATGGGAGTGTGATTACACTCCCATTTTTGATATTGTTGCGTCGATATATCGTTGAATATCAGCTTTTAACCGCTTATAGAGTGGCGACGACGTGTAATTCTCGTTGTCGAGCAGAACATCACGAATAGAACGCAGCGTATTGGTATAGTTGCTCATCTCATTTTTGAGTGCAACACCCTCTTTCGACGAGCAGATAATCTGCGAAAGTGAAATCTGTCGAAGCTTCTCGCACACCCCGCTCAGCACTGTCAAAACCACGTTGTCCATCAGCGTATGACCGTGCATGAAGAGGTAGGTAAGCTCGGGCTCAACGCCCTTCTTTTTGATGCGCTCGGCAAAGGCCGGAATCTCGTTTGCCATCTCCGGATTATCCTCCTCGAGCGAGGCCACTCGACGCTCGACATTGCGCTTCAACCACGCAATCGTATTGGCTCCATTTTGCTCGATATCGAGGTATCCGATACGCACTGCTGACTTAAAATCTATGAGCGGAAGGACGTTCTCGGTCTTGCGCGAAGCGGAGTAGGCGTACCACAAAAACAGCGGATAAATCGTCCGCGAATAGTCGGCCATAAACTGCTCGAAATCAAAAATATAGGCATCATTCTTAACCGCCTTCACGCAGACATTGTGGAGCGACGGTGCATAGCACAAATAGTTCTCCGTAGCGTAGGTATAGGTGTGGAACATGTAGGGCGAAGAGACAATCTGTCGCGACACCTCGTCCTCATCATCGAAAAGGTAATCAAAGTCGGAATCCATACACAACAAAAGTTCCTCGTCTGCCTCCTCTGCCATCGAGAGCAAAACCTTCTTTCCCTTAGGTAAATCCTTGCGTGTCGGCACCGAAATTTCGAAGCGGAGATAGGGGTTTGCGAAGTGGTCGAAGATTCCTCGCCAGAAGGCAACATCTTCGTACCCCTCGACAAAGACTCGCACCAGTCGCTTGCCGTCGTTCACGGGCAGCGCCGTAGGCAGTGTCGCAACATCGACCTTACCACGAGCCAAAGCCTTGGCGCGCATCTTCTCGAGCATCATTTCGCGCCTCTGCTCCCTGTTTGATTGCCTTTTTGCCATCGTTTTTGTGATATTTGTATAACAAATATACAAAATTTGCGTTAGTTGACAAAATAATTGTTACTTTTGCAGCAGATTTTGGAGTAATATGCCCAAAACACCGCAAGATATGGCTGATTGGAAAGAGAGACTTGGAATGGTTTATTCGACAAATCCTGACTTCGCATACGACTATGGCGAGGAGCAGGAGGCTGAAACTTTGGCACCTGCAAAGCAGAATTTGCGAGTATGGCGCGACACCAAAGGTCGCGGTGGCAAGGTTGCAACCATAGTGCGCGGTTTTGTAGGTTCTACAGAGGATTTAGAGGAGCTTGGTCGCACCCTCAAGCGAGGTTGTGGTGTGGGTGGCTCGGTCAAGGAGGGCGAGATAATAATTCAGGGCGACCACCGCGACCGCGTTACAGCTCTGCTCATTCAAAAAGGATACACACAAACAAAGAAGGTTTAGTGAAGCGTTGGTTTAGGCATATAGTTTTGATGGTCGTCGCACTCGTGGCGGCACAGACGGCTTCGGCACAATACTACTCGTGGGGTGCCGACCCGACCTATATGCAGTGGCGCAAACTCAAGGGCGAGAAGATTGATGTCATCTACCCCGATACCGCTCGCGAGCTCGGCTACAAGATGATGTACTACGCTCGTGCCGTACAACCGTCTATCGACTTCGGCTTCCGCCACGGAGCGATGAAGATTCCGTTTGTCATTCACCCTGAGAACTTCTCATCGAACGGTATGGTGATGTGGCTACCAAAGCGAGTGGAGATTCTCTCGTCGCCTGCCGTAAGCGGATATTCGATGCCGTGGTTGAAGCAACTCGCAGCACACGAGTACCGACACGCCGTACAATACAACAACATCAACCGAGGTTTTGTCAAGGTGTTCAGTTATATCCTCGGCCAGCAGAGCTCGACCTTCGGTTTGCTCTTTATGCCGCTGTGGGGCTTGGAGGGCGATGCTACGCTCTCCGAAACGCAGATGTCGTCGTTTGGTCGTGGTCTGCAACCGAGCTTTACGATGCACTATCGTGCAATGGGCGACTTCGCTTCGGAGAGGAATTTTAATAAGTGGTTCTGCGGATCGTACTGCGAGTATATTCCAGACCACTACCAGCTCGGCTACCAGATAACATCGTATGCCAACACCAAGTACGACGAGAACATCTGGAACAACATTGTGCGCTACGCTGTTCGTAACCCATACACCATCGCTACCACCTACGTGGCGATGAACCGTTTCTACAACACCTCGACAACAAAACTCTTCCGCGAAACCTTTGCCGATTTGAACACCTACTGGAACTCGTTGCCTTATCAGCCGAACACATCGACACAGATATCCGTCGATGCCGAGAAGGGCTACACAAAATATCGTTATCCGCAATACCTCGACCACAACTTGGTGCTTTCGATGTACGAGACGCTCGACAAGCCAAACGCCTTTGTCATCACAGACAGCAATAGTGGCAGAAGATCACACGTAGCATACACAGGTGCCGTATCAACGCGCCCAAGCGAGGTTGTGGGGGGCAAAGTTTGGTGGACGGAGTATCGTCGAAGCTTACTCTTTGCCGAGCGAGTAAACTCGAAACTCTGCTACATGGACGTGGAGCGAGGTCGCACCCGCACAATCAACAGCAAGGATAAGGCTCTCTACCCTACACCTATCAGCGAGCACGAGTTGGCGTGGGTGGAGTACTTACCAAATGGCGTGTACAACATCGTACGCGGAAATCCGATACCTCGCACCGACGAGGAGTACTTGCGCGTGGAAGTTCCGTCCAACATCGAAATACACAGTTTGGCATACGATAACTACACCAGCGCGTTGTACTTCATCGCTACGGACGACAGTGGTATGTGGCTTGGTCGCGTGGGTAAGAACCGCGAAATAGAGCACGTAACCGAGGGTGCTTACATCACCCTGAGCGATCTGCGCGCCAAGGACGGCATTTTGTACTTCGGCTCTATCCAATCGGGCAAGGACGAGGCGCACTGCTACGACTTGCGTACTAATACCCAATATCGCATATCGGGCTCGACATATGGTTCATTCTCGCCAATGCCAAATGGTGATAACACCGTTGCAATGACCACCTACGACCGCTATGGCTACCACCTGGCACAACAGAAGGTGGTGTTTGACACATTGCCAAAGGTGGAGCACTCGAAGTTGCCGATAAACCTCGTAAACCCACCACGCAAAAAGTGGAACACGATAAATCTCGACACAGTGCGGTTTATGGGTGCCGACTCGATGATGGCGCAAGCACAACGAGCACAATCGGCAAACCAAAGCAAACGAAAAACAAAGCCGCTGAGAGATAAGCGCTACAGCGGACCTGCCCACCTCTTCAACATTCACTCGTGGGCACCTGTGTCTTATGACCCATTCGCACTGAGCGAGGAGGGGACTTTGGACTTTAACCTCGGAGCTACGATTATGTCGCAGAATATCCTCTCCACGGCTGACGGCTTCCTCACTTGGGGCTGGAACTCGCAGGAGGGCCACGTCTTTAAGGGTTCGTTCCGCTACTACGGCTTGGGTGTAAACCTGAGCGTAAACGCCACCTACGGCGGTCAGCAGCAGCTCTACTCGGCATACACCTACCTCTACGACCCTATGTCAGACCGCTTCAAGGCGGTATTCCCGGGTGGCAAGGAGGAGTATGTCGTAAACCCAATAACAGGCAAAGAGGAGCTCGTGCTGAACGAGACACCTGAGCGCGGAAAGTACTACAACATCGGCGTTATGGCATCGTTGCCACTCTACCTGCAGTCGGGCTACCACACGCGCTACGTGCAGGTGTCGGCGGGCTACAACTACTCGAACGGCCTGGTGGCGAAGGTGGATAAAATATCGATGGATATTGGCAAGGGACATGTGAGCAACATCGCAAAGGTAGGCTACAAGGAGGGAGTACACCTCTTGCAGTTTGGCGCAGGCTTCCAGGACCAGGTGCGCATGGCTCACAAGGATTTCCTACCTCGCTGGGGTCAAGTATTCTCGGTGAACTATGCCCTCAATCCAGCCGACGAGAATTTCAGTCATCTCATATCGGTCTATGGTAAGGGATACTTCCCAGGAGTGGCACAACACCACTCGCTATCGCTTGCAGCGGTATATCAAACCTCGCTCGGAGGCTTCAACCACGACAAGGCTCTCTCGAACTTGGCATTCTACTCGGGACGCCTTGTACCTCGAGGCTTCTACGCTTCGGAGATTGAGAACCGCAACTACGTGGCTACATCGCTCAACTATGCGTTGCCACTCTGGTATCCGGATGGAGGCTTCGGCTCGGTTATCCACTTCAAGCGATTGCGCCTAAACGTGGGATTTGACTATGCGTCGTTCAACCACAAGGAGATGTATGTCAATCCGAACTACACGCTCAACTCGCGATTGGAGCGCCACCATATCATCTCCTACGGAGGAGATATATCGATTGACTTCAACCTGTTTAGAATGCCGGCTGCAGCGACAACCTCGCTGACGCTGTCAGTATATCAACCGACAATTTTAACTAAACATAAAGAGGACAAAGAGCACCGACGACCATTCATCAAGGTGGGCTTTGGACTCCCGTTCTAACACAAACAAGTTTTATGGCAAAAAGAAAATTTGCAATTCGTCGCAAAACCACTTCGGAGAGTGGTTCGACTAAAAAAGACAGTGCAACAAGAACGCAGAAGATCATTAAGTGGGCATGGGGTATCGTCCTGACGCCAACAATAACATTGTTCTTGCTGCTATTACTCACTGCCTGCGGAGCCTTCGGACGAATACCGTCGTTCGAGGACTTGGAGAATCCAAAGAGCAACCTCGCCACACAAATCTTTGCAGATAATGGCACCGAGATGGGCTCATTCTTCATTCAGAACCGCTCGCACAAGCAGTACTCGGACCTCTTTCCAAAGGACTCTGCAAACCTCATCACTGTGGACGGTCACACCATGCCTCCGATTGCTGCGGCTCTCGTAGCTACCGAGGATGTGCGTTACTTCTCGCACTCGGGTATCGACCTCGTTTCGTTGGCCCGTGTAGGTGTGAAGACTATCGCCATGCGACACTCTTCGCAGGGTGGTGGTAGTACCATTACACAGCAGTTGGCGAAGAACCTCTTCCCTCGTGAGAAGAACAATAACGGAAAGATTGTTCGCTACTCAAAACTTATCATCGCTAAGTTCAAGGAGTGGATTACAGCCTTGAAGCTCGAGCTCAACTACACCAAAGAGGAGATTATTGCCATGTATCTCAACACCGTGGAGTTTGGTTCGAATACATATGGTATCGAATCGGCATCGAAGACCTTCTTCGGCAAGATGCCTTGCGATTTGAATACCCAGGAGGCTGCAATGTTGGTAGGTGTGGTAAATGCTCCGACACGTTACTCGCCTATTCTCAATCCAGAGAATGCATTGAAGCGCCGTAATCTTGTTTTGCAACGTATTCAGGCTGCCGGTGGCCTCACAAAGGAGGAGTGCGACTCACTGTCGACTCTACCTATCAAGTTGAAATACAAGCCTGTATCTCATACCCTTGGTTATGCAACATATTTCCGCGAGATGTTGCGCCAGACAATGAACGCCAAGCGTCCTGTTCGCAAGAGCTATCGTAACGATTGGGACTACGAGCAGGCTTGCAAGGAGTACGACAACAACCCGATTGTTGGTTGGTGCCACAAGAACCGCAAGGCCGACGGTACTCCATACGACCTCTATCGCGACGGTTTGAAGATCTACACCACCATCAATCCTGCGATGCAGAAGTATGCCGAGGAGGCTGTGCTCAAGCAGATGCGTACAGCCATTCAGCCGGCAATGGACGCACAGATTCGTAGAGATGGACGATTGTATAAGCGCGTTAGTAAGCAGAAGGAGGAGACTACTATCAAGTATGCAATGCGCCACTCCGATCGCTACCACAACATGAAAGAGGAGGGACGTAGCGAAGAAGAGATATATGCAAGCTTCGAGGTGAAGTGCCGAATGAAGATCTTCACCTACAAGGGAGAGGTTGATACTCTGCTCACACCGCGTGACTCGATCCTCCACCACAAGAGTATCATGCGTGCATCGTTTGTGGCAATGGAGCCTCGATCGGGCCACGTCAAGGCTTACGTCGGAGGTCCTTCGTTCAAGTACTTCAAGTACGACAACGCAAAGCAGGGTAAACGTCAGGTAGGTTCGACCGTAAAGCCGTTTGTGTATGGTTTTGCTATCAATCAGCTCGGTATGAATCCTTGTACGATGGTTCCGAACCTCCCTGTAACCATTAAGCAGGCAGGTCACGCAACATGGTCGCCAAAAGAGGCTGGTGGCGGCGCATATGACGGTGCTATGCACCCTCTCAGCTGGGGTCTTATGCGTTCGCGAAACAACTACTCGGCTTGGATTATGAAGCAAGCTCGACAGCCTGAGCAGGTAGCGAAATTCATTAACCACATGGGTGTTACAAGCTATATCAAACCTGTATATCCATTGTGTACAGGTGCGTGGGAGTCGAATGTTTACGATATGGTAGGTGCATATTGTACCTTCGCGAACGAGGGTATCCACAATACGCCAATCTTCGTAACCCGCATCGAAGATAGACACGGCAACATCATCTCGTCATTCTCGCCAGCATCGCATGATGCCATAAGCAAGGAGGCAGCCTACACACTGCTCATGATGATGAAGCGAGTTATCACCGGTGGTACCGGTAGCCGATTGGTTCGCAACTACGGTATGGGCGGCGTGGATATCGCAGGTAAGACAGGTACAACCAACAAGAACCGTGATGCTTGGTTCATCTGTGTAACCCCTAATTTGGCTATGGGTTCGTGGGTAGGAGCCGAGGATCAGACCGTATCACTCTCTCACCGAGGTGAGGGTTCGGTTTTGGCGTTGCCTATCGTCGGAGAGTTCTTGAAAAATGTTCACAAAGACCCTAACCTCAACGTCAACCGAGGCGATAAATTTGTTCGCCCTAGATATTGGAAAGACTACAGTTGTAGCGACACCGAGCTGGACGAGTCAAGCGAAGAGCAGGAGTTCTTCGAATAGGCGCCGTTAGATTGGCACAAAAAAGTGAGTAAAAACATAAAAACAGATACGAAAAATATGAAAGTAGCAATCGTTGGCGCAAGTGGCGCCGTAGGACAGGAGTTCCTCAAAATTTTGGACGAGCACAACTTCCCACTCGATGAGTTGGTACTCTTTGGCTCGGCACGAAGTGCTGGCCAGACCCGCGTATTCCGCGGCAAGGAGATTGTAATCAAGGAGTTGCAACACAACGACGACTTCAAGGATATCGACCTTGCTTTGGTATCGGCAGGTGGCGCCATTTCGCGCGACTACGCTGAGACCATCACAAAATATGGCTGTTTGATGATTGATAACTCGAGCTGCTACCGTATGGACAACGATGTACCGTTGGTAGTGCCCGAGGTGAATGCAGAGGACGCTTTGAACGCTCCACGTCGCATCATCGCAAACCCTAACTGCACCACCATTCAGATGGTTGTAGCTTTGAAGGCTATCGAGAAGCTCTCGCACATCAAGCGCGTACACGTTTCGACCTACCAGTCGGCAAGTGGTGCCGGTGCTCAGGCTATGGCCGAGTTGGAAGAGCAGCATGCATCGTTGGCTAAGGGCGAGGAGCCAAAGGTTGAGAAGTTTGCATATCAGTTGGCTTTCAACGTAATTCCTCATATCGACGTCTTCACCGACAACGACTACACCAAGGAGGAGATGAAGATGCACAACGAGACTCGCAAAATTATGCACTCGGACGTTGCCGTATCGGCTACCTGCGTACGTGTACCTGTTATGCGCGCTCACTCGGAAAGCATCTGGGTTGAGACCGAGCGCCCAATCTCGCCGGAGGAGGCTCGCAAGGCATTCGAGGAGGCCGAGGGCGTAGTTGTAGTTGACACTCCGTCGGAGAAGCAGTACCCTATGCCGTTGTTCATCGCCGGCAAGGAGCCTGTGTATGTAGGTCGTATCCGCAAGGACATCACTTGCGAGAACGGTTTGTCGTTCTGGTGCGTTGCCGACCAAATTAAGAAGGGTGCCGCATTGAACGCCGTGCAGATTGCCGAGTGGCTTATTGCCAAGGGAGTTTTGCGCTAAACGGTCGGAAAGAGCGACAACAATGGCGGAAAATACCGCATAAATTTTGTGGTTTGATTTATTAGTTATAACTTTGCACGATTATCGCGCGTAGGCGCGTATGAGTAGAGAGCTTTTTATGATGAAGTCTAGAGTAAGAACAACAATTCTGACGCTGTGTGCGATACTTATTGTCGGCACCGCCTTTGCACGCAAGGAGCAGCTATCTGTCCGCGATAAGGTGGAGTTGGGCAAGAAGGTGAGCGTTCACAGACTCGTAAAGAGCGCTGATCCGGAGCTTATCTATTCGGAGGCAATGAAGTACTACGAGCGCGAGAAGTGGAAGCAAGCTGGCGACCTCTTCGAGGCTTGTCAAGCCTACTATGTGGGAGATGTTCGCGAGGATTCGATAGCATTCTTCACTGCTCGTAGCCGCTTCAAGGGTCGCGACTACTTGGACGCAACCATTCGTCTTGACGAGTTCCGTCGCAAGTTCGGTCGTAGTATCTTTATCGAGGACGCCGAGGCTATGTTGGCGATGTGTCGCTACTACCTCGCTCCCGATGCAACGCGCGACCAGACCATTACGGGTGAGGCTATTATCGCCTTCTCGGAGTTTATCGAGCGATATCCGAACTCGAAGCGTGTAGAGGCCTTCAACGAACTCATCACTGAGTTGACCGAGCGGTTGAAGACTAAGGCCTATCTCAACGCCTATACTTACTACAAAATTCAGCGATACAAGTCGGCCGTAGTAGCATTGCGTAACGCATTGAAGCTCTATCCCGACACTCCGCATCGCGAGGAGATACTCTACTTGATTGCTGTATCGAACTACCGCTTGGCTCACAACTCTATCGAGGAGAAGCAGGGTGAGCGCTACTTGAATGTTCTCGATTCGTACTATTCGTTCATCAACGAGTTCCCCGAGTCGAAGCACTGCAAGGAGTTGGAGCGATACACCAAGGAGGCAAAAGATTATTTGGACAAAAATAACATAGACAAACAAAGATAAAAAGATGGAAATTAAGAAGAACATTCCGAACAACACTGTAACTCGTAAGCTCGTTGATTTCGACCACGAGACAGGTAATGTTTACAAGAGCATCAATGTTATCGCTCGCCGTGCAAACCAGATTGCATCGGAGTTGAAGAGCGAGTTGAATCGCAAGCTTGCTGACTTCTCATCTCCAACCGATACTATGGAGGAGACTTTCGAGAACCGTGAGCAGATTGAGATTTCGCGCTACTACGAGCGTCTTCCGAAGCCGGTAATTATCGCTACTGAGGAGTACCTCGACGACGAGATCTACTTCCGTGACGGAAAGGAGTAAAAAGTATGTTGCAGGGTAAACATATTCTGCTCGGTATAACCGGAAGCATAGCGGCATATAAGGCTGCTATGCTTTGTCGTCTTTTGCGTGTGGCAGGGGCTGAGGTTAAGGTTGTGATGACTCCGACAGCCAAGGAGTTTATTACTCCGGTAACTATGGCTACCCTCTCGAAGAATCCTATCGCCGTGGAGTTCTATAACCCCGAGAATGGCGATTGGCATTCGCACATCTCGATGGGCGAGTGGGCAGACTGCTACCTCATAGCACCGGCTACAGCAAACACCATCGCCAAGATGGCTTACGGCATCGCCGACAACCTTTTGCTCACCACCTACCTCTCGGCACGTTGCCAGACGGTAGTTGCTCCGGCTATGGATTGCGATATGTTCTGCCACGAGGCTACGCAGGAGAACCTTGCGAAGTTGCGTGAGCGCGGTGTCGTAATTCTCGAGTCGCCCGAGGGCGAGTTGGCAAGTGGCTTGATGGGCAAGGGCCGTATGATGGAGCCTGAGCAGATTGTCGAGGCGGTTGATAAGCTCCTCTCGACAGAGCAGACCTTGGCAGGCAAGCGAGTAATGGTTACCGCAGGTGCAACCATCGAGGCTATCGACCCCGTGCGTTACATCTCGAACCACTCGACCGGCAAGATGGGCTACGCCATAGCTGATGCGTTGGCAAAGCGTGGCGCTGAGGTTGTCTTGGTAAGCAGCAAAACTGCATTGCAGACACCGCAGGGCGTTCGTCGTGTAGATGTATGCTCGGCTGAGGAGATGTACAAGGCTTCAGTTGCGGAGTTTGAGGCGGCAGATTGCGCTGTGATGTGCGCTGCTGTGGCAGACTACACACCGGTAGAGGTTAGCGCTACGAAGATTAAGAAGAGTGATGCGTCGTTCTCTATCGAGTTGCGCAAGACCAAGGATATCGCCCTCGAGCTTGGCAAGGTGAAGGGCTCGCGCAAGATTGTGGGCTTTGCACTCGAGACCGACAACGAACAGGTGAATGCCGAGAAGAAACTCACAGAGAAGAACCTCGATATGATAGTGTTGAACTCGTTGCGCGACGAGGGTGCAGGCTTTGGCCACGACACCAACAAGGTTTCGTTCATCGACGCCAAGGAGCGCGAGGAGTTGCCACTTCTTGCAAAGAAAGAGGTTGCCGAGCGTATTGCCGACCGCATCGAAAAACTTTTAAAGTAGGAAGATTATGCTGCGCAGACTGGTTGTAGAGAACTACGCACTCATCGAGCACCTCGAAATCGAGTTCGACTCCTCGCTCAACATCATCACGGGCGAAACGGGAGCCGGAAAGTCGATTTTGATGGGCGCTTTGGCGTTGTTGCTCGGAGCCAAGAACGATAGCACAGCCATAAAGGATAGCTCGCGTGCTTGCGTGGTAGAGGGAGAGTTCGACATCAAGCGACTCGGCTTGGAGGCGGCTTTCGCCGAGCTCGACATCGACTACGACCACGAGACAATCATTCGTCGCACAATCTCGCCGAGTGGTAAGAGCCGCGCCTTTGTGAATGACCAGCCGGTACAGCTTACCGACTTGAAGCAGTTGGGAGCCTACCTCATCGATATTCACTCGCAGCACCAAAATCTCATTCTCTCATCGCCACAGTTCCGTATTCACGCCATCGACACAATCGCGGGCAACGGAGCGTTGTTGGGCGAGTATAGCAAGGCCTTCGCAGCCTTGCAGGAGGCGAAGCGTTCGCTTGCGGAGTTGCAATCAGCGGCTAAGCGCAACGCCGACGAGGAGGATTGGTTGCGCCACCAGGCAGAGGAACTTCGCGGAGCAAACCTTCGTGTAGGCGAAATCGAGGAGTTGGAGGCGGAGTTGCGCACTCTCGAGAATGCCGACTCGATAAGCGAGGCATTACAGAGAGTAACGCAGTCGTTGGACGAGGAGGTAACGGGTGTCTTGACCACACTTCGCGATGCGGAGAACTCGCTGCGCCGTGTGAGCGAGAACTACGCCGCTGCGGGCGAGTTGATCGAGCGCCTACACTCTGCGGCAGTTGAGTTGAAGGATATTTCGGCTACAACAGCCTACGACTTGGAACGCATAGAGGCCAACCCGGAGCGTCTCGATGCAGTAAACACTCGACTTGACCTAATCTACACACTACAGAGAAAACATCGCGCCGAGGGCATCGAGGAGTTGATTGCCCTGCGCGACAAATATAGCGAACAGCTCTCGGCTATCGAGCATAGCGATGAGTTGCTTGCTGAGGCGGAGCAGCGCATTGCCGAGTGCGAAAAGGCTGCAACAACTCTCGCTACAAAGCTCCACGATGCGCGTGTGAAGGCTTCGCCGGCCTTTGCCAAGGGCGTAGTGGAGATTCTACACAATGTTGCAATGGCAGATGCCGAGTTCAAGATTGCCGTAACACCTTGCACACCGACATCGTCGGGTGCCGATACGGTGGATTTCCTCTTCTCGGCAAATGCGGCAGTCGAGCCTCGCGCAATCGAGAAGATTGCCTCGGGAGGTGAGCTTTCGCGTGTGATGTTGGCACTCAAGACCATTCTCGCACAGCATCTCGCCCTGCCGACAATCATCTTCGACGAGATCGACACCGGTATCTCGGGTCGTACAGCCAACGACGTGGGCGACATCATCAGCCGCCTCGCGGAGTCGATGCAGGTAATCGACATCACCCACTCGCCACAGGTTGCATCGAAGGGCTCGCGCCACTTCCTTGTCTATAAGGAGCAGAGTCGAAGTAATATCCGCCCTCTCTCGGAGGAGGAGCGCGTGGAGGAGATTGCAAAGATGCTCTCGGGCGACACCATCACCGAGGCTGCTTTGGCTCAGGCGAAGCACCTCTTATCTCGCTAAACAAACCCCGAATAATGAAACGATTGGCTCAAATAGCGGCTCTCGTTGTGGTTACACTCTTTATGGCGTGTGGCAACAAGGAGATTGTGCTCGACACCGAGCCACTCTATACCCCACGCTACGCCAAAGGTTTCGCCATTGAGCGCGACAAGGTCAGCGGAGCGAAGTTGCTAGTGGTGAAAAACCCATGGCAGGGTGCCGAAGGAGTTTTATACTATACCGAAATAGACACACTCTCACCGCCAAAGCGTATTGTTGCTATGTCATCAAGCCACGCTGCGATGCTCGAGGCTGTAGAGTGTTCCGACCGCATCGTAGGCTTGTCGGGTTGTCAATTTCTATATAGCCCAACGCTCTGCAAAGCTGTTGCCGACGGCAAAGTGAGCGAAGTGGGCTACGATGCAGCCTTCGACTTCGAGAAGATTTGTGCTCTTCAAGCCGACATTGTACTACTCTACGGTGTTGCCGGCGAGGCGAAGACGATGACCGGCAAACTCGACGAGATGCACATACCTTATATATATATAGGTGACTACCTCGAAGCCGATCCGCTCGGAAAAGCTGAGTGGGTGGTGGCACTTGCCTCACTCTGCGGCGTAGAGGAGGAGGGCAAAGCCCTCTTTGCCAAGGTGGAGATGCGATACAACGCCTTGCGCGAAAAACATAGCACTTCGGCTCGCAAACCTCGCGTGATGCTCAACACCCCATATCGCGATACGTGGTTTATGCCGCCGCACAACAGCTATATGGTGCGACTTATCGAGGACGCAGGTGGCGAGTATGTATTAACGGAAAACGGAAAACGGAAAACGGAAAACACATCGCACCCTATCTCTTTGGAGGAGGCATTGGGATTGGCGATGGGAGCCGATTTTTGGTTAAACCTCGGACAGGTAGCCTCGATAGAGGAGTTGTGCGCCGTAGCACCTCACTTCACAAAGGTTGATGCGGTGCGCCAGGGTCGAGTTTATAACAACACCAAACGAACAAACGAGAGCCGCGGTAGCGACTTCTGGGAGTCGGGAGCAGTTCGCCCCGACGTTATCCTCGAGGACCTCGTAAAGATACTTCACAACGAGGCTTCGACCGATGAGCTCTACTACTATACTAAACTAGAATAATGAAGGGACGCTCGACCATACTTTTCACACTACTTGTCGCACTCTGCGCGGTACTCTTTGTGGTGGATATTGCTGTCGGCTCGGTGGCGATACCGCTCTCGGAGGTGGTTTCGGCACTCTGTGGCGGAGGGTCGGAGCAGGTGCGCAGTATCGTCCTCGACATACGCCTTGTACGCAGCGTAATGGCTGTTTTGGCAGGTGCAGCACTCGCCGTTAGCGGTATGCAGATGCAGGTGCTGTTCCGAAATCCTCTGGCCGGCCCTTATGTTTTGGGCGTTTCGGCCGGAGCAAGCTTTGGCGTAGCACTCTTTCTCTTGGGAGCGCCACTCTTTGGCGTGGTTCTCTCGCCTGCACTCCAAAGCCTTGGCACGGCAGGTGCTGCGTGGATAGGCTCGGCAGTGGTTTTGATGCTTGTGGTGGCACTCTCGCGCCGCATCAAGGATATTATGGTGATGCTCATTCTCGGCATTATGCTCTCATCGGGTGTAGGTGCCTTGGTCGAGATTATGCAGTACTTCAGTAGCGATGCTGTGCTCAAGTCGTATGTCGTATGGACGATGGGCTCGTTGGGCAACGTTACAACCATACAGCTCACAGTGCTTGCGCCCGTAATCGTGGCTGGTTTAGCTATGGCTGTGGCTGCAATCAAACCAATGAATATGCTCCTTGCAGGCGAGCGATACGCCGCCTCGATGGGACTCAATATCTCGCGTTCGCGCAACCTTATCCTCATCTCGACTACCCTGCTAGCAGGTACGATAACTGCCTTCTGCGGACCTATCGGCTTTGTCGGTATCGCTGTACCACACATCGCACGAATGTTGTTCCGCTCGGCTGATCATCGTACACTTCTACCGGCAACCATACTCTCGGGTGTGGTGATGTTGCTCGTAGGCGATATTGTGGCGAAGTATTTCACTCTGCCGATAAATACCATAACTGCCCTGATGGGTATTCCGATTGTAATATACATTGTAATACGCCGCCGATGATACGCCTCGACAACATATCGCTCTCGTACAGCTCGCGCACCATTTTGCGCAACGTGTCGTTACACCTTCACGCAGGCGAATTTTGCGCATTGGTAGGTCGCAACGGTGCTGGCAAGAGTACCCTTTTGCGTGCGCTGACCTCAAACACAGAGACCCTTATTGACGGAACACCTATCTCGAAGCTCGCGCCCGAGAAGATGGCGCAAAAAGTGGCAATAGTAACCACCGAGCGTATCCGCATCGAGAACCTCCTGGTCGAAGATTTGGTGGCGATGGGACGAGCTCCATACACCAATTGGGTGGGACATCTGCAGGAGATTGACCGCGAAATAGTTAGCAAGGCTATTGAGGCTGTCGGAATGACTGACTTTGCCAAGCGAGACAGCTCCTCGCTCTCGGACGGTGAGCTACAGCGTGCAATGATTGCCCGTGCCATAGCGCAGCAGACGCCTATCATTCTGCTCGATGAGCCTACAGCCTTTCTCGATATACCAACACGCTTCGAGGTGTGCCGGCTCTTGGCCGACCTTGCCCACAAGGAGGGAAAAACAATTCTCTTCTCTACCCACGATGTCGATGCGGCACTCCCCGTGTGCGACAGCTTCGCTATTATCGACAACGGCTCACTCCGCAAGCTACCGACAAACGAGGCCGCGGCAGAAATTGAGCGAATTTTTAGATAGTATATCTAAAATTTTGCTATCTTTGTAACAAGATAAACCTAAAAAGACCATATTATGAAGAGATTTTTTGCTTTTGCAATCGCATTGGCTGCCTGCGTAACCGCATTTGCAGCACAACCTCGCGCCGAGTATCCTCGTCCACAGTTCGAGCGCAGTGAGTGGATAAACCTCAACGGCGAGTGGACCTACGAGCTCGACCTCGTAAACACCGGATTCGACCGCAAGTTGTTCAACAGCGAGGGTTTTGGTGACAAAATTATCGTTCCTTTCTGCCCAGAGAGCAAGCTTTCGGGCGTAGAGCACAAGGACATCATCACAGGTATCTGGTACCACCGCACAATTCAGGCTCCGGCAAATTGGACAGGTAAGAAAATCATGCTCAACTTCGGTGCGGTATATTACGAGGCTGAAATATATATTGACGGTGCGTTCGTAGGTCGTCACTTCGGCGGTTCGTCATCTTTCGCACTCGACGTTACAAAATTTGTTGCTGACGGCAAGGAGCACAACCTCGTAGTTCGTGCCATCAGCGATTTGCGCGCTCGCACACAGGGTTCTGGTAAGCAGTCGATGCGTAGCTACTCGTACAGCTGCGTTTATACCCGTACAACAGGTATCTGGCAGACTGTTTGGTTGGAGGCCACCGACAAATACTCGCTCGACCACGTGCAGGTAATCACCGACATCGACAACCACCAGGTTATCATCACTCCACGCTACTACAGCGCAACAGCGTCGAATACCCTTACAATCAATATCAAAGATAACGGCAAGGTTATCGCTAAGAAGCAGGTGGCTCAGGTAGAAGGTATGCCTATCGTTATTCCGATTAAGAAGTACCAGACTTGGTCGCCGGAGAATCCGAAGCTCTACGACGTAGAGTATGTAATCTGCAACAAGGAGGGTAAGGAGCTCGACAAAATTTCGTCATACCTCGGTATGCGCAAGGTTCATATCGACGGCAATAAGGTATATCTCAACAACCAACCATACTATCAGCGTCTCGTTCTCGACCAGGGCTTCTACCCTGACGGCATCTGGACTGCACCAAGCGATGAGGCTCTCCGACACGACATCGAGATGTCGATGGAGGTTGGTTTCAACGGCGCACGTCTCCACCAGAAGGTGTTCGAGGAGCGTTTCTTCTACTGGGCTGACAAACTCGGCTACCTCGTTTGGGGCGAGTTCGCAAGCTGGGGCGTAGATGTATCGTCGCCGGTAACTGCTCGCAACTACCTCTCGGAGTGGCAGAACATCGTTGTTCGCGACCGCAACCACCCATCAATCGTTGCTTGGACTCCACTCAACGAGGCTTGGTATCCTGACCACGTACAGTATCCTCGCTTTGTAAAGGATCTCTACACCGTAACCCACTTGACCGACCCTACACGACCTGTAAACACTGTTAGTGGTGGTGTTATCACCGATGATTACGACATCTGCGCAATGCACAACTACGAGCAAGACGGCGAGAAGCTCAAGGCTAAGGTTTACAACCCTGAGACCGGCAAGTTCTACCACTACTTCCCTAAGTATATGCCTAAGCCAAAGGATTCGAGCGGTATGCCAACCGTAGGCGACATCTCGAGCAAGGCGCTCTTCCAGCAGGCTGAGTACGACGGCACACGTCCATACTTCCTCGATGAATTCGGAGGTATCAAGTGCCTTGAGGCTAACCCAGTGAAGGATACCGACCGCAAGGGCTCGTGGGGCTATGGCAACTCGGCCAAAACCAAGGAGGAGTTCTACCAGCGCTTGGAGGGCCAGGTAAATGCGTTGCTCTCACTCAGCGAGCACGTTTGGGGCTACTGCTACACTCAGCTCACCGACGTAGAGCAGGAGGAGAACGGTATCTACTACTACGACCGTCGCGCTAAGTACGACGCAGCTCGCTTGAAGGCTATCTTCGGCAAGAACCCTGAGAAGTAAAGGCTCTCAACAAGCAATAACAAAGAGGGTTGTCCAATAAATCTGTGGACAACCCTCATTTTTGTAAGAAGTTGTATAACAAGTGCTAATTTTAGGCTTGCGAAGTTTTGCAAAGCGAGCGTAACGACAAAGTAGCCTTGTTAGACGGCTTCTTTAAGGACTACTTTTTCAACCACTCGAACCACTGATAGTCGTTGGTAGTACCACCCTTGACACCCCACGAGCGCAAAGTCTCAACATACTTCGAATCACGCATCGGAAGGCCGTAGCACTCTACCATAAGGCCCTGCGAGTGGCAATAGTCCACAAGCTCCTTAGTGGTACGACGAGCCATAGGACGAGCAACTGCGTTCTTTACGCCCTTGAGCTTGTCAACAATCTCAGGTGTGTAGCGTACGTGCATAAACTCGAGCGGTGCGTTGCTATACTTTGCAGCCTCGTGCAGATAGTCCCACTTGAACGATGTGAGCACATACTTGCCCTCGAAGCCCATCTTGTGCAACATCTCAATAGTCTTGCGAATACCCTCGTTGCTGATGAGTTTCAACTCTACATAAGGTACAAGGTTGTACTTCTTACAAATTTTCAGGTACTCCTTGAAGGTTGGGATGTGGAGCTTGTGAGTATACTTCTCGTCCCAGCCTGTTCCACCATCAATCCACGCCTTACGCAACTCTGCCCAGGTGTAGTCGCTCACCGCACCCGTAAAGTCTGTAGTACGATCGAGGGTGTAGTCGTGCATACACACCAACACGCCGTCCTTGGTCATCTGGACATCGGTCTCCATGCCGTAGTAGTATGGCACCTTGCCCGCCTCGCGGAATGCAAGAACAGTGTTCTCAGGGAAGCGGTGCGAAAGGCCACGGTGTGCCTGCAAGCCGAACTCAACGTCGCGTCCCTTTGGGAAGGTCACCTGTGCCGAACTCTCGACAACAAAGAGTGCAGCCAAGAGCATCAAAATAGTAAATCTTGTTTTCATTGCGTTTAAAGTTATTTAGGGTTTAGTTTTTGTCTTAAACGATAAACGGACCACCTCTTATTGGGCAGTCCGTTCTATCACTGTTGCCAGCACTCTAAATTAGAGAGCGTTTACGTGCAACTGTGCAGCGCTCTTAAGGTTACCAGCCTTGTTCTTGTGGATAATGTTGGTCTTAGCCAACTTGTCGAGCATAGCGGTTACCTTTGGAAGCAATGCCTCAGCAGCGCTCTTCTCAGTTGTGTTGCGGAGAGCCTTGATAGCGTTACGAGTGGTCTTGTGGTAAAGACGGTTGTGCGCACGCTTAGTTGCAGTCTGGCGGATTCTCTTCTCAGAAGACTTGTGATTTGCCATAATTTTCTAAATTTTTATTATTTGATATTTATACTCTTTTTTATTTGCGACCCACTATTTTGGAGGTGTGTCATCTCACTTCTTCACGACCTTGGTCGGTTGCGGATAGGCCTAACGCCCGCTCCTAAATTATTGTGTTACCACGCCGTCTGCGGCTCTGCCACAGTCTTGTAGCCCGTACGAGAGTCGAACTCGTCTTTCAAGAATGAAAATCTTGCGTCCTAGCCGATAGACGAACGGGCCTTACCGCTATAACCCTATGGAGGGTATTTAGCGGTGCAAAGGTACGAATAAAATTTATAAATCAAAATTAAATCTCAAAAATTAGGTAAATTTGGCACTAATTACCATAAAATAGGTGTTAAATAGCCGAAAAATAGGAAGTTATCATTATATTTGCAGCCTGTAAGCATATTAGGTAGAATTTAAAACCTAAAAATTTATGAAACATTTATCATATCTATTACTCTGCGCATTGGCGTTTATGGTAGTATCGTGCGCCTCGCCCGAGGAGGAGGCAACCCGCGTTGCTAACGAACTTGTAGCGGCTCAAACCGAGCTTCGCGATGGTCGTCTCGACACCTTCCGTTCATTCGCAGAGAAGTTCGATCCGGCGCGTTTCTTGGACCGCAAAAGCGCACGCGAATCTCTCGACACACAGCTCGAAGCACTCCAAAAACAGTACGAAGCGAAGAAGCAGCTGCTGGATAGCGAGTTCGAGGAGTTGAAGGAGAAGTTCTCCAAAAATGCCGAGAAGTTGGCTGTGCTCGAGAACACTTACTACACCATAGTATTCAACGCTCCGTCTATGATTTCGGATAAGGAGGGTGAGCTGAGAGATGCTTGCGAGGAGATAATCTTGAAGATTGTTCCACCGGAGCCTACAACCGCAAAAATTGCAAAGGATATTGTTGGATTTGAGTTCATCGAGACAAGCCGCGAGGGCTACTTCCCTGGTCGTAAGTGGAAGGTCGATGACACCGATATTGTTGACGTCAGCATCAGCCAGAGCAACAAGTTGCAGGACTCTTGCTCATACAAGATTCAGACTACCATTCGCAAGCAGAACAACGCTGTTTGGGAGGCCGAGATGCAGGTCGAGTATCTCCTTGGCCAGAGCGATGAGTGGGATTTCCAGACCCTTTCGTGCGAGATTGTGATGCCACAGTTTACCGATAACTTTGCCGACTCGATAACTCACTCTCTTGAGACTACCGAAACCGAGCAGGTTTTGGTTATCACAAACAAGGGCAACAATACAGTTGTCGTAGGTGGTCAAACAAACAACGGAAAAGACGACAGCTGGCATAAGTTTAGTGTCTTTATCGCACCTAAGGCCACTGTCCGCATAAACTACGCTCCACACCTTCCAACCGTCGAGTACAAGATCGACTTTGTGGAGCTCGGATAGTGGCGTAGTATGGTAAAAACAAATAGGCGATTCTCAACGAACCGCCTATTTTTGTATCTATTGCACTATATGATCTACTCCCAATCCGATAAGAAAGTTCCGCTTCGGCTACTCATAAAGCACAAACGATATGTACCATTCAATACATATACGAGCATACGGATACCACCCATACTACCACAACTTCCATAATCTATTTCAAGTGCAGATGCACCATAAAAATCTACAAAAAGCTGATATGGCATATCCTCCATAAAGCGATCCTCCGCCAAGGCATCAACAAACTTAGCAGGATATTTCTTCTTCAATCGAGCAACCTTCTGCGCCAAGAGTTTCTGCTGTCGAGCCTCCTCAGCCAAACGAGCCGCCTCAGCTTTGCGCTCTTCCTCTTCTCGAGCTAAACGCTCTGCCTCCTCTTTTGCCCTACGC
Organism: Alistipes sp.; assembly: GCA_045648965.1. Taxonomy (GTDB): domain Bacteria; phylum Bacteroidota; class Bacteroidia; order Bacteroidales; family Rikenellaceae; genus Alistipes. The sequence continues at coordinate 155,113 of JAZRPA010000024.1, read as the reverse complement.
TCGGCCTCAAGACGTGCAATCTCCGATTCGGTAATGCCATCTATAATCTTCTCGCTCTTACCATTGGCATATACGAGCACACCATCATCTGCATATTTCTTGAAGTCAGCCCAAGCCCAATCCAAACCATTGAACGAAAGTAATGTATCGAAATTTGTTACCGTGGTATAAGATGCGATATTTCCACTTACAGTACCAACATACTTGTAGCTATTCTCGAAAGTGTGTGTAACCTTGCCGTTCTCGATTACACTACTTCCGCTTGTGATTTTATAGCTCTCAACATTACTGTTATTCATCGAAACAAAATCACCGTTTGTACGGGAAATTCTGCAAATATCATTCTTTATATCAAATTCTGCAATAGCCCCATTTTCAAATTTATAGATCATTTTTGTTGCTTTTTTAACAACCTCTCTGTTGACCTTTTCGTTGATAACAAGATGGTGCATCTTTCCGTCAGAAGTTCTCCTATATCTCTTCACACCCACGAATGAGTAAATCTTTGCAAGCAACTCCTTTGAGACCTTTTGATAACCTACAAGATAGTAATCTACCATATAATTGCCAGCGCAGCAGAAAACAAGTCTGACATCACCTATAACAAGACCAGAACTATACGTTTTGTTGTTATAAGATGATACAGTAAATCGCTTTGCATTCTTTATTGTAACAAGGATATTTTTATAGTACGGGAATGATAAATATCTATCTGTCAAGTCGGAATACCCTTCCACTCCTACACCATTGTTTACCACACGATATGTCATATCACCGGTAAACCCAAACCTATGATTTTCGAACTTAATCTTACCATTGGTAATCTCATTGCCATTGAATATACCAGAAATAGTGCCGCAGTTACGCATAGTAATCTCGCCCTCTCCCTGTGGCGTCTTTTTCAATGCCATTCCTTTGTACACTACAGCATCAGCTAACTTAATCTTCTTATTTTTTGGCTGAGGGGCGGCAACAGCTGCACCTACACTTATCAATAACGTGAGAACGAACAATAAAAATTTCTTCATAATCATATAAATTTTAAATTAAACAAAATTTTCTAAACTACTGATAATCAACGAAATACCCCCCCCCATTATTCACTAGGGAGGGGTATTTGATACCATTATTTCAAAATATATTTCATTATTTCGATGTATTTCTGTAATGCAAATATAAATATAATTTGGCTATTTGTGCCATTTTGGGCGACATTTTTTGAGTTTGAGATACGATTTTGTGCTGTAAATGCAAATTTTTAAGAAATTTTGGTTCTTTTTTTGCAGATTGTAGAAAAGTTTGTATATTTGCAGACCAAAACAAGGAAATGGTCTGATGGCCGAGTGGCTAGGCAGAGGTCTGCAAAACCTCGTACAGCGGTTCGAATCCGCTTCAGACCTCCAGAGAGATTTCGACAACGACTGATGAAAATCAGTCGTTTTTTTGTTTGTACAAGTGATGTATAAGCAAGCTTACCTCACGTGCCCAAACAAAAAACCACGAGCCAAAAGCTCGTGGCCGAAACCCCACCGAAACGATTACTCACCTTGGAGAATGGCGGTTGCAGGGATAAAAGAGATTTATTGCTCGGGCTTTGCCCTGCGCTAAAGTGGTATCCCCGCGAGCTCGGACATAGCCCTCGCTTCGAATCCGCTTCAGACCTCCAGAGAGATTTCGACAACGACTGATGAAAATCAGTCGTTTTTTTTTGTTTGTACAAGTGATGTATAAGCAAGCTTACCTCACGTGCTCGGACAAAAAAGGAGTTACGGCAAAACACCGTAACTCCTCTACTATTTATTTATATACGCTAGAAGTGCTTTACCTCCTCGCCCAAGATGCCCGACAAAAGGTTGTTCGCTGCCGATGATGCTCCGATACGGAACAAGTCGGTAGTGAGCCACTCCTCGCCCAAGATCTCCTCGACGATGGTGTAGTACAACGCTGCGTCCTCAGGGGTACGAACGCCACCTGCAGCCTTGAAGCCCACCTTCACGCCGGTCTTCTCGTGGAACAACTTGATAGCGCGGCACATTACAACCGCAGCCTCAGGGGTCGCTGCAACGTCGATCTTACCGGTCGAAGTCTTGATGAAGTGAGTACCTGCCATCATCGAAATCAACGATGCATCGTGAATCAACTGCGACGACTTCAATGCACCTGTTTCGAGGATAACCTTCAAGATAGTATCATCGCCCATCTCCTGGCGGATAACCTCAACCTCGCTTGCAGCCTCGTCGTAGTGGCCCTCCAACACCTTACCTACATTGATAACGATATCCACCTCGTCGGCACCGTTCTCGATAGCCATAGCCACCTCCAACATCTTCACTTCGAGGAATGTCTGCGATGCAGGAAAGCCTGCAGCCACGCTCGTAATACGCATAGGCGAGCCGTCAACGGTCAAGCCTACAGTCTCCACGAACGATGGATAGACGCAAATCGAAGCCACATTTGCCAAGTCGGGATATTTCGCATAGAAATCCACCGCACGCTTTGCGAATGCCGACACCGACTCTACCGAGTCGTTGCAGGTCAGCGTTGTCAAATCGACAGCAGACAACGCAAACGCATAGACCTCCTTGCGACAGTTACGCGCTGAGAGCTCCTTGATGCGAGCAACCTCTGCCGAAACCTCCGCATCGGTCAAAGCGGGTGCAAAATCTTGTAATTTTACCTTGTACTCCATATCTTTTTACTATTTAATTCCACGAACATTCTTCTCCCAAGCCCAAGCCGAGCGCAAAGTGTCGTCCAACGAACGCTCTGCCTTCCAGCCAAGCTCCTCGTTTGCGTGCGAAGTGTCAGCCCAGATAGCCACAACATCGCCCGGACGGCGTGGTGCAACCTTGTAGTTGAGCTTCAACTCATTCACCTTCTCAAACGAATTCACGAGCTCCAATACCGATACTGCATTACCCGTGCCAACATTGAAGATTTCGTAATTCTCCTTGCTCTTGCCCTCGATCATACGCTTAATAGCAGCTACGTGAGCCTTTGCCAAATCGACTACGTCGATGTAGTCGCGCAAGCACGATCCGTCTGGAGTATCGTAGTCATCACCGAACACCGACAAACACTCGCGAACGCCGGCTGCGGTCTGGGTGATAAATGGAACGAGGTTCTGAGGTACACCGCGTGGCAACTCGCCGATGAGTGCCGATGGGTGAGCACCGATTGGGTTGAAGTAGCGCAAAGCGATACCCTTCAAGCCCTCAGCGCCGTATGCAGCAACCGAGTCACGCAAGATATCCTCGCACATCTGCTTGGTATTACCGTAAGCCGAAGTTGCCGGCATACGTGGAGTCTGCTCGGTAACAGGCAACACCTCAGCCTCGCCATAAACAGTCGCCGACGACGAGAATACGATGTTGTGACGACCGAACTCGCGCATCAAGTCGATGATATTCATAAACGAGAGGAGGTTGTTGCGGTAGTACTTCATAGGGTCTGCCACCGACTCGCCTACAGCCTTAAATGCTGCGAAGTGGATTACAGAGTCGAACTCGTACTCCTCGAATACCTTGCGGAATGCCTCCTTGTCGCAGCAATCAACGTTGATGAATGGAATATCAACGCCGGTGATCTTGCGAGCACCCTCAACACCCGACATATCAGAGTTCGAGAGGTTGTCGGCTACGACCACGTTCAAACCTGCGTTAATCAACTCCACGGTAGTGTGCGAACCGATATAGCCTGCACCACCCGATACCAAAACAGTTTTCTTTCCCATATTTGTAGTTTTTAGTTGTTTTTCTGCATCAAATATACGTGACATATCAACACATATCCACTATTCTATGCAAAGTTAGAAATTTTTTGCTAAATTTGCATAAAGATTTCTAAAAAATTAGGTGTATGAGCAACATTATCACCGCAGAACACATTACCAAGCGTTTTTCGGCACACACGGCGCTCGATGACGTGTCGGTCGAGATACCGCGAGGCTCGGTATACGGACTACTTGGTCCTAATGGCGCGGGCAAGACCACTCTTATCCGCACCATCAACCGCATAACCCTCCCCGATGAGGGTCGCATACTCTTTGATGGTCGGCCAATCACGCAGCAGGACATCTTCCGCATCGGCTATCTTCCCGAGGAGCGTGGTCTTTATCGCAAGATGAAGGTGGGTGAGCAGGCGATATTCCTTGCGAGATTGAAAGGCCTGTCACGCCAGGAGGCGTTGGTACGCCTGAAGGAGTGGTTCACTCGCTTCGGCATCGAGGAGTGGTGGAGCAAGAAGGTCGAGGACCTCTCGAAGGGTATGGCGCAGAAGATTCAGTTTATGGTGACGGTGATTCACCGCCCCGAGCTCCTCATCTTTGATGAGCCATTTTCGGGCTTCGACCCTATAAACGCCAACCTCCTCAAAGAGGAGATTTTACGACTGCGCGACGAGGGCGCTACGGTGATTTTCTCGACACACAACATGTCTTCGGTGGAGGAGATTTGCGACCACATAACTCTTATCAACAAGTCGCGCAACATTCTCTCGGGCAAGGTCGATGATATTCGTCGTTCGTATGGCGGAAACACCTTCTCGGTGCACTACAAAGGCGACAGTAAGGCGCTTATCGAGAAGTTGCAAGGCGTGTGCGAAGTACTTGAAAACGAAGAGTCTACAACAAGCTACTCATCGCTCAAGATACATATCGAGCGCAACGAGGACGTCCGCTCGATAGTCTCTTTGGTGAACGACGCAGTCGAGATGCGACAATTTGTCGAGACGATGCCGTCGATGAATGATATTTTCATTCGCGCCGTAAACGGCTAACATTTAAATAGTTAGTAGAGAGTAGTTTTTCAATTTTTAATTCGCTCTAACGCAAAAAAATTTATGCGAAATATAGGTTTGATACTAATGCGCGAATATCGCGAACGAGTATATAAGAAGTCGTTTATACTGACGACGATTTTGATGCCGTTGATTATGATTTTGTTGGGTGCGGCACCAACACTTATTATGCAGTTCTCCGACACGGAGTCGCATAGTGTTTTGGTCGTTGACGAGAGCGGCATTGTGGCCCCAAAGCTCAGCTCGGACGAGATTGTGGAGTTTAAAACATCCAACCAGGATCTCGCGGCATCGCTTGTAGAGATGAACTCGAACGAGGGGTGCTTCGGAGTGCTTCACATCGGCAAAGATATTGTTACGAACACAAACGACGCACGCCTCTACACCACATCGTCATCGTCGCTGATGCTCGAGGAGAGTATCGTCTCGCAGCTCGAGAAGATTGTCGAGGGCGAGCGCCTCAAGGGCTACAACATCGAAAACCTCGACGATATTCTTGCCAAAGTAAAGGCGTCGGTACACCTCACCACCATAGACAAGGAGGAGGCTGTATCTTCGACCATAGCTTCGTCCGTTACGGGTATGGTGCTCGGATTTCTGCTCTACTTCCTCTTGGCCATATACGGCGGAATGGTTATGCAGAGCGTCATCGAGGAGAAGAGCTCGCGCATCTTGGAGGTTATGGTGTCGTCGGTACGACCTTTCGAGATGCTGATGGGCAAAATTATCGGCGTCGCCCTCGTTGCTGCTACGCAGATTCTCGTTTGGGGCGTGCTGCTGGTACTCTTCAGCGCGATTGTAATGCCAATGTTGATGCCTGAGAACCTTATCGAAGGTGTACAGATGGCGCAGGCGGGAATCGACATCTCGGCACTTGCCGCACAGCAAGATATTGCACCCGAGCTTATCACCGCAATAGCGTCGGTGCTCGACACAGGCCATATAGCGATGATTATGGGTGTGATGTTGCTCTTCGCCATAGGCGGCTTCCTACTCTACGCATCGCTCTATGCTGCAGTGGGTGCGAGTGTCGACCAGGCTCAAGATGCACAGCAGCTCACAATGGTAATCACCGTGCCAATCATCATCTCGTTTATCGTTACGATGCTTATAATTCAAGACCCGAACTCTCCGGTGATTCAGTGGTGCTCGATAATACCTTTCACAGCACCGGTGGTTATGGTTGCCCGCATACCGGGCGGCGTGCCTACGTGGGAGATTATAACCTCGTTGGTGTTGCTCTATGCGACCTTTATTGTCTGCGTGTGGGGCGCAGCAAAAATCTACAAGATAGGTATCTTCATGCACGGCTCGAAGCCGAAATTGAAGGATTTGTGGCAGTGGTTGCGCTACTAAAAACCACAAATAAGGGGTGTTTACAACATTTTTTACCGAAAAATTTGGACATTGTAAAAAAGTGTATTACATTTGCACCCGATTCCGAGAGGGATCTATATGGTGGATGTAGCTCAGTCGGTTAGAGTGACGGATTGTGGTTCCGAAGGTCGTGGGTTCGAATCCCATCTTCCACCCGAACAAAACAAACGAAGCAGAAAGGTGTCAAATATTGACACCTTTTGTTTTTGTATACTATGGTGCAAACTTGTTTGCAGAGATAGTAGACAAAAAGAAAGGAGTTGATTTATCAACTTTCTGCTGAGTGCAGTGGAGTTCGGAAGCGCCCCCGCGGCAAGCGGAGGGGAAAGACGAGCGAAGCGAAGTCAATCCCATCTACCCCCGCGGCAGGCGATGTTAATTCCACCACCCAAAACTGACACTACAACACCATTGTACCCGCCTTTTGTTACTAATAGTGTTACTAAAAAAAGAGGTGCCGAAATCGACACCCCTAACAAACTATGCGAATAAACGGCCTATTCTTTCAATCGCCGATTACTTCTTCTTTACCACCACGCAGCTCGAAACACGGCGCTCGCCCTCGTGGTCAAACTTCTTGTTGCGACAAGGATAGCTCACGATACCCTCCTCGGCTGTCCACATTGTCGAAGAGCCTCCGCCATCGAGGTTGATAGCATCGGTCAAACCAAGCCAAGCGCAGATTTTTGTCAACTCGGAGATGGTTACACCCTCGGCATTACCCGCCGAGCGACCATCTACAACGATGAGATAGACATTGCCCTTCTTGTCAGTACCAATAGCAGTACGAGGGTGACGCTGAGTGTAGGTGTAGAACGCACCCACAGGCTTACCGCCCGCATTATCGACCATACCCTTGGTGTAGGCATCGTGATCAACGCTCACGCCCTCGTCAATCAACACAGGGCCTGCAGCGAGGATATTCTTATACTTCTTGGCATATGCGCTCTCATGACCAGCCTTGCAGTAGTCGAGAACCACACTTTTCTTATCTACGCACACCAAACCATCGACGCGCTCCTTTTCGAAGTCGGCCGTTGCAGCAATCTGCTCGCCATTGAGCTTGAGGAAGGTCGAAGGTTTATCGATACGCACGTCCCAATAGCCCGCATTAACACCGAAGTAGGCATTTGCAGCTGTTGCTGTTGCCGAGAGACGAGTAAGTTTCTCGGGTTGTACAATAACGGTCTTGAATCGTTTTGGCGAATACTTTATCACTGAAATAGTCTGGTAAGAGTCAAGGATATTTGCTCGCATGATGGTATAACCGGTTACACCCTTTGGGAGTTTAAGCTCGTGACGTTCTGCGGTAACAAGCTTTACCGAATCGGTATTTTGCGCCATAGCCGAGAACGACAGTACGGTCGCTACAAGAAGAAAAAGTACTCTTTTCATATTTAATGTTTTAGGTTTGTCTATTATTTCAAATACAAAGTTATCTTTTTTGTGCGAAACCACCAAATTTTAATAACTTTGCACTATAAAAATATTGAAATGGCAAAACAGAGTATTAATAAGACCAACGCAGCGCGTCTGCTCGACAAGGCAAAAATTGCATACGAACTGATACCATACGAGGTTGATGAAAACGACTTGGCGGCGACACATGTAGCGGAGTCGTTGGGTGAGCCTATAGAGCGAGTTTTCAAGACTTTAGTCTTGAAGGGCGACAAGAACGGCCACTTTGTTTGCGTTATTCAGGGCGACAAGGAGGTCGATTTGAAGGTGGCTGCGAAGGTTTCAGGCAACAAAAAGTGCGACTTGATACCGATGAAGGAGCTGCTGCCTACGACGGGTTATATCCGTGGCGGTTGTACCCCGATAGGTATGAAAAAGCCATTCCCAACCTTTATTGATGAGTCGTGCTTGGAGTTCGACTACATCTACATTAGCGCAGGACAGCGAGGTCTACAGTTGCGCCTCTCACCAAGCGATCTTATCGCTTATGCCCGAGCTAAAACCGAGAAACTAACACTATAACCTAATATGAAGAAGATCTTTACAACCCTCTTTTTGCTCTTTGCGGTTGCAGCATACGGCGCCGAGGAGCAGATGAACCACAACTGGCTTTTCCACATCGCTACCGATGCGGCTACCGACTTTTCGGCCGAGAAGCTCGACTGCGCAGGTTGGCAAACAGTACGCCTTCCGCATACACCACGCTACGAGAAGTACTTCCCGGGCGAGCAGTGGCAGGGTATCTGCTGGTATCGTAACACTGTCGAGGTCGAGAAGGTGCGTGGCGAGCAGTGGTGGCTCAACATCGAGGGCGCAATGAATGTTGCCGACGTGTGGGTAAATGGCGTGCATTGCACACACCACCTCGGAGGCTATCTCCCCGTAGCGGTCGATTTGACACCGCATCTCCACAAAGGCACAAACACAATCGCAATACGTCTCGACAACAACGACAACCCCGTAACAGGCCCACGACCAATCAAGCGTTTGGACTTCTTCTGGTATGGCGGTTTGTATCGCAACGTATCGCTTATTCGCAAGGGCGAAGTGGCTATCACTCACCCATTCATCGACACCACACCTGCCGAGGGCGGTGTATTTGTGTCGTACGACAAGGTTAGCGAGAAGTCGGCCGAGGTAAACGTGGCCGTATCGGTCGAGAACGACGGCAAGAAGGCGAAGAAAATCGTCGTAGTAAACCGCCTTATCGAGGGCGAGAAGGTTGTTGCCGAGAGCCACGCCGAGCAGAAGCTCGCAGGCAAGGGTCGTACAACCGTAAAATCGACTATCAAGGTCGAAAACCCACGCCTTTGGTCGCACCTTTCGCCAGCACTCTACACCCTCAAGACCTCGGTCGAGGTAAACGGCAAGGTTGTAGATGAGGAGTGCTGCAAAATTGGTATTCGTTCGATCGAAATCAAGGATAACGAGTTGTACGTAAACGGCAAAAAAACATTCCTTCGTGGCGTAAACCGTCACCAATGCCACCCATACGTGGGCTACGCACTCTCGGACAATGCCCAGGTGCGCGATGCAGTACGCATCAAGGAGGCGGGCTTCGACTTTGTACGTCTCTCGCACTATCCGCAATCGCCAGCCTTCTTGAAGGCGTGCGACTCGCTCGGAATTTTTGTGCTGAACTGCGTATTCGGTTGGCAGTATTTCAATAAGACAGAGCCTAAGTTCCGCGAGTTCTGCTACCAGCAGACCCGCGATATGGTACGTCGCGACCGCAACCACCCATCTATCTTGGCGTGGGAGTCGTCGCTCAACGAGACCAAGCAGCCGGCCGACTTTATCGCCGAGATGAGCCGACTCGTACACGAGGAGTACCCTGCGCCATACTGCTACTCGGCAGGTTGGCAGCGCGGTTGGGATATCTACGTAGAGTCGCGCCAGTTCCGCATCTTCAACAACGTGAAGGACCACGATGTGCCTCTCATCGTCTCGGAGTATGGCGATTGGGAGTACTACGCTAACGACGGAGGTTTGACCCAATATGTTCGCGGCTGGCGACAGAAGCCTGAGCTCTCGTCGCGTCAGCTTCGCGAGCACGGCGAGAAGCGAATGGTACAGATGGTCGAGAACCTCAACACCGCACATATTGACAACCTCACCTCAGTGAAGGCTATGGCGGACGGATTTTGGGTGATGTTCGACTACAACCGCGGCTACACCGACGAGATTGAGGCCTCGGGTGTTATGAGCCTCGATCGCTTGCCAAAGTACGCATACTACTACTATCGCTCGTTGCGTCCTGAGGGTGAGCCAATGGTCTATATTGCTTCGAACCTCGACCAGGACTCTCCTGCCGAGAAGGCGATTATCTCGAATTGCGAGGTTGTGAAACTTCTCTCCGATGGCCAGGAGGTTGGCGAGTTGAAATTCGACATCAACGCAGTGCCGATGCGCACCTTCCAGAAGGTTTCATTGCCCGACTGTAACAACCTTACAGCCGTAGGTTACCGCAATGGCAAGGAGGTGGCGCGCCACACAGTTCTCGCACCTGAGAAGGCTGAGAAAATTGCTCTTGAGTTGGGCGAGTGCGGCGTAAAACTCGGCAAGAACGACCAGATTTTCGTATATGTTCGCTTGCAGGATAAGAACAACACCACGCCAAACTTCACGGGTGGCGAGGTGCGTCTCTCGCTTGAGGGCGACGCCATAATCGAGGGTGATAAAGTCTCGCCTTTACGTGCAGGCGTTGCTTCGTTCATCGTTCGCTCGGGCGATAAGGGTGGCGAAATCAAGATAAAAGCCGAATACGACAAGATGACCGACTCGGCTACTATATCATTCTAACTCAGACCATTATGCCAAAGGTAACTATCATTGTTCCCGTACACAACACCGAAGCATATCTCCCGTCGTGCGTCGATTCGCTAACGGCACAATCGCTCACCGACATCGAGATTCTCTTGGTCGAAAACTGCTCGACCGACAACTCGCTGGCGCTATGCCACGAACTTGCCGAGAGCGACTCACGCATAAAGGTCTTAAGCATCGACAAGGCGGATCTTTCGACGGCTCGCAACGAGGGTGTGAAGGTGGCAACGGGCGACTATGTCGGCTTTGTCGATAGCGACGACACGATCTTGCCCGATATGTTCAAGGATATGTACGAATTGGCAGCAGAGCACGACCTGGGTCTGGTTTGCGTAAATCTGCACAAGGTATTCGATGACAGAGCCGACAAGTATCTCTACCCCGAAGATGGCGAGGTGCGCCTACTCTCGGCCAAGGAGATGACCATGCTCAACATAACCGACAAGAGCCCCGCTTACGTCTGCACCCACCTCTTCAAGCGCAGCTTGTTCGACACGCTCACCTTCCCTGAAAATATCTTCTACGAAGATAGAGCCTCGACATTTCTCTTTACAGCCGCTTGTGGCAAGGGTGCCATAATTAACCGTTCGTACTACCGCTACTACTGTCGTAAGGGCAGCATCAGCCGCTCGCACGGCTGGAAGCACTATCGCGACTTTGCATTTGCCAACCTCCGCCGACTCGAGTTTATCAATTCGTCGGGCTTGTTCAGCGCCGAGGAGCTTCCCGTAGTTGCCGCAGCTTCGGCCGATTCGTTCCTCCGCAAGCTACGCCACATGCTGAGCAAGGCAACCACCGCAGAGCAGCACGCCGAGGCGAAAGAGATGTGCCGAAAGATAGAGCTCATACCACAAAAAACGCACCTCCCATTGAAGGCGCGTATGATAAGGTGGTATATCCAGCGACTTGTCCTATAAGGGGCTATCGGCGACGGAAGCGATTATAAATCTTTACAAATATCTGAAATAGCAGAGGTGTGCGGTAGTTGGTGCTCACCTTTGCTCGTTTTATGGCCTCGCCCAACCACTCGAACTCGGCAAAGAGGTCGCACTCGTGAATCATCGAGTGCCAACCCGCACGCAGAACGATACCGTCCGCCACGCTCTCGATAGGACTACCCTTCAAGCAATCTTTGTAGTTGGCATACAAGCCCAACAGGTTGCGCGACGAAGCGATATGGCGACCACTGCGCTTCTGCGAACACATAGCATCAGGGTTATCCTTGCGGTAGTGGTAGAGTCCCTGCGGAAGGTGCACAAGGCTCTTGGCATAGAAGATTATCTGCGACATTATGCAAATATCCTCGTGCATACCGAGCTTCGGAATATAGATATTGTTCTCGGTGTAGAGCTTGCGGCGGAAACACTTTGTCACGGTGTAGCCAAACGAGCGATAGTTGAAGATATTCTCAATCCACTGCACCTTTGTCTCGGCTGTATAGTCGTGCTCGCGCTTGTAGCTTGTCTTGTGGCCATACTCCTTCACCAAATCGAAATAGACCATATCGGCGTCGGTACGCTCAGCCTCAGCAACAACCCTCTCAACGGCATCGAGCTCCAACCAATCGTCCGAGTCGGCAAAGAGGATATACTCGCCCGTAGCCACCTCCAAGCCACTTTTGCGCGCCATTGGCAGGCCGCCATTCTCCTTGTTGATGATTACGATGCGTGGGCGAAGATGCGAGAACTTCTCCTCAATAAGCGCCTCCAAAATCTCCATCGAGCGATCCTTCGTACCATCATTCACAAAGATAAACTCGATATCCTCGTAGGTCTGCCCGAGAGCTGTCTCGGCAAACTTGCGGATATACTTCTCCACCCCATAGATTGGGACAATAAGCGATATTTTGTGGCTATTGCTCATACTTCGATTTATGTGGGAAACGCTCCTCGAAAGCGTTTAATAACGCCTCGCGCAACTCGTTGTAGCGAGCCTCCGACAGCTGCACATCATTGACACACACCAAACTCTTCGATGGATTGACAATGGCATTGCGCAACTTTTGCACCGATACAGCACCAACCGATATATGTTGCTTGGAGAGTCTTCGATTTTTGAGACGTCCTTTCAAATACATATAGTCGAGGAAGAGGTACTGATTTAAATCCTCGGCTGTGCGAGTACGCGAACTCGAGGTCTTGGCAACCGCCTCTTTAACCTTGTCGCAAACCTCCTCGCACTCGCTTCTAAACATCGGTGTACAGATATGTTGCGGACGCAAGAAGAAGAGCGACGGACGCAAACCCAAAGCCTTACGAGCCAAACGGTCGGAATTGCGGCATATCCTCTTAAACATATTCATAGAGAAGAGGTGGTATGACATACCCAAGAAGCACTTTCCTCCCTCAAAGAACTCGGCAGGCTCACATCTCCTAACCGGAAATAGGTCGTCGTTGAAGTAGAGGAACTCCTCGTCCAAGCCCTCGATGCAGTGAAGGTGCATCTCGATAGGATTGCAGTTGAAAGTCGGCAAAAACTCGGCAGGGATAATATCCTTGTGGAGCACAACGTGAACCTCATCACGATTTACCCACTCGGGCACTTGGCTCTCGTGCGAAACTACGAGGTGTACCTTGCGGACGAACGGCATATTCTCGGCGATACCACGGAAGAGGTAGCGCAGAGTGCCCCAATCACGAAAACGCTTCTCCAACACGGGTTGGTTGGTGTGCTTCTCGTAGTCGCTTTGCCACACAGGGTCAAGACCGTTTACGTATGTGATAACTATATCCACTTTCTCTCTGTTTTACGCCAAAGGCCGCATTTCATCACTACAAATGTAAAACTTTATTTCGAAAGAAACAAAAGTCAAGCCCCGAAAGTGATTGAGCACAAAAAAAAGTATTTATATGCTCCAGGTATAACAGATAATTTTCTATCAATTTACTAATCAACACACTAGGGCCTTTTTGGGAATTCAACCAAAAGGGCTGTAGTCACGGCGCAGCATATTTAAGGGTAATTAAGGGCTAGTAACGGCTAGTAAAGAATGCGCACACCCTTTACTTTTACTTGCCTTTAATAGCCCTTACTGGCCGTTACTTGCCGTTATGAAATTGCGCGATTTCGCTTAAAAGTCATACCCAACAATATCCGAAGCATACTCGCTCCAATACTCTGCCGATTTATACGCACTCACCGAATTGCGAGGCACATAAATCTTTCTGCCCGAAGCGTTACCGGTGAAAGAAGAACTTACCGTTGGCGGTGTAGTCGGCTTGCAATAGACATCTTTCAGCGAGGTGCAATTAAAGAATGCCCACGCTCCAATAGAAGTAACGCTATCAGGAATTGTAATGCTTGTCAGCGAGGTGCAACCATCAAATGCATTATCTCCAATAGAAGTAACGCTATCAGGAATGTTGACACTTGTCAAACTACTGCAATTACGGAATACCCCCTCTTCAATCTCAGTAATGCTATCAGGAATTGTAATGCTTGTCAGCGAGGTGCAACCAGAGAATGCATAATCTCCAATCGAAGTAACGCTATCGGGAATGATGATACTTGTCAGCGAGGTGCAACCATCAAATGCATTATCTCCAATAGAAGTAACGCTATCAGGAATTGTAACACTTGTCAGCGAGGAGGAATAAGCGAATGCCCACTCTCCAATCGAAGTAACGCTATGGCCAATAGTTAATTTTGTGAATTTACCGCCATATAATCCTAAACAATTACAATTACAGTTAAACACCAATTCTCCGGTACAATCACGGAATGCAGAACCTCCAATCGAAGTAACGCTATTTGGAATTGTGATACTTGTCAGCGAGGTGCAGCCATCAAATGCAGAATCTCCAATCGAAGTAACGCTATCAGGAATCGTAATACTTGTCAGCGAGGTGCAACCAGAGAATACACTTTCTTCAATCTCAGTAACGCTATCAGGGATTATTATACTTGTCAGCGAGGTGCAATCACGGAATGCAGAACCTCCAATCGAAGTAACGCTATCAGGAATTGTAACACTTGTCAGCGAAAAACAATTGTAGAATGCAGAATCTCCAATCGAAGTAACGCTATTTGGAATTGTAACACTTGTCAGCGAGGAGCAATAATAAAATGCATAATTTCCAATCGAAGTAACGCTATTAGGAATAGTTACACTTGTAAGCGAGGAGCAACTAGAGAATGCACCATTTACAATCGAAGTAACGCTATTGCCAATTGTTACACTTGTCAGCGAGGAGCAACCAGAGAATGTAGCATTTCCAATCGAAGTAACGCTATCGGGAATTGTAACACTTGTTAGTGAGGTGCAATAATAGAATGCAGAATCTCCAATCGAAGTAACGCTATCTGGAATTGTTACACTTGCCAAACTGTGGCATTCATGGAATGCATCATTTCCAATCCAAGTAACGCTATCTGGAATTGTGATACTTGTTAATGTGTAGCAACGACAGAATGCGTTGTCGGCGATCTTTTCGAGAGAGGTAAAGTACTTCAACTCGGTAAATGCAAAAATCGAAGAGTCTTTGAATGCGGTGCCAAGGTCGGTAACGGCTGCTGCCTCCTCGTACGACAACTCGCTATCTTCGTTCTCGTCCCAATGGAGCGTACAGAGGAGTTTGGTGTTCTCGTCTTGGAACTTGATAGCCTGCGTCTTGTCGGCAGGAATATCCTCTCCACCTTGGTCGCCACCGCCCGGATTGTCAGGGTTATCCTCGCCACCTTGGTTGCCACCGCCCGGTTGTTCGGTGTTGTTGCCGTTGTTCTCGTCATCGAGTCCGCCACCCGGCGTACAAGCGGTGAAAATCATTCCTACCGCTGCCAATAAAAGTAAAAGTTTTTTCATAGTATTTATTATTTTGTTACTTGCTCGATGAATAACTACCACAAATATAGCAACTTATTCCGAAAATGCAAAAATAATATTTATATGCTCAAGGTATAACAGACTATTTTCTATCAATTTACTAATCAACACACTAGGGCCTTTTTGGGAATTCAACCAAAAGGGCTTTCGCTGTCGGTTAAAAAATTTAACTTTTAATTCGACTGATTAAAAACCTTTGTTACACCTTGAGCATTATAACCAAAAAAAGGCGACCTTTTGAGGGTCGCCTATGATAGAGATAGCCTGGAGATTAATCGAGACACACTACGCGGAAGCCGATATAGGAGGTTGAATAGTTTGGATTCTGCTCTACCTCCCTTCTGGCAAACTCACGGCACCAAACATAGCAATCGTGACTTCCATAACGCCAGCAACCACCGCGAACAACACGCTCTGTACCATACGATGGGCCCTGTGGATTATCCAGATCTAAATAAACCTTATAAGAGTACCAATCCTTGCACCACTCGCGAAGGTTTCCACTCATATCGTAAATACCAAGCTCGTTTGCCTTCTTTGTCTTTACCTGGTGAGAAGATGTGCCGCTATTATTATCATACCACGCCACCTCGCCCACATAGTTGCTGCCACTATACGCGTAATTGGTGAGGTTGTAATCTTTACCGCCACGTGCAGCATACTCCCACTGTGCCTCGGTTGGCAAATCGTACTTTCGACCTGTCAGCTCGCTCAATTTGCGGCAAAACTCCTTAGCCTCATAATAGTTGACATAGTACATCGGATAGTCGGGACCGACACCACGCATAGGTCGCGCCTCGCCCGTTTGCATTCTCGACATCTCGCTCTGATGATAGATAGAGGTTCCCATAATGGCCGACCACTGAGCCTGCGTCACCTCGCACTCGCCAATCCAGAATCCGTCAAGAGCAACACCTTCACCCTTGCTTTGCCAAAGCTTTCCACCCTCGACATAGACCATCTTCATATCAAGGCCACAGCTGGCATTTTCGATAAAGTCCGACTTGAACGCCTTGTTATCTTTCAGCACAAAAGAGATAAGAAGCGCAGTCGGAGCAGCCAATGTTACAAACGCTGCCGCAATAATAACAGCTACAAGAAGTTTTTTATTCATAGGTTTGAGTATTTAGCTCTACAAATTTAGCGATTTATTTCGAAAAGTGCAAAACTCTACCTCTAAACCGATTACAGCTGCGACATAGTTGGTTGCCTGATATAGGTTTTGTTTATGAGAGAATAAAAATTTATGATTTGCTTTATCGGAAATAAAGCCCTACCTTTGTAGTAACAGAGAGAAAAGGAGATGAAAAACAGATTAAAGACAAATATCATCATCGATCTTGTGATGTTTATTGCAATGGCGATAACAAGCATTAGCGGTATCGTTATCAAGCTTATCGCTCCGCTACGCAAGAGTGCCGAAGTGGAGTGGGTGCGCGAAGCGGCATCGTGCTTTTTCCAAGCGTGGAGTCGTCGCACTTGGGCGCATATACACCTCTGGGCCGGAGTTATCGTAATGGTGCTGTTGGTTGTACACGTCGCACTCCACTGGCAGGCGGTTGATGGCTTCTTTAAGAAGCATATCGCAAACAATGCACTCCGCAAAACGCTCTATGTGGTATTACTTTTGCTGTTGATTATCTCGGTGGTGCCTTGGTTATGGGCACTCTAAGCAGAGACAAAAACTAAATAATGATAATTACTTAAAACTAAAAAACTATGGCTGTTAAATTTTATCTTTGCCCTCATTGCGGCAATGTTATTCAGAAGGTTGTGGACAAGAAGGTCCCTGTGGTATGTTGTGGCGCACAGATGAAGGAGTTGGTACCAAATACTGTTGATGCAAGCAACGAGAAGCACGTTCCGGTAGTTACCAAGATCGACGATTGTCATATCAAGGTTGAGGTGGGCAGTGTGGCTCACCCGATGTTGCCGGAGCACCATATCTGCTTTATCTACGTAGAGACCGAAAAGGGCGGTATCCGCATCGACTTGACCGACAAACCTGAGGCTGTAATCTGCACCTGCGACAGCAAGCCTATTGCGGTCTACGAGTATTGCAACCTGCACGGTCTTTGGAAGACTGAGTTGTAGTAAACCGAATATCAAAAAAAAAGAGGGGTGGCCACAGCGGTCACCCCTTCTCTTATCTTAGAAGTTGTATGACAAGGCTTCTTATCTCTTCGGTTGGAGGACTATGTAAGGCACAATCATCTCCTCCATCGATATACCTCCGTGCTGGAAGGTGTCGCGGTAGTAGCGAATATAGCGATTTGCCTCGTTGACATAGACCAAAAAGTCGTTGTTGTAGGCGAAAATATAGCTCGACGAGATGTTTGGCGCAGGAAGCTGCACCTCCTCGGGGCGGGTGATCTCGAAGACCTCGCGACGATTGTAGTCGAGGTTGCGACCCGTCTTGTAGCGCAAGTTTGTAGAGGTCTCGCGGTCGCCCTTAACCCTTATAGGATTGTCGATGCGCACGGTGCCGTGGTCGGAGGTGATAATCACCGTATGACCCTTCTCGGAGAGCATTTTTAAGAGCGTGAAGAGCTCCGAATGCTCGAACCACGAACTTGTAATCGAGCGGAACGAAGCATCGTCCTCGGTGAGCTCGCGAATAACGTCGGTCTCGGTGCGGGCGTGCGAGAGAATATCCAGGAAGTTATAGACGATAACCGAGAAATCGGCATCGTAGACGTGTTGGATATTATCGATAAGCTTACGACCCGCCTCGGGACGAACGAGCTTGTCGAATGTCCACTTATACGGCTTGCCCGCCTGGGTAATCTGTCGAGCGAGGAACTCCTCCTCGTATTGGTTTTTGCCTCCCTCCTCGTTGTCGTTGAGCCACTTGTTAGGCATTAACTTATCTATCGCCAACGGCATCAAGCCCGCAAACACAGCGTTTCGAGCATACTGCGTAGCAGTAGGGAGAATCGAGCAGTAGAAATCGTCAGTCGCAACATCGAAGTAGCCTCGCAAGCTACCACTTATAGCGCGCCACTGATCGTAGCGGAAGTTATCTATCAGGAGCAGCGTAGTCTTCGAGTGGCTATCCGCCACAGGGAAGATTTTGCTGCGCATAAGGGTGTGCGACATCACAGGCGTAGCCTCGTCGCGCGCGTTAATCCACCCCTTATAGTTGTCGCAGACAAAACGACCGAAGGCGCGATTCGCCTCCGCCTTCTGGTGTTGCAGAATTTCGCGTATCGACTCATCGCCACCCGTAAGCTCAATATCCCAATTCACCAACTTACGATATATCGCCGCCCACTGGCTGAAGGTCGAGGCGTTGTGCATCGATATTGAGATACGTCCGAACTCGGCACCATAATCGGCGGTGGTCTGCTTGGTTACAAGCTCCTTCGAGAGCACATGCTTCTTGATGAGTGGCAACATCTGCGACGGGTGCACCGGCTTGACGATATAGTCGGCAATCTTCGAGCCTATCGCCTTATCCATAATATCCTCCTCCTCGCTCTTGGTAACCATTATAACGGGAGTGGTCGGGCGAACGTCCTTGATAAGCGGCAGAGTCTCCAAGCCCGTCATTCCCGGCATCATCTCGTCCAAGATAATGACATCGTAGGCTACCTCGGTAGCCATATCTATCGCATCGTAGCCGTTGTTGCAGGTATCCACCTCGAACCCCTTGCCCTCAAGGAGCATAATATGCGGTTTCAGCAACTCAATCTCGTCGTCAACCCAAAGAATCTTTACCATAGCCTACCTACTTTTTGTCGATATTTCTCTCTGCAAACACATTTCGTATTGTGGGGTACGTTACGCGCAAGTTCTCCTCTACCTCCTCGGCCGAACACCACTTAGCCACCATAATATCCTCCTCTTTTTGAGGTTTTGGCTCGCAGCTCTCAGCCACGAGATGATACCACGAGGTGCGCTTCAGTTCCCACACTCCATAAACGTCGTAAGTGTGGAAAGTATTGCACAAGAAGCGAACTATTTTTGCCCCCTTGACGCCCGTCTCCTCGGCCACCTCGCGTACGGCGCAGACATCGGCCGTCTCGCCCTCGTCGATATGACCCTTGGGCAAATCCCAGTGGCGATAGCAATATATCATCAGCGTTTCGCCTTTCTCGTTCTCGACCAAGCCGCCCGCCGCCTCGACATACTTAAATTCGCTTTTGAACGACTCGATGTAGTACTCAATCATCGCATCGATAACCACGACCGTGTTGGTGGTTTCGAAAATTTTGAGTACATTCGCCCTTGAAAGCTTTGACGAAGGCATGCGGTAAGCCCCCTCAATCTCCACAGGCGAATCGGTGAGGATTAAGACTTTATGTGCAAAATGGATATCAATACGCATCGTTTCTTCGTTTTTGAGTATGACAAAGATAGAAATTTTAAGTTAAAATATGAAGATGAAAAAACTATTTATTGCTATGTCATTGCTACTTTCGGGCTTTGCGGGGTACAACGTATCGGCCGAGCCTATTGAAATCGACAACGCTCTCACCTCCGAGGAGAAGGCTGCAGCACGCCTCACACCCGAGGTTATGTGGAAGATGGGTCGCGTAGGCGAACACGCCCTCTCGCCCGACGGAAAGAGCGTTCTCTACACACTCACTCGCTACAATATGGCGGAGAACAGAGGTGTTACGATTATCGTTAGCCGCAACCTCGCTTCGGGCAAGGAGCGCGAACTCACCGACACCTCGTCGCACTCACTCTCGCCCGTGTGGAGTGCCGACGGTAAATCCATTTGGTTTGCATCGAACCGCAGTGGCGAGATGCAGTTGTGGCGCATGGCAGCTAACGGCTCGAAACCAGAACAGGTATCGCACATCGAGGGTGGCATCGAGGGTTTCGGCATCTCGCCCGACGAGAAGCACATCTACTACACGCAGTTTGTCTTGGCCAAGGGTGTAAACTCGGCCGATGTATATGCCGATATGGCGAAGTCGAAGGCTCGCATCTACGACGATTTGATGGTGCGCCACTGGGACTATTGGGATAACGGACACTATCTACACATCTTCGTTGCCGACCTCTCGACCGAGGACGTAGGCAAGGGCGTTGATATTATGGGCAAGGAGGCCGCTTGGGACGCTCCGCTTGCGCCATACTTCGACCATGCCGAGATTGCATGGAGTCCCGACAGCAAGAAACTCGCCTACACCTGCAAGCCGCTCACCGGTAAGGAGTATGCCGTATCGACCGACTCGGACATCTTCATCTATGACCTCGCAAGCAACAAGACCGAGAACATCTGCAAGGGCAACAAGGTCTATCCATTCGTGGGTTACGACAAGTACCCCGTATGGTCGCCAAGTGGCAAGAAGATTGCTTTCCGCTCGCAGGAGCGCGCCGGCAACGAGGCCGACAAGGAGCGTTTGATGGTCTACGACCTCACTTCGGGCGACGTGAAGTACCTCACGGCCGACTTCGACTACCACGCAACAAACGTGGCGTGGGAGGGCGACGAGAAGCTCTACTTTATCTCTCCAATCGAGGCTACACACCAGATTTGCAGCGTCGTGGCCGACGGCTCGAAGGCGGTAGAGGTGTTGACCAAGGGCGACCACGACATCAACTCGTTCGAGATTCGAGGAGGTAAGTGCGTAGGCTCGGTGATGACCATCTCGATGGCATCGGAACTCTTTGCATTCGACCTCAAAAACGGCGCAATGACACAGCTCACCCACGTAAACAAGGAGGTTTACGACAACGTTAAGTTGGGCGAGGTGCAGAAGCGTTGGGTAACAACCACCGACGGCAAAAAGATGCTCACCTGGGTGATACTTCCGCCTGACTTCGACGAGAATAAGAAGTACCCTACCCTGCTCTACTGCCAGGGTGGCCCACAGAGCACCGTATCGCAGTTCTGGAGCTTCCGTTGGAATTTCCAGCTTATGGCTGCCAAGGGCTACGTCGTAGTGGCTCCTAATCGCCGCGGCGTGCCGTCGTTCGGTCAAGAGTGGCTCGACCAGATTTCGGGTGACTACTCGGGACAAAATATCCGCGACTACCTCTCGGCTATCGACGACGTGGCGAAGGAGAAGTGGTGCGACAAGGAGCGCTTGGGTTGCGTGGGTGCTTCGTACGGCGGTTACTCGGTATTCTACCTTGCAGGCCACCACGAGAAACGCTTCAAGGCATTTATCGCTCACTGCGGCATCTTCAACTTTGAGTCGATGTATGGCCACACCGAAGAGCTGTTCTTCGTGAATAACGACTACGGCGGCTCATATTGGGATACAGAGAATGCAACCGCTATGCGCTCGTACGCCAACTCGCCACACAAGGCCGTTGCTAATTGGGATACCCCAATTTTGATTATCACGGGCGAGAAGGACTACCGCATACCTTACTCGCAATCGTTGGAGGCCTTCACTGCAGCGCGCATGCGTGGCCTGCCAGCTCGATTGGTATCATTCGAGAACGAGGGACACCAGGTATTCAAACCGCAAAACTCGCTAGTCTGGAACAGAGAGTTCTTCGGCTGGCTCGACAAGTACTTGAAATAGAGAAAGGTGTCCGCTGGACACCTTTTCTTATCTTTTATACCTCAACCCCAAAAGTTGTATAACAAGAGGGTTTTCAAGGCTTACGAAGTGCAAGAAACCGCAGCATACTAAAACGTATGTGAGGATTTCGAGCACAAGTATAACGCAGAAAACACCTTGTTAGACAGCTTTTTAGAACTCGTAGAAATAAATTTTTGCCGACTTGATTTTGCTCTCTTCTACTCCGTGAAGTGTTACCAAACCCTTGCGGTTGATAAAACGAGTTCCGAAGCGGTCGTGGTAAGTGCCGTTGTTGTGGAGAGTGTAGATTTGTGCATTCTTGTCGAAGGCAATCTCGACTACGCCCTCAAACTCGATGTCGATAGCCACACCGCCATCTTTAACCTTCTCGTCGGCCACGATATGAAGAGTCTCGCCCTGAGCCAACTCCTTAGCGCCTAGCTCAACGACCTTCACGGGTTTGTTGTTCGGATCGGGCATAATGTTGAAATCGGAGAGGACAATCGAAACACCATCGCGTACGGCATAAACCTCGCGTGGACGAACGTAGATTGAAGCCTGCACCTCGTAGCCAAGGTCGCGGAAACGCTTGATGCGCTCACGTGTGAGGGCCTCGCGCTTCATCGACGATACGCCCACCTTGCCACCAAGCTGAGGCAACACCTCGAATGCTGTCTCGGCATTCTTCTCGTCTATAGCATAGAGAATCAAGCACTTCGAGAATTTACGGCACTCCTTCAAAGCCTCTACATTTGCTGTGAAGCACACCCAATTATCACCCATAATCTTCTGGGCCAAGCGGTACGACTCAACATACTTAGAGTGGAGCATCGGAACTATATTATGCTTCTTGCACTCCTTCAACAACTCCTCCAATGTTGGCACAGGCATACGATACTCGGCATTCGACGAAGCAAGAACATAGTTGTTGCGCAACTCTTTAAAGGTCAAATCCTCGACCTTCACCTTACCCTCAATTTTCGAGTAGTCGTCAGCATTGCGGCAGGTGCGGTTGATGGTCTTATCGTGCATAATAACCATCTTGCCGTCCGAAGTCATCTTCACATCGCACTCGATACCCATATATCCGTGGCGTGCAGCACGTGCAACAGCCGGAAGCGAGTTCTCGGGGCAAATTTTGCTCCAGCAGCCTCGATGGGCAAACATCTTTGGCAGGAGTTGCTCGCTCTGCGCCATTGCCACAACGGCAAAGCAGAGCATAGCACAAAGGGTTAGCAATTTTTTCATATTGTGTTACTCTTTAGTTGGAAACGATACTCCATAAACAATGTGCTCGAGCGAACGGAGGAAGTTGCGCTTATCCTCCTTTGGCGAATAGACATAGCCGTCGATTGTAATCATCTTGCCCGTATTTGCATCGTAGGTAGTATAGCTTACGAACGGACCACCCATAAAGTCGCCCTCAACGTCCCAAAATCCGTGTAACTCAACCCAATCGCGACCATCGATGGTCAAGGTCTTGCGCTCAGGCTTGAAGCTGACATATCCATTGCCCTCGAGGTTCGGAATACGACTTACGGTAGTCATATATGAGCCGTCCGACGGTCCTGGAACACGCTTTGCAAAGTTGTTACGAGCCTTCACAAGCGCCTCGGTTGTCACACTATTAGGACCCGAGAATGGGTGGGTATAGATGAGAAGGCCCTGGCTTGCAAGCGGATACTCGTTCGACACCCAGATAAAATCCTCGCTCTCGGCACGGAAAATATAACCCGACGGAAGCGGGATATTCACTCCGAACTTATCGTAAATCTTCTTCTCGACATCATCGGCACCCTTCTGCTTGGCGATATCAACCGAGCGGTCGCGCTCCGCCTCCTCGAGCACCTGACAAAGCTTCGCGCCGTTAGCCTTGAGATAGTCGGTCATAGCCTCAACCGATGGTCCCTGGAAGGTGACAACAATCTGCGGAGTAGCCACCTCGTCGTACTTTGCAATCATCGAAGTTTGCGCCACCTCAGACGAGCAGATAATCTTGATGATATTGCGATATGATGGCAATAAGTGCTTGAAGTCGCGATGAGTGATACGCACTACATCAAACGTCGGCTCCACCTGATTGAGCACCTCAACGGGCTTCTCGAGCGTTGCACGCAACTCCGCACCTAGCTCACTCTCCCACTCGCGACCATTGCACACAACAAGGAGTTCGTAAGGTGAGCCTTGCGATGTCTTTTTCGAAGATGAGAGCGTATCCACGCTATCGCAACCAACCATTGCAAAGAGTGCTGACACGGCAAATAAAAATCTAAATAGCTGTTTCATAGGGGTAGAAATTTTATTGAGCAAAGTTAGCCATTTTTTTTTATTCTCAAATTTTTTGCCGAAAAATAGCTATCTTTGCAAGTGGTTAAGGTTAATGTGAACGATGAAGATTACGCCTCCAAAGTTTGTTCGACGTATGCTCCCCGATTTAATATGGAAAATCGAGGACGAGCGAGGCGTCTATCTCACCTTTGACGACGGCCCCACGCCTGGTGTTACGGAGTGGATTTTGGAGACGCTGCGTCGCAACCACGCCAAAGCTACATTCTTCGTGCTGGGCAAAAATGTGGAGAAGTATCCCGACCTCTACGAGAAGATTCTCGCCGAGGGTCATCGCGTAGGCAACCACACCTACTCGCACCAAAAGGGCTATTTGATGTCGTTGGAGCGATATTTGGAGGATATTGATTTGGCATCATACTCGGTGCAGAGCGACCTCTTCCGACCTCCGTACGCACGAGTTACGCCGTCGCAGTTGCGCGCCATAGCACAGCGCTACAAAATTGTGATGTGGAGCATCATCTCGCGCGACTACAACCGTAAAATCTCTGGCGAAAAGTGCCTAAAAGAGGTATTACCTCACATCGAGCCGGGGGCAATAATCCTCTTTCACGACAGCGAAAAGGCGTTTCCGAATATGAGCTATGCGCTGCCTAAGACGTTGGAGCTCATTAACAAACTTGGTCTAAAATGTAAAGCAATAGAGTTATAATGAAAATTGTAGTGGCAATAACAGCGGCGAGTGGTGCGATTTATGCACGACAACTCCTCACCGCCCTCATCGAGAGTAGCGAGGTGGAGCGAGTGGCTCTAATTTATAGTGCAAATGCCCGTGCCGTGGTGGCACACGAGGGCGAGGCGATGCCCCACTCTGCAAAAATCGAGGAGTACGACAACGATAACCTCTTCGCAGCACCAGCCAGCGGCTCGGCACGCTGGGACGCAATGGTGGTGGTACCGTCGAGCGTAGGCACTATCGGACGCGTGGCATCTGGAGTATCGCAGACGCTTATCGAGCGAGCTGCCGACGTGATGTTGAAGGAGCGCCGACGACTGATTTTTGTGGTGCGCGAGACACCATATTCGCTGATACACCTCCGCAATATGACCACTCTGACCGAGGCGGGAGCGGTAATTTTACCCGCAACGCCGTCGTTCTACTCGCTGCCACAGAGTATCGAAGCGGTATGCCAAACCGTCACCGAACGCATTACGGCAATGCTCGGCATCGACGGCAAGCGCTACGAGTGGGGAGAGCAATAAGTAGTGAGTAGTGAGCAGTGAGTAGTGAGTAGTTTTATGAAAAAGATACTTTTTACATTCTTGGTAATCTTGTCATTTAGCTCTTGTCGTAGAGGTGGAGATTTATCATCGCTGCGCGAGGGCGACATACTCTTTATCGAGACTACATCGTTCCAATCGAAGTTTATAAAGATGGGAATGCTCTCGATATGGAGCCACTGCGGTATTGCGGTAGATACGCCTGAGGGTGTGCAGATTATGGAGGCCGACACCACCGTACGCATCTTACCCGTGGAGCGATTTATCGCTAAGTCGGTAGGCGGCAAGTACATCATCAAGCGACCCGAGCAGCAACTCACACAACCCATCAACAAGGAGAAGTGGCTCGGCAAGTGGTACGACCTGAAATTCAGCTTCGACAACGACGAGGTCTATTGCTCGGAGTTGGTGTGGCTGATATACAAGGATCAAGGCATCGAACTCTGCCCTCCGGTCAAGATAAACGAGCACTTTATGGTGCGCTTTAAGACAATTCAAGATGCCTTGGCGGAGCGAGGTATCTCGCCCGAGCAGGAGGCCGTGGCGCCTTGCGATTTGCTGAGGGCTCTCTAAAAGAGAGTACATTCGGCAAATTTTAGTTCCGAATTGTTACTTTTTTTAATTTATATTTCATATATTTGTAGTTAGAAACAAAAATGAACCCCTATGAAATATAAAAGAATTCTTCTAAAATTGAGTGGTGAGTCGTTGCAGGGAGAGCAAAAGTATGGCATCTCTATGGAGCAGGCTCGCGTCTATGCACAGCAGATCAAGGAGGCGCAAGCCCTTGGTACCGAGATCGGTATCGTAATCGGCGGTGGCAACATCTTCCGTGGTTTGCAGGGCGCAAAGCGCGGCTTCGACCGCGTGAAGGGCGACCAGATGGGCATGTTGGCAACAATCATCAACTCGTTGGCTTTGCAGGCTGTATTGAACGACGAGGGCGTAAAGTGTAAGGTTCTCACCTCGATTCGCATGGAGCCTATCGGCGAGTACTACTCGAAGGATAAAGCGCTCGAGTACCTCAGCCAGGGTTATGTAGTAATTATCGGTGGCGGAACATCGAACCCATACTTCTCGACCGACTCGGCTTCGGCATTGCGCGGCATCGAGATCGAGGCTGACGGCTTCTTCAAGGGCACACGCGTAGACGGCGTATATACCGCAGACCCAGAGAAGGATCCTACCGCTACCAAGTTCGACGAGATTTCGTTCGACGAGATCTACGCTCGCAACCTCAAGATTATGGATATGACAGCCTTTACTCTCTGCAAGGAGAATGGCCTCAACATTATCGTTTTCGATATGGATACCCCGGGTAACCTCATGAAGGTCCTCACCGGCGAGAATATCGGAACACTTGTACATAAATAATTGAAAACGGACAACTATGGCACACAGACATCAGAAAAAGAGCACTTTGGGATTGATTGCAATGATCATCGCAGCACTTGCAATCATCGCATTTATGATTTGGTGGCCTACACCTGAGGCAGAGACAAAACCCGCTACAGCAGCAACAGAGACTCCAAGACCAACTCCCGAGGAGGCGACTATCGTTAAAGAGGGAATGGTTGCTCCAGAGTTCGAGCTCACTATGTTCGATGGCTCGGTGGTTAAGCTTGCAGACCTCAAAGGTAAGGTTGTATTGTTGAACTTCTGGGCAACTTGGTGTCCTCCATGCCGCGAGGAGTTGACTCACGTGGAGAAGGATATCATCGAAAAGTTCAAGGGCAAGGAGTTTGTATTCCTTCCTGTTTCGCGTGGCGAGACAAAGGAGACCGTAGCAGCCTTCCGCGAGAAGATGGGCTACAACTTCCCTATGGGACTCGACACCGACAGCCTCATCTACAAGCAGTACGCTGTAACCTATATCCCTCGCAACTTCCTTATCGGCAAAGACGGCAAGGTTGTAAAGGCGAGCGTGGGCTACGACGACAAGGAGTTTACAGAGCTCATCAAGTTGATTGAGAACGAGATTAAAAAATAAAATAGAAAACTTATGGATACTAAAACAATTCTTAATGACGCTACCGCTCGTATGCAGAAGGCGGTGGATTTCTTGGAGGAATCTTTGGCAAATATTCGCGCAGGCAAGGCTTCGGTAAATGTCTTGAATGGCGTATTTGTTGAGTACTACGGTTCGCAGACACCGGTTTCGGGCGTAGCGAGCGTTACAGTACCCGATGCTAAGACTATCCTTATCCAGCCTTGGGACAAGAATATGATTCGCCCTATCGAGAAGGCGATTATCGACTCGAATATCGGTCTTACACCATCGAACAATGGCGAGAGCATTCGTCTTTCGATGCCACCTCTCACCGAGGAGCGTCGTAAGGAGCTCGTAAAGCAGTCGAAGGCTGAGGCTGAGAACGCACGTATCTCGTTGCGCAACGCACGTCGCGATGCTGTCGAGGCTTTCAAGAAGGCAGTGAAGGACGGTATGCCTGAGGACGAGGGCAAGGACGGCGAGGCACAGATTCAGAAGATTGTTGAGAAGTTCAACAAGTCTATCGACGCATCGTTTGAGAAGAAGGAGAAGGAGATTATGACCGTGTAATACGGCTCTTTCATATGAAGAGGCTGGCACAAAACGTGTCAGCCTCTTTTTTTAGGGGTTTGTGGGAGGATTACTTCACACTAAACTCAGGATCAGCCAACTGCGGTATCGGCATCGAGCGATAATAGCCCGACTCGAACTTCTCGCGCACGGCCTTAAAGGCGGCAATGGTGCGCTCGACATCGTCGAGGGTGTGCGCGGCCGTAGGAATAAGGCGCAGAATTATCTCGCCCTTCGGAATTACGGGATAGATCACTATCGAGCAGAATATGCCGTAGTTTTCGCGCAAATCGACAATCAGATTTGTCCCCTCCTCGTTGCCGCCACGCATATATACGGGTGTTACGGGCGAGGCTGTAACGCCAATGTCAAAGCCATTCTCGCGCAAGCCATCTTGCAGGGCGCGTGTTATCTCCCAAAGGCGCTCGCGATACTCAGGGTGGCGGCGTATCAGCTCCAGGCGCTTCAAACCACCTATCACCATCGCCAGCGGCAACGACTTGGCGTAGAGCTGCGAGCGCATATTGTAGCGCAAAAGGTTTACGAGCCAACGCTCACCCGCCACAAACGCTCCAAAACCCGCCATCGACTTGGCAAAGGTACTGAAGAGCACATCGACACCCTCGGTTACGCCAAAGTGTGCCGCCGTACCGCGACCACCCGTTCCCATAGTACCAAAACCGTGGGCATCATCGACCAAAAGGCGGAACGAAAATTCGTTTTTCAACCCCACAATCACATCGAGAAATCCGAGATCGCCCTTCATACCAAAGACCCCTTCGGTGATGACGAGCACACCCCCACCCTGCTCCTCAGCGAGGTCAGTGGCATGGCGCAGCTGCTTGCGAAGCGACTCCTCCGAGTTGTGAGCATAGACAAAGCGACGACCTCGATGCAAGCGCAATCCGTCGATAATGCAGGCGTGCGACTCCGCATCGTAGACTACCACATCGCGAGGCGTAAGCAGGCTGTCGATTATCGAAATCATACCCTGGTAGCCAAAGTTTAGGAGGAAGCAATCCTCCTTGCCTACAAACTCGGCCAGCTCGCGCTCCAGAAGCTCGTGATATTTGGTCTGACCGCTCATCATGCGCGCACCCATCGGTGCTGCCAAGCCAAACTCGGCAGCAGCAGCGGCATCGGCACGTCGCACCTCGGGGTGGTTGGCAAGACCGAGGTAGTTGTTGAGGCTCCAATTCAGTACCTCGCGACCGCGAAATCGCATATGAGGGCCGATGCACCCCTCCAGCTTCGGAAAGGCAAAGTAGCCGTGAACGCGACTCATATATTGCCCGATAGGTCCTCCGGCACTCTCCTCCAATCGCTCGAAAATATCTACCATATACTTATATATATTATATACGTTACGGCAAATATATGGAGCTTTTTGTGCTTGGCCAGACGCTTGAACCTCACACACTGTAAATGAGACGAAACGAGTGATAACAAGAGAAAACCGAAAACTTTCGATAGGATTTTATAGGATTCGCACCTGCGGTGCTTTATAGGATTAGATAGGATTTTATGGGATTAGATAGGAGAGCCCTTAATAACCCTTAACAACCCTTACACAAAAAAAGCCAATGGCCATTAGCCATTGGCTAAAAGCAGAAAAAGTTTTGCGGAGCTCTCGGGCTCCGCAAAATCGCTTTATTGGAGCGAAGCGACAAGCCCCCTTTACAGAAAGGGGGTTTGGGGGATAGGTAACACCCGATTTACTAAAAGTAAAAGAGGCTCGGTTGCCCGAGCCCCTTTCGCTTTTAGTAAATCAAATCGTCTTCCTCAGAGCCGAAGCCTGGGAGGGTTGTACCTGTGCTGACGCTGTAACCGCGCTCAGCAGCAACATTATAAACATTTACCTCAGGAGCAGTGTAGCTCAAAATATTTCTTTTCATAATACTGTCGAAATTTAAAAAGTTAAACTACTCTGTTAATTACTGAACTGTAGGAAGTGATACGGTTGGCTTCACGGGCAACACCGAGCAACCATCAGCGGTTGCAGTAGCCTCGTCTACATCTGTGCCGTAGAGGAAGAGATTCCAAGCGAAGTTGTCGCCGCCAATGATTCCGCCAGCTGGATCTCCGTTTGCGTCCTCTTCCGACTTGTTGATTGACCACAAGGTACCGCCAATTGCACAATTAGTAGCCTTGGTAGCGTCTGCACGAGCAATACCCATAATCATACCTACATTTGTCAAATCCTTCGCTGCAATATCACAGTATGCCTGAGCGCCTGCGATAGGAGCCTTGGTGTAACCTACGATACCACCAATATAAGTCTTTGTATCAGTAAGCGAGCCACCAGTTACGGTAATGTTACCAATGTTGGTATTGGTGTTCAAACACTTTGAGGTTGTTGGCTGACCATATCCAAGGAATCCGCCAATATAAGAGTTACCGGTTGCGGTCACGCCGTTCAACGATACATTACCAGAGTTTGCACATCCGTCGAATGTGAACACGCAACTTGCACCATTGTAGAGATAGCCAACCAAACCACCAGCATAGCAGATAGCAGTTGTTTTGAGCGATTTAATCTCTACTGCACCGGTATTCACACAGCCTGTAAGTGTTGTTGGGTTCTCTGTTGTATTGCTGTTCTTCGAACGCAACTCAGCAGCCAAACCACCAACATAGAGGTTCTTAATTGTTGTATTTGCAGTAGGTTCAACCTTAACAGCACCTGTGTTGTAGCAGTTGTTGAAAGTTGTATAAGTATAGTGGTATGCACTTACACCACCAGCCATATGGTGCGAACCGTCGTTGAATGTATTACCCTTCAAAGTTACGGTACCGCTGTTCGAAACATTCTCCCATACGTGGTACTGACCATTGCCTGCATTATTCATATAGGTCTGTGCGAGAATACCTCCTACAAGGTGACCCTCGGTCGAAGATGTTCCTGCATACGAAGCGTCCTTAACAGACTCGAGAGTAATAGCTGCTGTGTTAGAGCAGTTCTTAACGTATGCAGTGTAGTTCTTAACCGAAGTAGAACCCCAGTATCCGATAAAGCCCGCAACGAATACGTTGCTTGTAGCCTTGATCTTAACATTAACCTCGCCGTAGTTGTGAACATTATCGATGTCGGTATAGGTACTGTGAGTACCGAAGATACCACCTATGATTGTACGAACGTGCTTGCTGTCGCTCACCTTAGTTGCCAAGTTATCAACGGTAATCTTACCGTGGTTAGCACAGTTGTACCACGAAGTACGATGCTCTGCTGTGAAGGTCTCGGTTACATCGGTGTACAAAGTGCTGCTTGCAGTTGAATAAGCAGCCAAACCGCCGATATTTGGAGCGGTATTACCAATTATATCCTTGAATGTGATGTCGCCACGGTTGAAGTTGTTCTCCCACTTGGTCTCAGCACTATCATTTGCAGTAGCATAGGTGTAGCAAGCAAGACCACCGGTAACAAATGTACCGCTGATAGTCATATTCTGCACCAAGATATCGCCCTCAGCCTTGTTCTCGCAATTGGTGAGACGACCACGCGAGTAGTTGATAAGACCCGAAACATGGAAAGACGATGTGGTCTTTGCAGCCGCTGCGGTACCGATAGTAATCGAACCCTTGTTAGTACAGTTGTCCAATGTAGCATTTGCACCTGTGAAACAGCCGCTCTCGTCCTGCTGGTTACCAACAAGACCTGCAATGTAGAGACGTCCTGTGCTCGAACCTGCGATAGTGATGTTACCCTCATTGTGGCAGTTGCTCATCGGAGCCCAAAGCTTGTAAGAAACAAGACCTCCAACATAGGTGTTCTTGCCGCTGGTAACAGTACCTGTCAAGCTGATAGCACCTGTGTTCTTACAACCCGACAAGCTACCCTCGACAGCACCTGCACCACCTACGATACCGCCCATAAGGAGCAGATCTCGTGCAGTACCGCTGTTGTAAATAGCACCCGAGTTGGTACAATTGATAACATGACCCTTAGTTACAGTTCCTACGATACCACCAAGACGGGTGTTGCCTGCAGAACCTGCGTTGTAGATGTTACCCGAGTTGGTACAGCCTGTAATAGTAGCAAGCTTAGTAGCGTCGTTTGCGTTTGCACCGGTAAGGTCGTGTCCCAAGATACCTGCAATCCAACCACGGCTAACATAACCGGTCTCGCTAACACAGATTTCGGCAGTGTTTGTACAGTTCTCAATCTTTGCATCAAGATACACACCATAGGTTGCGATACCACCGAGGTATGTGTTACCACTTTTACCCGATACTACAACCTTTCCGCTGTTGGTACAGTCGATGATTGAACCCCACGACGAGTCGGCAACGATACCTGCCATATTTGTTGTAACGGCGCAATCTGCCTTCTGCTCAATCTTACCGCTGTTGGTACAGTTGCTAATAGTAGTGTAAGAACCATCACCTGTGATACCACCAATTAAAATCTTACGAGCCAAACCATTGCAAGTAAGGTCTGCAGTGTTGTGGCAATCCGAAATGTTACCATTCGAGCCGTCAGTTGTCTTCATAGCTGTGATACCACCAATCTGGAGGTGAGAATCGTCTTCTGAGTCAAGACCAACCTTACCTGTAAATGTGATAGCACCCTCGTTGCGGCAACCTGTTACCTCAGCCTGAATCGATCCTGAAACGATACCTGCGAGGTAAACGTCATCTACGTTGTCTGCACCTGTTGTAGCAGCGCTCTCGATAGTTGCGTAGTTATTACATGAGGTAATCTTACCTCTCTTATTCTTGTTAGTCTCGGTACCAC
Organism: Alistipes sp.; assembly: GCA_045648965.1. Classification (GTDB taxonomy): domain Bacteria; phylum Bacteroidota; class Bacteroidia; order Bacteroidales; family Rikenellaceae; genus Alistipes. Next base: position 122,480 of record JAZRPA010000024.1, on the reverse strand, counting down.
CGCTGATACCACCTACGTAAACCACATCAGCTGTTGCCTTTGCAGTGAGGTAGAGCTTACCACCTACGTTGTTGTGGCAGTTGGTGATTGCGTCCGCAGGGTTACCACCAACGATACCCGAGATGTGGATATTACCTGTCTCGCCATCTGAGTAAACGTGAGCATTGTTGGTACAGTTCTCGATAGGCGACCAGATGTTCATACCGCAGATACCCGCAGCGTACAAAGTCGAACACTTACCAGCGTGGTAAACAGCTGCGTGGTTGTGGTTGTTCGAGAAATCCTTCACGTAGCTACAAATCTGGCTGGTCATACCTGCCATAATAAACTGCTTGGTAGATGCGAAGTTCTCGGTTGTCGAGATAACGCCATAGTTGTCGCAACCTGTGAATGTGTGAACGTGGTTTGTAAGACCGCTGTACTCAACGATACGACCAACGATACCCGAAAGCTCTATGAGGGCGTTCATCTCACCGTCAGCAGTAATGCTACCATAGTTGTCAGCATTCTTGAAGCTTGCACCTGAGTGTGCAATACCTGCAATACCACCAATCTCGTAGTAGATGTTTGAGCCCTCTGGGATAGTTCCGCACGACTTGATAGTAATGTTCACGCGGTTTACGCAGTTCTCGAATGTAACGCCACCTGCCTGACCTGCCAAACCACCGATGTTGATAACGTCTCTTGCTGTTGCAGGAGCGCCGTCGAATGTAGTGTTGTTAATCTCAACCGAACCTACAGCCTCGCAGTTTGTCCAAGTACCGTAGTGTGCCTCGATAGCAATAGCACCCCAAACTACTCGCTCAGTCTCGACAACGTTGATGTCGGTGAGCTTCAAGTTCTTGATGTTTGCTGCGGTCTTAGCGAACAAAGGAGCCGACAAGCCCTTGATAGAGTAGCCCATATCGCTACCACCATCGAACTCGTACTCGCCGAAGTAGTTGATTGGTGTCCACTCGATGCCTGTCATATCGATATCAGCAACAACCTTAACCGAAGTACGAGGGTAGAACGAACCCGCAATCTTTGCGAAGTTGATCAACGCCTCTGCGCTGTCGATCAAGTACTCGCCCTCCTCGGTATCGCTGCTGTTCTCCTCATATGTGAACTCCGAGAACTCGCGAACGGTGCCAACCTTGATAGGCTTAACGTCGCTGTTGAACTTAACGGTCATCTTGTTGTGAGCCTCAGTAACGAGAGTTACCAAGAATGTACCGTAGCTGCCCGAAGGAACTGCAACATATACATGCTGAGCCTCTGCGCCGAGTACCAAGCCCTCGCCAAAGGTTACGGTGATAGCGTTAGTTGCCTCTGCCTGAGCCTCCAATGTGCCGTTTGCGCAATCAACGGTGAAAGGACCTGCGATCTTACCCTTCTCGGCAACAACTCGCATGCTTGTAACCTTCTCGCCGTTACCCTTAACAGCAAAACGGAGAACACCTGTGAGGTGGTTGAGCTGGATAGGGGTCTCAGCCTCGTTCTCTGCAGGCTCTACTGCATAGCCATACATAGGAGCTACGCCCGAAGCGAAAGTACCCTCAGTGTAAGGCTGAACTGCAGCGAAGTTTACAGGATAAACAGTTGTTGGAGCAGCTGGCTCCTCAGCAACCTCGTCCTCAGCAGTTGCAGCCACCGGCGCAGGATAAACTACGCAGAATGGGCGAGCAACACCCTCGCTAAATTTGAAAGTAGCGCTAACCTCGCCACCTGCTGCCAATGGATCCGAAACGATGCCATTGATAGCGATAGCGTCGCCCTCGCTCCAATAGAGTGGGTAGATGCCGTCAACCTTCTCGCCGAGCTGAGTACGCGACTCCTCCAACGAAATGGTAACCTCATGAACACCACCCTTGTTGCCCTCGATCTTTACACCGAGGTCCTCGGTTGTGTCAGTAACGCAAGAGAATGCGAACATTCCCGCCACAACCGCCATGAAAATTTTTGTCAAATTTTTCATCATGCTTTTTGGTTTTTGGTTAATAAATAAAGTTAATTGAGTTTTTATGTTTTTTGTGTTTCTTTCGCCTTCGTCGCCATAACCACCTCACTATCAACAACTTACCCCCCCCTAAAGCACATTTAGGGAGAAGGGGTTTGCCCATCGTTGATAATAATACGGGTACAAATATAATAAATTTTTGCCGAATATAGCACTCCTCAGAGGGTGAATTTTATAAAATAAAGTTTTGGCAAATGGGCAAAAAATCGCTACCTTTGTTCTCTAGAAGAGAAATCGAAAACAAAAACACTATAAAAATGGCAGAATTTAACAAGTATCGCTCAATCTACTCGCACGATGAATTGATGGAGCGATTGCGCAAGCTGAAGCACTTTGCGCTCGACATGGACGGCACAATTTACCTCGGAGCAACCCTCTTCCCCTACACAAAGGGCTTCCTCGGTGGCGTCAAGGAGATGGGCTTGAATTATTCGTTTTTAACGAATAACCCATCGGCTGGAATCGCGGACTATCTCGCAAAATTGGCAAAGCTCGGCATCGAGGCCACTCGCGAGGAGATGTACACCACCTCGATTGCAACCATCGACTACATCAAGACCCACTACCCCGAGGCTAAGCGCCTCTTCCTCCTCGGCACCCCTTCGATGATTGCCGAGTTCGAGAAGGCGGGCTTTATCTCGACCGAGGATTCGGCTGACGATGTGCCGGACGTAGTGGTTGTTGCATTCGACAAGACCTTGCAGTACGAGCGTCTCTGCCGCGCGGCGTGGTGGGCTTCGCAGAATGTACCTTACATCGCGACAAACCCAGACCGCGTATGCCCTACCGACCAGCCTGTTGTGTTGGTTGATTGTGGCTCAATCTGCGAGTGTATTGCTCACGCCACAGGTCGTCGTCCCGACATCACACTCGGAAAACCCGATCCAAATATGCTCTCGGGCATTCTCGGTCGCTTCGGCTACGAGGCTGACGAGGTGGCAATGGTAGGCGACCGCATCTACACCGATATCGAGATGGCTCACAACGCCGGCGCCTTCGGCGTATTGGTACTCTCGGGCGAAACAACCTTGGAGGTTTGCGATGCAGCACCTAAGCAGCCACACCTTGTTTGCGACAGCATCGAGGTACTCGGCGAGTTGGTTCGCGAGGCTCACGGATTGAAATAATATGCAAAAAATAACCTAAACTATGGATACACAAACTCAAAAAAGATTTAAGAGTTGGCAGTGGCGCACAATCATCGCGACGATGATTGGCTACGCCATCTTCTACTTTGTTCGCAAGAACTTCTCGTTTGCGATGCCTGGCTTGGCTGCCGAATATGGAATATCGAATGAATCGTTCGGTGTTGTAATGACCATCATCGGCCTCGTTTATGGCTTCTCGCGCTACTTCAACGGCATTTTGGCGGACCGTATGAACGCTCGCTACCATATGTCGATTGGTCTTGCACTCTGCGCCTTGGCGAGCCTTGCCTTCGGATTTATTCCACACCTTCTCGGCATCGAGATTGGTAAAGCTCCACTCACCTTGACTATTGTTTTTGCCATCTTGTTGGTGCTCAACAACATCTTCCAGGGTAGTGGTTTCCCTCCTTGCGCTCGTTTGCTCTCGCACTGGATTCCACCGCAGGAGTTGGCTACAAAGCAGTCTATCTGGAATACTTCGCACTCTATCGGTGCAGGCATTTTGGCTATCCTCTGCGGTTTCATTATGGCCAATATGGGTAGTGATGTAAGTTCGTCGCAGAAGGACGTGGATAACATCACCAAAAACTACGTTACAACCCTCTTCAAGGACGACGTTAAGAAGTCTAACAAGGCTATTGGCAAGGTTATTGAAATTTGCGATCCAAAGCCTTTGGACGAGGGCGGTTACATCCTAGATGTAATTTGCGCGATGAAAGATGGCAAGCAGGATACTACCTCCTACACCTTCTCGAAGGAGAACTTCTTGGCTGTGAAGGCTGCTGCAGATGTAGTAGCCAAGATGGAGGTTGAAAACCATAATAAGGAGTTTGATCGTGATGAGGAGATTGCAAAGATTTGTAGCATCGACAAGGCGCAAGCTAAAGCTACCCAGGCCATCATCACCCGCACCGAGCACACCGGCGCCTGGAAATGGTCGTTCTGGATTCCAGGCTTGATTGCATTGCTCGGAGCATTGGGTCTCTTTGCGGTTTTGCGCGATACACCTAAGTCGGTGGGATTGCCTGAGTTGGAGAGCGCAAAGACCTCGTTGGATAAGGACGACGACCCTGCGGCTCGACGTGCATACGTACAAAAGATGGTCTATAAGAATCCGATTATCTGGGTTTTGGCACTTGCCAACTTCTTCGTTTATGTTGTTCGTTTCTCGGTGCTCGACTGGGGTCCAAAGTTCTTGACAGAGGCTTGCAACATGTCCTTTAAGGAGGCTGCCTATGCGGTTGGTGCATTCGAGATTATGGCTATCGTAGGAACACTCGTTGCTGGTTGGATTACCGATAAGGTGTTCGCAGGACGTGCTCACCGCACCTGTTTGTGGTGTATGGTTGGTGCAGGCGCTGCGATGGCTGCATTCTACCTCTTCTACCTCAACCCTGGAATGGTTCCAGGTTGGGCATTGATTGTAGTTTTGGCTATGGCCGGATTCTTCATCTACGGACCACAGGCACTCATCGGTATCGCCGCATCGAACCAGGCAACCAAGAAGGCTGCCGCTACAGCAAACGGCTTGGTTGGTATCTTCGGTTACCTCTCGACTATCGTATCGGGTTGGGGTATCGGTAAGCTTGCCGACACATTCGGCTGGAACGGTGTATTCATCGGCGTTATAGTTACGTCAGTTATCGGCGTTGCGATATTTGTAGCTATCTGGGGCGCTAAGCGCGACGGCTACGACAAGGCAAACTCGTAAGAATTACAAAAAAGATAAAAAGATAAAAACCATGAAGAAGATCCTTTTGATTTTGGCATTTGTGGCTGTAGGTCTCACTACCGCTTCGGCGCAGAGAGTTTGCGTGATGTCATACAACGTTAAGAACGGCTACGGTATGGACAAAATTAAGTCTATCGAGCGTTGTGCAAAGATTGTCAAAGAGGTACAACCCGACGTTGTTGCGGTTCAGGAGTTGGATAGCTGTACACGTCGCAACAACTTTTACGTACTCGGCAAGATGGCTGAGGCTGCAGGTGGCTACTACGCATATTTTAGCCAGAGCATTCCTTACAAGGGCGGTGCATACGGTATCGGTATTTTGTCGAAGAAGCCTGCCGTATCGGTAAAGCGCTACCCACTCCCTTGCCGCAAGGAGCCTCGTAGTCTGCTCGTTGTGGAGTTCAAGAAGTACTACTTGCTCTGTACTCACCTCTCGCTCAACGAGGAGGATCGCATCACTTCGGTAGCTATTATCCGCGACGTGGTGTCGAAGTTGAAGGATAAGCCTGTCTTTATCGCTGGCGATATGAACGCTCGTCCAACCTCGAAGCCAGTATTGGCATTCAAAGAGTTCTGCGAGGTGTTGAGCAACGAGAATAAGTTCACAATTCCTTCTACCGAGCCACGTGCCTGCATCGACTACATCTTCGGCACAAACGGATCGTTCCAGGTGTTGAAGGAGCAGGTGATTTACGACTGCATCTACTCGGATCACCTCCCACTTTGGGTTGATGTGAAGATTGGCAAGGCTAAAAAAGCAAAGAAATAATGGCAGATAACTATCTCGGTCGCAAGATGGAGGAGTACGAGGCGCAGAAATGCGCCTCGGTGCGTACTCGTAGGGTCTCTCTCCAATCGTTGCTGATGAAAAACCGCTCGACACGCGGCTTTGACGCATCATTCAAGGTTCGTCACGACCAGCTCGTCTCGCTCGTCGAAGCAGCACGATTGGCCCCTTCGGCAATGAATCAGCAGGTGCTGCGCTACCGCCTCGTCACCGAGGAGGAGGCGCATCTCGTCTTGCCACATATTCGCCTTGGCCGAGCCCTACCCGAGCTTAATCTTCCACTCGAGGGCACCGAGCCAAATGCCTTTGTGGTAATCTGCACCGACAAGGAGAGTCGCTTTGTCGATATGGATATGGGCATCGTCACTCAAACGATGCTTCTGCGCGCGGTGGAGATGGGCTTGAACGGCATTTGCATAGCCGCATTCGACCACGAGGCGGTTAGCAAAGCTCTCAACCTCCCTCTCGCTCCGCAGTTGATTTTGGCGATTGGTCGCTCGGCCGAGCGCATCGAGGTGGTTGATATTGCCGAGGGCGAAAGTACCACCTACTATCGCAAAAACGGCACTCATTTTGTACCGAAACTCCGCACCGAAGATTTCATTATTAAATAGTTTCGCAGATGGGAAAGGTTTTTGTAAGAGTTGCCATTTTAGCCCTATTTTTATCTCTGTCGTGCTCGCCAGCATCGGCTCAAAGCGGTTCGAACACCGTGCGCAAGCAGGTGTTTGCACTCACCTCGAAGTACGCAAACGAGAAGGGGGTCCTGGCAATGTCGTGTGAAGAAGGAGTCAAGCTGCAGACCGTAAAGATGATGCTTCGCAAGGAGTTTGGCTCGGACTTCGCCAACGCCATAAAAGCCTTTGCCATAATCATTTACAAGGACGCACCAACGGAGACCAGAAACAAGATCGTGGGCGAGATTGCCGGCATAACCGACTCTCTCCAAGAGATAGACATCAAGGATAAGATGAAAAAGGGCGAGGTCGCGCGCGGCTACATTCGCCAATCGGGAGATAAATCCAAAATTACCGACCTTCTGATAGTTGTGCAGGCCCCCTCGCCAAAGCTGATATACATCTGCGGCGAATTCGACACCGAAACGGCACAAATCGTGCGATAAAAAAAGTGGCAAGATTAAAAATTTTGTCCTCTTTTTTTTGTACCTTTGCATTATTATGAAACAACTGCTTAAAAATCAAGGATTCTGGATTCTTGTGGCAATGGTCGCAGGAGTAGGTGCTGGTAATGCTATGGGCGAGTACAGTACGATGTTCAAACCGTTAGGCTCGCTCTTTATCCAACTTATCAAGATGTTGGTAGTGCCTTTGGTTACCATATCCATCATCTCGGGTGCCGCATCGCTCGGCAGCAGTCGCTCGGCGGGCAAAATAGGCATCACAAGCATCGGTTATATCCTTTTGACGACCATAATTTCGATTGTTATAGCTATCGTGGCCGACCTTATCTTCCAGCCGGGCGCAGGTTTGAGTGTCGAGAACATTGCAGCCCTGATACCGCAGGGTGCAGATGCAGGCACGGCAACCAATCTCTCGTTCTGGGATACCATAATCGGAATGATACCTGCCAACCCTATCAAGGCATTTGCCGAGGGTAATGTACTGCAAATCATCATCTTCGGACTCTTCCTCGGCTTCGGAATCTCGGCTCTTGGCGAGGAGAAGCGCACAAAGGTTGTCAATGGCCTGAACTACATCCTCGAAGCGCTCATTTGGTGCATCGGCAAGGTTATGTGGGTGGCTCCGATTGGTGTCTTTGGTCTTATGGCCGAGGCTATGGGAACATTCGGTTTCGACATTCTGTTGAAGGTCGTTAATCTCTTCTGGGTCGATTTGTTAGCCGTATTGTTGATGGGACTTGTGGTCTATCCTTTGACTGTGATGTTCCTCTCGAATGTAAGCATCAAGACATTCTTCAAGGCGATGTTTCGTCCGCAGGTTGTCGCCTTTTCGACCGCATCGTCTATGGCTACACTTCCTCTAACCATGAATGCCTGCGAGAATATGGGTGTTTCAAAGGAGGTAACGGGCTTTGTCGTACCGCTCGGAGCAACAATAAATATGACGGGTAACGCCATCTACTACACTCTGGCAGCCCTCTTCTTCGCGCAGATTTACGGCATTGATCTTGGTGTGGCGCAATATGTGGCTATCGCCGTAACCGCCTCGCTCGGCAGTATCGGTCAAGCGGGAGTACCAGGACCAACATTGATGGTTGTGGCGGTATTGCTGTCGGCAGGCATTCCTATCGAAGGATTGCCGCTCCTCTACGCTCTCGACCGACTTTTCGATATGGTTCGTACTGTATTGAACATCACAGGCGACGCTGCGTGTGCCGTGGTAACCGACCGCTTAGCAATAGGAAAGAGAAACTAATAACCTAAAATAATATGAAAAGATTAACCATTTTATTGTGCGGATTGTTCGTCGTAGCGACTCTCTCAGCACAGCAGATTACCGACGAAGCAAAGCGTCGTGCAGCAGAACTCGTATCGAAGATGACTCTCGAGGAGAAGCTTGAGTATATCGGTGGATACCGCGGCTTCTATATCCGCCCTATCGAGCGTCTCGGTATTCCCGAGATTCGTATGGCCGACGGTCCGCAGGGCGTTCGCAACAACACACGAAGCACAATGTTCGCCTCGGGCGTAGCCGTTGCGGCGACATGGAACAAAGAGGCTGTTCACAATATGGGCGTAGGCCTCGGTCAGGATTGTCGCGCACGCGGTGTGCATATCTTGCTCGGCCCAGGTGTAAACATCTACCGTTCGCCACTTTGCGGCCGTAACTTCGAGTACTTCGGCGAGGACCCATATCTCGCAGCACAGACCGCCGTGCAATATATCAAGGGTGTACAGAGCCAGGGTGTAATGGCTTGTATCAAGCACTACGCAGCCAACAACCAGGAGTGGAATCGCCACCACGCATCGTCAGATGTCGATGAGCGCACCCTCCACGAGATCTACCTCCCGGCCTTCCGCGCCGCAGTTGAGGAGGCGGGCGTGGGCTCGTTGATGGCGTCGTACAACCTTATCAACTCTGTTCACGCAAGCGAACACACCTACCTCAATATCGACGTCCTGCGCAAGATGTGGGGCTTCGAGGGTATTCTTATGTCGGACTGGACATCAACCTACTCATCTGTAGGTGTTGCAAACGGAGGTCTCGACCTCGAGATGCCATCGGGTCGTGCAATGAACTACAAAAACCTCGAGCCGGCTATCGCAAATGGTATTGTGGATATTCGCACCATCGATGCTAAGGTTCAGCATATTCTCCAGACCCTTATCGCCTTCGGTTTCTTCGACCGTCCACAGAAAGATGAGACAATCGGCGAGCGCAATCCATTCTCGGATAACGCATCGCTCGAGCTTGCACGCAACGGCATCGTTTTGCTCAAGAACGATGGCATTCTCCCACTCAAGAGTGGCAAGGTGGCCGTTACGGGCGTTCAGTCAAAGACTATCCCTACAGGCGGTGGTAGCGGCTTCGTTCGCCCATTCGAGACCTGCTCGGTAACCGAGGGACTCTCGCAGGTGGAGGGCTACAAGACTATCGCCATGGACGATATCTTCTCGCACTCGTTGGAGAAGCACTTCTATACCTCATCAAACCTCAAAACTCCTGGCTTGAAGGCGGAGTATTTCAATAACAAGAGCTGCTCGGGCGATGTTGCGTGGACACACACCGCAACCTCTATCAAGCACAACTGGCGAGGCGAGTCACCACAAGGAAAGGTGGTAAATAAGGACGGCTTCTCGGTACGTTGGAGCGGCGTATTCTTCAGCAAGGAGGACGAGGAGTTGCTGTTCGAGCTCTCGGGCGACGATGGCTATCGTATGTTTATCGACGGTGCGGAGGTGATCTCCGACTGGCGCGACCACCCATTGAGCAAGCGCACCTACCTCTTCAAGGCTAAGGCCAACAAGAAGTACAATATCCGCATCGAGTATTTCGACAGCGTGAGAGATGCGATGGTTGAGTTCGAAATCTTCAACCACGGCTACATCAAGCAGAACACCAAGACCCTAAAGGGTGCCGATGCGGTGGTTGTATGTGTAGGTTTCGACTCGTCAACCGAAAAGGAGGGACGCGACCGTAAATTCGAGTTGCCATACGAGCAGGGCAAGTTTATCAAGGAGGTTGCTGCAATCAACCCTAACGTAGTGGTGGTTGTAAACGCGGGTGGCGGCTTCGAGATGGAGAGTTGGTTGGACTCTGCAAAGGCCGTTTTGTTGGCGTGGTACCCTGGTCAGAAGGGCGGACAGGCTATCGCCGAGATTATCTCGGGTAAGCTCTCGCCAAGCGGACACCTTCCAATCTCTATCGAGCGTAAGTTGGAGGACAACCCAACCTGGGGCAACTACTACGAAAACTACGACGTTCCTACCGTAAAAGTTCGCAAAAGCCCTTACAAGCGCGTAACCTACAAGGAGGGTATCTTTCTCGGCTATCGTGGCTATGACCGTAGCGAGGTCAAGCCGCTCTTCCCATTCGGCTACGGTTTGAGCTACACTTCGTTCAAGTATAGCAATCTGAAGGTTACTCCATCGGCTGAGGGCTACCTCGTCGAGTTCGACGTGACCAACACAGGCGCAATGGACGGCGCAGAGGTTGCTCAGGTCTACGTGGGCTACAATGACAAGACCGTTCCACACCCTGTGAAGGAGTTGAAGGGCTACGACAAGGCGATGATTAAGAAGGGTGCAACCCACCACTTCGCAATCAACCTCCCATACAAGGAGTTGGCATACTACGACATCTTCTCGCACGGCTGGGCAGATGCTTCGAAGGAGGTTGTAATCTATGTTGGCTCGTCGTCGGAGGAGATTCACTTCAAGGAGGTTGCCAAGCACTAATTAGAAACTAAGAACAGACTTATAGATATGGAACAAACCGAGTATTTTGACACTTTTGAGAACAACCTCCTGCAGGAGTTGATGAAGTTGTGCACCTCGCACAAGATGTTGGAGGGAACACTCCTAGCGTCGGAGGATTTGGACGAGCGTTGGAAGGAGTATGCGCCCGAGTATATGGCAGATGCTATTCCGCAGGTAAACAGCTTTCCTGCAGCAGCGATTGCGTGGGCAGGCTACGTTGGAATGGCTGTGGCTCACCGCTGGGACGATAATTGGGAGCAGTATGCCACCGAGCCGTATGAGAAGTTGCACGGCGAGCAGGGATTCGACGATATGGACGAGCATATCGTGCAGCACATCTTGGGTCTTGCACTCGAAGATGAGGCGGCACAGAAGATCGAAGATATGATGCGTCGTTGCGCCAACACGGCGATTACCTATATCCGCCGTGAAGATACCGAGGCTCAGACCACCAAGGCGTTCTACATCTTTGCCCGCACGGCACGTGTGATGTTCCGCATAGGTGCGGCAATGGAGCTACACCGCCTCGGCTACAAGTTCGAGAAGGTGAACCTCGGCGAGCAGGCGGTAAACTAAACCAAATAAGCAACAAAAAAGTCCCAGGAGCGCAAACTCTTGGGACTTTTTGTTTGTGGTTGTTTCTACTACTTTGTTGGGTATGCAGCGATAAAGAGATTGCGCTCGCGAATCTGTGCGGCAATCTTGTGGAGATTTGCCAACGAGATGTGACCCACAACATACTTGTAGTCGTTGCTTACATACTGCTCCTCGATGCTGTCGAACTCGAACAACGCACGATCCTCGGCGTTCGAGTAGCGGAGATATACGCGTACCAATACATCATCGGTGTACTCCACCGGTGTGCGACCAATCATTCGCTTATACTCGTAGCGGTAGTTGTAGAAGCAAGCCATAATATCGCTCAACACAGCCGAGCCTGTTGGGTGACCACCAGCACCACGACCAAACATAAACTGCTTGTCGTAGAACTTACCCTTGATAACCACGCCGTTGAACTCGTCCTCTACACTATATATATATTTATCGCGCGAGATGAGCTGTGGCATTACGCTCATAACAATCTTGCCATTCTCCAACTTCTCGACGTGAGCAACCAACTTGTAGCGGCGCTCCTTCTCGTTAGCGAAGCGAATATCGTTGTCGTTCATCGACGAGATACCGTAGGTAAAAATCTTCTCCGGTGCAACGTAGCAACCAAAGGCGTGTACGGTGATGATAATGAGCTTGAACAACGAGTCCCAACCGCCGATGTCGAGTGTAGGGTCGCTCTCGGCAAAGCCCAACTCCTGAGCACGGCGCAAAGCCACATCGTACGAGTAGTTCTCGTTGAAGATCTTCGACAAGATAAAGTTCGACGAGCCGTTCAAGATACCCTTAACCGATACGAGGAGGTCGTTATCGTAGTACTCCTCGAGGTTGCGGATAACCGGAATCGAACCGCAAGCCGATGCGTCGTACAACAACGCCACATTGTGCTTCTGCTGCAACTCGATCAACTCAGGCAAGTGGTGCGCCAACATCTTCTTGTTGCCCGAAACCACAGAAAGACCGCTTGTGAGGGCACGCTTAACGATGTGATATGCCGCCTCTGCGTCGTCAATCAACTCGACAACAAGGTTTATATCCTTGTCGTTGAAAATCTCCTCGGCATTGTCGGTAAAGAAGTCAGCCTCAACACCGCGCTCCTTGTTCAAATCACGAACGCAGACACGCTTGATTGTAGCCTCCTTCGAAGAGATGGTGTTCAGCACGTCGTAAAGACCTCGACCAACATTGCCGAAGCCGAACATTCCGATTGTAAGTTGTTTTGTTCCCATTATATCTGTTTATTCGTTTATAAATTTCAAAATAAGCTTGTTCAGCGAGTCGGCCTCCACCAAAAAGCCGTCGTGACCGAACGACGAATCAATAAGGTGGTAGTGTGCACCCTTTATATTGTCGGCAAGGTAGCGATTCTCGACCTCGGTAAAGAGAATATCGCTAGTAATACCCACCACAAATGTACGGCTCTTGATGTTTTTCAACGCCTCGACAACACCACCTCTGCCACGGCCGATATCGTGCGAATCTACCGCATCGGCCACGCGAGCATACGAGTAGGCATTGAAACGACGGCGCAACTTCTCGCCCTGGTAGCGCTGGTACGAGTGAACGCGGCGCTTGAACAAATCCTCCTTCAACTCCTCGTTATCCTGCTGTGTGAGGCAATATGCCGGACCTCCACGATAGCTCAACAACGCCACACTGCGAGCGGCTGCCATACCCGCCTCGCCAGCATCATCACGACGCTCGCCATAGGTTGGGTCGTTCTCCAAGATCCAGCGCTGCGACTCGTTGAAAGCCGAAATCCACGGCGTGGTGGTAGCTCCCGTTGCTATCAACACCAAGTTTTCTGCCAAATCGGGATTTGCCAACGACATCTCCAAACATTGGAAGCCGCCGATCGAGCTACCGATAAGCAACTTCACGCGCTTGATGCCTAGGTGCTCCGCCAAGCGACGGTGGCACTCTGCCATATCACGCACGGTAACCTTCGGGAAGTCGCCATACCACTTCTCACCCGTAGCGGGGTTTATCGAGAGTGGGCCTGTAGTGCCGTAGTGCGAGCCGAGGAAGTTGGCACAGATGATAAAGTAGCGCGAAGCATCAAGGAGCTTACCCTCGCCAATCATCTCGGGCCACCACGACTCCACGTCCGACGAGGCGGTCAAGGCGTGACACACCCAGATGATGTTCGAATCATCTGCGTTGCGCTCGCCATAGGTGTCGTATGCGACTACCAACTCGGGCAAAATCTCGCCCGACTCCAACTTTAAAGGCTCTGTATCGTGAAAAAATTTAGCCATATTGTTAGCCATTAGCTGTTGACTTTCAGTCTTCACTGCTCTGCCTCTACATAGTCTGCAAGCAGCCTCTGCACTCGGCTTAATCGCAGCGGTGGCCATTAGCCATTAGCTAATTAAAAATTATATTTATACTCAAAAGTTGTACAACAAGTGCTACGCAGCCTTGTTAGACAGCTTTTACTCCTCCATTCGGAGGAATCCCGCCTCGAAGTCCTCGATAATATCCTCAACAGCCTCCAAGCCTGCCGAGATGCGAAGCAAGGTTGGTGCAATGCCTGCACGCACCTTCGCCTCGTCGCTCAACTGCTTATGGGTGGTCGAAGCTGGGTGGGTAACCACAGTTATCGAGTCGCCAATCATTGTCATATTGGCTGCCAACTTCAATCCCTCAACAAAGCGAACTGTACCCTCCAAGGTACCCTCGAGCTCCACCGAGATAACACACGCAGCACCCTTGCGGAAGTACTTCTGCGCCAATGCGTAGCTTGGGTTATCCTCGAAGCCTACGTAGCTTACCGACTTAACGTTCTTGTTTGCGCGGAAGAACTCTGCCAACTTGGCTGTTGACTCCGCCTCATGACGAACACGCAACGAGAGGGTCTCGAGACCGAGCATCATCAGGTAGGTGTCGAATGGCGAAGGGCAGCAACCGAAGTCGCGCAAGCCATCAACGCGGCACTTTACGATAAATGCCTGGTTGCCGAAGGTCTTCCACAAGTTCAAGCCGTGATAGCCCTCCGACGGACCATCAATCTCAGGGTAGCGACCATTGCCCCAATCGAAAGTACCACCATCGACGATGATACCGCCCATAGCGGTGCCGTGGCCGTTAATCCACTTTGTAGCCGAGTCGCAGATGATGTCGGCACCCCAATCGAATGGATTGCAGAGGTAGCCGCAAGCACCAAAGGTGTTATCCACAACGAGTGGCATCTGATGAGCGTGAGCCACCTTTGCCAAAGCCTCCATATCGGCTACGATGCAGCCCGGGTTCGACATCGACTCCACGAATACAAAGCGAGTCTTCTCGTCGATCAACGCCTCGATTGCCTCGGGCGATGCGTCCTTCGCGAAGCGCACCTCAACACCGAGGTTACGCAACGAAATTGAGAACTGGTTGTGAGTACCGCCATAGACGTAAGGCGCAGTTACGATATTGTCGCCCGCCTTTGCCAAAGCGGTTACGGTGAGCAAAATCGCCGACATACCCGACGATGTTGCCAATGCGCCCACACCACCATACAACGCCGCTACGCGATTCTCGTAGTTGGCAGTTGTCGGGTTGTGGATTCGTGTATAGATATTGCCCGCCTCGCTCAACTCGAAGAGGTTAGCCGCATAGTCGCATGTCTTGAAGTGATACGCCGCAGTCGGATAGATTGCCAAACCACGCGAAAGGGTGTGGTCGGTGGCATAACCGCCATGTATCTGAAGTGTCTCGAAACGAAGTTTTTTCTCGCTCATCGTAATGGAATTAAAAATAAGTTTATTTTTATCTTGGCAAAGATAGCATAAAAAATGCAAAATGCAGAATTCATAATGCAAAATGTTGAAGACAAAGATAGAAAAAAGGTCAGCCACCGAAGCGACTGACCCAAAATATAATTTTGAATTCTGAATTTTGAATTCTGAATTTGCTTTACTCCTGCACCTTCTTGCCCCAGTTGAGAATTGGCAAGAGGAACGAAACCACCGAAGCTCCAATCCAGAAGATTGCTGCCGATGAGAAGTCGTAGTGAGCAACCTTCTCGCCGAGGTCGTTAATAATCTCGGTCTTGTTGCTCTCGATAAGCCAACCACTTACAACATCTTGTAAACCTGCAGCAATGTAGCTTGCGCAACCTACAATACCGAGCGCAGCACCTGTTGCCTTACGTGGTACAACATCGATAGCCATCAAACCACCCAAGAATGCAATCAACACTCCGATAGCGATACCAAACAACACCATCGAAAGAACATTTACCCAGTAAGCATTGCCTCCATAGATGAACAACACGTACGACAACGAGAGCATAATACCCGATACGAAAGCTGGCATCTTGCGGTCGCCCTTGAACAATACGTCCGACATCCAACCTGCCAACACTGTACCCAAGATACCGAGCAATGCGTTGATCGAAATGATGAAGGTTGCATCAGCAAGCTCAAAGCCCTTGGTCTCCTGCAAGAAGAGAATACCCCACGAGTTAAGCGAGTAGCGCGAGATATACATAAATGCAGAAGCGAGTGCCAAAATCCACACAGCAGGGGTCCTCAACGCCAAAAGCTGCGCCTTACCCGCCGAGTCGTCCTTCTTCTTGGCCTCAACCTTCTCGCCGGTCAAAACCTCAATCGAAGGGAGACCCTTGCTCTCTGGTGTATCGTGCATCAGGAAGAGAATAGTGAGGACTCCGATAGCACCAGCAATAGCCGCGCCGAAGAAGCCCCACTGCCAACCTGAAACAGCAACGATAGAGCCTACAAAGATAAACGACAACCACTCACCAATGTTGTGACTCGCCGAGAAAAAGCCGTAGAATGTACCTCGTCGTGAGAGTGGGAACCAACGCGACAATGCGATGATTGCAGGGGCTGCACCCATAGACTGAGCCCAACCGTTAATACCCCACATAATGACAAAGATAATGAGTACGGCGGTAGAAGAGATCATTGCTCCCTTAATATGGAAGTTTGGAGCACCAAACATTCCGATAATACCCATTATAAGGCTAGCAATAGTCGAAACGGTCAAACCTGCCGCCATAAAACGCTTAATGTTCGAGTGGTCTGCCAAGAAACCATTCACCAACTTACCAAAGGCGTAAGCAAAGAGAAGTGCCGAACCAATAATACCCAAATCGGCAGCATCGAGCATACCGCTATCGATAATCGGCTTCTTCATCACGTTGAGTGATGTACGGCACACGTAGTAGAGGCTGTAGCCAAGTGTTCCTGCTACGAACGACTGCAATGCCAACGAGCGATGATACTTCTTCTGCTCCTTCTCTGTAAGGTCGCGAAGCGGAGCTGGTGCACTCGTCTTGAAAAAGTTTAAAAATCCCATAATTTTTTTAGCTTTTAGCCATTGGCCATTAGCCATTGGCTGTTGATAATTATTTAGTTATGATTATTTCAAAGTGTGGCGACCTTTGCTCTCCAAGTACTTGATAAGCATTGCAGGGCGGTCGGTCTGAATCATCGTAGCTCCGTACGAGAGAATCTTTCCATAGACCTTCTCCTCGTTACCTACGGCTGCATCGTCCTCCAAATCGGCCTTCTTGCCACCGCAGATACTATTCCACAAAGTGTTAATCCAGAGGCGCTTGCCGCTCTTCAACACCTGCTCAAACACCTTCTCCTCGTTTGGCAAAGTGCTATTCCAGCAAACCTCATAAGCAATCATCGGAAGGTCGCTTGCAAGGTAGTCGGCAAAGAGCTGCTCGTGCTTGCCCCACGACTTCTCGTTGTAGTTGATGATAGGCATATAGAGCATATTCTTCTTGTGCTTCGAGAAGAACTCCCTCATCTCATCAGCCGACTTGCTGCTCTTGATGATCACCTGATTAACCATCTTACGCTCAACGAGCATCTCCAAGATCTGGTCGTAGTAGTTGATGCCCTTGTCGATGTTGATAAGCACGCGACCCTTGCAGACATCGAGAGCTTCTGCCAAAGTTGGCATCTTGTAGCGAGTCACCGCACGGTGACCTGCACGGAGGTTGCGCGACTTGATGTATTCGAGTGTAAGTTCGCTAATCTTACCCTTACCGTTAGTGGTACGGTCGATAGTCTTGTCGTGGCAAACCACCAACTCACCATCGACAGTGCGGTGAACGTCCAACTCGACGATATCGACACCCATCTGGATAGCCGACTCGATAGCCTCTAACGAGTTCTCGGGGAAGTTACGCCAATCGGCACGGTGCGAGATAACGAACACATAGTCCGACTTTGGGTTGTTCAGCTCACGCAACAACTTGTCGGTGTGACTCTTGGCCATTGCCGAAAAGGCTGTGGCAACAAAGAGGAGTGAAAAAATCAGTTTTTTCATGGTTTTGTAGTTTTATTTTATTGTGAATTTTCCTTCGAGTGTAGTGGTCGAATCTGCACCAACCCAAACCTTAAAGTCGCCCGCATCAGCCTTGAAGCTCATATCGGTGTGGCAGTATGCCAAATCCGAAGTCGGAACCTCGAAAGTAATAACCTTCGACTCACCGGCCTTCAACGAGAAGCGCTCAAAGCCCTTCAACTCACGCATTGGACGAGTGGTCTCGGCAACCACGTCGCGAACATACAACTGCGCCACATCGTCGCCGTCGTACTTGCCCTTGTTGGTAACCTTAACGCTAACCTTAACCACGCCACCGAGCTCAACCTCAGGGGTCAAGACCTTCAAATCTGAGTACTCGAACTCGCTGTAGCTCAAGCCATAACCGAATGGGAACAAAGGCTCGTTAGGAGTGTACATATAGCGCGAGCTATACTTTGCATTGTTGGTCGGACTCTTACGAGGACGGCCTGTGGTCTTCATATTGTAGTGGATAGGTGCCTGACCTACGCAGTATGGGAATGACATTGTGAGGTGACCCGAAGGGTTCTTGTCACCCGACACGAGGTCTGCAACTGCAGGGCCCTCCATTGTACCGCCGTGCCAGGTTACGAGCACAGCGTCAGCCTTCTCAATCTCATTGCGTACGTCCATTGCACGACCTGTACCGAGCAACACGACAACCTTCTTGCCTGTCTTCTTCACAGCGTCGAGCAACGCCTGCTGAGCCTCGGGAACGGTAATCTCAGTAAGCGAAGTAGCCTCACCCGACTCCTTATAGCCCAAACCAATCGAGAGCAACACCACGTCAGCCTTCTTTGCTGCGCGAACTGCCTCCTCGATACCGCCCTTGATAGGCTCGTGGAACTCCGAACCCTTAACGTATGTTACGTTCTCTGCTCCGAAGCGATCCTGCAAGCCCTTGAGGATAGTTACCGAGTGGCTCGCCTCGCCGAAGCCGTGCCAAGCACCAATCTGTTCACGTGGAGCATCAGCCAAAGGACCAACCAAAGCAATCTTTGTATTCTCGGCAAGTGGCAAAACGCCATTGTTCGAGAGCAACACCATAGACTTGGCAGCCACCTCGCGAGCAACTTTCAAGTTCTCCGGGCGATACATAACCTCGCTGTGGTTCTGACGGCCATACTTGAATGGGTCGCTGAACAAACCGAGGCGATACTTAACAGCCAAAACCTCGCGGCAGAGCTCGTTGATTGTAGCCTCCGAAACCAAGCCCTCCTTTACCAACTCCTCACCATAGGTGATGTAGTCGCCGTGAGCCATATCCATATTGAGGTGTGCCAACATACCCTGTCGAGCAGCATCCTTACCGTCTGCTGCTGTACCGTGAGCAATCATCTCGTGCACTGCTGCCCAGTCCGACACTACGAAGCCCTTGAAACCTAGCTCCTCGCGGAGAAGGGTGTGCATAAGCCATCTGTTACCCGAAGCAGGAACGCCCATAAAGTCGTTGAACGACGACATTACAGTCACCGCGCCAGCCTCCAAAGCCGCCTTGTAAGGTGGAAGGTAGCGGTTGCGGAACATCAACTCCGACATATCTACGGTATGGTAGTCGCGACCTGCCTGAGGTGCGCCATAAGCAGCAAAGTGCTTCACGCAAGCGGCAATGGTCTTATCCGAAGTGAGGTCGTTGCCCTGATAGCCACGTACCATAGCGGCAGCAATCTTTGCTCCGAGATATGGGTCCTCACCCGAACCCTCCGACACACGACCCCAACGAGGGTCTGCCGAAACATCGCACATAGGCGAGAAGGTCCAGTGGTAACCGATTGCTGCGGTCTCCTCGGCTGCGATACGAGCATACTGCTCAACAGCAGCGATATCCCACATACAAGACATACCCAAGTTCTCAGGGAATACGATACGACAACCGTGAATAATGTCGTAGCCGAAGATAAGCGGAATACCCAAACGGCTCTCGTTTACGGCAATCTTCTGCATTCTTAACAACTCGTCTGAGGTCTTGCTGCTCAAGAACGAGCCAACCTCGCCAAGTCGGATACGATCATCGGTGTTGTGAATAACAGCGCCGTCGGGACCTGTCAGAACAGCACGACGAGTGGTAAACTGCTGCAACTGACCAAGCTTCTCCTTCAGGGTCATCTTTTCGATGAGCTTGTCAGCAAAATCAAATGCCTCCTGCTCCTCCTTTGTCAACTGAGCCACAGCCGAAAATGCTACGGCAAGAAAGAGCATCGAAAATAGTAATTTCCTCATTTTGTATCGCTATTTAATTGAAAATTTTCCTTCGAGAGTAGCATTCGAGTCCTCTCCGACCCAAACCTTGAAATCACCCTTGTCAGCCTTCCAGCTCATATTATTGTGGCAGTAAGCCAAGTCCGAAGTTGGCACCTCGAATGTAATAACCTTCGACTCGCCAGCCTTCAACGAGAAGCGCTCAAAGCCCTTCAACTCGCGGACCGGGCGTGTGGTCTCGGCAACAACATCGCGAACATACAACTGCGCCACATCGTCGCCATCGTACTTGCCCTTGTTGGTCACCTTAACGCTAACCTTAACTACGCCACCGAGCTCAACCTCTGGGGTCAAGACCTTCAAATCCGAGTACTCGAACTCGGTATAGCTCAAACCGTAGCCGAATGGGAAGAGCGGAGCATTCTGGATATCAACATAGCTCGCACTATATCCCTGCGCCTTGAACTGGCTCTTTGCGGGACGACCCGTAGTTTTAGAGTTGTAGTGCACAGGTATCTGACCTACGTGATATGGGAACGACATTGTGAGGTGTCCCGAAGGATTCTTGTCGCCCGACACAAGGTCGGCAACAGCCGGGCCCTCCATTGTACCTCCGTGCCAAGTCAAAAGTACCGCATCGGACTTCTCAACCTCGTTGCGAATATCCATTGCACGACCTGTCGCGAGGAGTACAACGATCTTCTTGCCAGTCTTTGTCAAGGCGTCAAGCAACTGCTGCTGATCGGCAGGTACTGTAATCTCGGCACGCGAGCGCGACTCGCCGCTATGCCAACCCGAAAGGCCCATCGAGAGGAGAATAACGTCCGACTGCTCGGCAATCTTTACAGCCTCCTCAATACCGCCTTCGATAAGTCCGTTCTTGTATCGGCCACACTCGCACGCCTTGGTGTAGAGCACATTCTCCTTGCCAAAACGCTCCTCGAGAGCTGTGCGAATGGTTACCGAGTGCTCCTTCTCTCCCAAACCTCGCCAAGCACCAAGCTGGTCGATTTGAGAGTCAGCAAATGGGCCAATAAGGGCAATCTTCACACCCTGCTGAAGTGGCAATACGCCATCATTCTTGAGCAAAACCATCGACTCGGCAGCCACATTGCGAGCAAAGGCCATATTCTCGGGACGATAGTATGCATTCTTCTGGTCTTGCGAGCCATATCTGTACGGATCCTCAAACAATCCAAGACGATACTTAATAACTAAAACCTCGCGAACGAGCTCATCTATAAGCTTCTCCGAGATGCGACCTTCCTTGACAAGTTGTTCTCCATAGGCGATATAGTCGCCACCAACCATATCCATATTGAGGTGAGCCTTCAATGCCAACTCGGCAGCCTCCTTGCCATCGGCAGCTACGCCGTGGATAATCATCTCGTGTACAGCATTCCAGTCCGAAACCACAAAACCTCTGAAGCCCAACTCCTTGCGAAGAAGGTCGTACAAGAGCCACTTATTGCCCGATGCTGGCACACCGTGGAAGTCGTTGAACGACGACATAACCGTAACCGCACCTGCATCTAAAGCTGCCTTATAAGGTGGGAGATAGAGGTTGCGGAACATCAACTCCGACATATCCACCGTATTGTAGTCCCTACCTGCTTGTGCTGCGCCATAAGCTGCAAAGTGCTTCACGCAAGCGGCGATAGTCTTATCCGACGAGAGATCGTCGCCCTGGTAGCCACGTACTGTAGCGGCAGCAATCTTTGCTCCGAGGTATGGATCCTCGCCCGCACCCTCCGACACACGACTCCAACGCGGATCGACCGAGATATCGCACATTGGCGAGAAGGTCCAATGGATACCCATAGCGGCACTCTCCTCGGCAGCAACACGCGCTGCACGCTCTACCGAAGCGAGGTTCCACGAACAAGACATAGCAAGGTTCTCTGGGAAGATAACCCTACAACCGTGAATAATATCGTAACCGAAGATGAGTGGAATACCCAAACGACTCTCCTCTACCGACATCTTCTGAAGACGCAAAGCCTCTTCTCGGGTGCGAATCGAAAGGAAAGAGCCAACCTCGCCGCTGCGGATTGCGCTCTCAATATCGCGCTTAACTCCCTCTGGGCCTGTTACTACACCCTTGCGAGTAACGAACTGCTCGAGCTGTCCCAACTTCTCGCGCAAGGTCATCTTCTTGATAAGTTTATCGGCGAACTTAATCGCCTCCTGCTCCTCTTTCGAGGTCTTTGCCTCGGCCAAACCTACAACGAGAACAAACGCTGTCAAAGCCAATAAAAATCTCTTCATAATATGTTAAATGTTAAATATTTATCGCCTATTTCTTAGGTGCATACTTCTCGGTACGCCAATCTTTAATCACGCCACTCCAATTCAAACCGTAGGCGTAATCATAAACATTGCCGTCCGCATCTTTGTAGCACTTCATGTCGAACGGAAGATCCTCGCACTGCTCCTCGACGGTACGCATATCCTTCGGCATCTGCATAGGGAGCAAGCCCTGCGGCTCGGCCTTACCTGCAATAATCTCCATAAAGGCCTGATTCTGTACCTCGAAACCGATGAGAATTGCATCTGCCGCCCTCTCTATCTCGTGGAAACACATCGGTCGCTCGGCTGCAACAGCCACAATAACGGGCTTCTTGCCCATAGCCTTGCGAGTTGCGAGAACGGTCTCCATTTCAACCTTGTTGAAGGTGGTTACACTCTTGCCGTTATATGAGCGATTCGTAAAATTCTCCTTCGGGTCGCCACCCGCGATACTCTGCTTGCGAGCATACTTTGCGGTGTAGTCGCCATACTGCAACGAGATAGGCGTATAACCCGTTCCGCCCTTCTCGATATCGGCCTTGTGGTGTCCTCTATCAACAGTTGGAGCTTGAATAAATACCAAAGCTACATCCGCCTCGTCAGGGTTTTCGACTACGTCGAAATACTTGCGGACAAGGTTCAACGATATGCCGTAGCTATCGTATGGCTCGCCCTTAACGCGGTCGCTCCACTGGCTGTATATTCCCTTGTAGGTACGCTTCGGAACATAAACCTTCAAACGGCCCTTCAAAGGGAGTGTCTTTGCATGGTTTTTGAGCATAACAACCGATTTGAGCTGTGCAGCGAAGCCCTCAGCCATAAACTCCTTGCTGCCCACCACCGCCTGGCTCTTTACAGGTTCGAGATAGGCATTCTCGAACAAGCCCGTGCGGAAGATGTTCATCAAAAGTCGCTGTGCCGACTCCTCAAAGCGGGCACGGATAGCCTCCTCGCCATACTTCTGCTTACCGAGTTCGTACGCCTCGATGATATGCTTGGTGGTATTCACGCCGCCATATTGATCAACACCGACCATCAACACCGTGAGGTAGCGCTCAGCCGCAGGCATCGACTCCAAACCCCAAGGCTTGCCGTTGTTGGTGTGAAGATCGGAATACTCGTTCACGATGCCCCAATCGGTGCAGATAACGCCCTTGTAGTTGTACTTTGTGCGAAGCAAGTCTTTAATGATATACTCGCTGTAGCCATTGGCTATGTTCTTGCCAGATGGGTCTTGACCATACGAAATAGTATAGTAAGGCATAACCGCCGACGCTTGCTCGGTACCGCCTTCGAGTTTGAAAGCACCCTCGGTGAATGGTAGGAGATGTTCCTCGAAGTTTTTGCCTGGATAGACAGCATATTTACCAAATGCAAAGTGGGCATCACGACCACCCTCACCTGTAGCGCCACCTGGCCAATGCTTGACCATGGCGTTCACGCTGTTCACGCCCCACGCACCCTCGCGAGCGTCATCGCCCTTCGAGGTCTGGAAACCATCGGTGTAGGCACGTGCAATCTCGGTCGCCAACTTCGAACCCTCGCCAAAGGTCGCCACTGCACGACGCCAACGAGGCTCGGTTGCAAGGTCGATCTGAGGAGAGAGGGCTGTCGCCATACCCAAATAAC
The DNA here is from genome assembly GCA_045648965.1 of Alistipes sp. GTDB lineage: Bacteria > Bacteroidota > Bacteroidia > Bacteroidales > Rikenellaceae > Alistipes. The sequence continues at coordinate 98,879 of JAZRPA010000024.1, read as the reverse complement.
GATACTCGGTCGAGGCAACCTCGCCAAAGCGCTTCGCTACGGCAGGGTCGAATGTCGCTGCCACACCCAGCAGACCCGGCCAAACCGATATCTTACCGCCGCTACCGGCGTTAAACTCATCGTCCGAGATAAGTCCGTGACGCGGATCCGACGAGTTATTCGCAGGGATACCATGGTCGAGGCTCTCACACAAGGCTTGCACCTTGTTGTTCCACTCGGCAGCGATGTATGGGCTCTGCACCTTCGTGATGAGAATATGGCGCACCTTATCCTTGACGATAAACTCAATCTGCTGATCGGTCAAATCGGCAGGCGATGCGTACGACTTGCTAAACACGTTGCCATTGTATGTACCCCTCTTCTTACCCTCCTCGACAGCAGGCAATGCCTGGTGCGACGAGTAGAGCATCAATCCCGCAATCTCCTCCAACGATAGTTGCGCAGCCAAATCCTTGGCACGCTCCTCGGACGGAAGTCGCCAATCTTCGTACTTGTCGAGCTTGCCGTTACGGTTGAGGTCCTTGAACGCAAAGCCGTCAATGGTCAAAATCTTGACACCCGAATTTTGGTTGTAGCCAAGGGTGCGACCACCCTGCTGACGTATCTCGACATAGGGGCCCTTATCCACCCTCTCCCACTTCGGTTGTGCCGAGAGGGTGAGGGAGGTCAAAGCTAGTGCCGATATACAGAAAATACGCTTCATAGTTGTCTCTTATTTCAAAGTTGCGTCGATTGTTGCGATGTAGTTGTGCTTGGTCTTGAGCACCTTGTTGATAACAGGCAATACGGTTGGCTCCAAAACCTCGGTGTAGCAGATAGCGTTCGGGTGAGCCGAATCCTTCTGATACTTCTCCATCAAGCCATTCTGCGCATCAACAAGCTGCGAGTGGTAATCCACGTATGGAATTTTGTTCTCCTCGCAGTACGCCTTAATCATCTTGTTGAGGCGAATAATCTCGTCAGCAGGGACAAAGTCCACATTCGGACGCCAGCGGAACTTCTCGGCAGGAGTTACCGAGCAGAGGATAACCTTAATCTTGTGCAACTTGGCCAACTCACACATCGACTTGATGTTGTTGAGGATATTCTCGTGGGTAATTATACCATTGTTGAGGGCGATGTCGTTGATACCCGCCATAATAACCACAGCGCGAGGATTCAACTCGATCACATCGCGACGGAAACGCACCAACATATGCGAAGTGGTCTGACCGCCGATACCACGACCTACAAAGTTGTTCTTAGTGAAAAAGTCTGGGTGGTACTTTGCCCAATTCTGGGTGATTGAGTTGCCCATAAAGACAACGTCGGGACGAACGCCCGAAGCGAGAACCTCGGCATTAAGCTTCTCATAACGATAGAACTTAGCCCAATCCTTCTTTGTTGGGTCATTCTCCTTCTTCGCCTGCGCATACGCGCTCTCGCACGCGCATAAAGCAAATACTGCCATAAGGCAGAGCGCAAAAAATCTCTTCATAAATTTGAATTTTATAAAGTTATCAAAAAAGCGTATAAACGGCGAAAGGTCAAGGCGAACAAGGTGGCGAAAGCACAGTTTACTCTTCGTAAATGAGCATTTCGCCAGCCGTAGTTCAACGCCGAGATTACCCGTTTAGACGGTTTTTATTTTGCCTGCCAAACCAATGCCGAAGCACCGAGTACAGCAGCATTCTTATTCTGCAACTCACTTGGGAGAACCTTCACCTTGTTCTTGAATGCGATGAGCATATTCTCCTCCATATACCACTTAATCGGGTCGAAAATCAAGTCGCCAGCCTTTGCCAAACCACCGAAGATGAAGATTGCCTCAGGCGAAGTGATTGTAACTGCGTCAGCCAAAGCATAACCGAGCTTCTGACCGGTCAAGCGGAAGCACTCCTTAGCGATAGGGTCGCCCTGAGCAGCAAACTGCGAGAGCATAGCAGCCTCGAGCTGGTCGAACGAGTACTCACGAAGTGGCGATGGATCGTTCATTGTAGCCATCAACTCGAAAGCGGTACGCTTGATACCACCTGCCGAAGTGTAGGTCTCGAGACAGCCCTTGCGACCGCAACCACAATCGCGACCACCACGCTCAACGATAACGTGACCGAACTCGCCCGCAAAGCCGTCGTGACCATAGATCATCTCGCCATTTGCAACGAAGCCCGAACCAACACCTGTTCCGAGGGTAATCATTATGAAGTCCTTCATACCCTTCGCGCCACCATAAACCATCTCACCGATAGTTGCAGCGTTAGCATCGTTGGTAACATATACAGGAACGCCGTTGAAGTGCTTGCCCAAGTCGTCTGCCAAGTTGAAGATACGATCCTCGTCCTTCAAGCCCGCTGCGAGCTGCTCCTTCGAGTACTTCCACAAGTTCGATGGAATCTCAACAGTTCCCTTGTAGTAGTTGCCGTTTGGTGCACCGATACCGATACCCACCAAGTCGTAGTTGAAGTTAATGCTGTTGAGCAAAGTCTTCATTGCCGCAGCCAAATCCTCAATGTAGCGAGGATAGTCGTCGTATGCCATATACGAACGAGTCGAAATAGCCGATTCGCCGAAGATTTCACCCTTCTCGTCAACAAGACCAAATGCGGTGTTAGTACCACCGATGTCGATACCAAAAACAAGTTTTTTCATGGTTGTTAGTTTTTAAATTTTTACGTTTATTGTCGATTTATTCTTTTTTCAGTTCATTTTAATCATTCAAAGTTAGGGATAATTTCCAAGATTACAAAATTTTTTTGTACCTTTGAGGAGTTTTTTTAAAAAAATAGAGACTTTTAAGAGCTTTTTACGATGAAATTGTACTCTAACAGCGAGCTACTTTCGCTCTTTGAGCGACACATTGCACAAATGCCGACTCCCGAGGAGCCTCGACTCCTCTATGCGCCGATAAAGTACGGCTTGGAGGTGGGAGGTAAGCGTATTCGTCCAATCTTGTTGATGCTCTCCTACAACGCCTACGCCGAGGATATCGAGCGAGCGTTGATGCCGGCAATGGCGGTGGAGATATTCCACAACTTCACCCTTTTGCACGACGATATTATGGATAATGCCGACGTGCGTCGTGGCCGCCCTTCCGTACCAGCAAAGTGGGGAAATAATGTGGCTATTTTGTCGGGTGATGCAATGCTCATCTTGGCATACAACCACCTGCAACGCACTCAAACAGGCCAACTTACAAAGATTTTTGAAACCTTCAACAAGATGGCGGCCGAGGTGTGCGAGGGACAGCAATTCGATATGGATTTCGAGACCCAGCAGAAGGTCTCGGTGGTCGATTACATGCGAATGATCGAGCTCAAAACCGCAGCCCTGCTCGCCGGTTCGGCAAGCATTGGTGCGACCTTAGCAGGAGCCTCGGCACACGACTGCCGCAGTCTTTACAACTTCGCTTTGGAGGTGGGCTTGGCATTCCAACTTCAGGACGATTTGCTCGACAGCTTCGGCGATGAGCGCCTGGGCAAGAAGATTGGTGGCGATATCCTCGAGGGCAAGAAGACCATTCTTATGATTGAGGCCTTCTCGCGAGCAAGCGAGGAGCAACGCGAGGTACTCCGTACCACCCACCTGCGCAAGGATTTGAGCGATGCCGAGAAGATCTCGACAATCAAGGCCCTGTACGAAGAGTTGGGCGTACCTGAGCGCGTGGAGCAGCAGATTGCACAGAAGTTCCAGAAGGCACTTTCGATTTTGGATACACTCGACATACCACAGGAGCGCACCATAGAGTTGCGTCGCTATGCCGAAAACCTTGTAGGACGAAAGAGCTAAATTAAAGCGAGTCGTTAGGAGTGAGTAGAGAGTAGTTTTTATAGATTATGATTAAACGAACAGATATTGAAATTATGGCACCCGTAGGGTGCTACGAATCGCTCCATGCTGCGATAAATGCGGGCGCAAACTCGATTTACTTCGGCATTGGACGCTTAAATATGCGCTCGGCATCGGCTGCAAACTTCTCGGAGACCGATATGGAGCAGATTGTCGAAATTGCCCACAAGGCTGGCGTAAAAACCTACCTCACGGTCAACACCATCATCTATGATGATGAGTTGAAGGTTATGCAGGAGGTTGTGAATAAGGCGAAAGAGGTGGGTGTCGACGCCATTATCGCATCGGACCTGGCGGTTATAACCTACGCCTACCACGCAGGTGTCGAGGTGCATATCTCGACGCAGTGCAACATCTCGAACTCGGAGGCTGTAAAGTTCTTCTCGCAGTGGGCCGACGTGGTGGTTTTGGCGCGTGAGGTGTCGCTCGAGCAGATTGCCGAGGTACATCGCTGCATCGTCGAGCAGGATATTCGTGGCCCGAAGGGCGAGTTGGTCGAGATTGAGATGTTCGCCCACGGTGCGTTGTGTATGTCAATCTCGGGCAAGTGCTACTTGAGCCAGCACGAGACCAACTGCTCGGCAAATCGTGGTGCTTGTCGTCAGATTTGTCGCAGAAAATATACCATCCAGGATAAGGATACGGGCGAGATGCTCGATGTGGATGGTCGCTATATCCTCTCGCCGAAGGATTTGTGCACAATCGACTTCCTCGACCAATTTATCAACGCAGGTGTGCGTGTGCTGAAGATTGAGGGTAGAGCACGAGGTGGCGAGTATGTTAAGCGTGTTGTTGAAGCCTACGACAAGGCGTTGCGCCTCATAGAGGCGGGCGAGTACACTCGCGAGAATGCCGAGGCGTTGAAGGAGGGCTTGTTGCGTGTCTTTAATCGAGGCTTCTGGGGTGGCTACTACGCCAATAAGCTCATCGTGGAGCACACCAACGCCTACGGATCGTCGGCAACTCACCGCAAGGAGTATGTTGGTAAAATCACCAACTATTTCAAGAATATCGGTGTGGCTGAGATTACCGTGGAGTCTTCAGGACTTTCGGAGGGTGACGATATCCTCATCATGGGAGAGACTACGGGCGTAGTGGAGCAAAAGGCGCACGGCATTGTCCTTGACAACAAAGTTGTCGAGGGGGTGAAGAAGGGTGATGTATGCTCTATCAAGACCGTCGAGATTGTCCGCCGCGGTGACAAACTCTACAAAGAGGTGTTACGATAAACACCAACCGCATAACACAAAAAAGGAGGTCATTGAAGTGACCTCCTTTTTTAGCTCTTTGAGCTCTATTTCTTTACAATGTCGATAGCATCTATCTCGATAAACTCAGGACGCTCATCAGCCTTGTCCGAGGTAATCTTGATGTTTTTGAGCTGGATGTTGCGAGCATGGCGAATGAAGAAGCCCTGCGATGGCAAAGTGCCCCAGCTAGTACCCTCTGGGTACTTCGTCTCGCGCTCGTCCTTCCACTTATCATCTACCATATCCGCAGTTACACCGCCCTTGTGGTGGATAGAGATATTTTCGAGCACTACGTCCTCAACATAGTGTCCCGGAATAGCTGTGATTGACGAACCATAAACACCTGCGTTGCGTACGGTAACATTGCTGATGCGAACATCGTGAATGCGACCTACGCCCGGCTTCTCGATACCTGCAAGGTAAGGGCGAGCACGGTTTGCAAGGCGAATAAAGATTGGAGCCAGCGTTCCCTCAACAGTGAAGTTGCTGATGTTGATATTCTCCATAACACCGCCATCAACGATTTCGAGAGCAATAGCCGAAATACCCATCCACTGACCGCAGAACTTCTCGTTCTGGTCTGCGCTTGGCTTAATAACAATGTTATTGATGTTGATGTTGCGGAAACCACCCGTGGTCTCGGTACCCATCTTTACGGCATTGCAGTGCGAAGAGATGACACAGTTCGAGATTGTGATATTCTCGCAAAGACGAGGCGAGGTACTCTTCAACACGATACCATCATCGTCCGAATCGACAAAGCAGTTTGCAACGATTACATCGTGGCAACCATCGAGGTCGAGACCATCGTTGTTGAGGTGGTTGCGGTTGAAGATTGTTATTCCCTCGATGCGAACGTGGTCGCAAGCGAGATAGTGCTGCATCCAACAGCCCGAGTTGCGAATTGTGATGTCGCGAACAACGATATTCTTGCTCTGCACAAAGCGCAACAAGTGCGGACGGGTAATACCCTCATCGTGACCTCGATTGCTGATAAAATAGCGACCGCGACCATCGATTGTACCGTGGCCATCAATCACCACATTCTCCACCTTGTCGCCATAGACGAGCTGCACGGTAGTTCCCTGTGTACGCAACGACTTGAAATCGGTAGCGTATGGTACATAATCCTCGATTTTGGTGCTACCATAGAGCGTTGCGCCGTGCTCCAAGTGAAGATTAACATTACTCTTGAGAAGGATTGAGCCGATTTTGTAGTTACCCGCAGGAACAACTACTCGACCACCACCAGCCTTCGAGCAAGCGTCGATAGCCTTCTGGATAGCCTTTGTACTATATTTGGTAGTGTCGCTTACTGCTCCATATTTCTTAATGTCGTAGTCCGCTGCGCTTGCAGTTGCAACAGCAACACAAAGCATCAAAACTGAGATAAAAAGTCTTTTCATATTGTTAAAATAGAGTTTTTGGCACTAGAATTTCGATATTGGTTTAGCGTAGAACTTGTTACCCTTGTACAAACCTCCTCGGCTGGCACCTCTAATGGCACCGAACCACGCACAATCTTTGTTATACTCGGTTGTTGTCCAATAGAAGCTACGAGCTTTGGGCATCTTTGCAAGGATCTCATCGCCCACCTTCAAGATTGCGTTCATCTCCTCGAGTGAAGGTATATACCAACCGTCTTTGAGCTGACTACCCCACTCCATTGCCTGATGCCAAGTAACCTTGTCGGACACCAACTCCGATGAGATTATTTTTCCGTGCTGGCCATCTTCCGAAACCTCAAAAACGACGCCTTTTTTACCATTGACATCATAGATGTCTCCCACCTTGTAGGTCTGTGCCGAAAGCGCAAAAGTTGCACACAATGCAACAATCAAAATAAGAAGTTTTTTCATCATACAAATTGGTTTGTCTGTTTTCTTGGACAAAGTTATGCTTTTTTTTAGCAATGGTCAAATATATTTCCAAAAATATCCCTACCTTTGTGTAAAATAACAATTGAGAACAAAACTATGTTTAGCGCAGAGACTTACAAGCAGCGTCGTGCCGAGTTGGCACGTCGCATTGGCAACGGATTGATTTTGATTTCGGGAAATACCCTTTCTCCGTTCAACTATCCGAACAACACCTACTCGTTCCGTCAGGACTCGACCTTCCTCTACTACTTCGGTTTGAACATTCCGTCGTTGATGGCGGTGCTCGACGCCGAGTCGGGCAAGGCGATGCTCTTTGGCGACGATTTCACCGTCGAGGATATCATCTGGACAGGCCCACAACCATGCCTTGTAGAGCTTGGCGCACAAGTTGGAGTATCAAACTGCCGACCATTGAAGGCTCTCGACGACGTAATAGCTGCTGCGATGAAGCTGAACCGCCGCATCCACTTCCTCCCACCATATCGTGGCGAGAGCAAGATTGAGCTTTCGCGCCTTTTGGGCTTGCCAATCGCGGAGCTCTATCCTCACAAGTCGGTAGATTTAATGTTCGCCGTAGCCGAGATGCGTGAGGTTAAGTCTGCCGAGGAGATTGAGGCTCTCGAGCGCGCATTCCAGCTCGGTTATGCTATGCATACCACCGCAATGAAGATGTGTAAGGCGGGTGTTGTCGAGCGCGAAATTGCTGGCGCCATGGAGGGCATTGCCAAGGCAAACGGCCTCGGCGTATCGTTCCCAAGCATCGTATCGCAGCACGGCGAGACTCTCCACAACCTCAACAGCGACGGCGTATTGGAGAATGGTCGTCTCTTATTGGTTGATGGCGGCGCAGAGTCGCTCGAGAACTATTGCTCGGATCACACTCGAACATACCCTGTATCGGGTAAGTTCACCCAGAAGCAAAAGGAAATTTACGAAATTGTGCTTCGTGCTCACGACGAGGCTCCAAAGAATATGAAGACCGGCGCAATGTATATGGAGGAGGTGCACAAAAAGGCGCTCCTCTCATTGGCAGAGGGCTTGCACGATGTTGGTTTGATTCACGGCTCTGCCGAGGATGCGGTCGAGGCGGGTGCGATGTATCTCTTTATGCCTCACGGACTTTCGCACGGTCTCGGTATGGACGTTCACGACTGCGAGGCTATGGGCGAGCGAAGCTACGACTTCTCGGAGATTAAGGAGCGCGCTATCGCATCGGGCACTTGCGTCTATCGTGCCGCTTGGAAGTTGCACGAGGGCACTGTTATGAGCAACGAGCCTGGCATCTACTTTATCCCTGCGTTGATTGACAAATCGAAGGCTGAGGGCTTGTATAAGGGCATCGTCAACTACGACCTTCTCGACGAGTATCGCGACTTTGGCGGTATCCGCATCGAGGACGACATCGTAGTAACTGCCGAGGGTGGCCGCGTTATTGGCGACAAGCATATCCCTTCGTCGGTTGAGGAGCTCGAAGCAGTAGTTGGTAAATAGTATGATTTTTCTCTTCCCTACCGAACTCGAAGCCGCGAAGCTTAAGGCGTTGCGTCCCGACCTCGACATACGCATCTGCGGTATCGGGGCAGTCGAGACCGCAACCGAGGTGGCACGCATACTCCGCACCGAGCGCAAATCGTTGCTCCTTTGCGGTATTGCAGGGGCGTACGACCGCAACCTCAAAAAGGGCGATGTCGTAGCCGTTACCGAGGAGCGATTTGCCTATCTCTCAACGGGTTACGACCGCTCTTATCTCGCTTCAATGGTAGTTGAGGGGTTGCCTATGGTACGCAGCAACACTGTGTCGCACTGCTCGATGGCGGCAGACGGCGCCGAGATCGAGAATATGGAGGGAGCAGCACTCTTTGCCATGGCACAAGCCGAAGGGGTGCGTTGCGGCGAGATACGCGCCATATCGAACTACGTTGGCGAGGAGCGTAGCGAGTGGGATATTCCGCTTGCACTCGAGCGCCTGACCGAAACAATACTAAACCTAAATTTAGAGGAGGAGTAATGCGTTTTTCACTCCATATTTCACCCTGCCCGAACGACACTTTCGCCTTCGATGCGCTGATAAATGGCCGCCTCGAACACGACTTTGACCTCGAGGTAGAGTACCACGACATCGAGGTTTTGAACGAGGGTGTTTTGCGTGGCGAGCCCGATATTTCGAAGATTAGTTATGCAGTCTATCCGCTTGTGGCTGAGCGATATACATTGCTCGACAGCGGCTCAGCACTAGGGCGAGGCAACGGACAGCTTCTTGTGCGTCGCAAGGGTGAAACGGGCAAAATTCGCAAGGTCCTTTCACCCGGATTGAACACCACAGCCAACGCCTTGTTGATGCGCTACTTCCCCGACGTCGAGGAGGTTGAGCAGCGCCTATTTTCGGAGATTGCTGAGGCTGTAGAGCGCGGCGAAGCCGATGCGGGAGTGCTGATTCACGAAGGTCGCTTTGTCTACGAGCGTCGCAACCTCGAGCTTGTGGCCGACCTAGGAAAATTGTGGGAAAACGAGACAAATTTACCCCTTCCACTTGGTGCAATTATCGCAAAACGCGAGTTGGGCGAGGAGGCGATTTCGAAGTTCGAAAAACTTCTGGCCGATAGCGTTCGCTACGCCTTCGAAAACCCGCTTATCTCGCGCGATTTTGTGAAAGAGCATGCCCAGGAGCTTGAAGATGAGGTCATCGACAAACACATCGCACTCTTTGTGAACGACTATACCCTATCGCTTGGCGACGAGGGCAGCAGAGCTGTAGAGCGCCTATTAGGAGCACCATATCTATCGACTCGATAGATACTCTTCGACCTGTGCAGGGGTGGTATTTTTCAACAAAACACGACGATTTTTGCTTTTTTTATAAAATAAAAAGACCTAGGCGTTTTTGCACCCAGGTCTTTGCTGTTGGAGTTATCTTTCTCTATTTTTTAATCTCTTCAGAGAGTGTCTTTGCGCGCTCCAAAGCCTTGTCGATGTGGTCGAGGACGTTCTCCTTACCGAGCAATTTCACGATGCCGGCACGCTCGATAGCGTTATAAACCTTCTCGTTTACGCCCGAAAGAATAATCTTCTGACCATTCTTGAGGGCACTCTCAATGAAAATCTCGAGGTTGTGGATACCTGTCGAGTCGATAAATGTCACCTTGCGCATACGCACGATGCGGATTGGCATAACATCTCGTCTTGCAGCCAACTCCTCGAACTTTGTAGCCACACCGAAGAAGAATGGACCCTCGATCTCGAATACCTCGACGTTATTCGGAATTGAGAGCTGAACGTCGCCCTCCTCACCGTCGTGGTGAAGCTCCATCTCGTTACGCAAAACCGAAATTTTCGATGTCTCCATAATACGACGAACAAAGAGAATTACCGCCATAATCAAGCCCACCTCGATAGCGATTGTAAGGTCGAAGATGATGGTCAAAATCATTGTGGTAAAGAGGATTGCGATATCCGAACGCGACTGACGACACATCGAACGAATAGTGCGCCAACCGCTCATGTTGTACGAAACCATTATCAACACTCCGGCCAAGCAAGGCATTGGAATGATGCTGATCAAGCCACCCAAGAAGAGCAACACGAGGAGCAAAACAATCGTGTGAACAATACCCGCGATAGGGGTACGACCACCATTATTTATGTTCGCCATCGTACGTGCGATTGCTCCTGTAGCAGGAATACCTCCAAAGAATGGAACCACGATATTCGCTGCACCCTGCGCGATAAGCTCGGTGTTGGAGTTGTGGCGCGAGTTGATTACACCGTCGGCAACCATTGCCGAGAGCAGCGACTCGATTGCACCCAACATTGCAATGGTAAATGCAGTCGGAAGCAAGCCCTGAACAGTTGACCAGAAAGTGGCACCTTCGTCAAGCTCCGGAAGGCGGAAAGAAGGCAAGCCTGAAGGCAATGCTCCAATGGTCTTTATGCTCTCGATTTGCTTGATGTCGGTATATTCCTTCAAAGCCCAGCAAATAGCTGTCATTATGACAATTGCGAGCAGCGAACCAGGAATTTTCTTCGAGATTTTTGGCGTCAAAACGATAATCAAAATTGTGGCAACGCCAATACCCAACGACCACCAATTTGTCGAGCAAAAACTCTTGAAATAGAGCTCCCATTTCTCGATGAAATTTGCAGGAACATCCTTGAGACCGAGGCCGAAGAGGTCGTTAATCTGAGTCGAGAAAATTGTCACCGCAATACCCGCTGTGAAGCCCACGATGATTGGGTAGGGCATAAATTTGATGATGGTTCCAAGCTTAAACACACCCATCAGTACGAGCATTATACCCGCCATAATGGTTGCAATTGCCAAGCCACCCACGCCAAACTGCTGGATGATGCCGTAAATGATAACGATGAACGCACCTGTAGGGCCGCCAATCTGAACACGCGAGCCACCGAGTGCCGAAATCAAAAAGCCTGCGATGATTGCTGTTACAAGGCCTTCGGTTGGGCCTACGCCAGAGGCGATACCGAATGCGATGGCAAGTGGAATAGCCACGATACCTACGATGATACCCGCCATAATATCCTTGGCGAGGGTCTCCTTGTTGTAGTTACGCAAAGTATCGAACAACTTTGGGCGAAAATCTAATGAAAAATGAGGTTTCATACTCCTTTATTCTGTTTTTTATTCAGTTTAAAATCAACCTAACGGGGTGCAAAGGTATGGTAAAATCGCTTATGTTGTTCTCTTTGACGCAAAATAAAAAAATCGAGCAAAAACACCCCTTTTGTAAAGCGTTGAAAACTAGGCAGTTATAAGGGGGGGGGTATTTTATTGTTAATTTTTTGTTAATTTCTTGGGCGTTCATGCTATTTTTTGTAAAAAAATAAATACTTTTGTAGCCGGTTAGTATTGCCGCAAACAGAAGAGAAGCTTCGCTTCACGTTTTTTTCTGGGGTTTTACGGTGGCAAAGTTAGTGAGCAAATATGGCATTCTTCTGCTTTTTACCCTGATGTTTCATACATTGGCAGGGGCGCAGAATATCGAGGTTTTAAACCTCGATAACTCTTCTGCGCGCGTAAGCGCACCCGCTCGCACACCTGAGCTCTCAATCGGTTTTGCAAATGACAACGACGTTCTCGACCCTTCATACGGCAACAATGCCGAGGCTATGAAGGAGGCCGAGCAGCTTGTTCGCGAATTGCTCAAGGGCGACACCTCGGGTCGCGCAATCGTTGTTCTCGGTGCCGCTTCGCCGGTGGGCAAGGAGTGGTATAACAAGCAGCTGGCATTGCGTCGTGCTCAGGCCGTTCGCAACTTCCTCCGCACAATCGAAGGCAGCGAGCGTCTCCAGATTGAAGCCGTCTCTATTGGCGAGGATTGGGCAACCTTCACCCGCGAGGTCGTTGAAAACTTCCACCACCCGGATCGAGAGCGAGTTCTCGAGATTATCCTTTCGAAGCTCTCAAACGAGGAGAAGGAGGCGCAACTCCGCAGCCTCGGCGAGGGTGAGAAGACCTTCCGTGTACTTATCGACCACTTTATGGCAAAGGCTCGCAGCGCAGCGGTTATTCACGTTGTCGATGTTGCCGATCTTCCCGAAATTATGAAGTCGCCAACCTTGGGCCCTGCTACTCCACAGCCTGAGAAGAAGGCCGAGGAGAAGAAAGCCGAGGAGCAAAAGGTTGCGCCTGAGCAGAACTCTTCGACTGTAACCTTGATTGATCCGCTCATAATAGAGCCAGCCAAGAAATCAAGCGAAATACCGGCAACACAACCTGCGACACAGCCAACAGAGCAACCAACAGAGCAACCGACAGAGAAGGTTGTTGAGAGGGTTGTTGAGGAGGTTGTTGAAACTCCAGCAGAAAAGCCGGCAGAGCAACCTGCGGCACAGCCAACAGTTAAGTCGACCGAAACCCCTGCTGCAACCCCTGCAGAAACGCCAGCAGAGAAGCCTGCAGAGAAGCCTGCAGAGAAGGTGGAGTCTCCAAAAGCTGAAAAAGCAGAAAAGACCGACGCTCCAATAAAAGTCGAGAAGGCCGAAAAGGCTGACAAGCCAGAGAAAGCAGAGAAAGCAGAGAAGCCTGCAAAGGTTAAGGAGCCTATCGTGGTGGAGCCGCGAATCCCAATCATGGCATTCCGCTCGAACTTGCTTGTACCTGCACTGAATGCGGGTGTTGAGGTGCCAATCGGCAACCACTGGTCGGTGGGTGCCGACTACTATTTCCCATGGGTATGGCCAAAGAAGGATAACAAGGATTGCTTCGAGTTGCTCGCTTGGGGTATCGAGGGTCGCTACTGGTTTGGCAAGAACAGAACTGCCTACGACCGCTTGAAGGGCCATTCGGTGGGTCTCTACGGCTATGCTGGTTACTACGACTTCGAGCGCAACTTCCACGGACACCAGGGAGAGTTCGCAAATGTGGGTGTGGACTACACCTACGCTATGGCTGTGGGCAAACGCAAGGGCTTGCACTTCGAGTTCTCGCTCGGCGTGGGCTACATCTACTCGTCGGCGCGTAAATATACCGTTATCGAGGCGGGTGCACCGCTTATCAGCGATAAGATCACCAAGCAGGTGAACTACTTCGGTCCTACCAAAGCTAACATCTCGCTTGTAGTACCAATTTTCCAGAAAGTTAAACCAAACGATAAAAAGAGGGGCAATGAGTAGGATTCGTTACATACTCGTTGTCGCTTTGGTGGCTCTTCTCTCGATGGCGTGTCAGCGCCGTCCGATGGAGGAGGAGTACCTCAAGGTATATCTTGACCTCAAAATCGAAAAGGATATCACCAACTTCGAGTACCAGGACCCAGGCTTGATGCGTGTGGCATTCTTCGACGCCGTAACGGGCAACTACCTCAGCCACGACTTCGTAGAGAGCACGGGAGGTTACATCTTTGCGCCTTATGGTAACGTGGATATGGTGGTTTATAACCTCGATGCGGGACAAACCCACATTCGCAACTACTACGTATGGAACGACATCGAGGCCTACACCTACGAGATTGACGAGTTGTCGCGCAGCCTCTTCACTCGCTACCTCCAGTCGCGTGTTGACACCCGACCTTCGTATGATAATATCCGCGAGACGCCGGGTCACCTCTTTGTGGCTCGCAAGCGCAACATCACAATCCCTCGTCACATCACCAACGACGTGTTCATCATTGAGGCGACCGCCAAGACGGTAGTCGAGAGTTGGACTGTCGAGGTTGAGGGTATCACAGGTATGGAGTATGTAGGTAGCGTGGCGATGATGATCTCGGGACAGTCAGGCTCGAACTTTATCTCGACAAACACTCTCTCGACCGAGCCGGTGGCACTCTACTTCGACGTTATCAGCGCACAGCGACGCAATACGGTTATGGAGGCGCGCTTCGAGACCTTCGGTCGCGAGAAGACAAGTGGCGACGTAGCGTTGTTGAGTATTCTCTTCATTGATGTGCAGGGCCACCCTTATATGTACAACTTCGACGTGTCGAATCAGATGGAGAACAACAAAAAACAGCATATATACATCAACACCGACATCAACATTCCTAAGCCTGAGGTCGGAGGTGGATTTAAGCCTGAGGTTGATGACTGGGAGGAGAATGTTTACGATATTGAGATTTAAAACAAAATAGTGTCAAACCTAAAACCAAATTAAAACTAAAAAACAGAGAGAAAAATCACAAAAACCCAAAAACAGAGAGAAACAAAGTATTAACACAAACAATTTTTACAAACACACAAACAAATTTTTATTTTAACCATTTTTTACTTATTTTTAACAAACTTTTTTATTAACCATTTTTAAAAACTTTTTAATTATGAAAAAGATTTTCTTATTTGCTGCTGCAGCGATGGTATCGTTGAGCAGTTGTGTTCAGACCAATGAGGTTTACACAGGTGGCGTTCAGGAGATCGGCTTTAAGTCGGCTGTAACAAAGGCGGCTATCGATGGCACAACCTTCGAGGGCTCTATGACTGTTGCTGCTGTTTGGGACGCTGAGGAGGATGGCTCTTATGTAGAGTACTTCGCTCCTTACAAGTTCACCGGTACAGCTTCTACTCCATGGGCTGGTGATCCAGATGCTAAGTACTGGCCAAACGATGGTAAGATGCAGTTCCTCGCTTGCTACCCTTACGGCATCGGTACTTTCACTGCTGACTACACTGGTGATGTACTCGCTGGCTACGAAGTAACAGGTATCGCTAACAAGGGTGCTCAGAACGATGTTCTCTACAGCAACCTTCTCACTTGCGACGCTCCACAGGAGTCGGCTCAGGCTTTGTTGTTCCACCACGCTTTGTCGTTGCTTAAGGTTACTTTCGCAACTAATGTTCCAACCGAGGTTGTTAAGATCGTATCGGTTTCTGTTGCTGATGTTGTATTCGACGGCGATTTGACAGTTACTGCTGGTACTCCAAGCACTGCTGCTTGGAGCAACGAGGGTACTCCAGAGACTTACACTTTCCAGAATGTTGACACTGCAAATCAGTTGACTGCTGCTGCTAACGAGGACGCAACTCCATTGTTGATCCTCCCTGCTGCTGCACAGACTTCGATGACTATCGTTTACACTCTCAACGGTCACGAGATGACTAAGACTGTAGACCTCTCGGCTTACGGCGCTTGGGATCAGGGTAAGAAGTACATCTACAACTTCACCATCGGTGCTAAGGAGATCAAGTTCACTTGCACAGTTGACGAGTGGACAGATGTTGTTGTTGGTGGTGGCATCACTATCTAATCTAATTTTTCTAATCCGTGTGGGGCTTGATCGCCCCCACGGGTTCTAATGGGAACGGAAAGCGGAGAACGGAAAACGGAAAACTAATTTTGCATTTTAATAAAGCCAATGGTTAATGGCTAATGGCACAATAATAAGAACAATGCGTAAGTTTGGTATCATAGTAGTTTTATCGATGTTGGTGGTGGGTTGTAACAACCCTGCACCGATAGAGGGTCCACGCGAAATCAGTTTCTCGTCGCAGTATGGTCGTGCGCTTGTAGAGAGCGACACAGACTTGCAGCAGCAGGAGATTAAGGTGTTCGGCTCGTACACCCTCGATGGTCGCACCGCCACACAATTCGACGGCGAAAAGCTCTTCTACAACACCGAGCTTCCGGGTTGGGACTATAACAATACGCAGTTCTGGATTTCGAAGGCGTTGTACCGTTTCTACGCCGTAAGTCCATACAACACCCCTTGTACCTTTTCGGCTGCAGAGGATAAGGTGACCATCAGCGGCTATCAGAGTGCTGCGGGCGGCACCGACCTGCTCTACGCCACATCGGCACGCGACCTCGCCGAGCGAGATGACTTCTCGGCTGTGCCGTTAGTATTTCGTCACGCGTGCGCCGGTGTGCGATTCAACCTTATCAACGCATCGAATGCCGCAGTAACAGCAGTGCAGAATGTGCGCCTTGTAGGTTTGCAGAACAGGGGCGACCTCACAATCAAGGCCGACGGCTCGGCATCGTGGGTGTTGGACGGCTCGACCGTAGCTGAGGATTCGTCGGAGTTTGCCGATGGTTGTACATTGCCCGATGGCGGTTTGACCGTAAACCTGAACTATAAGCACTCGCTCTACGACTATGGCACCATCTTGGTGTTGCCGCAGAGCGTATATAAGACCCCGACAACGCTCCACTTGGAGTATATCAAAAAGGGCGATGCCGACTATGCTATCAGAAATATCGAGCTTGGCTGGCTCGGAGGTTCGACACCTACCGAGTGGCAGGCAGGCCATATTTACGAGTATAATCTGACTATTACGGACAATACCATCACTACCGAGGTGAGCGTGGTGGATTGGATTGATCACTATGTAGATTTGTAGGAGGAGAAGAGAGTATGAAGAGAGCTTTTAACATATTGCTTGGTGCGATGTTGCTACTATCGGCGTGCGACGGTGGCGATGTCGAGGTGGGCAAGTCGAACGAGATAGCCTTCAGCGCACAACATATTCAGCGTGGTGCGATGACTCAGGACGACGTGGATAGAGGTACGGTCTATGTCTTTGGTGTGCAGAACAACAGCACCAGAATTTTTACGAAGACTCCGATTACTCGCGACGCTACTACCGGAAAGTGGTTCCCACAGAGCAAGAAAAACTGGGTTGAGGGTAGCAGCTACTCATTCTATGGCTACGCCTACAACACCGCGAATGGCTTGACTTTCGTGCAGGACAAAGATAAAATTCAGACCGGACTCGAAATCGAGGTGCAACAACCTACGACCTACAACGAGTCGGCGATGATTGACTACCTGCTCTCCTACGCCTTCAAGGTGGCCGACGGAGAGATGAAGCCCGTAGTGCAGCTCCACCTCGAGCATGCAATGGCGCTCGTAGAGGTCTATGTGGTGAAAGGAAATATGTTCGACGCGAGATTGAAGAGCCTCTCGCTCGAGAATATCTACTCGGGAGGTGCGATGAAGTGTACCTCGCAGGCGATTGCCAACTCGGGCGAACGAAATATATGGCAGACCACCCCTTCGGGAACAAACGATGCGAAATACACCTACACTCCGGCGACTCCGATAACAATTGGCGACGAGCGCGAGAATACGGCGGCAAAGATGACGCTGATGTGCGTGCCGCAGCAGCTCACCGCAGCAACAAAGCTGGTTGTCGAGTATGAGGTGAATGAGAAGATTTCATCGAGCAGTCCCGACAACTTCGTGACACACACCGAGGAGTTCCAACTCTATAACTACTACCCAATGTACTACCAATCGGGCCACCGAATTATCTATACGGCAACTGTCGATTCGGGTGTTAACCTTGTGGGTGTAGTGAGCGACTGGATTGATGTCGATTACATCGAGGGTACGGTATTGCCTGAGATTAAATAAGGAGGAGCAGGGAGATGAAGAGATTTACGAAATATATATCGTTGTTGGCGATTGCAATGTTTGCGGTGATGGGCTGTGTCAAAGACCCAAACACCAACATCGGCGTGAAAGACCCTCGCGCAATCAGACTATGGGGCGATGTGGGCTACTCGCCAAACTCGAACTACACGCAACATTCGACTCGCGGTAATGCCAACTCTACGAGTGGTATCATCGATGCTGCGACCGATACTGTGATGACGATAGGTATGGCCCGCATCGACGAGGCCCAAACCCCGTCCTACCCCGCTTTCTACAACTGTGGCGAGCCGATTATTGCCGAGATGAGCACTCCAAATGCGGCGAACAGCTACATTCGAGAGATTGAATTTACGAGCGCGGCGCAGTTCTTCTACAACGCAACCGACGAGGTTAAATATGTGGCTTGGCACCCTTGGCGACCAAGCGAGGCGGGCTACGAGTACAACACCTCTTCGACTGCCACCACAGCACGCATACCTATCACGGGCGATTCGGACATTATGTATGGCAACGTTACAACCGGCTCGCAGACCGATGGCTTCAACGTGATGACCTTTGAACACGCCCTATGTATATATCGTATATATGTATATTCGATGCAGGAGGATAGCGGCATTAGCAACTCGGCTTGGGGTGTACTCGAGGAGATGAGTATCGAGGATCTGCCAACATCGTGCATTTTGACCCTTCCGGGTGAGGACGGCAAGTTCAGCGTGGCCTACGAGGGTGTGGAGACGCTCCACCTCTCGGATCCCGACAACAATATCTACTTCTCGCCTGGCGACAAAATTCCTGCAGGTTTGGCAAATCGTCGTATGGTGGCGAAGTGTATTGCAGCACCTCCGGCAGACGGAATGCTCAACATCGCCCTCTCGACAAGTGCCGCAACGGCTCGTCAGCGAGTATCTATCGCACGAAACTTCAAGGCCGGATACGCCTACGACATCGTCTTGCGCTTCTCGAACCACGGTATGATCAATGCCGACGTCTCGGTTAACGAGTGGAAGATGTACGAAAACGAGATTGTGCAAGATGTCGATGTGGATATGTTCTACAATCTCTCGAACTACGAGCACGCAAACTGCTACATCATAAACTCGGCA
This sequence comes from Alistipes sp., assembly GCA_045648965.1. Lineage (GTDB taxonomy): Bacteria > Bacteroidota > Bacteroidia > Bacteroidales > Rikenellaceae > Alistipes. The sequence continues at coordinate 79,998 of JAZRPA010000024.1, read as the reverse complement.
AACTATGGCTACCACTTCGACGCTACGGTAAAGGGCAATGGCGATAACTCGCTTGTGGGTGGTAGTACAACTCTCAACCCAGCCTATGTTGACATCTTGTGGGACGACACCCCGATGGTTAACATCAATGGCGTGCAGCGCAAAGCTCTATCGCTCGACTCGCACGAGTTGTCCGACGGAAAGGTGATGTTCCATGTACTCGGTAACCCGAACGACGAGAATGATAAGAGATTGCTCTCGGAGGGAAATGTTATCTTTGCCGTATATGACCACGAGGGAGGCGAAATCCTCTGGACTTGGCATATCTGGCTCTCCGACCGCGTAAACTTGCAGGGTTATCCGAATGGATATATCGTGCAGGATCGTAACCTAGGTGCAACCTCGTCAACACCCGACGGAACGGGCAACTTCGACGGCCTGTACTACCAGTGGGGACGTCCGACTCCGTTCAAACCGGCATCGTCGGGCATCTATGGCAACGTCTCGGCGGTACCGAGCAGCTCGGAGCGTCTCACCTCGGTGGAGACGGCTGTAGCTACGCCAACAACACTCTTCGGAAGTGGCAGCAATGACTGGTTGTCGGATAAGAATAACGCATTGTGGGGCTATAGCAACGAGTACACCGACCTCGAAAAGACAATGTACGACCCATGTCCTGCGGGATATATGGTTGCAGACTTGCGCGTATGGCAGAATATCGCCAACTACGAGAAGAGTGGCGGCTGGCAGAATGGCACGGGCGTGAATTTGTCGGTTGCATCGAATAATGTTTGGTATCCATTCCAGGGCTATATCGAGGCTGACGGCACAAGCAACCTCACAGACAATGGCGTGCGCCTATGGTCGAGTGTTGTAGATGCAAAGACCACCGATGCGCCATACGAGTTGCAATATACGGCGAGTGGAAATGCCTCTTGGAATGCGGCGTCGAGCAAACGAAACAGAGCGTTGCCTGTACGTTGTGTAGCAAGACACACACAGGCGATTGTCTCGAACTTGAGTGCTTCGCAGACTGCAAACAGCTATATGATACATCGTGCCGGCTACTACAAGTTCAAGGCTACGATGCGAGGAAACGGCGTGGGCTCGCTCCTGCCGTTGGGAGGTACTACTACGGCAGAGATCAACGCAGGTCTCTCGACCACGATCGCCCCTACAAAGGTCGATATCTTGTGGTGGCAGGGTGACTTCACCCAGGTTACCGGCAATGCAAGCGATGTGACAGAGCAGATGCCGTTGCAGATTCTAAACAACGGCGAGCTCGACGAAGATGGTTACGTCCTCTTCTACGTGGGCGAGTTCCGCAAGGGTAATGTCGGCTTGGCAGCCTACGACGTCGATGGCGAGATCTTGTGGTCGTGGCATCTCTGGTTTACCGACAAGCCAAAGGACTTGCAGACCGGAAACTACACCTTTATGGATCGTAACCTCGGTGCTACTCACGCTCCGAACACCTCGAGCAGTAAACTATCGTGGGCAAGCACCGCTGAGCGTTTGGCAACATACGGCTTCTACTACCAATGGGGACGTAAGGACCCTATATTTGGTCCGCCAGCCTACAATATGAACGACGAGACCTTAAATGGCAATCCAAAATCGTCGCAATACTGGGTTAAGAACCACCAGACCGGTGTGTGGACAAGCCGCACAGACATCGACACAGCCGAATCGAACTCGGTAGCTATTGTTACGCAGAACCCTCTGACCTTCTACAAGAGTTCATCGGTTGCGGGCGACAACAACTGCGGCTGGTACTATTCGACCTTTATGGACGGATATACGAATGTAGCGATGTGGGGGTATGCCGTTGCGGACTACTCTATTCAGGGTCAGACCTTCTCGAAAACTATGCACGACCCATGTCCTCCGGGCTATCGAACACCGTTCCACCACGCGTGGGGTTATGGCAACAACGAAGGTTACACCTATGGCGAGGCCGGTGGAAATATGGAGCTGAAATATAGCGAGCAGACATTCGACTCGTATGGTTTGGTATTGAACAAAACTGCATTCGAGAGGGCGTGGTATCCATTTGCGGGATACCGCAAACCACAAGATGGCGGCTATGAAGATGTGGGATTGGAGGGACGTCTGCTCACAGGTATGCCGATGGGTCAGTTCAATATCCGTTCGTACATCTTCAACAGCACACTAACAGGACAGATTGATAACTCAGGTACGGGAGGTGTAGGACCTGCCTGGGGTTTGTCAGGTCGTTGTCAAAAAGAGTAACAGAGGGAGAGAGCTATGAGAAAGATATATTCGATATTGATGATATACGCCGCACTCTTCACCTTGGCTTCATGCGTGGTGGAGGGCGACAACCTGAACGACATTGAGATTGGTGCAGGCAATGGCACCAAGCCATCGTCGACATTATCGCCGTCGTGCGTAGTGGAGAGCCGTGGCGTATCGCGCGCCAAGGAGGCGGGTATCGCTGTGCGCTCGCTCATCGACCAGATTACCACCAAGCAGATGAATGCAAACTTCCTCCGCTTGGACGAGGATTTGGACCGAAACAATGACGGCTTATACACCTTTACTGGCAACTCGGCAACCCCAACAAACTGGAACAAGGCTATTTTGCTCGAATCGACAATTATATCGTCGCCTGATAACACCGAGGGTATCCACTATCGTTCCGTTTCGTTGCTCCCCGAGCAGTCCTACAAGATGAATATCCAGGAGAGAATCGAAAATGGCGAGCCCGTACCCGACACCACCCACTTCTACCACACACGAATGGTGGGTTGGTACCCGATGAACTGCATTCTTCCGCGTACGGAGGGTGTGCCTGCAACGGCGCAGTTCGAGTTCTCGGCCTTCGACGCGGTGCGTTTGAACGAGACGGTCGAGATTAACGGCGTACCTACCGATGTTGTGGCGATCAAGTTCTCGGGTCTCGATGGCGAGACCGACTTGATGGTCAGCGATGTGTGTGAGGCGCAGTCGTGGCACAGATACACTTCATCGGCTCCTCACCAGAGCGATGTGCACCCAACAAATGGCAACAACATCTATCGCGAGCCATTCGGTCACAACTTCACTTCACCTACGTATTCGAACTACTTCACCTATCGCCACTACCGCTCGGCTATTCGTGTCATAGCACACGTAGATCAGAGTTCGCAGAACCTCAACATGTGGGGCGATATTCAGAATGTGATACTCCGCAACCAGCCTACATCGTGTAAGATATGGTTGCCTACCGAGTTGGGACAATTTGGCGAGGTATACCATTGGGGCGACTACGACGACCACGACATCGTCTGCACACCAATGTTCGACAACGACTCGAATCACTCGGAGTTCAACCAAACGGCCAACTATCCTATCGACATCGAGGGTTTCTACACCAAGGAGGATATCTACCTCGGATATTCGTTGGTGCAGCCTCATCACAATGTCGATTTGGAGGTACACACCACCTCGGGTGTCTATACGGTGATTATCGATAGCACTCACAAGGTGAAAGATGCTCAGGGCAACGAGACCACGGTTGACATCTTCGAGCCAGGATACATCTACGACATCAAGCTCAATTTCAAGACCGACGGAACGATCGCTGCAATCCTCGAGAATGATGGTGATGAGCGCTACTACGACCTCTCATCGCTGACAGAGTTGGACGTTGCGGCATTGGAGGAGGAGGGCAAAGAGACCATCAAGACCTTTAAAATTTCGAACTGCTACATCTTGGACCCTAATCAGTACAAAGATGGCAGCGGCAACGATATTTATGATGGCTACTGCTTCATCGCCACAATGGTAGGAAACGGTAAGTCGGGTATCATCTCGTCGGGTGCGCAGACCCTCTACCCAACAAAAGAGAGCATCGAGCCTGTCTCGGCATACCTCTTGTGGGAGAGCCAGCTCGGACTCATCTCCAACGTGGAGTTGAAGTATGGATATGTGCGTTTCAAGCTGCCCGACTCATCGGCTCGAGGTAACGCCGTGATTGCCGTTTATGATAGGGACGAAAATGTATTGTGGTCGTGGCACGTGTGGATCACCGACACTCCGAAGGAGCAGTCGTTCTCGATTGGAGAGCACGAGATAACATTCCTCGACAGAAACCTCGGTGCAACGGCAGCAACCTGCAACAGCGACGCCAACGCCTTGGCGACATACGGATTGTACTATCAGTGGGGTCGTAAGGACCCTTCGATGGGACCTCCATCGTTCAACTACTCGCCTATCAACCTCAACACAGCGCCTTACTACGACTCCTACTCGGACGAAAAGACGGCAGCCGAGGTTGTTCAGTTTGCGCAGCCGACACTGCAAAATGGCGTGGAGAACCCAATGTATCTGATTCTGCCTATAGGTCAGCCGCAGTCCTACATCTTCAACTGGCTCTACGAGCGATATGACTTCCTCTGGGGTTACGACCGCGCAACGGGAATGACCTCAAAGACCATTTACGACCCGTGTCCATTCGGCTATCGTGTGCCAAGTAGTGAGTTGAACTCTCTATTCGAAGCGGGTAGTGGCTCGGCAGGTACATACGGTTACACTCGCACCGTAAACGGAGAGCAGTTCTTCTTCCCATACACCGGCTTCAAGGGCGTAGATATGGGTCTGAACTCGCTCATTTGCGCATGGAAGTACGTGGGACAGAAGGGCGACTACCAATCGTCGATGTATTGTATGGACGCGGACGCCACATTTGGTACCGGCAACAGCCAATTTATGCATCGCACGCGCGTGTATTTATCTAAGGTAAGCAATTGGTCGGAGGTCAACGTTGGCGACTATAGCGGAAACGTGCACAGAGGCTTCACAAACCGTCGTACCGCTGCGCCTGTACGATGCGTCAAGGACGAAAAGATTGGTAGTATTACCGCAACTTTCACCACACCATCGCGCTTTTTGGAGAAGGACGGTCAGATCAACTTCACCTACTCGGCAAGCTCCTATGGTAGTGCTATCGAGAGCGCAGTCGTTAAAGCGACCTATACCGACACCTCGGGCGCACGCCAAACCCGTACTATCCGCGAGTTGAACAATATCCACCTCTACAACATGGAGGGTACGGCAACATTCAGAGTGCCAACCGATGTCAACTCGAACGGTATAGTATTCACCTTCGTTATTCGCAACGAGCACGGCTTGACCTACACCCGACAGATAACCTTGGTGGAGGCGACATTTGATGTTAAATACAGCCGTTGGGAGGATACAACAAACACCTCGACAAATAGCAGCAACCGCGACTTTGTGGTTGTGGGCGAGGAGGTGCGCTACTACGTGAATATCTCGGCAAGCAGAGATCCAAGCTCGGTGACTGTCGACGGATTGACCGCAACGCGCAGCGGCGGTTTCGATGGCAATGCTGTGTCGAATACCACTTGGTATGTCACTTGGTCGAAGGGGGCCAAGGGCATCTATCCGATGGAGGTTTCGGCGGTTGTTGGAGACGAAACATTCACCAAAAAGCTTGGCGCTGAGGCAAATATGACCGTCTATGGATTGACCAGAGGCAACAGCACATTATACCCTGACACCACAGGCGAAACGCTCTATGTCATTCAGAATACGGGATACACATCGACCTATTTGACCTCGGTAAATACTACCCTCGCGGCAAATACATCAATGAACTACTACAACCTCTTCACTATTCAAGAGGGCTCGTCGGGCTCCAACATTAAGATACAGAGCGTTGCGCGAGGAACCTATTTCCGCGGTACCAGCGGCAATATCTCGTTCAACAGCAACGCTACGAGCTATTCGTATAGAACAGCTAGTAGTTATTCGAACACCTTGTATATAACTTACAGCAACACCTTCCTTCGCCAGTCGAACTCTACTACGGTGAAGGTAGCATCGGGCAATAACGATACAAGTGGTACTCGAACTTGGTATCTCTATGAGGTGGAGTACGATAAGCCGTAAGTTCGACCCATAGATGAAACAAAAATAGGTTGTCCGCAATGGACAACCTATTTTGTTGTAACAGCTTGAGATATAATCTCTTACTTGATGCGCTCGTAGTACTCGCGAGTGCGGGTATCAACGCGGATCTTGTCGCCAGTGTTGATGAACAAAGGCACCTTGATAGTAGCACCGGTATTTACGGTTGCTGGCTTCAACGAGTTGGTCGAAGCGGTGTCACCCTTGATACCTGGCTCGGTGTAGGTAACCTCCATATCAACGATTGGTGGCAACTCTGCTGCCAAAACTACGTCCTTATCGGTGTGGTACATAACCTCAACGATCTGGCCGTCAGCCATAAGGTCATAGTTCTCGATGAGCGACTTCTCGATGTTGATCTCCTCGAATGTCTCGGTGTGCATGAAGTGAGCACCGAGGTCGTCCTCGTAAGTGAACTGGTATGGACGACGCTCAACGCGTACCTGCTCGATCTTAATACCTACCGACGAGAAGGTGTTCTCGAGAACGCGACCGTTCTCCAAGTTCTTGAGCTTCGAACGAACGAATGCAGGGCCCTTGCCCGGCTTGCAGTGCTGGAAATCGACAACAATAAATGTCTTGCCGTCCATCTCGATGCACATGCCGATTTTGATATCAGCTGCTGTAATTGTCATAGTTGTATAATTTTAATTTTTAGTGATTTCCGGCCGCAAAGATAGCAAATTAAACGGAAAACGGAAAGCGGAAAACGGAAAACTTTCAAGTTTTTCGATTTTCGCTTGGAGTGAGAAAACGGAACGCTGCGATTAAGTCGAGGGTAGAGGACACCTGTGTACTCTACCGAGACGGAGCAGCAAAGCCCAGAGGGCAACCGACGCCAAGCCGAGCGCAGAGGCGGCTTGCAGACTATGCCTTGGCGCGAAGGAGGAAAAGCCTGCATAGCAGGATTAAAGCGGAAAACGGAAAACTTTCAAGTTTTTCGATTTTCGCTTGGAGTGAGAAAACGGAACCGACGCCAAGCCGAGCGCAGAGGCGGCTTGCAGACTATGCCTTGGCGCGAAGGAGGAAAAGCCTGCATAGCAGGATTAAAGCGGAAAGCGGAAAACTTTTAGATTAGAGAGTAGTTTTTATCTTTCCCTTAACGCCTTTAATACCCCTAACGCCCTTTCTCACCCTAAAATTCTCAAAAATCAAAAATTTTTCTTAATATAATTAGGTATAACAATTTATTGTTCTTACCTTTGCACCCTGGTTTGAGCAAAAACGTAGGTTTTTCAAATTAAACATTTAAATATCTAATAATCAAAGTTATGAAGCGAACATTTATGATGGAGTATTCTGCTCCTATGGTAGAGGTCTGCTCGGTTAAGGCTGAGAAGGGCTTCTTTGTATCGCAGAACGTGGACTTGAACTATGGTGGAGCCGGTTCTGCAGGTACAATCGAAAATGGTGGCTCGTACGAACTCTAAACAACTGCAATGCTATGAAGAAGATCTTTACAAAATTGATGCTTTGGGCAGTTGCAGCAGCTGCATTGGTATCGTGCGAGAACAAAATTGATGAGTCGACACCAGTTGTCGAGGGTCTCCAGACCGTAACTCTCACAGCTGAGAAGCCCGTAGAGGTACGTACCGAGATGATCGAGGGCGTTCCATATTGGAGCAAGGGCGATGCTATCGGTGTATATGTTGATGAAAGCAAGCACTACAAGTTTACTAACAACGCTGAGGAGGCTTCGCTTACTACAAGCTTTACAGGTACAACAGAGGTAGCAAACACTCTCTTTGTTTACTATCCATACACCGCAAACGGCGTAGCCGAGAAGGGTGCAAAGGTTGACCTCCCTGCAAACCAGGAGCCGACTGCAACATCGTTCGACGGCAAGGCTGACATTATGTTGGCAAAGCCTGTAACTCTCGACGAGTCGGGCAAGCAGCTCAACAACTTGGAGTTTGCTCGTTTGGGCGCAATCGTTAAGATTGTTTTGAAGGACAACACTTCATCGTTGGCAGGTCAGCACGTATCGGCGTTGACTATGACTGCTGCAAACAATCTCGTAGGTCGTGTTTATGTTGATGTTGTAAACCAGGAGCTCGGCGAGTTGTACTACGGTCAGTCGAAGAGCGTAACTGCAACCTACTCTGAGACTACTCAGTATGAGGTTAACGGCACAAACGCAACTTATGTAATCGTTTATCCACAGACTTTGGCTGCTGGTTCGACCCTTTCGTTTGAGGCTGCAACCGAGGGTTATGCTATCTCGAAGAGCATCGAGTTGGGACAGGATATCGTTTTGGAGTCGGGCAAGGTTACCACTTTGAACGTATCGCTCAAGGCTGAGAACCTCGTTAAGGAGGAGACTGGTCTTGCATTGCCATTCGAGGACGACTTTGCTTGGGTAACAGGTACAAATGAGAATACCGACATCTCTGCATCGTTGAAGGGTGAGTACTACGCAAGCGGTGCAAAGACATACTCAGCAAATGGTGCACTTAAGTTTGGTTCTTCTTCTGTAGCAGGTGTTCTTACTACCGTGCCTCTCAACCTTTCGGAGCCATTCACTGTAATTGTTAAGGCAAAGAACTATGGTACTGATGCAACAAAGGTAAAGGTTACCGTTGGTGAGACTACACAGACTGTAACTCTTACTGGTGATTACGCATATTATGCTCTCGAGTTCGAGGCAGCATCGAAGAAGGAGGCTGTAACAGTTGCTTCGAATGCTGATAGCAAGCAGCGTTTCTACCTCGACGAGTTGCAGGTTGTTGCAGGTCACGATGTAGTATTGCCTACTCTTCCACCGGTATTGACCGTATCGAAGAGCGAGATTAGCGTATCGCACGAGGCTGCTACCGAGACATTCACTTACAACGTTGCAAACCCTGTTGAGGGTGTAAACGTAGCTATTAGCGACAACGCTACTTGGATCTCTACTTCGGTTAGCGGTACTACCGTAACTGTAAACGTAGCTGAGAATACTGCTGAGGAGGCTCGCGAGGGCGTAATCACAGTTACATACGGCGACCTTACCAAGACCGTAACCGTAAGCCAGGCAGCTAAGCCAGCAGAGGGTGGCGAAGGTGATGTAGCTCAGTATGTTAAGGTTACAACTGCCCAGAGCGATTGGAGCGGTACATATTTGATTGTTGCTGGAACAAAAGCGGCTACAACTGTAAATGGTTCGTGGTTGCAGGCTACAGCCGTATCTGAGTCTAATGGTGTAATTGCAAGCAACGCAACAACTGATGCTATCGCTGTAACAATTGCTAAGTCGGGCAGCAACTACACTATTAAGTTGTCGGACGGCAAGTACCTCAAAACAACTAATAGCAATAGCGGTTTGTCGGCTGTTGCAACAGCAGACACCAACTCAACTTGGACATTCTCTATTGAAAGCGGTGCTGCTAAGATCGTATGGAGCGGAAACTCTTCGCGTCACTTGCGTTTGAATGGAGATTCTGGTTTCCGTACATACACTACCACAACAGGAACTATTGCAACACTCTACAAGCTCACAGGTGACAACGGCGGTGGTAGCACTCCAGAGCCAGCAACTCCGGTATTGAGCATTAACCCTACAACTCTCGACTTCGATGCAGCTGCTGGTAGCAAGACTGTAGCTTGCACTATCGAGAACGAGGTTAGCGGTGTAAATGTAACTGCAACCGAGAGTGTAGATTGGCTTACAGCTTCGGTAAGCGGCAAGACCGTAACTATCACTGCAACTGAGAATACAGCTACAACTACTCGTACCGCAACTGTAACTATCGCTTACACCGGCGCAGAGAGCAAGACCGTAACTGTAAACCAGGCAGCAGCAGAGGTAGTTGAGCCAGAGCAGCCAGGTGGTGGCGAGACAGAGTCGAAGACATACACAGAGAACTTTACAACTTGGACTTATAACAATACTTCAAACACAGCAACTGGTTCTTGTGCAGGTAATGCTTGTACCTGGAGCTATGTGGGTGCATCGAAGCAGTACTGGTCAAATGTATCTTCTGGCTCAAGCTTGTCAAATGCAATTACCCTTTTGAAGCCAGGTGCTGCAGATGGAACTTATGTTCTTTCGGAGGTGCTCGATGGCGGTATCAAGAGCCTTACAGTGACAGCAATTTCTAACAACACAAGTACCGGTGTAAATGTTTATGTTATTGATGTTGCTACTGGTACAACTCATAAGCTCGGTACCGTAAATACTACCACCAAGAAGAAGGACTTCACAGGTACTTGGGATTTGAGTAGTAAAGGTATCACCGGTAAGTATCAAATTAAGATTGCCAACAAGTCAACTGCTGCATACTGCTGCATTGGCGGCGTGGTTTGGTCTAACTGATCTACGGGTAACGGAACAGGAGGGGAAGTAACCCCTCCTACCGTGGACCCTACCCCGGGATTAACTAACATATCGGCTTCGCTTAACGGCACTTTGGCGTCGGCGGGTTGCGTGGTGGAGAGCCCGGAGTATATAACTAACGGAGTTGTAACTTTCCACTTCACAAGCTCCTCGCACTCGACATCGGCAACCTACAACGTAGGCACAACACAAACCTACGCGCAGGTGAGCAATGTGCAGTTGGAGGCGGCTACGACCTACTCGGTATATGCTTCGTGCACCGCGACAAACGGCACAGCTGTAACATCGTCGAGCACATCGCTGACAACAGCGGCTCCGACAGCAAAACCGTCGGAGAGTTGGCTCGAGTTGCCTGCCGAGGACACCAACGGGCTCTATCCTAATGCCCAGGAGTTGAAGGTTATGTCGGGTGGCGAGCGTAACTACACCGCCTACTACGACAAATCGACCTATACCTCGATGTGGACAGCATATCCGCTCCAGTCGAAGCATATGGGCTCGCTCTCGCGCCCGTCAAAGTGGTATTTTAACACCGAGATAGGCGAGGAGTACCAAGTCGATTTGACCGACTCGTCGTACGAGGGAGATGTCTATTCGCGCGGTCACCTTATTCCGAATGCTTCGCGCAACGGAATAAGCGAGATGCAGCAGCAGACCTTCTATGTAACGAACTCGGTACCGCAGGTGCAGAACTCGTTCAACAGCGGTATTTGGAGCTCGCTCGAGGGTGCTTTGCAGACGATGGCCAAGGGTGGCGAAACGCTCTACATCGTTACGGGCGTGGCGTTCAAGAAGGTCGGCGAAACCAAGTCGGTGAGCTACATCCAGGCCAAGGACGACAACAAGAATATTCCGATACCGAACTACTTCTACAAGATAGTGTTGAAGGTAACGACAAATTCGAGTGGCACCGTAACTTCGGCCTCGACAATCGGCTTCTGGTTCGAGAATAAGGCTTATTCGAACAGCACTTATGCCAACTGCGCCGTATCGGTCGATCAGGTGGAGCAGTGGACAGGTTTCGACTTCTTCGCAAACCTTCCGGACGGAATCGAGGCTTCGGCCGAGACAAATACAAATTGGAGTTCGTTCCAGAGCTTCTAGGAAAGTTGACAATTATAGGTATCACCGAGCAAATCTGCTCGGTGATATTTTTTTGTTGGTGGGGGGCTAAGGGGGCTAAGGTGGTTAGAGGTTGTTAAGGGTGATTAGAGAGTTTAGAGAGTTTAGGGAGTTTAGGGAAAACCTTTAAATTCACTAAATTCCTTATATTCACTAAACTCCCCACACCGCTTTCTCGTCAGAAGGCGTGAGGTGCGGTGCAACACAAGATGTCTAAAAAATGAATTTTAAGCAGATGAGAGCAAGGCAAATTTCTTGTTAGAAGTCGTGAGATGTGGTGCATCACAAAAGAAAGACCTTCGGGATAGTACAAGACGTACAGCCCGAAGGTCTTTACTATTTAGTGATGTGCCGCAGATTGCGGCTTATCACAAGAAATTTTATTTCTCCTTGAGAGCAGCGTGAGCAGCAGCCAAACGTGCGATAGGCACACGGAATGGCGAGCAGCTTACGTAGTTGAGACCAGCGTAGTGGCAGAACTCTACCGACGATGGCTCACCACCATGCTCACCGCAGATACCGCACTTGAGGTCGAGACGTGTCGAACGACCCTTCATAACTGCCTCACGTACCAACTGACCTACACCATTGCGGTCGAGAACCTTGAATGGGTCTGCCTTGATGATGTTCTTGTCGAGGTAAACTGGGAGGAACTTAGCGATATCGTCACGCGAGAAACCGAGAGTCATCTGAGTAAGGTCGTTAGTACCGAACGAGAAGAACTCTGCAACCTCAGCGATCTGGTTAGCAGTAACTGCTGCACGTGGAACCTCGATCATTGTACCTACGAGGTAGTCGATGCGGTCGTTACGCTCTGCGAATACTGCGTTAGCAGTCTCGTCGATTACGTTCTTCTGGTAGCGCAACTCCTTGTGGTTACCTACGAGTGGAACCATGATCTCAACCTTTACAGGAATACCCGAAGCCTTAACGTTCATTGCAGCCTCGATGATAGCGCGTGCCTGCATCTCGGTGATCTCTGGATATGTGTTACCAAGACGGCAACCACGGTGACCGAGCATAGGGTTAACCTCGTGCAACGACTCAACCTTAGCAGCAACCTTCTCGAACGAGATACCCATCTCAGCAGCCAACTCCTTCTGATCCTTCTCAGTGTGAGGAACGAACTCGTGCAATGGTGGATCGAGCAAACGAACGATAACTGGATAACCCTTCATAACCTTGAACAAGCCCTCGAAGTCTCCACGCTGCATAGGGAGCAACTTAGACAACGCTACACGACGACCAGCCTCATCATCAGCCAAGATCATCTCGCGGATAGCCTTGATACGGTCGCCCTCGAAGAACATATGCTCTGTACGGCAAAGACCGATACCCTCTGCGCCGAATGCAAATGCCTGCTCAGCGTCACGTGGAGTATCAGCGTTAGCGCGAACCTTCAACTTAGCGTACTTACCAGCCAACTCCATCAACTTACCGAAGTCGCCATCGAGCGAAGCCTCCTGGGTTGCAACCTGACCGAGGTAAACCTCACCGGTAGAACCGTTCAACGAAATCCAATCGCCCTCGTTGATAGTCAAGCCATTGATCTTAATAGTACGAGCCTTGTAGTCGATATCCAACTCACCAGCACCCGATACACAGCACTTACCCATACCACGAGCAACTACCGCTGCGTGCGAAGTCATACCACCACGAGCAGTCAAGATACCTGCTGCGTCGAGCATACCCTTCAAATCCTCTGGCGAAGTCTCGATACGAACCAAGATAGCCTTCTGGCCAGTCTCAGCCAATACCTTCTCAGCGTCGTCAGCGAAGAATACTACAGGACCGGTAGCAGCACCTGGCGATGCAGGCAAGCCCTTAACGATAACCTTAGCGTTCTTGATAGCTGTCTTATCGAATACAGGGTGGAGCAACTCGTCGAGCTTCTCAGGCTCGCAGCGCAAAACTGCAGTCTGCTCGTCGATCAAGCCCTCAGCCAACATATCCATTGCGATCTTCACCATCGCAGCACCGGTACGCTTACCGTTACGGCACTGCAACATCCACAACTTACCGTCCTGGATTGTGAACTCGATGTCCTGCATATCTGTGAAGTACTCCTCGAGGTGGTGCTGGATCTCGTCGAGCTCCTTGTAAACCTCAGGCATAACCTCCTCGAGTGAAGGATACTTCGATACGCGATCCTCCTCCGAGATGTTCTGAGCCTTAGCCCAACGACGCGAACCCTCGATAGTAATCTGCTGTGGAGTACGGATACCTGCCACAACGTCCTCACCCTGTGCATTGATAAGGTACTCACCGTTGAAGATGTTCTCACCGGTAGCAGCGTCACGCGAGAAAGCAACACCGGTAGCCGAGTTGTCACCCATGTTACCGAATACCATCGCCTGAACGTTTACTGCAGTACCCCACTCAGCTGGGATATTGTTCAACTTACGATAGAGAATTGCACGCTCGTTCATCCACGATCCGAATACTGCGCAAACAGCACCCCAGAGCTGCTCCCATGGGCAAACTGGGAAGTCCGAACCGGTCTGCTCCTTAACAGCAGCCTTGAACTTAGCAACCAAAACCTTCAAGTCCTCAGTCGAGAGGTCGGTATCCATCTTAACACCGCGCTCCTCCTTCAACTCCTCGATGATAACCTCGAATGGATCCTGATCCTCCTTCGAAACTGGCTTCATACCGAGTACAACGTCACCGTACATCTGTACGAAACGACGGTACGAGTCCCAAGCGAAACGTGGGTTGCCAGAGAGCTGAGCAACAGCCTCAACAGCCTCGTCGTTCATACCGAGGTTGAGGATAGTATCCATCATACCTGGCATAGAAGCACGAGCACCCGAACGTACTGATACGAGGAGTGGCAACTCCTTGTCACCGAACTTACGGCCTGTCAAAGCCTCAACACGCTTGATAGCAGCCTCAACCTCCGGACGGAGCATCTCGATAACTGCAGCCTGGCCGTGCTGGTAGTACTCAGTACAAACATCTGTAGTGATGGTAAATCCTGGAGGTACAGGAATACCGATAAGGTTCATCTCGGCGAGGTTTGCACCCTTACCACCGAGCAACTCTCTCATCTTGCCATTTCCCTCGGCCTCTTTGTTACCGAAGAAATAGACGCGCTTTACATTTGTCATAATGGTTTGATTTTTAATGAATTAAAAAAATATATTGATTTTTGTTCTATATATTGTCGATTATATAGCTGTTTCCAACTAACAAAAATAATGATTTTTTCTTTGAAAAACACAAATTTCGGCAACATTTTTTTGATTTTTCCTCTTCGAGGGGGCTTTTTCGGAGGGGAGAGCCACCCGCCTAGCGAGCCAAACAAGAAGCACTCTACCCCAAAACCTTGCCCAAACACAAAAATAAAAAAATTTTAAAATTACAAATTATCAAAAAACACCCCTCTTTACTTACAATTTGTAACTGAATAATATCCGTATTTGAACAAAATAGGTTATAAATCGGCAAAAAAGCCTACAAAACCGCAGTCAGAGCGCGAAAAATAATTTATAAAAAATTTGCAAAATGATTTTTTGTTTATAAATTTGCAGTAGCAACAGAAAATTATTCGCTATTCAATATATGTTTTGCATATTTTTGCAGCGAAAATCACCGATGATTACAATTTATAATAAAACTAAAGTATAACTCTAAAAAATTAAGACTTATGAAAAAGATTTTTACACTTGCACTTTTGGCGGTATTCGCATTGGTTAGCTGTACGCCAGATTCAAAGGACCCTGTTGTTCCATATCCTGAGGCTTGCGACAAGCACGATGTTGATTTGATCACATCTGAGGTTTGTGGTATGTACTATCACAACGAGTATTCGGAGTCGGAGAACTCTTACAACTATGGTATCGTTTTGTGTAACCATACCGGCGTTTACGATCTCTATACCGGTGGTGTTGATGTTAAGCCAAACGAGACTTATGTATTCCTCGACCTCTTCTCAGATGTTGCTGCTCCAAATAAGAGCGCATCGTTCAAGGTTCCTAACGGCACTTACACTGTTGACCCAGAGAACACCACAAATGTTGGTACTGTTGGCGCAGAGTACTCGAGCATCGCTATCCTCGACGCTGAGGGTTTGGTTGAGGCTGAGATTTTGCTCGCTGGTGGTACTGTAACCGTTAATGATCACATCATCGACGCTATGCTCCTTGACGAGGAGGGTAAGGTTTACCACATTCAGGGTGTAAACAAGACTGTTGACAACTCGAACACTTATGGCGCTATGCAGTTGGAGGGTTTCCCAACAACAACTTTGGAGTCTGACCTCGCATTGAGCTGGGCACCTGAGACTTCGCTTGCTTATGCTGAAAACTATGGCGACTACTTCTTCGTAAACAAGAATATGTGGTACATTGAGGCTATGGACGAGGCTACAGGTACTGATATCTTGCTCATGTTGCTCGTAGATCCTGCTAAGGAGTCTCCTGCTGGTACATACGAGATTGGTGGTAATGTAAATAACGAGGTTGCTCTCTTCGGATATATGGATCCTTACTATGGCAGCACAGTAGGTTGCTGGGCATTTACGTGCGACGAGAACTTCGATTTAGCAGGTTATGCAGCTCTCAAGGCAGGTAAGGTTACTGTGGCTATCAATGGCGAGAACGCAACTATCACTATCGACGCAAATGATGGCGAGGGTCACAAGGTTACCGGTACTTGCGTAGCTCCTTATATGACATCGGCTGGTTGGTCAGTGAAGAAGCTTTCGACTGCATCGAAGTTTGCTACCGCAAAGAACAATCTCGCTCCACGCAAGGTTAAGCCAACAATGGTTGTAAAGCGTTAATTTAGAACTTTTAGGTTAGTTAGGTTTTTGTTGGGGGCAGGCGGCGGAAAGGCTGTCTGCCCTTTTTTCAAACGGAAAACGGAAAGCGGAAAACTGAAAACTATGAAACGACTATTCACTATATTACTGTCGGCGGTGGTGTTGTGTGCGTGCAACCCGACCCCTGATGCGCCAAACAACGAGGAGCCGCCACAGCCCGAACAGCCCGCGCGCCCCGAGAATGCGATTTCGACACTGACCGAGGATATTGAGGTTAAGTTCGACCCAAACGCCTCGCTCTGCTACGCAGATTGCTTTGGCGACTACTACAAAACAGGGCTCGATATGTGGCAACTCTACTTCTTGGAGTTCGAGACCAAGGAGCTGCTCCTTATCGAGGTTATGGTCAAGCCAAACGACCTTGTAGTGCCGACGGGAACTTTCACTGCCACAAGCGACATCTACAAAGCTAACGGAATGTTGAAGGGTATAATCGACGAGGAGGATTACATGTCCTACTCGTGGTATCTACGCACCTCGAAGAGTAGCGCTATGGTAACAACCGCACCGATTGCCGAAGGCTCGGTAACTATTACCGACAATGGAGACGGCACCCACACAGCAAAATTCAACCTCAAGGACGATGCCTACAACAACATAACGGGCAACTACACGGGAGTCTTTGTCGTGGAGGATTTCAGGATGTAAAAACAGAACTATTTTTCAAAATTAGCGAGGCGATACATTAGTATCCCCTCGTTTTTTTATCTATTGCTCGCTATTTTTAGAAAGTTTTACTAACTTTGCGCCAAATAAACACTTATTTCACACTTTTTTATAAACAAAAACACTATGAAAAACCTAAAATTTATTGTGATTGCATTGGTGGCATTGTTCATCTCTGCATCGGTTGTGGCTCAGGAGAAGCAAACTTCTCTCACATTGCCATCGGTTGTTGGTAGCAACATGGTGCTTCAGCACTCGACAACAGTTAACATCTGGGGTTGGGCTAAGCCAAAGGCTACTGTAAAGATTAACCCAAGCTGGCTTAATCTCAAGAAGCCTGTAAAGGTTAAGGCTGACGCTGAGGGCTTCTGGATCTACCCAGTTGAGACTCCTGCAGGTGGTTACACCGCTCACACTATCACCATCTCGTGCAAGAAAGAGGTGAAGGTGTTGGAGAACGTTGTATTCGGTGAGGTTTGGCTCTGCGCAGGTCAGTCGAACATGGAGTGGTCGGTTCGCAAGACTCCTGATATGAAGGCTGAGTTGAAGAAGGGCACAAACGACAAGATTCGTCTCTACTGCACCGGTCGCACATTTGCTGACACCCCTCAGATTGAGGTTCCTACTCAGAAGAAGCACAAGACTCAGTGGAGCGTTTGCAACAAGACTTCGTTGGCAAACTTCTCGGCTGTAGCTTACGGCTTCGGTAAGGAGTTGCAGGAGGCTTTGGATATGCCTATCGGTCTTATCGATGCATCGTATGGTGGCACACCTATCGAGACTTGGTTGAGCGCTGAGTACCTCACAAACAACCCTAAGGTTGCTGCTCAGACCAAGAAGTTGCGTCACAAGTCGTGGAAGCACCGCGTTTCGTACCTCCACAACGCAAACATCTACCCTATCCGCCACGCATCTATCGCAGGTGTTCTCTGGTACCAGGGTTGCGCTAACGTAGGTAACTACGGTCAGTACTACACTCTCTTGACCCACCTCGTTAAGTCGTGGAGAGAGGAGTTCCACAATCCAGAGATGCCATTCTACATCGTTGAGATCGCTCCACACACCTACGGTGGCGTTAGCGGAGCTCGTCTTCGTGAGGCTCAGGCTCGCGTAGCTGCTCGTACTAAGAACTGCGAGATCGTTATCACTAACGACCAGAACCAGATCCCAGGCGACATTCACCCTCCAAAGAAGGCTGAGGTTGCTCACCGCTTGGCTCAGTGCGCTCTCGGTGGTCACTACAAGAAGACCAACGCAGAGTTCCGCTCGCCAGCTTACAAGTCGATCGCTGTTGAGGGTAACACTATCCGCGTATCGTTCAAGAACGTTCCTACAACCCTCGTACAGAAGGGTGAGGGCCGCATCAACGGTTTCCAGATTGGTGTTAAAGATCCTGAGAACGAGAAGAACATCATCTTCTCTTTGGCTGAGGCTCAGATCGAGGGCAAGACTATCGTAGTTTCGGCTGAGGGTGTTGAGGCTCCGGTTGCAGTACGTTACTGCTTCAACGAGGATATGGGTAACGTATTCTCGGCAGAGGGTCTTCCACTCGGCGCATTCCGTAGCGACAAGAGCCGCTCACTCGGTGTTCGTCCATACATTGAGACTCCATCGGATATCGCTATCAAGTTCGAGGGCGAGGGTTACACCCGTTCGACCTTCTCGAAGGAGGCTGCACAGTGGGCTAACAGCGGTTTCGTATTGAGCGACGAGTACCCAGCAGAGTTCGAGGGTTACGAGATTTTGTACCCAACTCCTGTTGGCAAGGGTCAGTTGAGCGCAGGTGGTACTATCACCGCTTTGGCTGACGGTAAGATCTACTTGTTCACTTCGCCTGCTAAGGAGGCTCGCACAGCTCCTTGGAAGCTCCTCACTTCGACCTACTCGCGTTGCTCGAAGGACGGCAAGAAGCGTGGCACATTCTACATCGTAGAGCGTGAGGTTAAGGCTGGCGACGTTATCGAGTTGCCTAAGTTCAAGAACGCTTACGGCGTAGCTGTTCTCGCTAAGAGCATCGAGTACTAGTATTACTTGAAATATAGAACTTTTCGGAGTGCTGTTCTTTTGGGAGCGGCACTCCTTTTTTGCGCTTTTTCGTGGGGCAAAAATTTTCACTTTTAACTTTATTTGTATAACTTTGTGGCGTATATGTCCCTAACGGGACAAAATGGAGGAAAATTTAAGATAAAAAACATATAAACCCTATGAACGAAAAAATTATTGCTCTCACCGAGGCGGTTGAGGCTTTCGCGCCAAAATCGTTGGCTGAGATTGAGGAGTTCCGCATCAAAATGGTAGGCAAAAAGGGCGAGATGACAGCCCTTATGGAGGAGTTTAAGACCGTTGCTCCCGAGCTTAAGCGCGAGTTCGGTCAGAAGCTCAACGCCCTCAAAAATAGCATTCTCGCAAAGATTAACGAGCAGAAGGAGTTGCTCGAGAACCAGCAGGCGTCGGCTCCGCAGATCGACGACATGTCGCGTCCGGGCACTGCCGAGCAGCTTGGCTCGCGCCACCCAATATCATTGGTTAAGCAGGAGATTATCGACATCTTCTCGCGCCTTGGCTACACCGTAGCTGATGGTCCTGAGATTGAGGACGACAACCACGTATTCTCGCGCCTCAACTTCCCTATGGAGCACCCTGCACGCGATATGCAGGATACCTTCTTTATCGAGAAGGCTGGTTCGGAGCCATCGGCAGACGATGTTCTCTTGCGTACCCACACCTCGTCGATTCAGGTGCGTACCATGCAGCAGCAGGAGCCGCCAATCCGCGTAATCTGCCCTGGTCGCGTGTTCCGCAACGAGGCTATTTCGTACCGCGCACACTGCATCTTCCATCAGGTGGAGGGCTTGTATATCGACAAGAATGTTTCGTTTGCCGATATGAAGCAGTCGTTGCTCTACTTCTCGAAAGAGCTCTTCGGCGAGAAGACCCAAATCCGTATGCGCCCATCGTACTTCCCATTCACCGAGCCTTCGGCTGAGTTGGACGTGTCGTGCAACCTCTGCGGCGGTAAGGGCTGCCCTGTATGTAAGGGTACCGGCTGGTTGGAGATTATGGGTTGCGGAATGATTGACCCTAACGTTTTGGAGGCCAACGGCATAGACTCGAAGGAGTATTCGGGCTTTGCGTTTGGTATGGGTGTTGAGCGTATTGCAATGTTGAAGTTCGGTGTGAAGGACTTGCGACTCTACTTCGAGAACGATGTGCGCTTCCTCCACCAGTTCGACAGCGTTTTGTAAACAGTGAGTAGTGAGTAGAGAGTAGTTTTTGTGAAAAAGCTTGGTGTTATACTTTTGGTCGTGCTGGTTTGTTGTGGATTTATTCCGCAGCACAAGGCGTCGCGCACGGCACAGCCAACCAAGAGTGTTTCTGAGCTATATGCCGAGGCGATTAAAGCGCTTATCATACACCAAGATACTATTCAGACCGTAAATGCTCTCAGTGCTATTTTTCAGCAGGATACAAACTACGCTCCGGCGCTCTATCTACTTTCACGCATACACCCCGAGCCAAAACACGCAGCAAAGTGTGCCAAGCTCGCCTATCTGTCGGATACTACCAATCGCTACTACTTGGAGCGATATGGATATGCGATGCTCCATCTTGATTTAGCACAAGCACAGACTCTTTTCGAGAAGATAGTCAGCACCAGCACCGAGCCTAACGACTACCGCATACTCTCGATTATGCTCTTCCGCGAGGGCAAGAAAAGCGAGGCCATAGCTATTTTGGACTCGGCAGAGGTACGCTTGGGATACAATCCACACCTATCAAGATTACGCCTCTCCTATCTGCTGGAGTCGGGACAAACCCTAAAGGCAGAGGCGGAGGCGCGTAAGGCGGTTGAGAAGACTCCATATGATGCCGAAAATCATGTTTCACTCGCCAAAATTTACGCTGCAATGGGTCGCGACTCGTTGGCTTTGGTCTCATACCAAAACGCCATTGCCATAGACTCGTTGGACGTTAATTCGTGGGTGGCACTAGGTGATTTCTATGTAGATAGGGGAGATAATGCATCTTATCTCTCGACTGTTGCTCGCATCTTCGCAAATCCGAAGGTCCCTTTGGAGAATAAGATGGAGGCGTGGGAAGGTCTTGCTAATGACAGGGAGTCGTATCGTCGATTCTTCTCGCTATACGACATGATCATCAAGCAATTTCGCATCAGCCACCCCGAGGATAAAGAGGTGGCAAGACGCTATATTGGGCATCTAATAATGATGGGAAATGGAGACGAAGCTGCACGTGTGAGCAAAACGCTACTCCAAACTGCAACTCCGACAATCGACGACATAGAGCTTGTGTTATCAATAGAGTATCTCCTCGAGCGCCCCGACTCGGTAGCGCACTACATCGACGTTGCGTTGAAGCACTACCCTAACAACGCGAGGCTCTTGCAATCGCGCAGTGCCCTTTTCGAGGGGCGCCAAGAGTACGACAAGGCACTGAAGGATCTCTCTTCGGCATTTATCCATGCTGAAGATGTCAAGACACAAGGAAATATCTGCGTAAACATCGGTCGTTTGGGACATAAGCTCAACGATATGAAGCTCTGCTACAAAGCGCACCGCAAGGCGGTCAAGTACTTCTCTCCAAACGATACGTTGTGTAGCAGAACATACGCTCTGCTTGGTGATATCGAGCACGAGCGCAACAATATGAAGGGGTGCTACAAGGCCTACGACAAGGCTCTCAAGCATCTCCCAAACAATGCTCACGTGCTGAACAACTATGCCTACTTCCTCTCGCTCGAGGAGCGCAAGTTGGAGCGAGCGTTGGAGATGTCAACACGTTCTAACGAGCTCGACAAAAGCAACCCTACATTCCTCGACACAAAGGCGTGGATACTCTATAAGATGGGGCGTTACGCCGAAGCTAAAAAGGTTATGCAGCAGGCTTTGTCGCTCGACAGAAGCAAGGATCCGACCTTTGCGCTACACTATGGCGACATTCTCTACGCTCTGGGCGAGGAGTTTATGGCAAAAGTCTATTGGCGCAAGGCGTTGGAGCAGGGCGCACCAAAGGAGGAGATCGAAAAACGATTTTTACCCCAAAGTCCAAAAGAAAAACGATAATACTCGATGCTGAAAAGATTATACATATTGGCCCTGGTGCTCATAGTAGCCCTCGCACTCCCTATTACTGCGCAGAATAAGCGCGGTGGCAAGAGTCGTGAGAAGATGTTGCAAGAGAGTATCGCCAAGCGCAGACAGGACATTAAGGCCCAGGAGAAGGAGCTCGAAGCCCTCAAGAATAGCAAGGCGTCAACCGAGAAGTTGGTGCTTTCGCTCACTGCGCAGATTGAGAGCCGAAATGCCCTTATCGAGGAGACTACCGATCAGATAAAGGAGCTTACAGCCAAGGTTAAGGCCTCCGAGAAGCGCATTAAAGAGCTTAGTGGTCAGCTTGTTCAGCTCGAGAATAATGTTGAAGAGCTTATCCGCTCGGCATACCGCAACTATCGACATCAGAACTACTTAACCTATATTTTCTCGTCCGAGTCGTTCGTCGACTTGGCGCGTCGTGTTACAATGTTGCGCTCAGCGGCAAGCTTCCGCCAGCAACAGATAGAGCAGGTTTCTGCCGTACGTAAAGATGTGGAGGTGGAGCGCGAAAAGCTTACCAACGAGCGCAAGGAGCTCAACGAAGTGAAAAAGCAACTCGACATTGAGCGCAAGAAGCTCAATGCAGATATGGCCGCAGCAAAGAGATCTATCGAGCAGATGTCGGCCAAGGAGAAGGAGGTTCTCAAGGCAAAGGCCGAAAACGAGCGTCTAAATAGACTTGATGCGAACGAGCTTGGTCGTTTGCGCGCTCTTGCCAAAGGCAACAAAGCAGGATCGTCGTTCGGAAAGGGAAAAGATTTTGCCAAAGGACAGAAGCTTAAGCTGCCGGTTGTAAATGGCAAGGTGGCTCTTTACAAAGATAATTTCGCGGAGATTATCGGCCAGCAAGGCGCCGCAGTAACCTCGATTTACGAAGGAAAGGTTATCGAGATTAAGCGTAACAAGGTGACCAACAAATTTGTGGTGTATATCGCTCACGGTGAGTATATTACCTCCTATTCAAACCTTCAAGAGGTTTCGGTAAAGGCGGGCGATATCGTAAAGACTAACCAGCAGATAGGCACCATCGGAGCGATGTTTGATCTCTCCGCCGGAGATTTTAAATATAAGATCGTCTTTGGTCTGACCTCACCTGCGGGAAAGGGTGAAATTGCAGTAAGATACATCTTCAACAGATAGTCCCAAATGGATATACTATTCTATACCGACTCTTGCAACTATCGACTGCCGCAAAAGCGACTTATTCGTCGCTGGCTGCGCGAGGTTGCACGCGAGGAGGGTAACTTCGAAATTGCTGAGGTGAACTACGTCTTCTGCTCGGCAGAGCGTCATCGTGCGATGAACATCGAGTTCCTCGGCCACGACTACTTCACCGACATCATAACCTTCGACGATAGCAACCTCAAAGAGGGTTATATCGCAGGCGATATATTCATCGACATCGAGACCGTGCGCGACAATGCACGTCTCTACGGAGCAACTGCACGCCAGGAGATGATGCGCGTGATAGTTCACGGCGTGCTCCACCTCTGCGGCCAGAAGGACAAAACCCCTCGCGCCGAGAAGCAGATGCACAAGAAGGAGGATAAGTATCTTGCTCTGCTAGAGCAAATGCAGAATTCAGAATGCAAAATGCAGAATTAGAGAGCGTTATGGTGCAAAAATACGACGTTATAGTTATCGGCGCAGGACACGCAGGTTGTGAGGCGGCTTCGGCTGCAGCACGACGAGGCTGCCGCACGCTGCTGGTAACAATGGATATGACCAAGTTCGCCTCGATGTCGTGCAACCCAGCAATTGGTGGCGTTGCCAAGGGACAAATTGTGCGCGAAATCGACGCATTGGGAGGCGAAACGGGCATTGTAACCGATCTGACAACCATACAGTTCCGTATGTTAAACCGCTCGAAGGGTGCTGCGATGTGGAGCCCACGAGCGCAATGCGACAAGGCGGCTTTCTCGGCCGAGTGGCGACACCGCTTGGAAAACCGCAAAAACCTCTTTATTTGGCAGGATTCCATCACAGAGATACTCTTTGACCACGAGGGCGAGAAGCCTCGCGCAAAGGGCGTAAAAACGCAAATGGGCGTGGAGTTCGAGGCCAAGGCGATAGTCCTCACCGCAGGAACGTTCCTCTCGGGATTGATGCACTGCGGTCGAAATAATGCCAATGGCGGCCGTGCAGGCGATGCAGCATCGTACGGAGTAACGGAAAGCCTTGTAAATCAAGGTGTTGAGGTTGGAAGAATGAAAACCGGAACACCAGCACGTCTCGATGCGCGCACCATCGACTTCTCGATATTGGAGCCACAAGCAGGCGACGATAACCCATCGAAGTTCTCCTTCTCGGACGAGACCACTCCGGTACGCGAGCAGATGCCGTGCTACCTGGTATATACTTCACAGGAGGTCCACGACACCCTGCGCACGGGCTTTGAGGAGTCGCCACTGTTCAACGGCACAATCAAGGGCATCGGCCCTCGCTACTGCCCTAGCATCGAAGATAAGTTGCGCACCTTCGCCGACAAGGAGCAACATCAGCTCTTCCTCGAGCCTGAGGGTCGCACCACAAACGAATACTACCTCAACGGCTTCTCATCTTCACTCCCATACGAGGTGCAACTCTCTGCCCTTCAGCAGATTAGGGGTTTAGAGAAGGTGCACGCCTACCGTACGGGCTACGCTATTGAGTACGACTACTTCCCTCCGACACAGCTCAAGCACTCGTTGGAGAGCAAAATCATCGACAACCTCTACTTTGCGGGTCAGGTAAATGGCACAACGGGTTACGAGGAGGCGGCCGCACAAGGACTTCTTGCAGGAATCAACGCATCGTTGCGAGTTGAAGGTGCGGAACCGATAGTTTTGCAGCGCGACGAAGCTTATATCGGAGTATTGATCGACGACCTCGTAGTTAAGGGGGTTGACGAGCCATACCGAATGTTTACCTCGCGCGCGGAGTATCGAATTTTGTTGAGACAAGATAATGCCGACCGCCGACTCACTCCACTTGGTTACAAACTTGGTTTGATTTCGGAGGAGAGACACCAAAAATTCAACGAAAAAATTTCGCGCGTAGATTCGCTTATTTCGTACTGTCGCACACAAAGCGCGAAAATATGCGAAATTCAAAACTATTTAAATTCGCTCGGTTTGCCCGAAATTTCGCAGGGCAAGAAGATCTACGAGTTGGCGCTTCGCAACGATTTGACTCTTGCAGGTTTGGTCGGAGCATTGCCAAAACTCGCAAAATTTGTCCGCGAGAACAACATCACCGAGGCCGACATCGAGGAGGCGGAGATCGAAATTAAGTATAGCGGATACATCGAGCGCGAGCGACAAGTGGCAGAAAAACTCCACAGATTGGAAAACATCTCCATTCCCGAAGGCTTCGATTACTCGTCAATGCAGTCGTTAACCATAGAGGCTCGCCAAAAACTCAACCGAATTCGCCCAACCACAATCGGTCAGGCATCGCGAATTCCGGGCGTTTCTCCGGCAGATGTAAACGTATTGCTTGTTAAGTTTGGAAGATAATGTTCCACGTGGAACAGATATATGAAAAGAAAAAGGGTTGTTCCACGTGGAACAACCCTTTTCTATTCTACCACCACACACCAGTTGTGAACGTCTGGAACGCGGCCATATTGTACGTCTTGCAGCGACTTATACAGGTCTAATAACACAGGGCCAACCTCGTCGCCATAGTGGATTTTCTCGCCCGTATCGGGATCAAAAACATTGCCAAGCGGGGTGATTATTGCGCCCGTACCGCACGCACCACACTCCTCAAACGAGCCCAACTCGGCCACATCGACAGATCGTTGCTCAACCTCAAAACCCTTGTCTTTTGCGAGCTGCATCAACGAATCGTTGGTAATTGAGGGCAAAATCGACGGAGATTTCGGTGTAATATACCTGTTTCCCTTGATTGCAATGAAGTTTGCCGCACCACACTCCTCGATGTAACGATGCTCGACAGACTCGGTATAAAGCACTGCGCTATACCCCATTTCGTGCGCCTCCTCGTACGAAAGCATACTCGAAGCGTAGTTGCCACCAACCTTAACATCGCCCGTTCCAAGCGGCGCAGAGCGATCCTGATTGCGATTTACGATGGCATCTATTGGACGAATTCCCTCTTTGAAATATGGGCCGACCGGTGTTGCAAAGACGCAAAAACCCGCCTCGCCCGAAGGGCGAACGGTAAGGCGCGGGCGCGTTCCGAACAACACAGGACGCACATACAGCGCCGCACGCGACTCATAAGGGGGTAAAAATTCGAGATTTCGGCGCACAACCTCTACGCAAGCCTCAACGAATTCGTCTGCCGAAACCATTGGCAAACAGAGCTTTCGCGCGCCTGAAGCCATTCGCGCAGCGTGAGCGTAAGGGCGAAAAATTCGCACCTTACCATCTACGCCACGAAAAGCCTTGATGCCCTCAAACGCCTGCAAACCGTAGTTCAAGCACGACGAGCACATATGCACGGGGATATACTCCGAAGTGGTCCACTCCGCCTCGGCCCATTGCCCCTCTTTATAGTATCGACGGAGGTTCTCACCTCCCGTCTCATTGAAATCGAAACTCAGTTCGTCCCAATTCATCATCTTCCTCTATTCCAATATGTTAGACACCCAATGTTCCTCGTGGAACAAAGGAAAAGGTTAGCCAACCATTGCTCCGTTATTGGTCTTCTCGTTAGGCTGCACAAGGCGCAAAGCACCTGTTGCGTCCTCCGCCATAAGGATCATTCCCTGCGAGGTGATGCCCTTGAAATCGCGCGGTGCGAGGTTCACCAAAACCAACACCTGCTGGCCAACCAACTCCTCAGGCGAGAAGTGCTCGGCGATGCCCGAAACGATTGTTCGCTTGTCGATACCGGTGTCGATGGTGAGCTTAAGAAGCTTCTTGGTCTTTGGCAACTTCTCTGCCTCCAAGATGGTCGAAACACGAATATCCATCTTCTGGAACTCGTCGAAGGTGCACTCTGCCTTCTGTGGCTCGGCCTTAACCTCTGCTGCAGCATTCTGCTTTGCAATCTCCTCAAGGCGGTCGAGCTGCTTCTGGATAGTCTCGTCCTCGATCTTCTCGAAGAGGAGCGAAGGCTCGCCGATATGGTGGCCTGCAGCCAACAAATCCATAGCTCCAAGGCGCTCCCAGCCGAACTTCTCGCATGCCAACATATTCAAAATCTTGGCAGCCGAGAATGGCATGAACGGCTCGATTGCGATAGCAATGTTAGCGGTAATCTGCAATGCGATATTGAGGATTGTCTTAACGCGCTCAGCGTCGGTCTTAATCAGCTTCCAAGGCTCAGAATCAGCGAGATACTTGTTACCTATACGCGCGAAGTTCATCGCGTCCTTCAACGCCTCGCGGAAGCGATAGCTCTCGATATTTGACTCCAACGAAGCCTTGATTTCCGACAACTCGGCGATTGTTTCGCGGTCATAATCAGTGAGTTCGCCACACGCAGGCACCTCACCGTCGTAGTACTTCTTGGTGAGTACCAATGCGCGGTTTACGAAGTTTCCGAGAACGGCTACAAGCTCATTGTTGTTGCGTGCCTGGTAGTCCTTCCAGGTGAAGTCGTTATCCTTTGTCTCAGGTGCGGTTGCGCACAATGCGTAGCGCAAAACGTCCTCCTTACCAGGGAAGTCAACGAGGTACTCGTGCAACCAAACTGCCCAGTTTTTCGAGGTCGAAATTTTGCGACCCTCGAGGTTAAGGAACTCGTTGCTTGGTACATTTTCAGGCAAGATATAGTCGCCATGCGCCTTCAACATCGAAGGGAACACGATGCAGTGGAATACGATATTATCCTTTCCGATAAAGTGAACAAGCTTAGTCTCCTCGCTCTTCCAATACTTCTCCCAATCTGGCGTAAGGTCCTTAGTAGCAGATATATAGCCGATTGGCGCATCGAACCAAACGTAGAGAACCTTGCCCTCAGCTCCCTCAACCGGAACAGGAATGCCCCACTCCAAGTCGCGGCTTACGGCACGTGGCAACAAACCTCCGTCGAGCCAGCTCTTGCACTGACCATAAACGTTCGATTTCCACTCCTTGTGGCCCTCCAAAATCCACTCGCGGAGCATCTGCTCATACTGATCGAGCGGCAAGTACCAGTGCTTTGTAGCGCGCTTTACAGGTACCGAGCCCGAGAGTGTCGAGTGTGGATTTACGAGCTCATCCGGAGAAAGGGTAGAACCACAAACCTCACACTGATCGCCATATGCACCCTCGGCACCACACTTAGGGCAAGTGCCTGTGATATAGCGGTCTGCGAGGAAGGACTTAGCCTCCTCGTCGTAGAACTGCTCGGTGGTCTGCTCCACGAACTTACCCTCGTCATAGAGCTTGCGGAAGAAGGCCGAAGCGGTCTCCGCGTGGGTCTTTGAGGTTGTTCGCGAGTAGATGTCGAACGAAATGCCGAGCTTCTCGAACGAATCCTTTATGATTGCGTGGTAGCGATCTACCACCTGCTGAGGGGTGATACCCTCCTTCTTTGCCTTGATTGTGATAGGCACACCGTGCTCGTCGCTACCGCACACCGATATCACATCGCGACCGCGCAAACGGAGGTAACGAGTGTAGATGTCGGACGGAATATATACGCCAGCAAGGTGGCCGATATGTACTGGACCATTGGCGTATGGCAACGCCGAAGTGATCAAATATCTCTTAAAATCCTTTGACATAAAACTTTGTTTTATCGATTACATTCTTAACTAACCGACAAAGATAGAAAAACAAACTGAAAACGGAAAGCGGAAAGCGGAAAACTTTCAAGTTTTTCGATTTTCGCTTGGAGTGAGAAAACGGAACGCTGCGATTAAGTCGAGGGTAGAGGACACTTGTGTCCTCTACCGAGACGGAGCAGTGAAGCCCAGAGGGCAACCGACGCCAAGCCGAGCGCAGAGGCGGCTTGCAGACTATGCCTTGGCGCGAAGGAGGAAAAGCCTGCATAGCAGGATTAAAGCGGAAAACGTTTTATTTATGGTAAGTCTCAATTCTTCACTCTACCCTTTTTCGACATAATTACGCATAAATACGCTATTTTGGCGGTGAAAATTTAACTACTTTTGCCCCATAAATTTGCAAAAAATGAAAGGAAAAACCAAAAAAGCAATCTATATACCAACCTTCAACGAGGAGGTTGGAAATACCGTTTCTCACGGCATAATGTGCGTTCTGATGCTGCTGGCACTACCCTTCTCGGCTGTTTGGGCCTACCTGCATGAGACCTCGGCGCCCGTATTGGCAAGTTGTGGCGTATCGGCATTTGTCATAAGCATATTTTTGATGTTCCTCTGCTCGACGCTCTACCACGCAATGCAACCCGAGTCGAAGCACAAGGCTGTGTTCCACATTCTCGACCACATAATGATCTATCTGGCTATTGCCGGCTCATATACCCCCGTAGCGCTCTGCGTAATCGGCGGTTGGCAAGGCTCGTTAATCGTTGCTATTCAATGGGTTATGGTACTTTTCGGTATCTTCTACAAGTCATTGACAAAGCGCTCTATCCCGGCCATCAGCCTCACGATTTATCTGATTATGGGTTGGATGATTGTCATCTTCTTCCCGCTCTTCTGGCGACAGGCCTCTACCCCACTTTTGGCAATGATTGCTGCGGGCGGAATTTTCTATACTTTGGGCGCTATTTTTTACGCCAAGAAGGGCTTTCGTTACCACCACCTCGTGTGGCATTTGCTCATTAACATCGCCGTCATCTGCCACTTTATAGGCATCGTATTTTTCCTCTATTAAATAACCCCAAAACTTTCGACTTCTAGCACACTACCCCACAAGCCTCGAAACTTTTTCTTTACATTGTGCCTATCCTACACTATTTTTTGTATATTTGTAGTGGGAAATTGTTTTTTAACTTAAAATATAGGTACTATGAAAATGAATTTTTGGAAGGTTTTTGCTGCATCTCTGCTCGCTGTTGTTGTGGGATCGGTTGTTTCTTCGTTTATAAGTCTCTTTTTCTTTGTGGGCTTATCGGGAATGTTTGCTCCTATAAACATGCCTGAAATGACTTCGCAAACCATTGTGAAGATCGATTTTGCAGAGACTATTACGGACGCTCCGATGAAAAACCCTTTCGAGAACCTCGACTACTCTACTATGGCCGTTAATCCTTCGACCAATCTTTTGAAGGTGTTGCAGGCTATCGAGAAGGCGAAATTTGACGACAACGTAAAGGGCTTATACCTCAACTTTACCGGTTCGGGCTCGCTTACAAACGGTGCACTGGAGGAGATTCGCGGCGCTATTGCAGACTTTAAGCAGAGCGGTAAGTTTGTTGTAGCCTACAACGAGGGTTATTCGCACAACACCTACTACCTCGCATCGGTTGCCGATAAGGTATATCTCCACCCTGAGGGATACTTCTCGTGGGCAGGTATCGCCTTTCCACAGCTCCATATGAAGGGGGCTCTCGACAAGTTAGGCCTCAAAGCCGAGGTTTTCCGCCCTTCGTCTTGTAAGTATAAGAGCGCCGTTGAGCCTTATATCCGCGAAGATATGTCGCCAGAGAACCGTGCACAGATGCAGAAGGTTGCAGATGATATGTGGAGTGTTTTGGTTAATGCCGTTGCAAAGAGCCGAAACATCACTCCGGCTCAGCTCAACTCTATTGCCGATAATTTGTCTGTTTCGTTGCCTGAGGACGCGTTGAAATATAACCTCGTCGATGGCCTTATCTATGAGGACGAGATGGCCAATAAGTTCGCAGAATATGGCGTAGAGACTTCTCACAAAGGCGAATACAACATCGTTTCGTTGGGCGAATATATGACTCTCTCCCCTATCGTTCCTAAGCTCGGTTCGCCGGCTGTTGGTGTTGTCTATGCCGAGGGTCAGATTTTCGACGGCTCGGGCGAGGATAGCAATGTATATAGCCAAAACCTTGTAGAGGTGTTGAGCCGTGCTCGTAAGAACGATAATATCAAGGCTGTTGTTCTCCGCGTAAACTCGCCGGGGGGTAGCGCCTTGGCCAGCGATGTAATCTGGCGCGAGGTAGAGTTGCTCCGCAAGGAGAAGCCGGTAATCGTTTCGATGGGTGCGTACGCAGCTAGTGGAGGCTACTATATATCGTCGTGTGCTGACGCAATTATTGCCGATGAGCTCACTTTAACAGGTTCGATTGGCGTATTCGGAATGTTCTTGGAGGGCGAGGATATGCTCAAGAAGAAGCTCGGTATTACCACCGACGTTGTTAAGACCAACCCTTCGGCAGACCTCGGTGCAAGCGTTATGGGTATTGGTATTCGTAAAATATCTGATGCAGAGCGTAATGCGATGCTTCGCTCGGTAGATAAGGTTTACGAAACATTTACTACAAAGGTGTCTAACGGCCGTAACTTGCCTATGGAGAAGGTTTTGGACATTGCGCAGGGTCGCGTATGGTCGGGAAAACACGCCGTTGAGATTGGTTTGGCCGATGCTAACGGAGGTTTAGCACACGCTATCTCTGTAGCGGCCGACAAGGCTGGTATTGCCGACAAATTCCGCGTTGAAGAGGTTGTGGAGGATCCTTCTCCGCTTGCTTTGTTCTTACAGTCTATGGGTATACAGGCGAAGTCTATCTTTATGGGCAAGACAGACCCAGAGGTGTTGGCCGCTACCGAATACTATAAGAATCTCAAGCGCGAGCTCACACGCGAGGGCGTGCAGGCGTACTGCCCTTATACTTTCGATATGAATTAATTTTGAGGGCTAAAGGCTAACAGCTAAAGATTTTATGAGATCTCGAATAAAAGAGTTGTTGAAGGGTGTTTTTCACCCCGAGTTAGAACAAGATATCGTCGCTGCGGGCATCTTCGAGGGCGCCGAGATTGAGGGAGAGAAGATAGTTGTATCGCTTATCTTCCGCAAATCGCGCGATCCGTTTGCCGCAAAGATAAAGAGTAGGGTAGAGGAGACTATCTCCTCTGCCTTTCCTTCGTATAAGGTCGTTGTAGTGGTAAAAGAGGGCGCAAAGAGCGCAGAGCGTGCCGCTAAGAATGCCGCTATCGAGGAGATGCACCAAAACTCTACTACATCGCAGATAAAACACATCGTAGCCGTTGCTTCGGGCAAGGGCGGCGTGGGTAAGTCGACCGTTACCGCCAACCTCGCTACAGCGCTTGCAAAGGAGGGTTATAAGGTGGGTGTTCTCGATGCCGATATCTATGGCCCGTCGCAGTCTAAAATGTTCGGTTGTGAGGATTATCTGCCCGATGCAAAGCAGGTGGACGGACACGACTATATCGTGCCAGCCGAGGTGGGTGGAATTAAGCTTATTTCGATTGCGATGTTTATCCGCAAAACCGACGCTTTATTGTGGCGTGGAACCATGGCTAACAGCGCTTTACGCCAACTTATACACCAAACCGAGTGGGGTTATTTAGATTTTTTACTAATTGACCTTCCCCCTGGTACGGGCGACATACATTTGTCAATAATTAACGAATTGCGTATTGGTGGAGCGATAATTGTCTCCACTCCTCAGCAAGTTGCTGTGGCTGACGTAGTTCGAGGTGTTGAGATGTTTAGAAATCCGAATGTAAACATTCCTGTTTTGGGCGTTGTGGAGAATATGGCGTGGTTTACGCCGGCCGAATTGCCAGAGAATCGCTACTACATCTTTGGTAAGGGTGGAGCAGCACGATACGCCGAGGAGGTTGGTGTTGATTTATTGGGCGAAGTGCCTATATTTCAAGACATTATGCAAGGCGCAGACGATGGAAACCCGGCAGTAAACACTCATTCGCAAGTTGCCGATATCTATCGACAAGTGGCTCAAAAAGTTGTTGATAAGATGGGAAAATAGTGTTGAAAAGTGGGGGATAACTTTTAATAAGTCGTAATAACTTTTGAGAAAGGGAAGAAAGCGAGAAGTTATTAAAATTTGTTACCGGATTTGTTGAGAAAAACGGGAAGATTATTGTTCAAAATAATCGCTGTTTATATGTTAAAACCACTTTTAAACATTTGTTGAAAACAAGGTAGGCAAACAATCATTATCAGTGAGTTAAGAGAACCTTTTTAAATTTTTTACAAAAATAAGAGTTAGCAACTTTTTTCCGAAAAAATTTATCAACACTTTCAACAGCTATTATTGTTGTTATTCAAATTTTATATTTAATTATTTATTTAATTTTTATAATGAATAATAACTAATAACAATTGTCGAAAAAGAGAGGCTAAAGAGTAGTAAGATGGCAAAACTCTTTAACCCCTCTTTATTTGTATAATTAAACAATACTACATAGAGAAATAGAAGTTTTTACCTCTATAAGATACATAATATCTTCCATTTTCTTTTTCTTTTACTATTAACTCTTCGTTTATGTCTTCTGTGCGGTCAGCTCCATTTAGGTTATGTATTTTATAACTTGAAGCTACAGCATAAAAAGAATCGCACATATTTGCTGAACGATATACGGTAATGTACAAACTATAACTAGCTGCTGCTACATGATCTCTTGCCCAACCTGACCAATATGCCGGTGCCTCGGCTAATATTTCAGTATTTGTAGAATTTGTTGTAAGAACTGAAGTTTCGCTTGCTTTAACAATTGTAAAAGAGGATAATACTACGATAGCCAATAAAAAAATATTTTTCATAATTTTAAGTATTAATTAGTATTTTATTTCCTACTCACTTTATGGCTTTTCGGATACTCCGTTAGTTCCTTTTTAATAAGATTATAGTACGCACATAAAAAAAAGCGTGGAACTTTTATTTATTCCCCGCTTGTGGTGTCTGGCATAACCATGATAGAAGAATAGTATAAAAGCCCACGACTATGCGTGAGCATTTCAACTATTATACCTTTCTATCACTCGATTAGTTGCCAGACTGCCAAGCAGAAAGAATAATGTTAAAACACTTTTTTCAATATGTCTAAAATGTGCGTATTAAATTATACGCGATGTTTCATAGGCAAGTATTTTTTATTGTTTGGTACAAAATTAGAAAACTTTTCGCAAACAAACAACATCCTACGGAGCATTGAGTGAGATAAAAGAAAAAAAATCTCTCGTCTCTCGTCTCTCGTCTCTCGTCTTTTTATTATCTTTGCAAAAGAAAAATGGTAACTACCCTTAATAACCATTATTAAAACTATGAAAGAAAAAATAGCAAAAATTGAGGCTTTGAAGCGTGAGAAGGGTGCTGTGATTTTGGCGCACTACTATTGTCGCCCCGAGGTGCAGCAGGTTGCCGACTTCTTGGGAGACTCGTTGGCTCTTTCGGTTAAAGCTCGCGATATCGATGCAAAGACAATCCTCTTTGCCGGTGTTCACTTTATGGGAGAGACAGCCAAGGTGCTCTCGCCCGATAAGAAGGTGTTGATCCCAAATCCTGAGGCTACCTGTTCGCTTGCCGAGTCGTGCCCGGCAGCCGACTTTGCGAAGTTCAAGGCTAACTATCCCGACGCGTTGGTTGTAGCCTATGTGAATACCACCGTAGGTGTGAAGGCGCTGACCGACATCTGCTGCACCTCGTCGAATGCGTTACAGGTGGTGGAGTCTATTCCAAGCGACAAACCTATCATCTTTGCTCCCGACAAGAATCTCGGCTCCTATATCCAGAAGGTTACAGGTCGCAAAAATATGATTTTGTGGGACGGCGCGTGCCATGTACATGAGAAGTTCTCGAAAGAGGGTATTTTAGAGCTTAAAAAACTCAATCCTGAGGCGAAGGTGGTTGTCCACCCCGAGTGTAGGGAAAAAGTGGCTGATTTGGCCGATTATTGCGGTTCTACAGCGGGTATTCTCTCGTACTGTGGAGAGAGCGACTGCAATACCTTTATTGTAGTGACCGAGCCAGGTATATTGGCGGAGATGGAGAAGAAGTATCCGACTAAGAAGTTTATCCCTGCACCGTCGATCGAGGGTAAGGCATGCAACGAGTGTGAGTATATGAAGATGATAACCCTCGACTCTATTATTGCTTGCCTCGAGAATGGGGCGCCAGCCATTGAGCTCGACGAGGAGACTCGCCAGAAGGCGTCGAAGTCTATCGAGGCGATGGTAAAGGTGGGATAAGAGGTTTTAAAATATAAAATATCTAACTTTATAATTAAAAAACTAAAATTTTAATAGTATGAAAAAAGTATTATCTCTTTTGATTGCTATTTGTGCTGTCGCAGCGGCAAGTGCACAAATACCGGTTTTAAAACCTGCAGGTGTTTATATGATTCCAGACATACCGGCATCTGAATATAAGCGTTTGGAGAATTTGTATATGGAGGGAACTCGCAATTCTCCATTATTTGACCTTATGTACACGTCTGGTGCTAGTTGGTACGATGAGGCTCGTGATAAGGTTGCCAGAGTTTATGCATCAAGCAGCTTGAGTTCTCAGGGTAGCAATACTTATAGAGCAGCTAACCTTCACGACTTTAACCATGAAACAGCATGGGTTGAAGGTGTTCAGGGTCATGGTGTAGGTCAATATGTAGTATATGAGTTTGAAATGAGTTGTCCACGTATTACAACTGTATATATTCTCAATGGATATGTTAAGAGCAACAGTGCGTGGAGTGCAAACTCGAGAGTAAAAAAGCTTAAGGTTTACTATAATAATAAGCCTATCGCAATTCTCGAGTTGCAGAATAGCAGATCGTTGCAGTGGTTTGATATAGGTACTGTAGGAAGAACGGGTAGTGGTCCAAGATGGAGTCTTAAGTTTGAAATTCTCGAAGTATATCCAGGTACTAAATATCAGGATACAGTGATTTCAGATATAATGTTTAATGGTATTGATGTATATTAACAGCACAATACTGCCCAAAAAGTAGGCTATAAGCAAAAGAGACCCCAAACCAGGGGTCTCTTTTTTCTCTGACAACTCTTTTTATTATTTTCCCATCTTCTTCAACACCTTCTCTTTCGACTCGTCGAGTTGCTTAAGGTTTTCGTTTACATACTTGCAAAAATCCTCCCACGGGTAGAACGGAGCAGTCTTGCACTTGATAGGAATATATCCGTCACGCTCGTTGATGAGTGAGCGAACATATACCTTACCCTGCTTGTTGCGGTAGAGAATAAGTTGCAAGTTCGAAGCCATAGGTACAACCATACCGTGGTTGAACGAAGTAGCAGCCAACTCCAAATTCTCGTTCCATTGTGGTACGCAACCCTCATATCCCATAACCGAGAAGAGAGGACCCATATATGAGTCGTGAGTGAAGCGGAGGTTTGCCACATCCGGGTTCTCTCCCTTGATAGCAGCCTCAGCCTTGTTGAGAATATCCTCGATGAGAGGGCGCATATAGGCCTGGCGAGCCTCTACAAGCTCATTACCACGACCAATAGAACCATTTACCCACTTTGCAGTTCTATATACATAGAAGCAGTACAACTCCTCGGCAGTAAAGATACGATTGAGCAACTCGCGATCGCCTGTGCCGAAGTTCTCGCCGAAGATAAGAGTTGTAAAGGCATAACGAGCAACCTTGAATGGACTCTTCTCGCCGCACTTCTTGCCGAGAGTATAAGGATCTGTCGAAACCTTCGAGAGGAAAGAAGAGACATCGCAGCTCTTTTCCCAAGCAGCGAGATCCTCGTTCCACTTACCCTCCTTCACAGCCTCTTTAATATACGACTGTACATCCTTAGGAAAATCGGGGCTGTCAGCTAATGGGCGAAGAAGAGGCATCGTTGCATTGCGGGCGTTCTGCGAAATTTTTATGGTAGGCACCTTGCCCTTCATTGCATAGTTGAAAGAGGTCATCGACAATACGCAACGCATAGAAGTACTCGATTTTGCCTCGATAGATCCGTTCTCAAAAACCTTTCCGAAATTGTCGTATGCACGCTCGGCAATTTTTTGCCACTGATCCATACCTACAAAAGAGAGTTCTCGGTGGTTGTCCTGCTGAGCATCGTAAACCTCCTTGATTCTTTTGAGAAGGAGTTTTCCATCTTCGGTCAAGATGCCAAGGCTGTCGGCGTGGTTGAAAATCTTCAACGCCTTTTTGAAATATTTGTCGCTCAATTCGTAGCGCGAACCGTGACGGCCGGTCAACGAAAAGTAGAAAGGTTCGAAACCCTCAGGAGTCTCTGCAATCTCACCAAGCGGAACACTAGGATAGGTAGAACCTACGGTTATAGCAAGATTTGGATACTTGCGAATGTTTTCGAGAACAGCCTTTGGTGACTGTGCAAAAGCTGATACAGAGAGTAACAGCGCAAGGAAAAAGGTTGTAATTCTTCTCATTTTAATTAGGTTTGTTTTCGCAAAGATAGACATTTTTTGTAACTTTGTCGTTCGAAAAAGAGTGAAAACTATGTCGAATACACAAATTCTTCGTCGTCAATTTCTTGCCAATGTGGCACAAACATCGCCGGCACCTATGCTCGTAGGAGTAGAGCGCGCCGAGGGAGTGTTTTTCTATACCCCCGAAGGAAAACGCTATTTCGACCTCGTGTCGGGCGTTTCGGTGAGCAATGTAGGCCACGGCAATCGCGATGTTGTAGAGGCCGTAAAGCAGCAGGCCGAGCGCTATATGCACGTTATGGTCTATGGAGAGATGATTGAACGTCCGCAGGTGGAATATGCCGTGGAGATTGCCGAGGCTTTGCCCGAACCACTCGAGAGCGTCTATTTTCTCAATTCGGGAGCCGAGGCTATCGAAGGAGCGTTGAAGTTGGCAAAAAGATATACCCATCGCACCGAGATGATTTCGATGCGCCGAGCATATCACGGCTCGACACACGGAGCAATGAGTATGATGGGAGAGCCCGAAGGCGAGGAGTGGAAGAGCGCATTTCGTCCGCTTTTGCCCGATTGCAAGGCGTTGGATTTCAATTCGTTCGATGATTTAGAGAAGATTACCGAAAAGACAGCTTGCGTATTGTGCGAGCCGGTACAGGGTGAGGCGGGAGTGCGCCTTCCGCAGGAGGGTTACTTGCAGGCTCTGCGCAAACGTTGCGACGAGGTGGGCGCATTGCTTATATTCGATGAAATACAGGTCGGAATGGGTCGCACGGGCGAGATGTTCGCTTGTAACAAATATGGCGTAACACCCGATATCATCTGCCTTGCCAAGGCCTTTGGTGGAGGAATGCCGCTTGGAGCATTTGTATCGTCGAAAAAAATAATGGATTCGCTCCAGACAGACCCTGTTCTCGGTCATATTACCACTTTTGGTGGTCACCCAGTATGTTGTGCTGCGGGTTTGGCCGCGTTCCGCTACCTCAAAAAGCACAATGTCGTAGCCGATGTGGAGCATAAAGGAGAGTTGTACGAGGAGCTTTTAAAAGATCATCCTGCCGTACTCGAAATTCGTCGTAGCGGATTGTTGTTGGCCGTAGAGTTGGGCTCGGAGGAGCGCCTGTTCAAGGTTATGGAGATGTTCAAAGAGGAGGGAATCTTGAGCGATTGGTTTCTCTATTGTGCAACGGCGTTCCGTATTTCGCCTCCGCTTGTAATTTCGGACGAGGAGATACGTGAAAGCGCCGAAATTATCCGCCGAGTACTCGATAAATTGTAAAAAGCGAGCCCGAGAATGACCCCGTTGCTAACCTTTGCGATAGTTTTTCTCTATGTTGTGCTGCTGTTTGTGGTGGCGCGACTCTCGGGTCGCACGGGCGACAACGCAAAGTTCTTCACCGGAGGTCGCAATCAGTCGTGGTGGGTGGTGGCGCTGGCTATGGTGGGCGCACCGATGACGGGTATTACCTTTATCTCGGTGCCTGGTGCCGTGGAAGCCGAGGGTTTTTCCTACCTGCAGATGGTTTTGGGCTTCGTTGTGGGCAGCGTGGTTATCGCCTATTGGCTTATTCCGCTCTATTATCGACACAATGTAACCTCGTTATACGAATATCTCGACTCTCGCTTTGGAGTGAGCAGCCACAAGGCGGGCGCTTGGCTCTTTCTTTTGTCGAAAATCTCGGGTGCATCGTTGCGTGCTTTTGTGGTGTGCGTAGTGTTGCAACAACTCCTCTTTGGAGCGCTTGGAGTGCCATTTTGGACTACAACAATGCTCTTTATGCTTCTCGTGTGGCTTTATACTTATCGTGGAGGCGTTGGCTCGGTTGTCTGGAGCGACCTGCTCAAAACGCTCTGTATGGTGTTGTGTGTGATTTTGTGCGGCGTTTTCCTGCTCCACGAAATTGATATGCCTCTTGCCGATGTGGCAAAAACCGCCTCCGACAAAGGTTTTACCAAGATATTTTTCTTCGACGACATCGATTCGTCGCTCCACTTTGCAAAGATGTTCCTTGCAGGTCTCTTTATGATTGTGGCGATGACGGGACTCGACCAAGATATGATGCAGCGAGCCTTGAGCACCTCGTCGCAACGCTCGGCACAGCGCAATATGGTCTTGGCTTCGCTGTTGCAGACGGTGGTTATTGCGATGTTGCTCGGCTTGGGAGCGTTGTTGTACCTCTACCTTGCAAAGAGTGGCATTGAGGTTGCAAAATCCGACGAGGCGTTCGCCTTTGTCGCAACTAGCGAGGGTATGCCGGCGATTATTTCGGTGTTGTTGGTGTTGGGTGTTGTTTCGGCCTCGTTCTCGTCTACGGGCGGCGCACTAACCTCGCTCACAACCTCGTTTGCGGTGGATATTATCAAAAATAAGGAGATTTCGACCTCGTCGCGCAAGTGGCTGCACGCAGGAATGGCCGCTCTTTTGACCCTGCTAGTTTTGGCTTTTGAGCAGTGGAGTACAGAGAGCTCTCTAAACCTCTTCTATCGCCTTGCGAGCTACACATATGGCCCTCTGCTCGGACTCTTCGCCTTTGGCGCAATATCGAAGCGCGCGGTGCGCGATAGGGTGGTTCCTGTGGTCGTTTTGGCGGCGCCGCTGCTTTGTGGAGCGCTTGATTACTTCTCGCCAAAGCTCCTCAATGGCTACACCTTCGGTTTCGAGATTTTAATCCTGAACGGCGCAATCACAATGCTGGGTCTACTACTTATAAGCAAAAAAAAGACCGTCTAACTCGTTAGGCGGCCTCTTTTTTATGCGGTAGTATGAACTACTCGTCCAAGCGAATAATGTTTGCTCCGATTGCGTTCAAACGACCCTCGATATTGCGGTATCCGCGGTCAATCTGATCGATATTCTGAATAGAACTTACTCCATCTGCACTCATCGCTGCAATCAACAACGCTACGCCGGCACGAATATCCGGAGAAGACATCTTTGCTGCGCGAAGCAGGTGCTGATGATCCTGGCCGATAACGGCTGCGCGGTGAGGGTCGCAAAGGATAATCTGCGCGCCCATATCGATAAGCTTATCTACGAAGAACAAGCGGCTCTCGAACATCTTTTGGTGAATCAATACCGTACCCTTTGCCTGGGTTGCCACAACGAGGAATACCGACAAGAGATCCGGAGTAAGACCCGGCCATGGAGCATCGGCGATAGTCATAATCGAACCGTCGATAAAGCTCTCGATGCTGTAGTGGTCCTGCTGTGGAATATAGAGGTCGTCGCCACGGCGCTCCATAGCGATACCGAGACGAGCGAACTGTGCCGGAATGATACCGAGGTTCTCGAATGAAACACCCTTGATGGTGAGCTCCGAGCGGTTCATTGCCGCCATACCGATAAAGCTTCCCACTTCTATCATATCAGGCAGCATTGTGTGTGTTGTGCCACCGAGAGACTCCACACCCTCGATTTCGAGGAGGTTCGAGCCTACGCCCGAGATCTTCGCACCCATGCGGTTGAGCATCTTGCACAACTGCTGCAAGTATGGCTCGCAAGCGGCGTTATATATGGTGGTCTTGCCTTTGGCAAGCACCGCAGCCATAACGATATTTGCAGTTCCCGTTACCGACGCCTCGTCGAGCAACATATATGTACCCTTAAGCTCCTTTGCCTTAACCGAGAAGAACGCCTCGGCAGCATCGAAGTCGAACTCGGCACCAAGCTTCTGGAAGCCGATAAAGTGGGTATCGAGACGACGGCGTCCAATCTTATCGCCACCCGGCTTTGGAATATATCCTACGCCAAAACGCGCTAAGAGCGGACCAACAACCATTACCGAGCCTCGAAGGCGCGAACAGCGGTTGCGATAGTCGTCGCTGGTGAGGTAGTCGAGGTTTATATCCTTTGCGCAGAAAGAGTAACACTCCTCCGATAAGCGCTCAACCTTAACGCCCATCGCCTGCAAGAGCTCGATGAGGTGAATAATATCGAGGATTTGCGGAATGTTGTCGATAACGACCTTCTCCTCCGTAAGAAGTGTGGCGCAGAGAATCTGCAGCGCCTCATTTTTCGCTCCTTGCGGCTTTATCTCGCCCGAAAGACGACGTCCGCCTTCAACCTTAAAAATAGCCATAACTTTATAGTTTGTAGGTTATTACTTCAAAAATTTCTCGTTAAACCAAATGCGACGGTCGTTCTCCTGCTCCTCATAGAGCCAGTGGCCAATCTCGTTGTAGAGAGCCATCTGCTTAGGCGCAGGGATAACGTTGTAAACCGACATCATCGAGGTTGGGCAGCAGGTTGTGTCGTTGTAACCGAGAGCCATAACACCCGGAACGGTTACGCGACGAGCAAAGTTTACTACATCGTAGTAAGGGATAGTCTTTGTAGCTGCCGACTTGTCGATATTTGCGTCTGCTCCGTTGCGCCAGATGTGTGGCCAACCGCCACCGCGACCGTTGAGATAGCCGGTCATATCGGCGAGAGCAGGGTAGTGTGCATAGTAGTACTTAACCTTAGGGTTGAGGTAGGTTGTAACGAAGGTCAACGCACCACCCTGGCTGTGGCCGCAAACTCCAATGCGCTCAGGATCTACAGCCTCCACGCACTCCGCGAGGAAGTCGATAGCGCGAGCACAGCCGATGTAAACACGCTTGTAGTAGTAGGTGTCCTTGTCCTGAATGTTGAAGCGGTTGTAGTTGAGCAACGCTGCGCGAGCAAGGTTACGATAAACGTCCTTCGGAAGGTTTACAGGAATACTGTGGATACCCACCTGGAGCGATACATAGTTTGCCAAGTCCAACTCGGTCATTGGAGCGTAAGAACGTACACCTGCGCCAGGAACGCGAAGGATTGCAGGGTGCTTGCCCGGCTTAGTCGGAACGGTCATCAAACCGTGGAAATAGACATTCTTCTTATAGGTCTGATACTTAATGTAATAGGCAGTGTAAGTACCGGTGCTAAACTCAGGTGCAGGGGTGATAACCGGCTCCATAGGAATTTTAGCGCTCTCCTCCAACGCCTTCTTCCAGAACACCTCGAAGTCGGCAGGATTGGTCACTGTAGGCTGAATCTTCTCAGGCTCAAAAGCTGCGGTTGCAAGGCCAGTATAGGTGTAGTGACCCTCCTTGACCTTCACGGCGCAACGCAAGAAGCCAGGAACCTTCATTGTGCCAAGCTGGATTTTACCCTCGCCCGCCTTCAAGACCATCTTTTCGCTCTTGTGAGCCGGCATATTATCCTCCGAAAGCTCGTAGGTGATCTCTACGTTCTGCATTGGAGAGTGGTGCTTCAACACCAAAACCTTGAAAACGGGCTTCTCGCCAAGCTTGTAGTTCCAGTCGAGGTGGTCGGGCATAACAATAACCTTCACCGAGCGGTCGGTAGGTGTTGCTGCCGAGAGGGTTGTAGTGCCAAAGAGGGCAACAACAGCGATAGCTGCGGCCAAAATCGAGAGTAATTTCTTCATATCTTTTGCTATTATTTGGTTTATCTTGGTACGAAGATAGTGAAAAAGTTGGAAAAAGAGGCTTCCATTACCAACTTTTTTGAAAAAGTTGTATCTTTGCAGCGCAGATTCGGTTCATCGCTGCCTCCGCAAGGAGGGGGAGGAAAGTCCGAGCAACACAGAGCTCCGTGCAAGTTAACGGCTTGATGTTCGAGAGGGTATAGTAGCGTAACAGAAAATAACCGCCGTAGGCTTCGGGCCTGGGGTAAGGGTGAAAAGGCGGGGTAAGAGCCCACCGCGAGGGCAGCAATGTCGCTCGGTCAGTACGTCTCACGGGTTGCAAGGTTATGTATATCGGCAATTAAGGGTTGCTCGCCCGATGCCGAGGGGTAAACCGCTAGAGGTGGCAAGTGATTGTCATCGTAGATAAATGATGGACTAAAACAGAACTCGGCTTATGGGGTCTGCTGTTTTTGAGAGGTTGTTTCTTTTAGATTCAGCCTCTCATCTTTTTGTGCTGTGGTTCCTTCCATAAGCCGAGCAATTGTTACCTATCCCCCAAACCCCCTTTCTGTAAAGGGGGCTTATTTGGAGTCTGCCACCATAACCCTATGCCTGACGGTGTAGGGATTTGTTACGTTTGTGGTAAGACGGTCGGTAGAGCGAAATTCCATAAGCCGAGGGTGTGGGAATCTGCTACCATAACCCTATGCCTGACGGTGTGGGGTTTTTGTTTTGGTGGTAATAAGACGGTCAGTTGTGGAAAATTCCATAAGCCGAGAAACAAAATAGGGGAAATAGGGGAAATAGGGGTAATGGGGAAAAAGAGAGGGTTATAGAGAAAAACCCTATAACCCCCATTATCCCTAGTAACCCTAGTATCCCGAGCCCTCCTCTTCCAAAACACTCTATTTTACGATGTTGTACCTCCAACTACCATTCGGTTCGCCATTGAGATACCACTCCGTAGTAAAGGTGTAGCCGAAATTCTTTTTGGGGTTGTTCACGTGTTTCCAGTTTATGGTTGCAGTGTGTGTAAACGACAGTTTGTCGCTCGTGCCATCGCTCCACACAATCTCTACGTAGCAATTATCCCAATCTGCGGTTCTATCCCATTCGCCGA
This sequence comes from Alistipes sp., assembly GCA_045648965.1. Taxonomy (GTDB): domain Bacteria; phylum Bacteroidota; class Bacteroidia; order Bacteroidales; family Rikenellaceae; genus Alistipes. The sequence continues at coordinate 36,341 of JAZRPA010000024.1, read as the reverse complement.
TTTGCAAGTACGCCTTGCCGCTTGAATCCCAGTCGATGCAAGGCTCCTTAAATCGTGCCAGATATGCTAATGGCTCTCTCGACGGCCCCTCGGGGAGAGCAATGCTGTACTCCTCGCCCTGGTAGATAATCTTTGTTTTCGAGAGGTCATAGTGGTGTTCAGATGTCTCATCGAGAAGGTTGTTGCCTTCGGTGTCGTGGAGATAGACGCGCATAACCAATGGAGCCCAATCGACCACATAGCCATATTTGGTCGAGCAGGATGTGAACATCGCCAGCAGCACAGCAAAAACAACAAACCGCTTCATAACCACCCCCTACTCCTTAGTGTGCCACAAAATGGTAGCCTCCGAGTCCCACTCGGGGAGCGGTTTTGGCTCGAAGTCGGAGTAGCCGAGTGCGATTACGCACTCCACAGCACAACCCTCGGGAATATCGAGGAATGAGCTCAAGTACTCCTCGGCTTTCACCCCCTCAGGCTCTGCCTGCAAGCAAGGGCGGCCTGCTGCGTGTACCCAGCACGACGCCAAGCCGTGATTTACGATTGAGAGCTGCAATATCGTAGCCGAGATGGCGCAGTTCTCGCGCCAGAGGTCGGTCTTCGTGGTGTCGCCCAAAACGACGATTGCTGCCGGAGCACCTGTTACGAACGAAGAGCCATAGTCGCGCATTGCTGCAATCTTGTCGAGGGTCTCGCGGTCATCGACGATTAAAAATCGGGTTGTATGCATATTGCGTGAAGATGGTGCAGTGAGCGCATCGCGCACGATGTCGAGCAAAACCTCGCGCGAAGGCGCTGTAGGTGAGAACTTGCGCACGCTGCGGCGCTTGGTCAAAACGTCCTTAAATTCCATATTTTTATGCTTTTATTGTTTATTTCGTGGGTTTCTACTGCAAAAATAGTGAAAATTTTACTACATTTGCGAAAAGTATATATAAATATGTGTAGGCTATGGAGCAGACAGACCACAAATTCACCATTGCACTAATTTACGATTTCGACGGAACTCTCGCTGCGGGTAATATGCAGGAGTACGATTTTATACCTGCCGTAGGCAAGAGCAACTTCGAGTTCTGGGACGAGGCAAACCGTCTTGCCGAGGAGCAGGATGCCGACCAGATTTTGACCTATATGGCGTTGATGATTCGCTCGGCACAAGCCAAAGGCTTGTCGCTACGCCGTGAGGCCTTCCAGGAGTCGGGCAAGAGGGTTGAGCTCTTCCCTGGTGTGCTCGAGTGGTTCGACCGCATCAACAAGTATGGCGAGGAGCGCGGTGTGCGCGTGTTGCACTACATCAACTCGTCGGGCCTGAAGGAGATTATCGAGGGTACCCCTATTGCCGATAAGTTCCGCAAAATTTACGCCTGCTCGTTCCTCTACAATGTCGATGGTATCGCCTATTGGCCGGGCGTGGCGGTGAACTACACCAACAAGACACAGTTTATCTTCAAGATTAACAAGGGCGTCGAGTCAGTTTACGATACCAAGCAGGTAAACCAGTATATGGAGGAGAAGGAGCGCCCGGTGCCATTCTCGCGAATGATTTACGTGGGCGACGGAACAACCGATATCCCCTGTATGCGCCTTGTGAAGAATTTTGGAGGTCACTCGATTGCGGTCTATAACCCAAGCTCGGAGGCTAAGCGTGGCGAGATGAACACCCTTATCCGCGACAACCGCGTAAATCACGTCTGCCCGGCAGACTATAGCGAGGGTTCGGAGATGGACATCGTAGTCAAGACCATTATCGACAAGTGCGATGCTGACTACAAGCTGTCTCTTCTTGAAACGGAGAAGCTGTAACGCACAATAAATCAAGCAATTACAAAAATTTGAGGGGGGGGGTAATTTGCTCCGCACTATTTACCTCCCAGAATGTTTAACCATTTAATAAATTCCCTTATGAAAAACATCAAAACAATTCTGTTGGCGTTTGTTGCACTTTGTGTGGTGCAGGGCGCCGTGGCACAGTCCCGCGAGAGGAGCGTTGTCAAGACAGACAGCACGACGGTTATCACAATCGTCAAAACACACAGTGAGTTCACTCCGAAGCACGAGATTCGTGTCGGCGTCGGAACGGTAAGCCTTCCAACGCTGTTGGCGTTAAACGAAGGTCATAATGATTATTATCCAGACTTCCGTAGGGATATGGCGAATGCTGATACCTACCTCACACCGCGAATGTTTGTGGGCAACTACTCGCTGACCTACACCTACCAAGACCGTCGTTGGTTGCAGTATGGAGGTCAGGTGGTGTTTGGCTCTTCGACCCGTTCGCGCAAAAACTCTTTCACACATGAGACCGTCGCAAATCTCAACTATTATGTTCTCTCGGTGATGCCTACGGTGCGTTTTTCGTGGTTCTATCGTGATGCGGTGCAGATGTATTCGTCGGTATCGCTCGGCGTTGTAACCGATTTCGACGAGCTTATGGTATGGGGCGATGCTACACTCTTTGGTTGTTCGTTCGGTCGCAAATTCTTCGGCTTTGCCGAGGTTGGTATGGGTATGGGCGGCTGGTTGCGAGGCGGCATCGGTTATCGTTTTAATGCAGTTAAAAAGTAGGAGGGCAGAGTTATGAGAAAGTATATTTCTATTTTGGCGGTTGCCCTTGCGGCACTTTTTGTGGCAACATCGTGCGAATTCAGTTCGGGAACAGATCCGGATACAAACAAGGCAAACAGACTTTTGTGGAATAGAGTACAGGAGGCGCTCGGTAGTCAGTATCATCATATTGTGGCTGTGGCGCAACTGAATGACACTTTGCGCAAGGCTGAGTATGGCAACAAACCATACAAAGGCGAGGTTCCCGAAATAACCGAGTCGAATGGTGTCTATACATTGGTCTATGCCTATGAGCGCACCTATATCGTAAACACCCTGGGCAAAAAGCTCGAGGAGGGTGGCGAGTGGTCTATCCAGGTGAAGTATGGAACATATATGGAGCCATACAAACTCGGCACCGTGAAGGGTGTTGTGGGCGAGCCTACAAAGTTTAGCTTCGATTTTGCCGATATGTATGCTTATCGTGGCCCTTATCCTTGCGCATTAAAGTCGGAGGTGGAGTATTTCTATAATGTGTCGGACGAGAGTCTTGACATCACTCTGTTTAACACCGAGGGTCACTCTGTCGAGCATTATGCCGAGGATCATCCCGACTATATCATTGAGTTCAAGGCGCCCGAGCCGTTGGTTTTCTATGGCGGAGAGCTCTACTCGGGAGTGGTGGATATCCTTTATAAGGATAATGTTTCGCAAACACAACGAGGTGTAACCGTAGAGATTTCCAATAAATTCACTACCTTTGCGCCTCCGAAATTAGAGTAGAACTATGAAAGAGATAATTTTTGCAACAAACAACGCACACAAGCTTGGTGAGGTGCAGGCTCTCTTGGAGGGAAAGTTTGCGCTGAAAACCTTGCGCGAGTGCGGCATAACCGAGGATATTCCCGAGACCGCCGAGACGCTCGAGGGCAACGCCTTGTTGAAGGCTCGCTATGTTCACGAGCGCACAGGTGCCGACTGCTTTGCCGATGATACGGGCTTGGAGGTTGAGGCTTTGGGTGGTGCTCCGGGTGTTCGCTCGGCTCGCTACGCGGGCGATGAGCACGACTTCGATGCAAACAACGCCCTGCTCCTGAAAAACCTCGAAGGCGAGAGCAACCGCAAGGCTCGTTTCCGCACGGTTATCGCCTTGATTTTGGGTGGCAAGGAGTATCTCTTCGAGGGTATTGTCGAGGGCGCTATTATCGACCACATGTCGGGTACGGAGGGCTTTGGCTACGACCCGATGTTTGTGCCTGAGGGCGAAACACGCACTTTTGCCGAGATGTCAGCTGAGGAGAAGAACGCTATTTCGCACCGTGGCCGTGCAGTGGCAAAATTGGTAGAATTTTTACAGAATAACTAAATAGATATGGCAAATTACGAGCGTGAGGACAAATACGACCTCGAAAAGATTGAGCAACTGAAATATCACTACCGCGAGGTGTTGCGCCTCCTCGGCGAAGACCCCGAGCGTGAGGGCTTAATTAAAACCCCCGAGCGTGTGGCAAAGGCGTGGTCGTACCTTACAAAGGGCTATGAGCAGGATCCTATCGCCATTTTGCAGTCGGCGATGTTCAAGGAGGAGTACAAGCAGATGGTTGTTGTGAAGGATATCGAGCTCTTCTCGGTATGCGAGCACCATATGCTCCCATTTGTGGGTAAGGCTCATGTGGCGTATATCCCGAATGGCACTATCACAGGCCTCTCGAAAGTGGCTCGCGTGGTGGAGTGCTTCGCTCGTCGCTTGCAGGTGCAGGAGCGTCTGACCGTTCAGATTCGTGACTGTATTCAGGAGGCGCTGAACCCTATCGGCGTAGCGGTGGTTATCGAGGCTTCGCACATGTGTATGCAGATGCGTGGTGTAGAGAAGCAGGGCTCAAAGACTACAACTTCGGCTTTTACGGGTATCTTCCTCTCCGACCCTCGTACTCGCGAGGAGTTTATGTCGCTCATTTCGGCTAAGTTGCAGTAACACACAAGTTTAATCTATAAAATACTATGAAAAAATTAGTAAAACTCTTTATCCTCGCAATGTTGGCGGTATGCGGCGTTGCGTGTGAGCAGTTGGGCGGCATTGATAATGGCGGCAACAACGGCGAAAATGGCGAGAACAACGGTAACGGCAACAACGAAACTACCCCTTCGTTGGTTATTGATGTTACAGACATCACTGCGACAAGTGCTACCGTTAGCGTAACCCCTTCGACTGACGAAACTTACTATTTTGATGTCATCGAGAAGGATTACTTCGATGCTTATACAAGCGAGGAGCAGTTCGTTGCTGATTATGTGGCAGACCTTCAAGCTACGATCAACGAGATTAACGGCGCGTATGGTACTAGCTACTCCATCGCTGACTTCCTCTCGTCGGGTAGCGACTCGTACACCTACGAGGAGGGCGAGTTGGAGCCAAACTACGACTACTACGCCTTTGCATTCTGCTTGTCGGCTAATGGCGAGATTAAGAGCGGTTTGACCAAGAAGGCGTTCAAGACTTTGAACGAGGCAACTACCAGCGAGAACACCTTCCAGGTTTCGGTTTCTAACATCTCTGCAACAGGCGCAACCGTTAGCGTAACCCCTTCGACCACCGACACCTACTACTTCGATGTTCTCGAAAAGGAGATTTACGACGCGTACACCGACAAGAAGGAGCTTGCTGCTGAGTATATCGCCGAGGTTAAGGACTACTACGAGTCTTATGGCTACTCTCTCGCTGACGCACTTTCGTCGGGCAACGACAGCTACTCGTTCGATGGTTTCCTCGATCCAAACACCGCTTACTACGCTTTGGCATTCGGTGTTTCGACAAGCGGCGTAATCACTACCGATGTAACAGCTGTAGAGTTCACAACTTTGGCTTCGGGCAGCGGCAACACAGGTGGCAGCACCGGTGGCGACAAGGACCTCACCTGCTTTGAGTTGGGCTACTACGAGAATTGGGGCGACTACTACGGTACAAACGCGCTCAATTGGTATATCGACCTCTACTCATCGACCACTAACGACTACTTCGTTCTCGAGCTTCAGGGCGACCCCTCGGAGACCGCTCCTGTTGCAGGCGAGTACAAGATCCTTTCGACATTCGCAGCAGGTACTGCGGTAGCCGGTGGAGTTGATGCCGATGGTTATGGTTACGGTACCTATTGGGCACTCTTCGACGATAGCTTTGAGAGCCTCGTAGAGAGTTCATTCTGCACTTCGGGTACAGTTAAGATCGGTAAGAGCGATAACCTCTACACTATCGATATCGACGCAGTTGGCGAGTATGGCGAGTCAATCAAGGTGTCGTATTCAGGCGTATTGGAGGAGTGGATTGAGGAGTACTCGCTCTCGGCTCAGAAGTTGAGCAACGACCTCACAAAGCGTTTCTGCACAGCGTCGCGCTTGATGAAGATGAAGCAGCTCAAGATGGCTCCAAAGGCAGCAAAGAAGGCTGTTAAGCTCGCACCAAAGAAGGGTGTCGCACAGGCAAACAAGGTTGTTACAGCACCAAAGAGCTCTTTGGTAAAGCGCACTATCGTTCGCTAATCGAAAAGCGATTTAAATAACCCAAAGGGGTGTCCGACTCGACGAGTTAGGCACCCCTTTTGCGTGGGGTATATAAGTACACTTATATCCGTAGAGAAAAAAGTTTGAAAAATTTAGTGTTAATTTTTTCACAATTCAAAATAATGTCGTATCTTTGCAGCGGTGAAATAGGGGCTTTTGCGAAATAGTCCGCTCGCCGGCCGAAGAAAATTTGGCGATAAGTAACAGAAAAACAAGAAGTTAAACAATTTATAATTCACAAAACTATGGCTTTCAAGAAAGAAGATTTATTGAAGTATGGTATCACCGACACAACTGAGGTGATCTACAACCCGTCGTATGAGCTCCTTTTCGAGGAGGAGACCAAGGCTGAGTTGACAGGTTTCGACAAGGGTCAGGAGACAGAGCTTGGCGCTGTTAACGTAATGACTGGTGTTTACACCGGCCGTTCGCCTAAGGACAAGTTCATCGTAATGGACGAGAACTCGAAGGACACTATCTGGTGGACATCGGAGGAGTACAAGAACGACAACAAGCCTTGCTCGGAGGAGTCGTGGGCAGTGTTGAAGGGTATCGCTCAGAAGGAGCTCTCTGGTAAGAAGCTCTATGTTGTTGACGGTTTCTGCGGTGCTAACAAGGACACTCGTATGTCGGTTCGTTTCATCATGGAGGTTGCATGGCAGGCTCACTTCGTTAAGAACATGTTTATCCGTCCTACAGAGGAGGAGTTGGTTGACTTTGAGCCTAACTTCATCGTTTACAACGCTTCGAAGGCTAAGGTTGAGAACTATGCAGAGCTCGGCCTCAACTCGGAGACTGCAGTTGTGTTCAACATCTCTTCGCGTGAGCAGGTTATCCTCAACACTTGGTATGGTGGTGAGATGAAGAAGGGTATGTTCTCGATGATGAACTACTACCTCCCATTGCAGGGTATCGCTTCGATGCACTGCTCGGCTAACACCAACGAGAAGGGCGAGACCGCTATCTTCTTCGGTCTTTCGGGTACTGGTAAGACAACTCTCTCAACTGATCCAAAGCGTCAGCTTATCGGTGACGACGAGCACGGTTGGGACGACAACGGTATCTTCAACTTCGAGGGTGGTTGCTACGCTAAGGTTATCAAGCTCGACAAGGAGTCTGAGCCAGATATCTACAACGCTATCAAGCGCAACGCTCTCCTCGAGAACGTAACAGTTGACGAGAACGGTAAGATCGACTTCAACGATAAGAGCGTAACCGAGAACACTCGTGTTTCGTACCCAATCGACCACATCGAGAATATCGTAACTCCAATCTCGGCTGCTCCAGCTGCAAAGAACGTTATCTTCCTTTCGGCTGATGCATTCGGTGTATTGCCTCCAGTTTCGATCTTGACTCCTGAGCAGTGTAAGTACTACTTCCTCTCTGGTTTCACCGCTAAGTTGGCAGGTACTGAGCGCGGTATCACCGAGCCTACTCCAACATTCTCGGCTTGCTTCGGTCAGGCATTCTTGGAGTTGCACCCTACAAAGTACGCTGAGGAGCTCGTTAAGCGTATGGAGAAGAGCGGTGCTAAGGCATACCTCGTAAACACAGGTTGGAATGGTACCGGCAAGCGTATCTCTATCAAGGATACACGTGGTATCATCGATGCTATCCTCGACGGTGCTATCCTCGAGGCTCCTACAAAGAAGATCCCTGTATTCGACTTTGAGGTTCCAACAGCTCTTCCAGGCGTAGATCCTGCAATCCTCGATCCACGCGACACTTATGCTGACGCTTCTGAGTGGGAGACTAAGGCTGCAGACCTCGCTGGTCGTTTCATCAAGAACTTCGGTAAGTACACTACTAACGAGGCTGGTAAGGCGTTGGTAGCAGCAGGTCCACACCTCGAGTAAAAATCGTTCTGAGTGACTCTTTTCGAGTCACTCTTCAATAGCCCGATTGCTCACATACGCTTTAGTATGCTGCGCATCGGGCTTTTTGATTGCCTCAAAAATAGCCTAATCATTGACGATTTTTCTGTCGAGGTGGATTTCTTGTGATTTAATGAATTTAGGGAAATTAAGGAGGCTAATGAATTTAGCGATTTTCTCTAAATACCTTAATCTCCCTATTCTCCCTAAAAAGCTAATGGCCAATGGCCAAAAAAAAGACAACACCGCGAAGTGTTGCCTTTTTATTGGGTAAACTATCTACTAATAGTTCTCAGCCTTAATCTCGAAGTAAGCCTGTGGGTGAGCACATACAGGGCAAACCTCTGGAGCCTGCTTGCCGATTACGATGTGACCGCAGTTCGAGCACTGCCAGATCATATCGCCCTCACGCGAGAATACCAAGCCACCCTCAACATTCTCCAACAACTTCAAGTAGCGTTCCTCGTGCTCCTTCTCGATCTTAGCTACGCCCTCGAACAAGTTTGCGATGTGGTCGAAGCCCTCCTCGCGAGCCTCCTTAGCGAAGGTTGCGTACATATCGGTCCACTCGTAGTTCTCGCCCTCAGCTGCGTGCTTGAGGTTCTCTGCTGTGTCGCCGATACCACCGAGCAACTTGAACCAAATTTTAGCGTGCTCCTTCTCGTTGTTTGCGGTCTCCTCAAACAACTTTGCGATCTGAACATAACCCTCCTTCTTTGCCTTTGATGCATAGTAGGTGTACTTATTGCGAGCCTGCGACTCACCAGCAAATGCTGTCCACAAATTCTGCTCTGTCTTCGAGCCTTTCAAATTTTTCATAATCTATTTTAGTTTAAGTGTTAGTTTTTCTTGTTTGCTACTGCGAAGATAGAATATTTTTTCATTTCGTGCAAATACTATTTTCTTATGACGCTATAAATTTATCCTATTTTGCTTGGCAATCACGAAAAAGTTGTACCTTTGTAGGTAGCAAATAGCAGCTGAATCATCAAAAACACTAAAATTTTATAACTATGAAGAAGATTTTTGCATTTTTATCGCTCGTAGCCATCTCGTTGTCGGTGGTATCTTGCGATATGTTGAATGATTTGAAGGATAGATTCTTCAAAAAAGACAAAGTGGAGGTTGAGGCCGAGGCCGAAGCTGAGGTTGTTAAACCCGGTAAGCAGTACGAAGTGCGTGTCTACTCGAATGCCTACGATGGTTTTGCGAACGTTCGTCAGGCACCAACCTTGAAATCTACCGTTCTCGGCAAGCTTAGAAATGGCGATGAGTATCTTGTGCAGTTGGGCGTTGAAGGTAACTGGGTGCTTGTTAATTGGCACGGAATGACAGGCTATGTAAATAAGAGCGTGGTTGGTTCTACACCTTGGAAGCCGGTCTATCTGAACGTTGATAGCAACTGGTTGGAGGGTATTTATGGCGACGGCTACGGTTGTTATCTTGTTTTCAGCAATGGTAAGTATGCACAGGTGCACCAATATGGTGAGATGGAGTATGGTGTCTGGAAATTCGAGGGTAATGACATTGTCTTTATTACGAAGCGTGTAACCGATCACGGCAAGAGCTTCGATTATAGAGTGGGCAAAGTGGAGCGTTATCCTGTGAACGTTAAAAACAAAATGATAGGCAACGCTAGAAAGTGTGCGTATGTATCGGCTAGCGATTATGAAGAGTATTCAACCGATGCCAATGCATATACCAAGGAGTCATTCAAGGAGGTAAGAAAGCGTGTTAATAAGCTCGTAAAGCTCAAGTACTAGTTTACAGTCGAGCCAATCAAACAACCTCAAAGGCGTTGCTTTTGGGGTTGTTTTGTGTTTAGGGGCGTAGGATAAATGTCTCTTTTGGGCGAAGAAATATCTGATTTAGACCACTCTGATACTTTGGCAAGAATGTTGCTCGTTAAGTAGTCAGCAATGGTGATAACTGCACACCATTGCGAGGTTTCTTCATTTATTTAAGTTTGGGTTAGTAGGGAACTCGCAATGAGTTCCGAGGTAAGAGGTCGTTGTGAAACGCCCTCTTATTTTTTTGTCTATTTGCGAGTTTCTTCCTTTTAACCTGTGGCGGTGTGGCAGACTTGTCTGCGAGGTGATTTGCTTTTTATTAGGGGCTGTGGGATTTAATGGGAGCGCACCTGCGGTGCTTGATAGGATTTAATAGGATTTCCTATTCTATCCCATCTCATCCTATCGAGGGCGCAAGCCCGAATCCTATCCAGTCCTAATTATATCGCTCGGTACTGAATGACAATAAATGGCATTCGTTCGCCAAGTCTCACTTAATGGCATAGAATGACAAAAAACAACGGAATTATATACTTTGGGCGTGTAAAATAAATCGTCATTCCGAAGGAGCAAAGCGACTGTGGGAATCTTCCATTTTTCAATTAAAAACAATAATGGAGATTGCCACGGACAACAAATTGTCCTCGCAATGACGATTGATTTATTTTTTTGCGCGTTGTGAAATTCTTCGATTTTCTTGCTCAATATAAAAACTTTGATTAACTTTGTATCGTTGAGGGTATACTCTTGACAGACATATTTATTAGTGAAAGTGTTTCGCTAATCCTTAACAATGAAATTTGGCGATTTTAGACGAAAGGATAACGAATGCTTACATCACTTGTATTGGTGTGCTATGTTGGCATGTTCTGTGCCTACTCCATACCGTACAAGTGTGGAGTATAGTTTATTTTCGTCGAGGCCACGCCAAATGCCAATTGTTAGATAAACGAACATCTCCACACTTTTCTTTTTTATAATAATCCGTTGTAGGAGGTGAGGCGGACAAAATGGAGTTTTTATATGAAAAAAAATCTTTTGTTGACAATCATTTTTATTGGTTTGTCACTGTCTTGCTCAGCACAATTATTCGGTAAGACAAAAACTATCAATGTGGTTCCCGACAAGGCAAAAATTATTATGAATGGTGCGGAGGTTGGTCAAGGTACCTACAGCATGAACCTCGGTAGAGAAGATTATGTTATGCTTCGATTGACTTGTCCTGGATATGTCGACCGCGTTGTACGCGTTTATAAGTCGGACAAGCGCACCTCTTTGACATTTACCCTCGAAGAAGATGAGTCGTTTGCTGCATCGGAAGCAAATAGCGACCTTGCCAACAAAAATATGACGGTAAATGTTCGGGAGGGCCTCACCCAGGATGTTGTGTGGAAGCGTCTAATTTTGACCATTTCAGACCTCTTCCCGAACCTCGAAGTTAGCGACAAAGAGGCGGGTTGGATTCGCAGCTCGTGGGTATTGAAGCGTTTTGCTTATGTTACGATTCGTACACGTATCGAGGTTAAGGAGATTATGGGCCAGGATACACCTCGCTACCGAGTTCGTTTGCAATCGGAAATCGCAAGCAATAAATGCGGTACTCACGATGAGTGTTTCAAACAGTGGGACCGAGTGCTTAAAACATATAATGAGAGCATAAGCAATCTTGTCAACTCAATACAATAGTCCGTATGAAAAAGTTATCGTTGTTATTGGTGCTGTTGGCCTTTGGTGTACTCACTTGTAATGCACAGAAGAAGAAGCAATTCTTCTACAAAGGTATAGAATTACACGGTGTTAAGGGTTGGACTATATTGCCATCGCAAGATGATAATATAACAACAATCACGTGTTACAAGGATGAGTTGCAGATGCAGCTTACAAAGCGTGGGATTCCTCAGAATTTCAGTGCAGAGAGGGCGCTCGAGAGAATTATTGAGAGACAAATGGAGCAAAACTTGTCTGCTTCAAAAAAATCTCCTCGTATAAAGAGGACTAGCGAAGTTTGTGACGGCTTTGTAAATAATATCCCTGCAAAATATGTAGATATCGAATATACAAAAGATATATCGAAACGTATATACATATTCACCACAGAGAACCAGCTATTCACAATTATATGTAATGGTGTAGGCAAAGCAGAAAAGAGTATTGAGAATTTCTCTAAAATTTTGTCGTCATTCGTGTATATTCCTGAACCAAAAACTCAGAGTTTATTCTTTTAAGTTTTTACAAGTATGAAAAATAGGATGGTTTTCAAAATCGTCCTATTTTTTTGCGCCAAACTGATGGCATTGAATGGCAGCGCAGTCCTTTGGACTGCTTAATGACAGGCGCTTTTGCCATTCGTTGTCATTCTATGTCATTCCGCTTTCCGTTTTAAGCGCCGTTTAAGGTGTGTCTTTGTATAAAAATAGGCGAGAATTCTCGCCTATCTCTTTTTAATAATTTCCATTATAGTATTTAGAGTGTAATTGTTTACCGTTCTCTCGCATTATCTGTTCAGCTCTTGTAATGTTGACTACATCTGCGTTGCAAAAGACATATTTGCGTCCATTATCGGTTGCAACATACAATACTTCATATAAAAAGATGTGCCCAGATGGAGTCAAAACAAGCTGTCGGGTTGAATAATCTATAACATCTTCCGTAATATCGGTTGGTTGAAGTCCAACTTTCATGGCAACGAGATACTCGGTAGCGCTACGACCTTCATAAGTAGTAATATTTTTGGCGTGAACAAAGTTCCAGTTTTGGAACTTCACTAAATCACATTGTGCAATTAACTTATCAACCTCGTGGTGATAATCGGGATGCAACACATCTAAGAGGGTTGGCACATCTTTTTTTACCACTGCATTTAGGAATTTTGTAACCAAATCTGAGTTTGTTTGGGCCATTGAGAATTGTACTGCGCCAAAACACAAAATTAACGATAGAAAAAACTTCTTCATAGTTCATTAGTTATTTAAGTTAAACAATAGGTGTTCATCGCTTTTTAGACAGCAACCGTTTAACTCAAAAAAAGAGAAGCGTGGGTGTTTCGCTTACCGTGAAGATGGGACGACCAAGTACCCAAACGAACATAAGCACAACCCACGCCAAAATGGCGTGAGCATTTAGCGTGCCTATTGTCTGTTCGTTGTAATAGTTTGGTCGTTTTACTTCACGAAACAATAGCCTAAATGCCATCTAAAAACATAGCGTATTCCGCAATGCTATCACAAATATAGCAATTTATTCTTCAATTCGCAAGGTTTTTAGTTTTTATTTGCCATTAAATGTTATTCAGGGCTGAAAGCCCGAATGCCATTAAATGTCATCATTGCTGTCGCACGAAAAGTTTTCCGTTTTAATCCCTCTTCGAGGGCTTTTCCTCCTTCTTGCGAGGCATAGTGTGCAAGCACCCTCTGCTCTTGCTTCGTGCGTCGGTTCCGTTTTCCGTTTGTTCGGCTTCTGCCGCCGTTAGTAGAAGTTGTTGGTGGAAAAGTTTTCCGTTTTCCGTTTTCCGTTTTCCGTTTTTTACTATCTTTGCACTTGATGATTTGTAAGATGCGGAAATATCTGCTCGGTATGGCGTTTATGCTGGTTTCGGGGGTGGCGGTTGCCTCCGACAACGAGCAGAAGGTCGACACCCTTATTGTGGTGGATAAGGTGCAGATTACGGCCATCAAGCAGGGCTCTGAGCTTCGTCGCGAGGCGGTGGCGTCGTCGGTGTTGAGTGGTCGAGCCCTCACTATGCGAGGTGTTTCGGCGGTCAAAGATGTGATGACCGATGTTCCAAACCTCTTTATGCCCGACTACGGCTCACGTACCACCTCGTCGGTCTATGTGCGTGGTATGGGCACTCGCATCGACCAGCCCGTCGTGGGTATGACGGTCGATAATGTGCAGTTGGCCGATAAAAATCTCTACGATACCGAGTTGCAAGACATCGAGCGCATCGAGTTTCTGCGTGGCCCGCAAGCTACGCTCTACGGTCGCAACACGATGGGCGGTGTGATAAATGTCTATACACTCTCGCCCTTGACCTATCAGGGTGTGCGTCTGCGTGCCGACTACGGTTCGCGCAACACCTTTCGTGTCTCGGCCTCATCCTACAATAAGCTGGGCGAAAAGATAGGCTTTTCGGTATCTGCGCAATATGCCCGTCACGACGGATATTGGCGCAATTCCTACGATAACTCGCTCTGCGACAAGGAGAATAGCGGCAACTTCCGCACCAAGTTCCAATACCGCAAGGGGGCATTGAGCATCGACAACACGCTCGCCTTCTCGATGGTGGAGCAGGGTGGTTACCCCTACGAATATATCGGTTCGTCAACCCCCGAAAAGCAGCGCGAGGAGCTCGTGGGAAAAATCTGCTATAACGAGCCATCGACCTATGCGCGTGTCGCAGTAAATGACGGATTGAGCGTGCGTTACGACTTCGGAAAGTTCTCGTTGGCAAGCATTACGTCGTATCAATATATGAACGACAAGATGCATATCGACAACGACTTCTTACCCGAGTACTACTTTACGCTCGAGCAGCGCAAGCAGCAGCACCAGATAGCCGAGGATCTCCTCTTTCGCTCGAAGGCGGAGGGTCGCTATCGCTGGTTGGCTGGCGTATATGGCTTCTTCAAGAGGGAGAATATGCAGGCTCCGGTAACTTTTGGGCCAACAGGTATCGAGAAGTTGATACTTGACAATATCAATGCCTATGCGCCATACGAAGGAGAGTACCGCTGGGGTGATGCGGAGGGTAATGGTGCCGATGAGTTGCTGCTCGACAGCCGTTTCACCACCCACAACAGCGGCGTGGCGGCCTATCATCGCAGCGATGTGCACTTGGGACGTTGGCGTTTGTCGTTGGGTCTGCGACTCGACTACGAGTTGGTGCAGATGCGCTACAACACCTCGACAACTACCACCTACACCGCCTTTCCGGGCGATGCGGCACTTACGCCTACGGTTGTGGCGGTAAATATCGCCGACAGCGACCTTCTCTCGCGCGGATTTTTCGAGTTTTTGCCGTCGTTCTCCGCCTCGGTCGATTTGGACTCGGCGGGTCGAAATATGCTCTACCTCTCCGTCTCGAAGGGCTATAAGGCGGGCGGCTTCAATACGCAGATGTTCTCGGAGGTGTTGCAGCGCCGACTGAAGAGGCAGATGGGTCTCTCGCAGGAGATTAACGTTGACGAGTTGTGCGCCTACGACCCCGAGCATAGCTATAACCTGGAGCTCGGAGGCCACTTTGCCACCAAGGACGGCAAATTCACAGCAGATGCGTCGGTGTTCTACATTGAGTGTGTAAATCAGCAGCTTACGATATTCCCTGACGAGAATAGCACCGGCCGAATGATGACTAACGCGGGTCGTACTCGCTCCTTTGGAGCGGAGCTCTCGGCTACGGCGCGATTGGCAAATACGCTCGTGTTGCAGGGCTCGTATGGCTACACAAACGCCAAATTTAGAGAATTTGTGTCGGGGGCTGTGAATTATGCGGGCAATTTTATACCGTATGCACCGAAAAATTCGTTATCTTTGCGCCTGATGCAGACCGTTCCGTTCCACTCGCAGTGGATTGACCGTATGGTTTTGAGCGTAGGTGCTACGGGTGCAGGTCGCATCTATTGGAATGAGGCGAACGACGTGTCGCAGCCGTTCTATGCATTGTTGGAGGCTTCGGTGCGCTTCGAGGGCAAGATGTGGGCGATGGACGTGTGGTGTAAGAACGCTACGAACACCAAGTACAACGTCTTCTACTTCGAGTCGATGGGAAATCGCTTCCTGCAGCGCGGAAAACCTATGACAGGCGGCGTTAGAGTTATGATTAACATTTTGTAGAGATATGAAAAAAGTTTTGATTTTGGCGTGTAGCGCAATCCTTTTTGCTACATCGTGTTTGCCGGGCGGAGGTTCGCCAGGCTCATCTTCGACCGACTATACGGGATATTTGACTGTTAGCAATATTGAGACCGAAGAGGTAACATATACCGATGACGAAGCTAAGGTTACGGTCGTAATTCCGAACATTCTTGAGCCAAAGTTCGACATCGTATTCAACAATGTGAAGTTCGACAAAGCGATGCCCGTGAAGCTTGATATTAAGATTGAGGGGGTACCATTCACCACAACAGTTTCGGAGGACGAGACCTCGCTTAATTATCTTTTTGAGGCCAAGGATGTTATTCCTACTGTAGGAGGTATCCCATATAACAACTACAAGATAGACAATATCAAAGGTTGTATAGGCCGCCCTGTAACCATCGAATTTTCGATGTTGTCGAAGGGCAAGACGGTTCGTTTTTCGACAATTAAAGAGTAACAAACAGAAAAATCATAAAGCATTATGAAAGCAGAGTACAAGCCTTATGTTGAGGAGTTAATAGAACTCGCAATCAAGGAGGATATTGGTGATGGCGATCACACATCGTTGTGTTGTATCCCGGCTGAGGAGCGTGGTCGTATGCGCCTTTTGTGTAAGCAGGAGGGTATTATTGCGGGCATAGAAGTTGCAAAGATGGTTACCGAGCGATTGGACGCCGAGGTTAAGTTCGAGCAGATCTTGAACGATGGCGACCGCGTAAAGGTGGGCGATGTTGCTTTCTACGTGGAGGGTAACTTACAGTCGTTGTTGCGTGCTGAGCGCATCTTGCTCAACATTATGCAGCGCATGAGTGGCGTAGCAACTCAGACCGCCGTTTATGCCGACCGCATTGCCGATTTGCACACTAAGGTGCTCGACACCCGCAAGACCACACCTGGTATGCGCGTGTTGGAGAAGATGGCGGTGAAGATGGGTGGTGGCGAGAATCACCGAATAGGTCTCTTCGATATGATTCTCTTGAAGGACAACCACATCGACTTCGCGGGTGGCGTGGCTAAGGCTGTAACAGGTGCTAAGGAGTACCTCAAGGCTAAGGGCAAGAACATTCCAATCGAGTGCGAGGTGCGTTCGTTGGAGGATATTAAGGAGGTATTTGCTGCGGGTGGTGTCGATCGTATTATGTTCGACAACTTCTCGGTGGAGCAGACTCGCGAGGCTGTAGCCTTGGTGGCAGGTCGTTGTGAGACCGAGTCGAGCGGCGGTATCACCCTCGAGACCTTGCGCGACTACGCTGAGACGGGCGTTGATTTCATCTCGGTAGGTGCTTTGACTCACCAGATCAAGTCGCTCGATATGTCGCTTAAGGCGTGCTAATGGAGCAAAAGCAACATATTGACTTTCACATCGTAACAGTGGCCGACAAGCCACTGTTCGACTATTATATGCTCTCGTCCGAGGAGCAGAACTGCGATTTGAATTTTGCCAACATCTTCTGCTGGAGCGATACCTACCATAGTGAGGTTGCCGAGGCGGAGGATTTCTTGGTTATCCGCTTCGATAATGGCGGAGCAAAGTCCTATATGCAACCCGTCGGAAACGGCGATAAGAGGGCGATTTTGGAACTTTTGCGCAAGGACGCCTTCGAGCAGCGCACGCCGTTGCGATTGTATGGCCTATCGGGCGAATGGCGCGCTTTTTTGGAGGAGAATTACCCTTCGGAGTTTGCTTTCGATGCGCCGCGAGCCCTCGCCGACTACATCTATCGCACCGAGGATTTGGCGCAGCTGCAGGGGCGAAAGTATCAACCCAAACGCAATCACCTAAATCGCTTTGTGGCGCAGTATAAGTGGCACACCGAGCCCCTTTCACAACAAAATATAAAAGATTGTATTGCGCTGAACGACAAATGGTTGCGCTCGCGTGAGGTGGGCGAGACGGAACTTGCCGAGCAACGTGCCGTACAGCGCGCGTTCGACAACTTCGAGACGCTCGGTTTGCGAGGTTTGGTGCTCTATGTCGATGACCGTGCGGCGGCCTTTTCGTATGGTACGCCGATTACGCAAAAGACCTTCTGTACCCACATCGAGAAGCACGATGCGGCGGTTGAGGGTGCGGCTACGATGATAAATCGCGAAATGGCACAATCGCTCGAAGAGGAGTTCGAGTTTATAAACCGCGAGGACGATCTCGGCTTGGAGGGGTTGCGCTTTGCGAAGATGTCCTACTATCCCGCGCTTCTGCTTGAAAAAGTTGCCGCTCTGCATCTTACACCCGAGCAACGCCAGATGCGCGCCATGTGGCACGATATTTTTGGCGATGAGTTGGCCGAAATAGACTCTTTCCTAATTCGCCATTCCGATGCTATTCCGCTGATACATAAGGAGAACGACGAGGTTGTGTCGATGCTCTTTGTTGTTCCATTGCAGATGTGGGAGCAGCGTGTAGCTTACATTTATGCGGTGGCTACGAAGCCCGAATATCGCGGTCGAGGTATCGCCTCGAAGCTGCTGAATGAGGCGTTGCAGCTCATCTGTCAGAGCAAGAAATTTGACTGCGCCGCCCTAATTCCGAGCAGCACCGAGTCGATGCGGTTGTACGAGCGTCTGGGCTTCGAAGATGTGCAAAAGCCGATGATATTTCCCGCTAACGACTACCTTGGTACGGGTTCGGTTCCACACGATTTGGCAATGATAAAGATTTGCGAATAGATAAAAGGTGCAAGACGATAACTCCTGCACCTTTTTATATTGTCAGCCTTGTTTATGGAACTGGATCGTAGCCAGAGCCTCCGAGAGGGTGGCAGCGCGAGATGCGCTTGATGGTGAGCCAGCCCCCTTTGAATACACCATACTTGCGGAACGCCTCGAGAGCATACTGCGAGCAGGTGGGGGTGAAGCGGCACGAAGGTGGAGTCAGCGGCGAAATACACTTCTGGTAGAAGCGAATCAGGCCGATGAATGGTAGTGCCACAATGCGCCTTATGCTACTTAGCAATGATTTCCAAAATTCGTTTTGTGGCATTCTCGATAGTTTTATAATCGATAACCTCCTTCGAGGAGTAGATAAGCGCAACCTGCATCATTCGCGGCTCGGTGCTCGAGAGCAATATCTGCTTATTCAGGCGATATGCCTCGCGCATACGACGACGCACCTTATTGCGCTTGTTGGCGCGTTTGAGGAACTTCTTTGGGGTCGAAAAGAGAATTTCGGCACTCATCTTCTCATCTACCGAGTGCTCCGCATAGACCATATATCGCAACGGATAGACAAACCCACCCCGACCCTCGGTAAAGAGTCGGCGAATAGCTCCAAAAGAGTACAATTTTTCCGATTTTGGGAGCTTGTTATCCATTGTCTAACCTCTTCGATTACTTCTTTGAGCGGCCCTTCTTTGCAAGGCGGCTCTGCTGTGTACGGAGGAACTCCTCCTTGCGCTCGTCGTTCACGAAAGCGATATCATCTACCGACTTACCCTTGCGAACATCCTGAATATAGAGATCCACAGCCTTTGCAAGCGATGGAGCCACAGGGGTCGGAGCGTTAGCTTTGACGTGAATACCATTCTCGACTGCGAGTTTGAGCGTTCCCTCGCCAAATGTAGCGATGGTAGGCATCTCCTCCACAGGCAACTTCTCGCAGATGCTCTTCACGTCCCATGGCGAGTAGAGCAACACCATATCGTACTCCTTCAGCTTCTCGCCCGAGATGTCGGTAGGAACCGTACGCGCCAAGATAATAGGCGTGTGGTTGATGTTGAGGCGTGCGAGAGCCTCAGGAATCTCCGGCTTGTGAGGCTCAGAGAGCGAAAGCAAGAACTTCTCGCCCTTGTTCTTCACAACGAGCTCGATAAGACCCTGGAACGAACCGTCGGCAAACGAAATCTTACGCTTGCGATAGACGATATACTTCTGCAAGTAGAGTGCAATACTCTCGGTCGAGCAGATGTACTTCATGGTCTCGGGTACGGTCACACGAGCGTCCTCGCAGATGTGGAAGAAGCTGTCGATTGTGGTACGCGAGGTGAAAATCACCGCTGTATGGTCGAGAATATTTATGCGCTGGCTGCGAAACTCCTTTGGAGTAACGCCGATGACCTTAATCAGAGGATTGTAGTCGATTTCTACGCCGAGACGCTTTGATACTTCAAAAAAAGGCGACTTCTCGATAATTGGAGGAGCCGGTTGTGCAACAAGAATTTTGTTTATATTATTACTCATATCTTCACCCTTTTTTGGCCTATCCACGAGCTATCGGAGCGAGTAGCAACGACAGCGGGAAGATTTCCAGGGCGCAAAGATACAAAATCCAATGGAAAATAGAAAATCTTTGTGTGCGAAAGAGCAAAAAAGTCTCTTTAATGAACAAAATGAGCGTTAGCGAACATATTGCAGCAGAGGTATAAAGCGCGATTTTCGCCACCAGACCATCGGTCAAAAGGGTGAGAATAACCATTGGCGATATGATTACAACAGAGAGGCTAAAATAGAGAAGTTTCATGTGCCAAAGGTTGTTGCACGCCTCGCTACGAGCACTTAGCTGACCGGTCAAATAGAGCAAAACACCCTCTCCGAACAGGAAAAGAATAATACCTGCGAGGGTGAGGCCTCCTACGCTCCAAGCCGAGAGGTCGGGACCAACTCCGAATATAGGAGCCCCCCAATCCATAACCGATACGCGCATAGTCAGGAGAGCTATCAATATAGCACCGCCAAGGCAGGTTACAAGTTTGATATTTCTCGTATCTCTCGCAATAATATGCAAATCATCACTTCGACCCTGGCCGCTGAACGAAGAGACGATGATAAAGCGGAAGAGGTCGAAATAGTGCACCAATATAAATATAAATAGTAGGGCAATAACCGCTGTCATCACCTGGTAAGCACCGCCCAAAGAGGCGATTTCCGAAATGGGGTTGTCGACCGATTCGCTTACAAGCTGGTTCTTGTAGCCAAACAGTTCTTGTTCCGGTATTATGTCTAAAATCTGCTCCACCTCTTATACCTTTTTTATGGTTATGCGTATTGTAGTACCTTCGTCAATGGCCGAATGAACCACAGCAATTTTTCCGTTGTGATACTCCTTGATAACGCGATGCGAGAGCGATAGGCCCAAGCCCCAGCCGCGAGTCTTTGTTGTATATCCCGGCTCGAAAATGCGCTTCCACTTCGACTTAGGGATACCCTTGCCCGTATCGGCCACCTCCACCCACGCATTTTTGTTGTCGTGGCCGAGACTGACGCGTATTGTGCCGTGCCCCTGCAGGGCATCGAGCGAGTTCTTCATAAGGTTTTCGACCACCCACTCGAAGAGTGTTGCGCTCATCTTGACCCTTATCTCTTCGCACTCGAGTCCGTTATATTCGAGTGTGACATTGCGAGGAATACGCTTGCGGAAGTAGGCTACCGCACCTCCAACCACTTCGTTCAATGACTCCTCGTTGAGTTGTGTCTCAGAGCCGATTTTCGAGAAGCGATCCACAATCTTTGTCAAGTGAGCCACATCCTTCTGCATCTCATCTACAGCGCCCTGCTCTACAGGCTGCTCGCGCAGATACTCTATCCAGCCAAGCAGCGACGAGGTCGGCGTGCCGAGTTGGTGTGCCGTCTCCTTGGCTAAACCTACCCATACGCGGCTCTGCTCGTTCTGCTTGAGTGAGCGGAATGCCATAAAGACCACCAACACAAACACTATAATCACCAAAAGCTGTACCAGCGGGAAGTAGTAGAGGGTCTGCAACGCTCGCGAGTGGCCATAGAAAATGATATGGTTGTGATCCTTGCGTCTGCCAAATTGCACCACAATCGGTGTGTTGCTATCGGCCATCTTGTAGAGCGCTGCGTATAAGCGCTGAGGCGAATTTATAACCTCGGGCTCGACAAGGTGGTACGATATGACGTGCAGGTTCTCGTCGGTGATGATGAACGGAATGTTGTTTCGGTTGTTGATGATGCTGGCAACGAGAGGGTCCTTGGTGTAGTCGCCTATCGCGTCGCGATTTACTCGCTCCATCGCCGCTGCCCACAAACGCACGTCGTGCATCTCCTTCTGGTGAAGGGAGTAGGCGATGCCGTATGTCATCCAAAGCGAGGCGGCAATGAATATCGTGGCGAGTATCAAAACGATTACTCGA
Source organism: Alistipes sp. (assembly GCA_045648965.1). GTDB lineage: Bacteria > Bacteroidota > Bacteroidia > Bacteroidales > Rikenellaceae > Alistipes. The sequence continues at coordinate 14,633 of JAZRPA010000024.1, read as the reverse complement.
CCATTCTCAAAAACGATATTTTTTAGACGCCGAAACATTCGCAAACAACTACTTTCGCTCGGTATCCTGCTTGGTTAAAATATGCTTGTACTCAGCCGTGTTGGCAAGAAGCTCCTTGGCTGCCGCCAACTCGAGGTCATCTTTCAACGAGTTGATAATCACACCCTTGGAGTAGGCGTAACGCAACACGAGATTTTGATTTATCAACTCGACAATCTCCTTGCGGAAAGTCTCGAGGTTGCTACGCTTGTCGTCCTTTAGACCCTTGTCGATTGCGTCGAGTGCCTCGTTGAGCGAGTCGTTGCGCTCCTTAGAGAGCGAGCTACGCAACTTCTCAAGTGCAACACGCGACTCCGATTTGTAAGGAATATCGCGCTCCATAGCCAACTTTACAAACTCCTCGTAGTCCTTATCTGTAATCGAGAAGTTCGCGACGTCAATCTGTTTGTCGTGGTTGAGTTTCATGTACTCATCTCCAAAGTCGTCGATGATGCCCATAAGCGAGAGCACCATCGCAAAGGTGCTGATGTATTTAGGCTCCACCTTCTTGTCCGGCATAATGCCGCCACCATCGTAAACCTTGCGGCCGTGAGCGGTCTTGAACTCCTGGATAAGCGAGTCTGCAACCGGCTTTGCGCGTCCGTCAGTCGTAAAGTTTATCGCCTGGATACAACGACCTGAAGGAATGTAGTATTTGTAAGTCGTAAGCTTCACATACGAGTTATAGCCCACAGGCAGTGTGCTCTGAACCAAACCCTTTCCGAAGCTTCGCTGGCCGAGCAATACACCTCTGTCGAGGTCCTGAATAGCACCCGAAACAATCTCGGCTGCCGAGGCGCTATTGCCATTTACCAATACCGCCAATGGTGTATCGGGCAAAAGAGGCTCGTGATCGGTGTACAACTTTTGGGTCTTGCCATCTCGTCCGCGCATCTCCACCACCATAGTACCCTTTGGAACAAAGAGCGAGAGCACATCAACAGCCGCCGAGAGGTATCCTCCGCCATTGTTGCGGTAGTCAAGAATAAGCGATTTCAACTCGCCGGTGCTCTGGAGGTGCTTGATAGCCGCTCTCATATGGTCGTAGCAACTCTCGGTAAAGTCGGCATGGCGAATGTAGCCCACACCCTCAGCAACATATCCCGCGTAGGTAACGCTTGGGATAAAGATGCGACGACGGCGAATTTTTATATCCTCGCTCTTGCCCGAGATGAGGCGCTCGACTGTAACGGTAACCGTAGTGTTAGGTTCGCCACGCAGAAGGCCGCTCACTTTGCTGATATCCACATTGCGCATATCCTGGCCATCGATAGCCAAAATCTTATCGCCAATCTTCAGGCCAGCCTCATCGGCCGGCGAGCCCTTGTATGGCTCGGCGAAGATTACGTAGTCGCCCTTCTTGCGGATTAACGAACCGACACCACCATACTGACCACGGGTACGTCTTTCAAACTCCTCCCACTCCTTCTCAGTGTAGAAAACGGTGTATGGGTCGAGCATTGATGTTATGCCATCTGCCGCATTGCGAGTCATCTCGTCGGCATCAATTTTGTCAACATAGTTTGTCGAGAGAAGATGCATCAAATTGATCATAATCTCCATGTTACGACCCAAGTCGAAGTCGTTGCGATTCTTGGCTATGCCATTCGCAACAACACCCACCAGGGCAACTGCCAATAGGGCAAATTTTAACAATCCGCGTCTCATATCCTACCTCTTATGTCTTCTCTTGTTTGCAATATATCGCTCTGCATCGAAAGCCATACGTACCGCTACACGGCGCAAGCCCTCGACCTCAATCTCATCGCCATTTTGACGAACTCTCACCTCATCTTCGTAGAGCATCACCAAGCGGCGCACACCCTTTGCTTGATATACCAACTCGGTTTCGCTCTCCGATACAAGCACCAAGCCGGTGAAATCGGCTGCGCGGTTGAGTTGCTCGCGGTCGGTTACGATGTTGCCCGAGATGCTACGCTTGGTATAACCAAAGAATGGGTAGGTTGTTGCCAACAAAATTGTACCCACAACCATCGACCAGCCCTGCCAGCCATACTGGAACATCATCAACCAACGATCTACGATAGTGAGGTGCTCCGGAAATGGATTGTTGAATTGGTGCATCACACAAAACAAAGCTACATAGAGAACGCAAAATGTAACCAGATATTTTGCACTGCGAATAAGATATTTCTTCATACTCTTGTTAATTTTTCATTTTTAATTCATCGAAGATATTGCCTTAGCAACATCCTCCATCAGCCATTTTGGTGTTGAGGTGGCACCACAGATGCCTATGCTCTCTGCTCCCTCGAACCATTGCGCCTGCAGCTCGCTTCGCTCCTCGATGTTGTAGCTGCGCTCGTTGGCCTGGCGACAAACGTCGTACAGCACCTTACCGTTGCTCGATTTACGACCACATACGAAGATTACAACGTCGTGCTGCATGGCAAACTCGCGTAAGTGATCTTCGCGTGAGGATACTCGGCGGCAAATCGTGTCATCGGCCGTAAACATCGCCTCATCTGCCACTTGCTGGCGCATAATTGCAGCTAGGTGGTGAAACTTCTCGACGCTCTGCGTGGTCTGCGAAAGGAAGTATATCGGGTGTTCGAAGTCGATTTGTGCCAAATCTGCCTCTCCCTCAATTACGAGCGCCTTCTCATCAACCTGACCAGTCAGGCCTACCACCTCGGCGTGACCTCGTTTACCCAGGATAACCACCGAACCGCCCACCTTCGACATCTCCTCGTGCGCCGCCTTCACCTTGCGCTGCAGGGCCGCTACTACGGGGCAGGTGGCGTCTATAACCTCTACGCCCGCCTCCTTGGCCATTGCGTAGGTCTTGGGTGGTTCGCCGTGAGCTCGAATTAACATTCGCTCTCCTGCCAATGTGGGTATATCTTCGTGTGAGATTGTCTTCAAGCCGAGAGCCTCGAGTCGCTGCACCTCCATTCTGTTGTGCACGATGTCGCCCAACGAAGCTACAGCACCATTGGTGAGCGCCCTCTCCGCCTCGGATATAGCCCTTACTACCCCAAAGCAAAAGCCCGAATGTTCGTCAATCTCGATTCTCATAAATTCAACTACGCAAGCTCTGCTTGCACACGCGCAAACTCCTTGTCGAACCACTCCATCTGCTCGGGAATGGTCATATAGCTGTTGTCGAGAACGATTGCGTCCTCAGCCTGCTGTAACGGCGAGATAGCACGGGTCATGTCGGCCTTGTCGCGCGATACAACGTTGTCCAAAATCTCCTCGAACGACACCTTGTCACCTTTGGCGGTGAGCTCGGCATAGCGACGCTCGGCACGCACCTTCGGGTCGGCTGTCATAAAGATCTTCAACTCGGCATTCGGGAATACTACGGTGCCAATATCGCGTCCGTCCATTACAACGCCCTTCTTGCGACCCATCTCCTGCTGCATAGCCACGAGCTTTTCGCGCACCGCGCCAATAGCACTTACGGGGCTTACACAGTTCGATACCTCGATAGTGCGGATCTTACCCTCAACCAAGTCGCCATTTACGTAGATGTCGCTCGCACCACGCTGTGGGTTGAAGCGGAAGGTTATCGAGATGTCGGAGAGAAGGCGTACCACCTCGTCCTCATCTACTATGCCCGAACGGATAGCTCCATGTTCGAGGGCATAGAGTGTTACGGCGCGATACATCGCTCCGGTGTCGATAAATATATATCCGAGTCGCTGTGCGATACTCTTTGCAAAAGTGCTCTTGCCACACGACGAAAAACCGTCGAGGGCGATGATGATTTTTTTAGTTGTTTGTTCCATTTGTGTTAAGTTGAAGAGAGTCAATCTGTTCGATTACGTTCTTTGTGTCTGCATCTACCTCGTCTGTAGCAGGCTGAGTAGCGTCGTCAAGCTGCTCGGTCGCATCATTATTATTGACATTTGTCTCTTTTTTAGCAGGTGAAAGAACGGTCGTAAGTATTGTTATAACTCCGAGGAGTCCTATGATTATACCTGCTATGCGGTTCAGCATCTGCATATGATGCGGACGGAAACGACGTCGGAATAGGCTTATAAGCAATGTGAGGAGGAACCACCACATCACTGCTCCCGCGAGGAAACCTCCGAGAATAAGAGCACTATTCAAAATGGAAGCAAAATCGGTCGAATCGCTATGCACCGATACACCCAACATTGCAAAGAATGCCAAAATGTAAGGTATCACCGAGATGAAGTTTGCCAACGTGAAGCCAAACATCGAGGCGAAGTCGCGCCATGACGAGGAGCTTCCTGTGCGATTGCGTCGAATCTGCGGAGCGGGGTTCTTGAAGAAGATTACTACGCCGACAACCAAGATGAAGATGCCGCCTAAGATGGTTATGATGTCCTTGTATCGCTCGATTTGAGCCTCTACGAGAGCATAGACGAAGAATGCGATAATTGCCAATAGCGTATCGGCGCACGCCACACCGAGTCCCGACATAAAGCCCGCGCGGCGGCTCTTGCTCAATGTTCGCTGAATACAGAGCACCGCTACAGGTCCTACCGTAACGGAGGAGGCTAGGCCAACGACCAATCCTCGCAAAACAACATCAATAATCGAACTCAACATTCCCTTTTGGTTGCAACGTTAGTTACGCTAATCTACATATAACCTCGCAAATATATTAAAAATATATTAGATTTCTAAACTTTACCCTGCATTTTATATGCCTCGTGTGATTTTATTGTTGATAACTTGTGGCGAAAAATGGTTGCACAGGTCCCTAAATTGCATATCTTTGCGATAAGAAAAATTAAAACACACAACCAAAATGGGAGAGGTAAAACAACACGGAATAGATGTGGAGCTCAGCGCAGAAGTGGCACAGGGTCACTACTCGAATTTGGCGATTATTTCGCACTCTACATCTGAATTTATTCTCGATTTTGCGGCAATGTTGCCCGGCTTGCCAAAGGCACAGGTCAAGAGCCGTATAATTCTTACACCTGAGCACGCCAAGCGACTTCTGATGTCGTTGCAAGAGAATATCGCACGCTACGAAACAAATGTCGGTCGCATCGAGCTTATTCAGCCGCAAGCACCGGTCGGCTTCAAAAATCATGGGGAGGCATAAAAGATATTTGTCATTCCGCCTTTTGAGGGGTGTTTTAAAAAGAGGTTGCCATTATAATGGTAACCTCTTTTGGGGTTGAATGTGGAGGGGCATTTATAATCCCGATGTTCCAGCCGACGCCGCACCTACGTTATCACCGCCATCGTCTGATTTGGCATTGGTACGTTTGACATACAGCCCCTGTTTGCCAAAGTTGTAGCTTACGGAGAGTTTTATGCATCGACCCACCGAACTATTTGTTGACCATTGGCGATAGGTAGTTGTCTCGGAATAACTCTTCAGAACCGTTAGTTGGGCGTGTGGATTAAATACGGCCACAGCAATCTCTAGCTTATCTTTTAGCAGTTTTTGACCAAGGTGTGCCTGTGTGCCAAACATCCAATTTGTGGTCACAACACCCATTTGTGGTTCGAATAGGAAAACATACTCAGCGAGTGTAAGCCTTGCTCCTTTCCATAAAGCTATCATCATATTGAGGTTATGTGAAAACGTCCAACCCTCATTCTTGATTCCCTCATTTAGTAGTTGATAGGAGAGGTGTCCTCCTCGTGTTGATATTGAAAGATTGAATTTTGACGATGGGCGATACGACATCGAAATACCAGCTCCATAACCTCGCATACGGCCGTTGTTGCGGTATGTAGAGTTTACATAGCCTTCGTTGTCGATGAACGAGTATGATGATATAAGGTTGTTCGATAGGCGTGAATATAGTTCTCCAGTTGCATTCCACTTGTTGCTCGAATAGGTGTATTTGAACGATAAGTTGTGTGTGATGCCAGTGTGAAGATTAGGATTTCCGTAGATACGTTCAGCGTGACCCTCCTGTACGAATGGTGTCATAGCGTGTATTCCAGGGCGTGAAAGACGCTCTGTGTAGGAGAGCGCTAGCGAATGACCCTCCTTTGGCAAGTATGTTAGCGAGATATATGGAACGACGTTTATGAGCGAAGTTTTCCACGTTTTATTCTCGCTACTCAAGAAGTGGGTATTATACCAAGCTCCCTCAATACGACCACCAGCACGTACTGTGAACTTGTTCATTGAGTAGGCATAACCCGCATATATACCGAGAATGTTTCGTGTAAGGCGTGTTGTACCGTTTGTTTTAGATAGTATCGAGCCTCCTGCATTGCTGTCAATCTGGTGAACGGCGGTCTGCGTATTGTCATAAGAGTGTTTTGCTCCAGCTTCGAGGGTGTGGTGCTTGTTGATATGGTTTATATAGTCTATCTGCGCCACATTTTGCAGTGCAGTCGATTTCTGCTCTGTCAAGATATCCGAAATAGAAGTTGTGCTTCCAAACGGAATAAGGGGCCTAAACTGCATCTGATTCTGTGGTGGAATAATCGATATATTGTCAGACACTGTCAAATTGTGACCTTCACCCTTGAATGAGTGCTGATAGCTAATTGTTGCGTCAACACCTATCCAGTCGTGCGTGTTTGTTTGAGGTGAGTTGTAGCCGTAGAGTTGTTGATTGTTGCTGTCAAGATACTCGTATTTGGTTATAACATTACTCTGCTGTTTTCCACCCCAAATGCCCACTTCGGCAGTTATGAGGTTGACAGAGTCTATCTGATAGCTTGCACTCACATCGCCGTAGAGCGAATGGTAGTTGTAGCCATAGTTGCCTTCTGCATTTAAGTAGTGGTAGTCGGCCCCATTGACCAAATTCTCGAATTTCTGTTGCTGATCTCCCACAATATCACGATTGGCCCACGCTTGAGAGTAGTATAGCGAGGTTGAAAGCGATAATTTATCGGTCTGTATAGTAAATTGTGCCGAATTATTGGTATTGAAGTTGCGATTAAACCAGTTGCCTGCACTGAGGTTTATTCTTCCGTTGTAACCATCGAAACGAGCCTTTGTGGTGATAATGTTCAACACTCCGCCCACACCCTCTGCATCGTACTTCATAGAAGGATTTGTGATGACCTCGATGCGCTTGATTGACGAAGCTGGCATACTCTTGATGATGTCGTCAAAGTTTCGCGACATAGAGGATGTGTGCCCGTTGATAAGCACTTTGTAGTCGCTTTGACCATTCATTAGCACCTTTCCATCGGCGTTGAGTGATAGTTGAGGCACTTTGCGGATAATATCTTCGAGAGTGCTTGTTGAGGCTTCAGGGTCGTCCTCTACAGAGTAGGTAAGCTTCTCTGCGTCGGCTGTGACAATAGGTTTTTGTATAGTTATGGCTATTGCATCAACATCTATGCCTTCATGGATAGTGATTTCGCCAACATCAATATGTTTACCCGATACCACTACTTGGTGTTTTACGGTTCCGTAACCTACAGATGAAACCTCTAAGAAAAAGTTGCCTTGCTCCTTTGTTTCGAGCGAGAACCTGCCATCGTTGCGGGCAGCCACCGCCGAAACAACCACTGTATCGCGTAATAAAGCGACGGTTGCGAAACCAACACCAGTTTTTTTATCGCCATCGACAACCTTTCCTGAGATTGCTGTTTGTGCGCTTGTCTCGAATGCCGTTAAAAGCAATGCGACTGATAAAAAGAGCCCGCCTAACCTAAGTTTGTACATAAAAAACAAAATATAAAAATGTTAAACCTATCGTATGTACACCGATGGCAACCGCATAATTCAAAAAGAGAAGCGTGAGCGTTACTTACTGATAAGATGGTACGACCAAGCACCAATACGAACATAAGCACACCCACGCCCAAAGGCGTGAGCATTCATTGTGCCTATTGTGTGTTCGTCGTAATAATTTGGTCGTTTTACTTATCAACAACAATAGCCTAAATGCCATCAACGAACTGCGTATTCCGCAATTCCTGATAGCAAAGGTATAAAAAAGATTGGATATTCGAAAAATTTTGGTGGGCAAAATAAAAAGGAGCAACAACGCTGCTCCCCATAACTTAATTCATCTTCTCAATAAAGCCCTCATATTTAAGCAATAGTGGCTCGCAACGCAGATAGATTTCGCGGGCAAGAGCCTGCTGTGTCGGGCGCTCCGACGAAATATCCTTCAAATAGGCCTCGTCCGCAGGGTGGTCGGCGCGCGAAAGCTCCTCGCAGAGGTGGCGATGACGACGCAGAGCCGCCTTTATCTCCGCTGATACTGACCCCGTGCGAGCATACTCGGCCAACGCCTCGACAAGTGGCTTGAAGGCGCTCTTCTCGCCGAGGTCCGGTATAATCTCCTCCAAGCACTCCCACTCCTCCAAGGCGATGTAACACAAGGCCAACTGCGGTGTCGCCTCGATGTGGTCCTCGCTGTCGCACTCCAAGAGGAGTTCGAGCTGCGCGGCCGAGAGTTCGACGTCGCCGGCGAGGAAGTTATCCACGGCCGAACCATAGATAATCTCTATCGCAGCGCGAGTGTTCGGGTGCGAGAAGTCGAGCTCTGCGGGCTCGTCCTCAGGCAGAATATCTACAATTTGCTGAAAGGCCTGGTAGCGGGTGTTACATGCCGCTTCGAAGTTGCCTTCGGCCTCCTGCTTGTGGGCGCTATCGAGCACCTTGGCGAACTCTCCGCCAAGGAGAATAAAATTCTGATTTTCGGTAGGTTTAAGGGTTATTTTAGCCATTGTTTTATCTATTGTTTCACTTTGATTGTATTGCGGTGTCGCATATTGAGTATCATTATAGCCGAGAGAGCAATTGTTGCCACTCCTCCCCAAACATAGGCCATTGGTACAGCGCCCATACCGATAAATTGGTTCGACACAAAGACAAACGACGAACAGATATAGGTCATAAAGAACGCCGGAATAATGGCTACCCAATAGTTGAGCTTATTCTTGTGGAGATATACCACGATGCACCACAAAACAATCGTTGCCAAAGCCTGATTGGTCCAGGCGAAGTAGCGCCAAACAATGTCGAAATTGACAAAAGTAAGGGCTATTCCGCATATAAACAACGGTACACAGATTATCAATCTCTTCCACTTCGAGCGCTGTTCGATGTGGAGCATATCGGCAATAATCAAACGAGCCGAGCGGAATGCTGTATCGCCCGAGGTGATAGGTGCTGCTACGACACCCAAGATTGCGAGAATGCTGCCAACAACACCAAGCGTGGTGGACGATATCTTGTTTACTGCCCACGCAGGAGTATGACCCACCAAAGCGACTGAGACGCCTCCGTCGTTGTAGAAGAACGCCATTGCGATAGCCGCCCAAATCAATGCGATAATCGACTCGGAAATCATTGCGCCATAGAATACAAATCGGCACTCACGCTCATTGTTTACACAGCGAGCCATCAATGGAGATTGAGTGGCGTGGAAGCCCGAAATTGCACCGCAGGCAATAGTGATAAAGATTGTTGGCAACAAAGGTAAGTTCTCCTTGTTGGCATGGAGGTTTTCGAGCGTCATACTCGGTATGGTGTAGTCGCCGAAGATTAACACACCCAACAGACCGAGAGCCATCGCAACTAAGGCTATGCCAAAGAGAGGATAGACTTTGCCGATGAGTTTATCGACAGGCAACAATGTGGCGATAAAGTAGTAGGCGATGATAATGCCCAACCACCACTCTCTGGAAATGAGTTCAAACTTTGAGGCAAGAATATCGGCAGGGCTGACCACAAATACAACGCCAACCAACAAGAGCAGGATAATGGAGAATATTCGCATAAACAGACCAGCACCCTTGCCGAGATAGCGAGCCACGATTTCGGAAATACTCAAACCCTCGTTACGCACAAGTATGACACCTGATAGGTAGTCGTGCATAGCACCCATAAAGATACCTCCGATGGTAATCCAGAGGAACGCTACGGGACCGTAACAGGCGCCAAGAATAGCACCAAAGATAGGACCTGTACCGGCAATATTCAGCAACTGAATAAGGAATGTGCGCCAACGCGGCATCGGCACATAATCGACTCCGTCGTACAATGTTGAACTAGGCACAGCGGCTTTATTGTCAATTTTACATATCTTTTCAAGATATTTACCATAGGTAAAATATGCAATGACAAGCAATGCCAGACATAAAACAAAAGCAATCATTCGGCTCTCAAAATTATATTTTCTTAGTGCGAAGTTACAAAAATTCGCATTTAATTTTCGAAAAAACGTAGGAAAGTTGCCGAAATAGAGAAAATTTTACGATATTTGCAACGCGAAATCGCAGGAACAATGCCGATTTAGCTCAGCGGTAGAGCACTTCACTCGTAATGAAGGGGTCTCGGGTTCAAATCCCGAAATCGGCTCAGCCGCATCTGAGAGACGGTTTTTCGGGGACTTTGATTTCGCAAAATAAACGGATTGGTTCCGTAGCTCAGTTGGATAGAGCAGCAGCCTTCTAAGCTGCGGGTCGTGGGTTCGAATCCCGCCGGAATCACGAGCGCAGAGTGAGCGCAAGTAGCACCGCAGGTGCAAAACGAGAAAGAGAACGAGTTGAGTTTACTCAAACATCGTTCTCTTTTTGTTTTGTATTGCCACAAGCAATACTTGCGCTCTCTATGCCGAGGATTCCAAGGGAGAGGCATTAAGCGAAGCAGACCGAGGTCTGCGTAGTAGCCAATCCCGCCCTGTTTGTTATTGCCGAGCCGACGCAGTGAAAGACAAGCGAAGCAAAGTCAATCACACCTTACGGTGATACCCTATCTAATAATCTGCCATCCTCATTCAGAGATATTCCTTTTGCAAAGGAGGCTTATTTTATAGTCCCTAAAAATTAGTCTCAATATAATTCAACAAATCGGAGTTTGAGTCTGAAAGATTTAAGCATCCTTGTGGCGCATGGTTCATTCCATTTTCCAACAAATGCAACATTGTTAGAGTAGTAGATTTAGTTGATGCAATTAATCTTAATTTTATAAATCTATTGTGTTTTTTTGCTACTTCAAAGTCCGTGGGATTTGAATAAAACTCCAAATTTATATCCATACAAGGAGAATATGATAAATTACAATCTTCAACTATACACTCATATTTTACTGCACTAACTGGACTGGTAACATATATGTAGATTATATCTCCTGTTTTGAAATTGAAATGTTGCTTCCAATATATTATCCCATGCTTTGCAAAGCATCTAGTATGATCAAAGTATTTAGGATTGGCAGGTATCATCCACTTTGTGATACTTGTTCTTTGCGGAGTTTTATTTGATAATTTATGTTGTTGCTTTTGATTGTCATTAGTGTTAAACATGGATGATTTATATACTTCTTCAATCTCTGCATCATCAAGAAGAAGTGATACATCCTTGAAAATAGCCAATGCATTCTCCGGTGAAACATTAAAAAACTCCCGATTATCTCTAATGCGAAGTTTTGTAAAACGTTCAATGTAATGATGGATCAGTTTCTCTGCTTCCGAATACTTCACCGTCTTTAATGTTGCATAAATCTCAAATGGCAATGGTACAGCCGTATTATCCAACTCCTTTGAGCGGATATCCACGGGGCGCGAACTTTTACCAATTTTCACCCAATCTTCCTTAAAACTCGGATTGGTTAAAATATATACATAACCGGCTTCTTTCATAGTATTTGTAGATTGAATTATACAAAGTTACTCAAAAAGAGCGATTTTACAAATTATATACTTTACAATCCAACAAAATTTGTATCTTTGATGTATCAAATATGTGTAAGATTATGGAGGAAAGAAAATCTAATCGTGGTGGAGCGAGAGAAGGTGCCGGTCGTAAGGCGACTGGACGTACAAAAAAGACAATAACTCTTTGTTTGTCTTATGATATTGTCGAATTGCTAAACGCACATTCGGGCAATAAGTCGGCCTATATCGAATCGCTTATTCGTGCCGATGCACTACTTTCGAAGTAGCCAACTTTTTTAACCTTTCCCAAAACCGGCGATTTTGAGAAGGATTTGGGAATCCGCAAACTATCACGGAATGAAGGAAATAATACAAGGAGTGCCTGCTGCACTCCTTGTATTATTCAAATTCACTTGCACTCCACTGCTCGCACTGCGCCAGGCGTACCAGGAGCGAATGATACGCGAAAACTTGGCCGACAGATTGGGCGGAATCCCCAAGCGCGAGAAGCGCAAGGAGTTCCTGACGCTCGAAGAGGTGAAACAGCTCGCCGCAACACCTTGTCAGTATGATGTGTTGAAGCGAGCTGCTCTATTTTCGTGCCTGACGGGACTGCGCATCAGCGACATATTGAAGCTGCGCTGGGAGGAGATTGAGCGTGCCAGCGATGGCGGCTGGTGGATGCGTATCTGCACCGAGAAGACCGAGACCGAGGCGACACTACCTATCAGCGATGAGGCGCTAGAACTCTGCGGTGAGGTACAGCAGGAGGGCTTGGTGTTCGTTGGCCTGCGTAGGTGTATGATTCAACACCCACTACACGCCTGGATAAAGGCTGCGGGGATTAGAAAGCATATCACATTCCACTGCTTCCGCCACACCTTTGCCACGCTTCAAATCGCACTCGGCACGGACATCTATACGGTCTCCAAAATGCTAACCCACAAAAGCGTCAAAACCACCCAAATCTACGCCGACCTTGTCAACTCCAAGAAACGCGAATCCGCAAATAGGATTTCGTTGAAGTGATTGAACCGTTTTTATAACTTACTAATCACGACCATGACATTTTTTAAATTTCTTACCACTCCCGCATGGACAAAGATCATTTCTCCCTACTCCCCTAAAAGTTTCATCGCGTAATTTCCTTTGAGCCTTTTTGGTATCCTTAGCTACACAAGTATCTATCATTGCTTTTAACTTATCATCAAGGAAAAAATTAGGGTGCCATCCTTTTGACACAGCATCAATAATATAACTATCAAAAGCCGAGGCCACTATTCCAGGTATAAAGCCAAATAACCCTATTAAATTACACGCGATCATTCTTAATGGATTAGACAATCGAGACCCAAGAAGGTTATGAACAGAATTCATAATCTCTTGTCTCATCAAATTTTCATCATACTTTGACTGATGAGCCCAATATCTAAAAATCTTTCCTTGATAGTTATTTCTTAATTCTAAAATGTCATCTAACCGAATAATTTTCTTAACAAATAATTCTCCAAGATCTGGGAAGCCTTTCTGTTGTTCTATTTTTAACAATGCATCTGTCCCACAGTCAAATTTCTTACTAAAAGCTGATAGAGTTTTACGCAACATTAGCTCATTTATAGCTGCGTCCATTTTTATATTACTAATTCCCAGAGTCTCTGCCAGTATAGCAGATTTATTAAGTTCATGTATTCGAACTCTACCAACCTGATTATACTCCCACTTGCCATCTGGTCGTTTACGATAGAAATTTGGATCAGATAAAAATGCCGGAGTGATGATATCTCTTGAGGTTTCATTATTAACCTTTGTTGTAAACAAATCACTATCTCCTATATCCGCTGAATTCTCTTCAACTAAATATAAAATAGTATTGGCATCAACTCCTTTTATGCCTAATTTGTGTAAACTGTATTCAACATGGCTCCATTTATATGGACCATCATCAAACAACTTACCGCCTATCGTACTTTTATAATCTTTGAATGGATATGAAATAAAACTGTGCTTCCATTCACCTCTGCCTTCCTGTATCATTACGGGGTTTAATCCTTGATCTGGTATAATGCAAAGTATATGCAAACGCAGAAGTTCTTTTAATGATTCAAGGCCAATTACTTGCACAATTTCACCCAGATGATTTCCTTCTACGTATATTTGGTCAAAACTTAGTAAAGCCGTTATGAAATCTCTAGCGATCTGAACCTCAACTTCATCAATATCAATTTGAAAATCATATCCACATACTACATTAATAGTCTCTTTTCCGTCCTGTACTGCACTTATTGTAGGACGTTGATATAGATTAGGAAAATTTGTGATTAAAATTCTTGACTCAGACATATAATAATTACTTTTTTATTTTACGGCATAATATATCCCTTGTCCTCAGTTTTCTCTACAATCTTCAGAAGGCGCTTGCATTGCGCAGCACTTGGCAATGATGCTCTGCGGATATAGTCGGCAATACTACTAATAAACGACAAGTCTCCGTATGAGAGGATATTCTCTTTGGAAAGATCATTATATACCTTCTGCCAATAATCAGCGCCCAGGTTGAAGATCTCGACAGACGCATCTATGTTGCTATTAAATTTTCGTTCTCGTTTTGCTGCTGCTTCCTCCTGCTTCATCTCGCTCTTTGAAATAAGTGTGGAGGTAAATTCATCAGATAATGACCAGTTCAGCCCCTTGCATTTATTCCATGTATCTGCCTTACGAGCCATACTGCGAACAAGACCACCTTGCGCCTCTTTCTCGAAAAAGTTGTGAACACTATGAGCTATGCGCATAAGTTCTCTCTCCAAGGCTGGATACATCTCCTGCTTCTGCCAAATTAATTTCCAGTCCAAGTCCATGTTCTTCGGGAGCATGCTCATTAGCTTAGCAATGGCGTATGGAATAATTTGGGCTTTATTACCACCCGTAGGATACCAATCTGCCTTATTGATACGTCTATCCAATGAATCAAATATAATAACCGAGCACACACATTTAGCAAAGTACACCTCATTGATACTCTCTTTCGATGTCTCGTATATGTTATCTATTGTC
>JAZRPA010000023.1:0-141934 GCA_045648965.1 Alistipes sp. | reverse complement strand
GTAATACCACCGAAGAGAGCCGCCAAGAAGTAGTCCAAGCCATAGAGTTTATGCGTGGCGAGGTATTGGCGTAGTCGCTCAATGGGGAAGTAGGCGTTGATAATACCCATCACAAAACTTATGCTGAAAAGCAGCATAACAATCTTGATGCTGTCGTAAAAGAAGAAATTGACAGCCGTGCCCAATGGTGTAGCAGCATCCAAACCGAAGATGCCATACACTAACCAATCTGCGAATTGCTGTATCATACTCCCAATAACTCCTTAATCTCCCTTTCGCTTGGTACATAGCCCTTGATTTTCACTTCGCCATCAACCACTACGGCAGGGGTTGTGAGGATATTGTAGTTCATAATCTCCATAATATCCTCTACCTTGGTAAGAGTTGCCGTGATGTTGTTCTCCTTGATGACCTTTTCAATCACTGCGTAGGTTGTCTTGCACTTACCACAACCCGTTCCTAAAATCTTGATTTCCATAATTCCTAAATGTAAATTGTTAAACAATAATATACTCCGATTGTGATAAAGAGTATGCCTACCACTATATTGAGCCACTTCTGAATGACCTGCATCTTGCCATAGACCGCCCCAATCCGCCCTGCGCTGAACGCCAATATCCACGCAACAACAAGCACGGGCAAGGCGGTTGCAATGGCAAAGAGTATTGGTAACAGGTAGCCCATAGTTGCGCTCGCCGACATCGGAATCAGCATTCCAAAGTAGAAAACTCCGCTCGTTGGGCAGAATGCCAATGCAAAGAGTAACCCCAACATCAACGCCCCAACTCCGCCTCGTCGAGCCAACCCCTCGCCCTTGCCACCAAAACCGAATGACGGCAGATTTAGTCGGTTGCCAAATAGCATAAACAGACCTATAAGCAACAATGCTGGGGGCAAAATCAACTCGCCATAGGTGGCTATAAACTTTTGAATGCCGAATACGCTCGCACCGCTTCTTAAAATTGCAATCAACACCACACCAAGCAGCGTGTAGGCAATCGTGCGCCCCAAAGTGTAGAGCAAGCCCTGCACAAACACCCCATTTCGGTCCTCGATATGCTTACCTATATAACAGATGGCAGCGATATTAGTAGCCAATGGACAGGGCGAAAGTGCTGTCAGCAGTCCGAGCAAGAGTGCTGTTACTGCGGGCGTTGTGGAACTATCCAACAATGATTGTAACCACTCCATAGCGTTAGTTATTAAGCATTTCTATTATTCTCGCAGACAAACCCTGCTTGAACTTATCGGGAGCGGTGCGGGCATTGCCAAAAGCAAATTCCGTTAGATTTGTTGCACTCTCCTTTCCGCTTTTGTCGTAATCAACGAGGATAAGCGATGACCAACTAACTTCGTATCGCTCAGCGAGAGCCTCCTCCTTGGTAATATCCACCGAGCGAAATACCAACTTGCCGCTTTTCAACGGCTCAGCATAAGCCGCCTCTAACAACTCCTTGGTGTTCTTCTCAATAGCCATACAAGTAGCACAACGTTGCGCTCCGTGGAAGTAAAGCACCTCAACAACATCTTTTTTTGTCTGCTGATTTTCAGCCGCACTCTTGGTCTTGCCTCCCGAGCAAGCCACCATACCCATACATAGGGTAAGAATCACTAATACTCTTCTCATAACTTTGAATTTTATATTATTTGTAGTTCGTAGAATAACGAACATGGTTTCCAAAAAAAGAGGCTGTTATTTACAGCAACTCTCCTTTTTACAGGCGCAGTCGTCGAAAAACCCAACGAACAAAGCCTTTGCAAGTCGCCAATTCTCTCGGTTGATACAATACTTAACCTTCGGTGTTTCGACCTCTCCCTGTATTAGCCCCGCCTCTTTTAACTCTTTGAGGTGCTGCGATACGGTAGCTTTGGCAATCGGCAACTCCTCGTGAATATCTCCGAAATAGCAGGTTGTCTGCTTGGCAAGAAAGTTCATTATCGCAATGCGTGCAGGGTGTCCCATTGCCTTTGCAAAGCGTGCAACTTGCTCTTGCTTAACGGTATAGTCCTTATTTACCATTGTCTTTTGCCGTTTAATTGTTCGCAAATATACGAACAATAGTTGAGTTAGCAAAATTTTTGACCTATGAATTTTCAATAAATAAAAGGATAATAGTTATCATACGACTTATTGCCTGTATAACAAATCGCATTTAATTTAGACTACATAGAAGACTACACTCAATAAGTAATATTACGGTTTAAGCGATTATTGCACGAAAAGTCGTTTCACAATCTAACAACCTAACAGATTGTAAATAAACAAAATCGGCGGTGAAATTTAATTCACCGCCGAAAAAGAACAACCCGAAGTGGAGAACTCCTTTTTTATAGTTCTTTAATATAGGCTCTTCTTCGTTTGTGCTGAATATGGTCGAAGATGACAAAGTTCGCCTGGCTCTTGTTGTTGGTTTCAAGAATGGCGGTTGTCTCGATGCGCTCGATACCATATTTTTGGAAATATGGGGTCATATCATCGAACAGCAAGGCGTTGACACCCTTGTTTTGATAGTCGGGACGAACGGCAATCAACAACAAGTCGAAATCGGTCATCTTCTTCGCCTTCAACGCCTTAAGCAGATGATACCAACCAAATGGGAATAGACGTCCCTTGCACTTACGTAACGCCTCCGAGAGCGACGGCATACCCACGCCCACTGCCACAATCTCGTCCTTATCGTTAGCAACCAGCGTCACAAAATCGAAGTTGAGCAATGGGAAGAACATCTTGCAGTAGTACTGCTTCTGCCTATCGGTCAGCGGCTGAAAGTTGTAGAGCTTCTGATAAGCGGCGTCCACAACATCAAAATAGGTATAGCCATAGCGCTTCTTCACCTCGCGCACATTCTTGACCTTCACAGTGTGGAGTCCGTAGCGTTCCGACACAAGTTTTGCCACACGTCTCATTCGCTCGGGAGCCTCCTTTGGCGGGTGAATCTGGAACTCAATCCAATCGGCCTCCTTGCGTAAGCCATAGCGCTCGTAGTGAGCAATGTAGTATGGGTGGGTATAGAGGCTCGCCATAGGCGAATTGTAATCGAAACCCTCTAACAAAAGTCCCTGATGATCGAAGTCGGTGAAGCCCACAGGGCCATTCAGGCAGGTCATGCCCTTGCTTCTACCCCACTCGGCAACAGCATCGAGCAGCGCCTTGAAGACATCGTGGTCGTCGATGCATTCGAACCAGCCAAATCGGCACTTCTTGACATTCCACGCCTCGTTGGCACGATGATTTACAATGCCCGCGATGCGACCGACAATCTCGCCGTTGCGATAAGCCATATAGAGGATAAAATCGCACACCTCGAGAGCCGGATTTCCGCTCGGCGAGAAGGCGTTTATCTCATCAAGGACGATTGGAGGGCAAAAGTACTGATTGCCCTCATAGAGGTCGATGCCAAACTGCACAAAACGACGCAGTTCGCACTTTGTCTTTACCTCTTTAATAACGATTTGATTTGGGTTAGTGGAAGTCATATATTGAGTTTGGGGTTAATTTCAACACAGCATCGGCACGACGGCATATATCAGCACGCCGGCGACGGCCGAGAGGATAATCATCAAGACGGGGTTGACTTTGCGATAGGAGCCGTAGAGGCACGCTGCGAAGAGCACCCACGACCAGACATCTACAAAATTCTCATTCTTGCCCGACACGGGGAACATCAGCAGCAATGCCGCCGAGGCAACCATTCCCACGATAATCGGACCTACCGACTTGACAACACTCTTTATATATCGATTTTCGCGATAACGAAGGAAGAAGAGCGTGAGCAGAAGCATCAGCGTAAGCGACGGCAGGCAGACCGCAAATGTTGCCACAGCCGAGCCGAGTATTCCGCTAAACATTGTTCCATATTCGGCAAAGCAGACCTCATAGCCCACGTAGGTAGCCGAATTTATAGCGATTGGGCCTGGGGTCATCTGCGACACCGCCACAATATCGGCAAACTGCGCATCTGTAAGCCACTTTTGTTGCAAGACAATCTCGTTTTGGATAAGCGACAACATCGCGTATCCACCACCGAAGCCGAAGAAGCCTATCT
Source organism: Alistipes sp. (assembly GCA_045648965.1). Classification (GTDB taxonomy): domain Bacteria; phylum Bacteroidota; class Bacteroidia; order Bacteroidales; family Rikenellaceae; genus Alistipes. Next base: position 137,888 of record JAZRPA010000023.1, on the reverse strand, counting down.
TCAAATAGGAGAGAAAGAGATGCAAGTAGATCATCGTTTAGCCCCCTTTCTGCCATTCACTACGGCGACAACAATGCCCACAACAACACCTGCGGCAATAAAGTAGATAGGCGAAACGCCAAAATACCACACCGCTACAGCCACCGCTGCCGAGAGGCCCGCAAGATACCACTTCATACCCTTAACCAACCCCATCAGCGGCGCAACAATCAGCGCCACAACCGCAGGTCGCATAGCGCGGAAGGCGGCATCTACATAGCGATTTTCGCGCACCTCAGCAAAGAAGAGTGCCAACAATAGAATTATTATAAACGAAGGCAAAACAGTGCCAAGAGTAGCCATAATTGCTCCCGCAACACCCGCCGTCTTGTAGCCAACAAATACGGCTGTATTTACAGCTATAGGACCTGGCGTAGATTGTGCTAGGACGAGCATATCGAGAAAATCTTTTTCATCGATCCACCTACTCTTCTCAATGACCTCGCGCTGAATTAGCGGAATCATCGCAAAGCCACCACCAAAGCTAAAAAGGCCGATTTTGAAAAAGGTTATAAAAAGTTTTAATAGCATCTGTTTGGGTTACAAATTATTCACTATCGAGACCATATCAACCGCCACAACGGCAGCAGTCTCGGTGCGGAAGCGCTGTGTGCCAAGGGTAATCTCCTCGAAGCCATTCTCCACTGCCAAAGCCACCTCTGCAGGCGAGAAATCCCCCTCGGGACCAATCAAGATAAGCACATCTTCGCCCTTCTTCAGGGTCGAAGCAAGATACTTCTTCTCCTTAATAGCCTCGCCGCAGTGAGCGATAAATTTACGTCCCGCAAACTCCGATTTCACCAACTTATCGAACATCGTAAGCTCCGCCAGCACAGGGTGATAGGCTTTCAACGACTGCTTTACGGCTGAAGTGATAACCTTCTCCTCGCGCTCGTGTTTAATAACCTTGCGCTCGCTATGCTCGCCGACAATCGGCACCACCTTCGCAACGCCAATCTCGGTCGCCTTCTCCAAGAACCATTCGTAGCGGTCGATATTCTTTGTAGGGGCTACCGCCATTGTCAAACGATATGGCAATTTCTCGAACTCCTCGAAGTGCTCCACCACTCTCACAAGACAGTGTTTTTGATGTGCCGAAGCCACCTCGCAACGATAGAGATTTCCTCGTCCATCGGTAATATGGAGGGTATCACCCTCCATCAATCGCAACACCTTAACGGCGTGGCGCGACTCCTCCTCGGAGAGCATATATTCGGGTGTTGTAAAATCTGCTGCGTAGAATAGTTGCATAACGATTGAAAAATTATTATCTTTGTGTAGCAAATATAGTAAATTTTATCGAAATGAAACGTACATTATCGGTTTTAACACTCATTATGATTGCAATCAACACAACATTTTGCACCGAGCCGGTAAAAAATGAGGTCAACCCTCTACTTACCGAGGTAGAGACTCCGTACGGCGTTCCGGCCTTCGACCTTATCGAGCCACAGCACTACGAGCCGGCATTCCACTACGCTATCTCGCTCCACAACGAGGAGATTGCGGCTATAATCACTAATTCAGACAAACCTACCTTCGACAACACCATACTCGCACTCGACCGCTCAGGCTCGAAGCTTGCCGAGTTGTCGGACGTCTTCGGAATGATGTGCGCTGCAATGAACAACGACGAGATGCAGGCGTTGCAGGAGAAGGTTATGCCTTTGTTGGCTGCCCACTACGACGCTATTTCGATGAACGAGGAGCTGTTCAAGCGCATAAAGAGCATCTATGATACACGCAACAACCTCGAGTTGAACGACGAGCAGCTTCGCCTAGTGAAGAAGATGTACGACAACGCCGTACGTCAAGGTGCACTTCTCAAAGAGAAACAAAAGGCTCGTCTTAAGAGCATCAACGAGGAGTTGTCGCTCCTGACCGTGAAGTTCGACAACAATCTGCTCGCCGAGACCAACGACTTTAAGCTGGAGCTCACACTCCCTGAGTGCAAGGAGCTTCCGAAGGCGGTACGCGAAGCGGCTAAATCGGAGAAGGACGATAATAAATTTATCTTCACACTCCACAAGCCAAGCCTTATACCTTTCCTCACCTATTCGCAGAACCGCGAGCTGCGCGAGAAGATGTACAAGGCCTATCTCAACCGCTGCAACAACGATAATGCCCACAACAATAAGGAGATTATCGAAAAAATTATCAGCCTGCGCATCGAGAAGGCGAAGCTTTTGGGTTACAAGTCATACGCCGACTACGTAACATCGGAGCAGATGGCCGGCTCGCCAAAGGCGGTCTATGGATTGCTCGAGGAGATCTTCACCTCGGCAAACAAGAAGGCTAAGGAGGAGTTGGAGGAGATGAACACCCTCTTCAAGCGCGATCATAGCGGCGAGAAGGATAAGTTCGAGTCGTGGGATTGGTGGTACTACGCCGAGAAGGTTCGCAAGCAGAAGTATAACCTTGACGAGGAGATGACTGCACCATTCTTCTCGCTCGACAATGTGCGTCAGGGTGCCTTCAACCTCGCAAATCGTCTCTATGGCTTGACATTCCGTCCGGTTGTTGTTCCGCTCTACCACAAGGAGGTTTCGGCATACGAGGTGTTGGATAACGATGAGTCGCACCTTGGTATTCTCTACTTCGACTTCCACCCACGTGAGAGCAAATCGCCAGGCGCGTGGTGTGGCTACTTCCGCCGTCCGGGCTACGACGAAAGTGGCAATCGTATCTCGCCTGTAGTGAGCATCGTTTGCAACTTCACTCGCCCTTCGGGCAAGACTCCGGCACTCCTCTCGATTGACGAGACATCGACCCTCTTCCACGAGTTTGGCCACGCACTCCACTTCATCTTCTCGGACGTGCCATACAACGGCTTGCTCGATGTCGAGGGCGACTTCGTGGAGCTTCCGTCGCAGATTATGGAGAATTGGGCCTTCGAGAAGGATTTGTTGAAGAGCTACGCTATCCACTATCGCAACAACAGCATTATTGGCGACAATATCATCGAGAAGATTCACAAGAGCGCGCAGTTCAACCAGGGCTTTATGACTACCGAGCTTTTGGCTGCAGCACTTGTTGATTTGGATATTCACTCGCTCCAGAAGATTGAGGAGTTGGATTTGGCAACCTTCGAGCAGAATGCACTCTACAAGAAGCGCAATATGATTTCGGAGATTGAGCCTCGCTATCGTCTCCCATACTTCGCCCACATCTTTGCCGGAGGATACTCCTCGGGCTACTATTTCTACACCTGGGCTGAGGTGTTGGATAAGGACGCATTTGCAGCATTCGAAGAGACAGGCGATATCTTCAACCGCAACACAGCAAAAGCGTTCCGCAAGTTGCTTTCGAGTGGCGGCAAGAAGGACGGTATGACACTCTACCGCGAGTTCCGCGGTGGCGAGCCAAGCCGTATTCCGTTGCTCAAGGCGCGCGGTTTGTGGAACGAGCCTGAGCCAAAGCCAGAGGAGAGCACCGAAGAGGCTCCTGAGGCTAAGAATGTCACCAATCTTTAAATTTAGGGAAACTATATTTTAAATTTATAACACTATGAAAAAACTATTTTTTATTATGTCAGCATCAGCACTTTTGGGTGCGTGCGGTGGCAACGATATGCCTGTAGCACAGTTGCCCGATATTGACACCAACAATCCATTGTTGGCAGAGTGGAACACCCCACACCAGACCCCTCCATTCGATAAAATCGCCATTACCGACTACGAGCCGGCATTCGAGACTGCTATCGCAGTTAGCCGTGCCGAGGTTGAGGCTATCGTAAACAATCCGGCAAAGCCTTCATTCAACAACACCATTCTCGCTCTTGAGAAGCAGGGTCAGTTATTGGAGCGTATCGAGTCCGTATTCTTCAATATGTTGCAGTGCAATACCTCGGACGAGTTGCAGAACATAGCAATGCGTATTCAGCCTAAGCTCACTCAGCTCGGCAACGACATCTCGCTCAACCCAGAGTTGTTCAAGCGCGTGAAGGCTGTAAACGAGAATCCGGGTTGGTTCCTCTCGAAGGAGGACAAGAAACTCCTCGAGAACACATACAAGAGCTTCGTTCGTAGTGGTGCAAACCTCGATGACGAGAAGAAGGAGTTGTATCGCCAGTACTCGGAGGAGCTCTCGCAACTCACCTTGCAGTTCGGTCAGAACTCGTTGGCTTCGAACAACGCCTACCACCTCAACATCACCGATGCGAAGAAGGTTGCCGAGTTGCCTGACTTTGTAAAGGAGGGCTTGGCTTTGGAGGCTAAGAACCGCGGACAGAAGGGTTGGACTGTAACTTTGAAGGCTCCAAGCTATGGTCCATTCGTAACCTACTCATCACAGCGCGACTTGAAGGAGCAGCTCTACAAGGCTCGCAACAGCTGTTCGATTGGTGGTAAGTTCGACAACACCGAGAATATCCGCAAGATTACCGCGTTGCGTCTCAAGATTGCAAACTTGCTTGGCTACAACTGCTATGCAGACTATGTTCTCGACAACCGTATGGCCGAGAAGACCGAGACTGTAAACTCATTCCTCGCAGAGTTGCTCGAGCAGACCAAGGAGTATGCCGACAAGGACTACAAGACCATCAACGAGTATGCTCAGTCGCTCGGTTTCAAGGGCGATATTCAGCCTTGGGATTGGTCGTACTACAGCGAAAAGTACAAGAACGAGAAGTACGCTATCAGCGACGAGGCTGTAAAGCCATACCTCGAGCTCGAGAATGTAAAGCAGGCGGTATTTATGCTTGCCAACAAGCTCTACGGCTTGGAGTTCAAGCCTGCTGAGGGTATTGCAAAGTATCACGAGGACGTTGCCGTATATGAGGTTTCGGAGGCAAATGGCGAGCACCTCGCTATCCTCTACCTCGACTTCTTCCCTCGCGATTCGAAGCGTGCAGGAGCATGGATGACCGAGTTCCGTGGTGCTGAGGGCGACATTCGTCCGTTGGTATCGCTCGTGATGAACTTCACAAAGCCTACCGAGACTACTCCATCACTCATCACCTTCGACGAGTTCACCACATTCCTTCACGAGTTCGGTCACGCTTGCCACGGTATGTTGGCAAAGGGTAAGCACGCCTCGTTGAACGGCACAAGCGTATTCCGCGACTTCGTGGAGTTGCCATCGCAGATTTTGGAGAATTGGGCATACGAGAAGGAGTATCTCGACCTCTGGGCTAAGCACTACCAGACCGGCGAGACTATGCCTGCAGAGCTTATCGAGAAGATTATCGCAGCTAAGAACTATATGGCAGCATACGCAAATGTGCGTCAGTTGTCGTTCGGTATGACCGATATGGCTTGGCACACTCTCACCGCACCTTACGAGGGCGACATCATCGAGTTCGAGCAGAAGGCTATGGCTAAGGCGCAGGTGCTTCCTGTTGTCGAGGGCACAGCTCTCTCACCAACCTTCGGTCACCTCTTCTCAGGCGGTTACGCAGCGGGCTACTACGGCTATAAGTGGGCGGAGGTTTTGGCTGCTGACGGCTACTCGCTCTTCCTCGAGAACGGAATCTTCGACAAGGCTACCGCTTCGAAGTTCCGCACACTCCTCGAGTCGGGCGGCAAGGAGCACCCAATGGACTTGTACGTTGCATTCCGCGGTCATAAGCCACAGACTAAGGCGTTGATTGACCAGATGGGACTCGGCAAGTAGTCCTCAATGAGAATACAAAAAAAGGCAGACCATTAGCGGTCTGCCTTTTTTATTACCTTTTGCTATTATTACCAAGACCTTAGAAGTCAAGAAAAAGATGAAGTTCAAGGCTTGCGAAGTTTGAGAAAACGCAGCATACTATGACGTATGTGAGTATTTCGAAAACGAGCGTAACGCAGAAATTCGCTTTTTATTGGCTTCTACATTTGGCTTTTTAGTTGTTCCTCCTTGATTTGCTGCAGTTCGTACATTCTATCTCGATAGCGGGCAGCAGCCATAAAGTCTAGCGACTTGGCAGCACGCTCCATATCGCTGCGAGCCTGATCGATTAGTGCATCGAGGTTTGCAGCTACGCCATATTTTGCAGAGGTGTCTGCCACCATTCCCACCTCAGGAGCCGATACCATATTATATATAGCGGCATTGTCCGACGCCTGCGTATTGTTCTCGACGACACCTTCGAGCAGAGGACTCTGCTGTGCCGAGTTACGCTTCGCCTGGCGAGGCATAATGCCATGCTCGATATTGTAGCGAATCTGTCTCTCGCGACGACGATTGCTATCCTCAACGGTCTTACGCATCGCATCGGTGCAGGTTGTACCATAGAGCACCACTCGACCCTGAGCATGACGAGCAGCACGACCAGCCACCTGCGTCATTGCCGTATAGTTTCGGAGGTAGCCATTCTTATCGGCATCGAAAATCGACACCTGCGACACCTCCGGCAAGTCGATACCCTCACGCAAGAGGTTTACGCCACACAACACATCGAACAAATCGGCGTGCATATCCTGGATAATCTGCACACGCTCCAACGTATCGAGGTCGGAGTGAATATAGCGACTGCGCACACCCATCTTCTCGAGGTAGGCCGAAACCTCCTCGCACATACGCTTCGAGATGGTCGTTACAATCATCTTCTCGCCGCGCTTGACGCACTCCTCGATATCCTCCATCAGGCGGTCAATCTGGCGTGTCGAGTCGATAATCTTCAGCGCCGGATCTATAATTCCAGTTGGACGGATAAACTGCTCGACAATGCTATCCTCACTGCGCGCAAGCTCGTACGGAGCAGGTGTAGCACTCACATAGATTGTCTGTCCCTGCATCGCCTCAAACTCCTCGAAACGCAATGGGCGATTATCGCGTGCGGCGGGTAGGCGGAAGCCATACTCCACCAAATTCTCCTTGCGGGAGCGGTCGCCACCGAACATTCCACGCACTTGCGGAACGGTAACGTGGCTTTCATCTATAATAAAGAGCGAGTCCTCGGGGAAGTAGTCGAGTAAGCAGAATGGGCGCATACCCGGCGAACGACCGTCGAAGTAGCGAGAGTAGTTCTCGATACCCGAGCAGTAGCCCAGCTCCTTAATCATCTCGAGGTCGTAGTGCACGCGCTGTTCGATACGACGAGCCTCGACATCGCGACCCTCCTTCGTGAAGAACTCAATCTGCTTTTCGAGGTCGAACTCAATCTGCATCACCGCCTGCTCCACGCGTGCCTTGCTCGGCACAAAGAGGTTTGCAGGGTATATCTTCACCTTATCCAAGCTATCGAGTCGCTGACCTGTCTCGGCATCAATGCGCGAAATATCCTCAATCTCGTCGTCGAAGAAGGTTATACGATAGCAGTGGTTGCCAATCGAGGATCGAATGGTTATCGTATCGCCCTTAACGCGGAAGGTCGAAGCCTCCAACTCGCCCTCAACACGGGTGTAGAGAATCTCGACAAGGCGATACATCAGGTGTTTCATCGCCATCACATCGCCCACCTTCAGCTCCACCATCGTAGAGTGGAAATCGGCAGGATTACCGATACCGTAGATGCACGAAACACTCGCCACCACAATGACATCGCGCCTACCCGAGAGCAACGAGTAGGTCGCCGAGAGACGCATACGGTCAATCTCGGAGTTTATGGCAAGATCTTTTTCGATGTAGGTGTCGGTCGAAGGGATATAGGCTTCGGGCTGATAGTAGTCGTAGTACGACACGAAATACTCGACCGCATTATCGGGGAAGAAACTCTTAAACTCGCTGTACAGCTGTGCAGCAAGAGTCTTATTGTGGCTCAAAACAAGCACCGGACGGTTCAGCTGGGCAATGACATTCGCCATTGTGAAGGTCTTACCCGAGCCGGTAACGCCGTGCAGAGTAGCAGCGGGCACACCCCCTTGGAGGTGTGCCACGAGCTTATCTATTGCCTCGGGCTGATCGCCCATCGGCGCATAGTCCGATACAAGTTTGAAATCCATTCTTTAAATTCTAAACCAGAAGCTCTCAAAAAGGTGGAATTTTTAGGCGTGCAAGGCGATGAATGCACAGCATACTAAAGCGTATGTGAGCAATTCAGCGTCCGAAGCACAACGACGAAATTACCCTTTTTCAGAGGTTGCTGCTACTTCTCGTCTGTTCCGTCGAAGAAGTACGGCGCATAGATGATGCCGTTCTTGTCGTAGAGGTTACGCAAGTGGTGCATACGAACAGAGAACTCGTCGAAGTTGCGCTCACCAATAGTCCAACCTACCTCGGCGATAGCTGCCATACGAGGCAACAAGTTGAGCTGTACCTCCTGGAAGTTAGGAACATACTCGGTCCACAAGTTTGCCTGAACACCCTTGATACGGCTATACTCGCTTGGCTCCAAGAACTCGTATGGATTGAGGCTATAAGCCTTGCGAATAGTCAAGATACGCTTCTCGTGAATCATCAAGCCCTCCTTGTTGCTGAGTGGACGGTTTGTCTGGTAGTAGTCCATATAGCAGTAGTACTTCGGAGTAAGAATCACGTCATTGCCGAGCTTAACAGCCTTCTCGCGGTTCTTATCGTTCCACAACATAATTGTTGCGCTCTTGTTGATACCGCCATAGATAATCTCGTCCCAGCCGATAACCTTACGGTTGTGCTTTGCAAGGAACTTCTCAACGCGGTGCATAAAGTAGCTCTGCAACTCGTGCTCGTCCTTCAAGCCCTCCTCCTGGATACGCTTCTGGCAGTGAGGACACTCCTTCCAACGATCACGTGGGCTCTCATCGCCACCATAGTGGATATACTGCGAAGGGAAGAGCGAAACAACCTCCTCCAATACGCCCTCGATAAACTCGAATGTAGACTCCTTACCTGGGCAAAGAACGTCCTTGCTGATACCCCAAGTGGTACGTACCTCGAACTTCTCATCGCGGCAACCGAGGTGTGGATATGAAGCCAAAGCAGCAACCATGTGGCCAGGCATATCAATCTCAGGGATAACCTCGATGTAGCGGTCAGCTGCATACTTCACGATATCCTTAATCTCCTCCTGGGTGTAGTAACCACCGTGCGGAGTTCCATCGTACACCTTCGAGTAGCGACGGTGGCCGATAATAGTCTCCTTACGCTTAGAGCCAATCTGCACGAGATTTGGATACTTCTTAATCTCGATACGCCAGCCCTGGTCCTCGGTCAAGTGCCAATGGAAGCGGTTGAGCTTGTGAATTGCCATAATGTCGATGAAGCGCTTAACCTCGGCAACGGTGTAGAAGTAACGGCAAACGTCGAGCATTGCACCACGGTGGCCGAGAAGAGGCTTGTCCTTGATTGCAACACCGGTCAACTTAACGCCCTTCTTAGCAACCTCACCAGCCGAAATCAACTGACGAAGGCTCTGCAAGCCATAGAATACTGCCTGTGGAGTACCGCCAACGATCTCTACACCCTTCGACGAAACCTTGAGGGTGTACTCCTCGGTAGCGAGTGACTTGTCTGTCGACAATACGATGCCGCCCTTCTTCTCCTGCTTAACTGCGAGCTTTGCGCCCAAATCTTTCTCTACATAAGCTACGAACAACTCAGCCGGACCAACCAACTCAGCCTCAGTAGCTGCAACAACGGTTTTAGCTGTTACGGTGTAATCACCCTTTACAGCAGTCGCCTCCATCGGACGAGGAACAATCACAGTCTGTACGGTCTGAGCCGACAAAACGGTTACGGCAAAAAGAGCCGTCAAAATCAAAGATAATTTCTTCATAGGTTTTTGTTATTTATATGGTTTATGTTCTATCTCTTAATCTTCACTCTCGATATTACAGGGTAGTGATCCGAGAGATTTATGTTGTTATCTACCTCATACGAGTAGACCTCAATCTCGGGCGAAACCAAGATATTATCTATTCGCAACAGCTTGTATTGCGTGTTGTAAGTGTAGGCAAATCCGTACGCCTTCTCCGAGAAGGTATCGTCGAGCCCCTTTGCAAGGAGACGATAGGTGTAAGAGAGCGGCGTATCGTTAAAATCGCCACACAAAATCACCTTGTGGTTGGTCTCTGCCAAGAAGGCCGCAACCAACTGCGCCTGCTCGGCACGCTTCTGATTATTCTCCACAAGTCGGCTGATGATGCTCTGCAACTTGCTTTGACGCTCATCGTCATGGAGATATTCGTGGTCCTCGATAAAATGAGTATCCTCAGGTTTGATAGATGTTGTCTGCAGATGGAGGCTCACAACCCTTATCGTATCGCCTCGCACCAAAATGTCGGCCCACGTAGCCGTTCTTCTCGGCAAATCGCCAATATCGCCACTGCGAACAATCTTGAACTTCGACAAAATCTGATTACCTCCCGTAGCCACATTCGGCTTGTAGGTTGTTTGGTAGGTATCTGTCAAGGTGTTCCAGTTATTACTGCCGATAGTCATCTCCTGCAAGCAGAGGATATCTGGGTTATGAGTTGCGATATAGTCGAAGAACTCACCCTTACGACCCTCACGCACGTTGTAGGTCATAATTTTGGTATATGCATTCTCGTTGAAGGAGGTCGGATATTGACGGTCGAAGTCGATTTTGTAGTATCGAGGCAAATAGCATAGGCCCAACAACACTATCACAATCATTGTCAGCGACAAATATCCACGCCAACGCACTATCCAATAGAACATCACCAACACGTCCAGCAGATAGATTACCGGCGAGCCAAGCGAGATAGTCGACAAGGAGCCACTCTTTACTGGCGAGACATATTGGCATATAATAATCGCAAGCGAGCAGAATATCAACGCTGCCATCAACAAGCCTACGAAGACATCGAGCACGAAGAGAGCGAGCTTCCAACCGGTATATTTTCGATTGTTGCCCCTTCTTCTGTTATTTAGACCACTTGAATATACGTCTGCCATACACTCTCTCTTTAGAAGAAAATTTTACCCTTCTTTCTCCACCACAACAGCAGGATCAAGCCCCACAACATACCACCCACGTGAGCGAAGTGGGCAACACCCGTTCCGTAGCCCGACAAACCAAACGACATCTCCAACACTGCATAACCAATCACAAACCACTTGGCCTTGATTGGGAATGGGAGAGGAATTATGTAGATCATATTGTTTGGGTGCATCAAACCAAAAGCTAACAATAGGCCCATCACTGCGCCCGAAGCCCCGAGCAACACAATATGCTCGCCAAGCAATGCCGCTAATCCCACCTGAATGAGCGCAGCACCTATACCACAGACCATATAGTAGGTCAAAAAGCGCTTCGAGCCGAGTTCGTACTCCAACGTGCGACCAAACATCCACAACGCAAACATATTTCCAAAGAGATGATAGAAACCGCCATGGAAGAACATATAGGTTACGAACTGCCAGCTATGGAATTTCGCATCGAAAATATTGCCAAGCCACCAGAGGTAGAGGTTGTTGTGACAAAACTCTCCTACAGACGGAATAAGCGTAGTAGCCAAGAAAATCACGCAGTTGGCAATTATAAGGTTTTTCACCACCGGGGGTGTCTTGAAATATGGATTCATAGTGCTTTCTATTCAAACAAATTTTTAATATCTGACGATGCCCACGCCGAGATAATACGCTTGCCCGACGGAGTGTAGCTCTCGCCCGAAGCGATAATCTGCGTAGTCAATCGCACAGCATCATCTTGCGTAAAGCGAAGGGCTCCTACAGCCTCGCTATGTGCCAATGTCTGCGCCAGGGCATTGCGACGCAACTCCACCACCGACTGCGGCAACTTCAAGCTCTGTAACAAATCATAAACGGCTCTATCGAGCTGCTCAGTATGTACATCGGCCGGAATACCAAAGACCTCTATTGTATTTGCTCCCTGCGCCTTGATGTCGAAGCCGAGCGAAGCAAAATCTACGGCATACTCCTCAACCAAGTCGTACTCCTCCTCGGTCAAAGTGAGCAACTCGGGGAACAAGAGCTGCTGCGACACCGAATGGCCACTCTGCAACGATGCGGCGTAGTGATTGTAGAGCAAGCGCTCTCTTGCCCTCGCCAAATCTACCACCATCATCTTTGATGGGAATGTTGCCACGGCATAGCGACCGCAACAGAGCGTTATGTTGAGTGCCTCCTCGTGACTCTCCACCTCCAGGCCAAGCGACTGTTCCTCGCCCTCACCCGCCTCGAAGTACTCGAAGTCGGCATCTGCGGCGCTACTTCCGGCACCAAACTCCATTGTCGAAGCCAAGTCGAACTCCGACGAGAGGGTTGGTATCGCCGACCAGCCACCACCCGACGACGATGTATTCTCCTTCAAATCCGCGCCATAATCCTCGGCAAATGGGTTGTAGTTATCCTTGGTTGTTGCGCGCGGCTCGGCATAGCGTACGCCCGTTGTTGCAACAGGAATCTCAACCAAATCCTCCGCCTCGAAATCGATTAGCGGCATTGCACCATTCTTGGCCAAGGTCTCGCGCACGGCGGCGTTGAGAATCTGCCAAATGGCATCGTTATCGGCAAATTTAACCTCGGTTTTCTGCGCGTGAACATTCACATCTACACGCTCGGCATCGACCGTAATATAGAGGAAAAATGTTGGATATCCCTTCTCGGGTATCAACTTCTCGTAAGCCTTGGTTATCGCCTTATTGAGGTATGGCGAGCGGAAAAATCGGCCATTTACGAACATATACTGCTCGCTCGAGTTGTTGCGCGCAGTCTCAGGACGTCCGACATAACCCTTCACCGAGGCGATAGTCGTCTCGACATCTACCTCCAACAAATTGCGACGAGTAGCGTTACCCATAATGCCCACGATGCGCTCTACGAGCGACGATACGGGCAATGAATATATCGGTGCGCTATTATTCATCAGCGTACAAGCAACCTCAGGGTGGCAGAGTGCCACACGACGGAACTCACGCTTAATATCAGACGAGAGAGAGGACTCCTTGCTATTGATAAACTTACGACGTGCAGGCGTATTGTAGAAGAGATTGCGCACCAAGAATTGCGAACCTACCTCTGCGGCTGTAGGGGTCTGCGACACGAACTCGCCACCATTGATAATGGTCTGCGTGCCCACCTCGCAATCGGCTTGACGGGTGATAAGCTCCACCTGCGATACCGCCGAAATCGAAGACAACGCCTCGCCTCTAAAACCGAAGGTGTGCAAGGCATAGATGTCGTCCAACGAGGATATCTTGCTAGTTGCATGGCACTCAAAGGCCATACGAGCATCAACGGGCGACATTCCGCGTCCGTTGTCGATAATCTGCACGAGGTCACGACCGCCATTTACGTAGTTCACGGTAACCTCGGTAGCTCCCGCGTCTATGGCGTTCTCCATCATCTCCTTCACAACCGACGAAGGGGACTCTACAACCTCGCCCGCCTTAATCTGGTTGGCAACAATTTCGGGTAGTAACTTAATGCAATCTGCCACCTTCTTTTACTCCTCTTTATAATCGTTTGGTACTACTATAATGTTGGCGTTACGATATGGCCAAGCCTCGTCCTCCATCTGCTGCAAACGCTCCTCCTTCGACTCCGCCTTGGCATCTCTTACCTGCGTAAATACTCCAATAACACGCGGATAGAACATATACAGAGCTATAGCCACCGCTGCAATCAAGAGCATAAACCACATCGAAGGTATCTTACGCTTGTTTGACTCCTCGCCCTTAGCTGCAAGTCGAGCCTCGCGCTGAGTACGAATATACTTACCAGGAGTATACTCGCCATCATCTTCCGACGAAATGCCATACAACTCCTTACGACGCTGATCGCGACGCTCCTTCTCGGGGTCGTAGTAACGCGGAATATAGCGAAACTTATTGGCGTGTTTCTTTACTGGTGTAAATAATCCCATAGTTTAAATTCTATCGAAAGAAGTTCTTCATTCGTTCAAATATATTCTGATTCTCTACGCTCTCCGCCTCTTTGAAGTGAGGTTTCTCGGCGAGCTCGTTAACCAGTTTCTTCTCCTCGGAGGTGAGCGAAGTAGGAATTGTGATATCCACAACCACCATAATATCGCCACGTCCGTAGCCGTTTACATCAGGAATACCCTTGCCACGAAGGCGCAATACCTTACCGGCGTGTGTTCCAGGGGCAATTTTAATCTTCGCCTTACCCTCAACAGTAGGCACCTCAACCTCGCCACCGAGAATTGCTGTTGCTACGGTGATATTAAGGTTGTGAATAAGGTTGTTGCCATCGCGAACCAACTCGGCACTGCGCTCCTCCTCGATAACCACAATCAAGTCGCCATTTATGCCACCACGACGAGCCGCATTACCCTTGCCCGAAACGGTCAAAGCCATGCCCTCGCCGACACCTGCCGGCACCTGAATCTCGATAACCTCCGAGTCGCGAACACAACCCTCACCGGCACATCTGTCGCACTTGGCAGTAACCACCTTACCCTCGCCACCGCAAGTTGGGCAGACACTCTGCGACTGCATACGTCCGAAGAAGGTGTTCTGTACGGTTACAACATAGCCCGAACCGTTACAAGTCGAGCATGTTGCGTGCGAAGATGCATCTTTCGCACCGCTACCGCCACACTTCTCACAAACAACGTCCTTATTGACCTTTATCTTCTTGGTTGTGCCATTTACAATCTCGGCAAGAGTAAGCTTAATGCGAACGCGGATGTCCGAACCTCGGTTCACCGAGCGGCCGCCACGCGCACCACCAAAGCCTCCGCCAAAGTGGCCACCAAAGATATCGCCAAACTGCGAGAAGATATCCTCCATCGAGAATCCTCCGCCAAAACCACCAAAGCCGCCCGCTCCGCCGGCTGCGCCCGACATACCTGCGTGACCGAACTTATCGTAACGAGCACGCTTCTCCTCGTTCGACAACACGTCATACGCCTCGGCTGCCTCCTTAAACTTCTCCTCGGCCTCTTTATCACCCGGATTCTTGTCGGGGTGGTACTTAATCGCAGCCTTGCGATAGGCCTTCTTTATCTCATCGGCATTGGCATTCTTAGGAACGCCTAACACCTCATAGTAATCTCTCTTTTCTGCCATAAACTTTTTGCTATTAGCCGTTGGCCATTAGCCATCGGCTTTTTCAGTTTTCCGCTCTCCGTTTTCAGTTTTCCGTTTTCAGTTTTCAATTACTCTCCTACGACTACCTTTGTGTAACGCAAAACCTGCTCACCCTGCTTGTAGCCACGCTGAACAACATCTATAACCTTGCCCGACTTCTCCTCGCCCGCAGCGAAACGCGCTACAGCCTCGTGCAAATCGGGATCGAAATCAGCATCGAGAGCCTCAATCTCCACAACTCCCTTCTGGCGCATAATATCTACAAACTTGTTGTAGATAAGGCGCTCGCCCTCGCGCAAAGCGGCGATATCCTCACTCTTCTCCGAAGCTGCAATCGCACGACCCATATCGTCGAGCACAGGCAACACAGCCTTCCAAACATCGCTACCGCCCGACTCGATGAGAGCCATCTTCTCGCGCAAAGTACGCTTGCGGAAGTTGTCGAACTCTGCCTGCAAGCGAAGATACTTATCTTTCCAGTCAATCTCCTCCACCTTTGGCTCCTCTGCCACGGTGTCAGTCTCCGACTCCTTGTCGTCTGTCATATTGGCGTTTGCATCGCCCTCGTTGGTCGAAGTCGCAGCCTCATCAACTACGGTCTCCTTCTCCTCAACATTCTGATTATCTGTTCCTTGCTTTTTCATATCTCTTAATTTTTATCGTTCTACACTAATAGTTTGCACAAAAGATGTACCGTTTCCGCCTCTATTAGAAGAGGTTGTCATACATCGACTGGCTCTTGTCGTACTTCAAGTCGGCAAGCGATGCCGCCTTAACTCCGATATTGAAGCTCCAGCTCCTATGTGTTCCGAATGGAATCCACACAAACGACATCTGCCAACAGTGCAAATCTCGCGTTATGGATATGGAGGTAGTGGTCAATTTTCTATTCTGAATATCAAAGCCGGACGTAAACGTTATACCCGTCTTTGGCGTAAGGTTCACACTACCATTGAAACCAATCGTCTGCGACACATTCCGCTTGAATCCCGTCGTACCGTTATTCACGTAGGATATACTATAGCTTATGACGTAGTTGAAACCAATGTTCCACGGTATCGAGAAGTCGTAGTACGAGCTTGCCATATAATGGCGCCGCAGCGTAGGGTTCATCAGACCATATGGGTCGGAGAATGGATTAAAGTACTCCGGAGGTATGGTGTTGATGTCGTTCGCCGCAGGCGTCGCTTTATCTTTTCGTGATTGGAAGGTGTAACCAAAACTCCAACCCGTGCTCGTGACTCGACCAAGAATACCTCGCTTAATCATCAGCTTATTGATACGCACACCCTCCGGCGTAACCTCGTAAGGATCGAGAGTGAACGATAGATTGATACCGAAGTTCTTATAAACCGTAGCACGGAACGAAATCGGGAGGTTAGACAATCCGAGCGAATCGGCAAGGAAGTTGTACGAACCGCTTATTCGCAACTCGTCGATAAGCTTAATCTTCTTCATTCCCGTAGTATCGCGCTTGCTCAACACCTTCATCTCGAGCGACTGCGAGAGCGAGAAGTTCAAGTTTGCCTGCTGTCCCGCACCCGGCACACCATATGGCTGGTTCGAATATGGCGAATAGACCTTAAAGCCTCCGAGCGAGTCGGCCTGCACGGTCTCATAATAGCCATACTTCTGCTTACTGAAGTCAGGAGCATACGAGAATCCGATCTGCGGAGTGATGGTATGGCGCACCGCCTGCACCTTCGCGGTCTTCTTCTTCATCTGCCACATACCGTAGATGGTGGTATTGGCCGAAATCGATGCATTATAGTTGTAGATGCGGTAGAAACCATACTCAGGGTCGAGAGTCTCAATCTGGTTAGTCTCCGGATTCCACTGCTGATGCTGACGCGAGAAGTACCAACGCTCCGAGTAGTTGAACGAAGGCGAGATATTGATATACTTGAAGAGGTTTATCGAGGTCGAAATAGGCAAGCTGTGCTCCACTCCGTTTCGCATATTCTTCAAGGTGTTCATCGAGAAGATATAGTCATTGTCTGGGGTCTCCTTATCCATACTGGTAGTTACCGAGTTGGTAAGTTTAGCCGAGTAGGTCAAACCAATCTTCTCGTACCAACGCTGCTTACCCATCGACTCCTTACGCTTGAATGGATAGACTCGTGCGACGTTGAAGACGATATTAGGCAGGGTTATAGCCAGCTTTTGTGTCTGCGAGTTCTGCGACACACCGATATTCATCGACAACGAGAATGGTGTACCCGCCCAGCTCTTCGAATATGAGATCGAGGAGTTGGTCTGCGTAGCAAGAATGTCGTTCAACGTAGTTGCCGAGTACTTCGAGTAACCACTCGACGAGAGGTTTACCGAGGCCGAGAATGTCGAGCCAGGATTTGCCTTAGGGTCTTGCGAGTGAGTCCAAGCGAAACGGAAGTTATTCTGCGATTGATAGTCAGAATCACCCTTAACACCTATCTTGACAGCAGAGAAGTCGAAGTTGAGATTACCTCGATACTTGTATCGCTTGACATAGCGCGATGATGCGTTCGCCTCCCACGAACCGAGCGTATAGATACCACCCGTAAGGGCGAGGTCAATATGCTTGTTGATGATGAAGTAGTAACCCAAACCACGAATAAAGAAGCCTCGCGAAGCGTCCTCACCATACGACGGCATCAACAATCCCGACTTTGGTCCCAGGTTAACTGGGAAGAAGCCCTCCGGAATACAAGCGAAGTAGATTGGCACATCGTGCATAACCAAATATGCAGGACCCGTAATAATCTTCTTGCCCGGAATAACCTTCGCCTTGGTCATCGCAAGGTAGAAGTGAGGGTTATCGGTATGGTCACAAGTGGTATACTTACCGTGACGAATGTTAATCGAGTTGTCCGGCATCTTCTTAATCTGGCCACCAACCAGCCAGCCATCACCCTCCTGAGTTGCCACACCCTGGATAAACGCCTTCTTCGAACCGAAGTTGTAGGTGATAGTATCCATCGTATAGGAAGAGCCACCCTCGCTAAATACCGGGTGAGTATTCTTTGGCTTGCCATCAACCGAATCGACCTTACCATAAGCATAAATCTCCTTGGTATTCATATCGATCTGCATATAATCGGCCTGCAAACCCATATTCTCATACTTTATATCACCCTTGTTGTAGATGAAAATTCGCTTGTTACGAACATCGTAGTGGAGCGAATCGGTATTTTTACCCGTAATAATCTGATCGAGGAACGCGCCCTTACCCGAACCGGCGGTGGTATCAGGCTTAGATACCGCCACAGGGGCCAAGCTATCCACCACTGCTGTAGTATCCGCCTTTGTCGGCTGCACAACCTCATCAGCTCGTCTTGTAGCTCCTCGACGAGTACGACGTGCAGGCGCGGTCGTCTGCGTAGCATCAGCCTTGATGGTGTCGGTTGCAACAGCCGCCGAAGCCACCGAATCGCCTCCACGCACCTGACCCGACGGATACGCCGCGAGTGGTCGCGCCGAAGCAGAACCGAGCACAACGGAGAGTGTTGTCAGGGCGACAACCAACAAAACTAGATATTTTAGCCTAAAAAGTTTCAAAAATTCCAAATTTTTTCGTACCTTTGCCGACGCGTCGGCAAAAACACCGAAACACAGCCCATACACGCACGGGTACGCGTTTTTTCATCGCGTAAAGATAGTAAAAAAAGTAGACATGGCAAACTTTATGAAGAACTTTCGACCTCTTAGGAGATTTTTTGCAACGATTACGACTTTGTGTGCATTTTTGTTTCCATACAACGCTTTTGGAGCAAACGACAATGCGCAAGGAGTAAAAGTCATTGTTCTTGACGCCGGTCACGGAGGCCGCTTCTCTGGCGCATACTATGAGGGCATCTGCGAGAAAGATATCAACTTGCAGGTGGTTCTCAAACTTGGTGCCATTATCGAGAAGAAGATGCCAAACGTAAAGGTTGTCTACACCCGTACTGTCGATAAGATGTTTTCGAGTGACATCGGCCCCGACTTGCAGGCGCGCGCAGACATTGCTCACCGCAACAACGGCGACCTCTTCATATCGATTCACTCCAACGCCATGCCTGGAAAATCTGAAGTGAAGGGTACACTAACGCTCATCATGGGAGAGACTTCGCGCGAGAAGAGTCGCAACGAGAACGCTCTCTACGCCAACAACAAGGAGGAGCTGCTCGATATGTCGGACCACAAAACCGCAACTATCGTTCGCGCCTATATTCAAAACCTGCAGTACACCTATGGTGTATATAGTGAAATGTTGGCTCGATTTATCCAGAACGAATACGCAGCAATCGGCCTACGCGACCACGGAGTTCGCGGTCAGCCATTGAAAGTGCTCTACTCGACCGATATGCCTAGCGTATTGACCGAGATCGGCTTTATGTCAAACCCTGACGATTTGAAATATATCACATCGGATAAGGGTCAAAACGAAATCGCCTACGCCATATTCCGTGCGATAGAGCGATATGTCGACATCGTAAACCGTTCGTTGTTGGTGGACAACCCATCAACCGAGCAGGCAAAGCCTGCAGCTACCAAAGAGACCAAAGCGCCTGCAAATGAGGTTGTAAAAGAGGAACCAAAGCAGGAGACAAAAGAAACGGCAAAGGAGACTCCGAAAGCGGAGACTCCAAAGGCTACCAAGAGCGTCAAGCGATATGCTATTCAGCTGATGCCTGGCAAGGAGAAACTTCCGGTAAGCAATTTCGACTTTAAGGCACTCCAGGATAAGGTTTGGATATTGGAGGCTGGTGGCGATTGGCCATACAAGTATTGCTACGGAGATTTTGCTGACTATGCGAGTGCAAAGCAGCACCTCGAGGAGGCAAAGGCATTCTTCCCACAAGCATTTATCATATCTTTCGAGAAAAAAGAATAGACAAAATTTTAAACGATATTAAACCATGAGAAAAGAGGTAAAAATTGGAATTTATGCAGTGGTTATTCTGCTCTGTGCTTGGGCAGGTATCCGTTTTCTGAGCGGTCTTGACGTGTTTGGCCGTACTCGCACATACACTGCTAACTACGCTAGCGTAATCGGCTTGCAAGATGCTGCACAGGTGGTGATCAACGGTGTAAAAGTTGGTCAGGTTACCGGTGTTGAGATCAACAAAGAGCAGGGTGGCGTAGACGTAACTCTCTCGGTAAGCAGCGACTTCGACATTCCAAACGACTCGAAGGCTGTAATGTTCAGCGCAGGTTTGATGGGTGGTAAGTCCATCGAAATCAAAATTGGTGAGAGCACCGAGTTTTTGAACAACGGCGATGCAATTCAGACCGGCGTTCAGCTCGATATGTTCGACACCTTGGCAAACGAGTTGGGCGACATCAAGGAGCGTGTAGTAGTGTTGCTCGACAACCTCAACCAGACTATTTCGGGTGTAGACAGCCTCGTTGATGATAACTCGAAGAACATCACTTTGGCTATCGCAAACCTCAACTCTGTTATGACCGAGTTGAAGAAGTCGAAGATTATCGACAACATCGACAGCTTCTGCGCTACTCTCAACCAGAACGGCGCTAAGTTGGATAGCATAATGAACAACGTCAATGCTGTAACCCTCTCGTTGAGCGAGCAGGATCTCGGTGCAAAGTTGAACAAGGCTATCGCCGAGGTTGATGCACTCTTGGTAAAGGTTAACAGCGGAAACGGCACAATCGGCAACCTCGTTTCAGACGAGAAGTTGTACAAGGAGTTGACTCAGGCTTCGCAGAACCTCTCGCTCTTGTTGGCTGACTTGAAGGAGAACCCTAAGCGTTACGTAAACGTAACTGTCTTTGGCAAGAAGACCTACGAAGAGAAGCAGGCTGACAAGGCTGCACGAAAGGCAGACAAGGAGAAGAAAAAGGCCGATAAGGCGAAATAATTCAATAGCCAAGAGGTGGTAAGCCCAAAGACCGTCATATACCCCTCGAACTTCGAGGAGAAGATCGGCTTCAGCACTATTCGCGAGCAGTGCGTTGCATTGTGTACAATGCAGCACGCTCGCGATTTGCTTTTGGAGGAGGGCTTTACTGCCAACGTAAAAGAGATTGAATACCGCCACTCGTTGGCCGAGGAGATGCGACAAATTCTCCTCTCCGAGCGCGAGGCTCCGACCGAGGAGTTCTACGACATCGCCGATATTGTCGAGAAGGCAAAGGTTGAGGGCACATTCTTGGAGGTTGCAGAGGTTGTTCAGCTGGGCAAGGCTCTGATTTCGGCGGGCGACTTTGTGCAGTTCTTGCACAAGAGCGATGCCGAGCGATACCCTACCCTCACCGCACTCGCAAAGCCCGTAAAAGCATTGTGGAATATCGTGGCAGATATTCGTCGCATAATCGACGACAAGGGAGCGGTACGTGATGGTGCTTCGGAGGAGTTACGCAATATCCGCCAGCAGATTCGCCGCCACGAGGGTCAAGTATCGAAGCGCTTGCAGGCTATTTTGCAGTCGGCAAAGTCCAGCGGCATCGTCGATAGCGACGCCTCAATCTCTATCCGCGAGGGTCGTGCCGTAATTCCTGTTACGGCAGCGAATAAGCGCAAACTCAATGGCTTTATTCACGACGAATCGGCCACGGGAAAGACCTTCTACGTCGAGCCTGCCGAGGTTGTCGAGCTGAACAACTTGCTACGCGAATTGGAATACGAGGAGCGTCGCGAGATTGTTCGCATATTGACCGCCTTCACCGACGTTGTACGCCTCGACATCAAAGATGTGGAGCGCACCGAGGCTTTTATGGCGGTAATCGACATGGTACGCGCCAAGGCGCGTTGGGCTATCGAGAACAGCGCAGGTAAGCCTATCATCTCGGAGGAGAGTCGCTTGGTGTTCCACACCGCAAAGCACCCTCTTTTGGCGCAGTCGCTCAAGCGTCACAAGCGCACAATCATTCCGCTCGATGTTGAGCTCGATGCCGAGCGTCGCATAATGGTCATTTCGGGACCAAATGCGGGTGGAAAGTCGGTTTGTCTAAAGACTATCGGCTTGTTGCAATATATGTTCCAATGCGGTTATCCGATTACCGCATCGGAGATGAGCGAGCTGCCCGTATTCAACAAGATATATATAAACATCGGTGACGAACAATCCATCGACAACGACCTTTCGACCTACTCGTCGCACCTTCTCAACATGAAGGCGATGGTGGCAGGGGCCGACAAGAAGACGATGGTATTGATTGACGAGTTCGGCTCGGGAACGGAACCCGTGATTGGTTCGGCCATTGCCGAGGCGATACTCGAAAAGTTGGTAGCAAGCGGTTGCTACGGCGTTATCACCACCCACTACTCCAACATAAAATACTACGCCTCGAACCACGAGGGGGTAATCAACGGAGCGATGATGTTCGACGTGCAGAACATTCGCCCGCTCTTCCGCTTGGAGAGTGGCAAGCCGGGAAGCTCGTTTGCGATAGAGATTGCACGCAAGATTGGACTTTCGGAGGATATTATCGCCTCAGCGAAGGAGAAGGCTGGCTCGGAGCATATCG
Source organism: Alistipes sp. (assembly GCA_045648965.1). GTDB lineage: Bacteria > Bacteroidota > Bacteroidia > Bacteroidales > Rikenellaceae > Alistipes. The sequence goes on along the minus strand of JAZRPA010000023.1, from coordinate 115,515 downwards.
ACCTCGAGAAGCAGCTGCGCGAGGTGGCACGCGACAAGCACTACTGGGCGCAGAAGCGTGAGCGTATCCGTCAGACCGACCGCAAGGTCGAAGAGATGGAGCAGGTGTTGAGCGAGAAGCTCTCGACCATTCGCGAGGAGCGCAACCGCATTATCCACGAGGCAAAGGCGCAAGCCAAGGAGTTGGTAGCCGAGGCTAACCGCCAGATTGAAAATACGATTAAGGGTATCCGCGAGGCGCAAGCCGAGAAGGAGCAGACCAAGCTTCTTCGTCGCGAGTTCGAGGAGTTCCGCGAGGAGATTGAAGCGGATAACTCGGCAGATAATGAGCGTATCGAGCGCGAGATGGAGCGACTTCGTCGTCGCCAGCAGCGTCGCGAGGAGCGCAAGAACAACCCATCCGAGCCAAAGGCAGAGCAGCCGCAACCTGTGAAGAAGGTGCTTCCGTTGGAGGTGGGTGCAAAGGTGCGACTTATGGGACAAAATGGCGTTGGCATCATAAAAGAGGTGCGTGGTAAGAGGGCACAAGTGGCTTTTGGAGCAATTTTGACCACCGTCGAGACGGCTCGCCTGGAGGTTATCTCCTCGGCCGAGTTTAAGCGAATGACTCGTCCAGAAACCCCTCGCACAGTAATCTCGGCCGACATTTCACAGCGCCGATTGAACTTCCGCTCTCAGATTGATATTCGTGGCGAGCGCGTTGTGGAGGCGTTGGAGAAGGTGCAGAGCCTGGTCGATGATGCATTGATGGTTGGCGTAAGCACCGTAACAATTTTGCACGGCAAGGGCACAGGAACTTTAAAGGAGGAGGTACGCCGATACCTTCGCTCGTTGCCACAAGTGGCAAGTGCAACCGACGACCACCCTGACCGCGGTGGCTCGGGCATAACAATAGTAACTTTTAAGGAGTAAGCGATGAGATATTATTTGTCGGAGATAGCAAGCATTGTTGGAGGTCGCCACGTAGGCCACGACTTGGAGGTAACAGCCGTTGCCACCGATAGTCGTTCGTATAACATGAACTGCGATACGCTCTTTGTTGCAATGAAGGGTGTTAACCACGATGCTCACGATCACCTCAACGAGGTTGCCGAGCGTGGCGTGAAGGCCTTTATGGTGGAGCAGGAGAGCGCTTTAGCTGAGGGTTGCGGAGCTGTTTTAGTTGAGAATTCGCTCACTGCGTTGCAAGCATTAGCAGCACACCACCGACGCAAATTCACGGGTCATGTTATAGGCATCACCGGCTCAAATGGCAAGACCACCGTCAAGGAGTGGATTGCACAGCGTCTCTCTCGCTGGGAGTCCGTCTTCCGTTCGCCACGCAGCTACAACTCACAGTTGGGTGTGGCATTATCGCTTTTGATGTTGGAGAACAACTATCATATAGCTCTTATCGAGGCCGGTATCTCGCAAAAAGGCGAAATGGAGCGACTCTACAATATGATTAAGCCCGACATGGTGATCTTTACTTCGATTGGAGATGCTCACGCACAGGGTTTTGCTTCACTGGAGGAGAAAATCAACGAAAAATTGATTTTGGCAAAGAGCGCAAGCTCCATAATATATCACTCGGCTTATACCCCATTGGCAGAGGCTATTGAGAATCGCTATCGCGGTCTCAAATTGGTAGATGCATCGCACAAATTCGTATCTGGGTGGGGCGACACAGCTTCGCTGCGTAATCTTCAAATTGTAGATACTTTCGTTGATAGCAACTTCCCTGGAGAGTACAAAGAGGAGATACAGCCTATGGCTATGCGCTTGGAGATGAAGCAGGGAATCGAAAATTCGATCATTATCGACGACTCATATAGCGTGGATCTTACATCGCTCTCAATCGCATTGGATCACCTTCGCTCGATAGCCAGAGGGTGCAAGAAGATGCTCGTCTTGTCGGACATCTTGCAGAGTGGCAACGATGTCTATACCGAGGTTGCTAGAATGGTCGGCGAAGCAGGTATCGACCACTTCGTAGGTGTTGGCGAGGCGTTGGCGCAGAACCGACAGCTCTTTGGCCAGAACAGTACCTTCTTCTCATCGGTAGAGGAGGCGTTGGAAAACATCGCAAAGCTCGATATTGCCAACTACGCAATACTTATCAAGGGTAATCGTGCAAGTCGCATGGAGCGACTCTCGCACCGCCTAGAGCAGCATAGCCACACCACCGTTTTGGAGGTCGATTTGCAGGCTATGACACGCAACATCAACTACTTCCGCTCGAAGATAGGCCCTTCGACACGCCTTATGGCTATGGTTAAGGCGTCGAGCTATGGAGCCGGCGAGACGGAGGTTGCGCAGATGTTGCAGAAGCAGGGTGTGGACTACCTCGCAGTGGCTTTTGCCGACGAGGGCGTGGCCTTGCGCGAGAGCGGTATCACAATGCCGATTGTGGTGTTGAATGCCGACGATGCAAGCTTCGACACGATGATTGCACACTCGCTCGAGCCTGAAATCTACTCGTTCCGTTCACTTGCTTCGTTTGTGCAAGCTGTGAAGCGCGCAGGTGAGTTGAACTATCCAATCCATCTCAAGATTGATAGCGGAATGCACCGACTCGGCTTTAGAGAAGATGATGTTCAAGAACTCCGTGGCGCATTATCATTATATCAAGCGGGACAGAGTGTGCGTGTAGCTTCGATTTTTACCCACCTCTGCGTGGCTGACGATACCACACAAGACGACTTCTCGAAGGAGCAAATCACAAGATACGACCGTATAAGCAGCGCAATTATGGCAAACTTGCCATATAGACCATTGCGCCATGCCGCCGCATCGGAGGCGATGTTGCGATTTGAGGAGGCTCGCTTCGATATGTGCCGCTTGGGTATCGGACTCTACGGATTTTCGGTTACCGCAGGCGCAGAGTTGGAGCCTGTTTCTACCCTCCGCACCCGCATAGTGCAGATTCGCACACTCCATGACGGCGACACCGTAGGCTATGGCCGCAACGGTAAAATCGTAGGCGAGAGACGCATTGCAACCATTCCTATAGGTTATGCCGATGGATTGAACCGCCACCTTGGAAATGGTGCGTGGGAGATGATTGTGGGAGGCAAGCGCGCCAAGACCATCGGAAACATCTGTATGGATAGCTGTATGATAGACATCACGGGTATCGAGAGGGTCGGAGAGGGCTTCGAAGTAAAAATCTTCTCAGCCGAGAAGGGAAATACCGCAGCCGATATGGCAGCAGTACTCGGTACGATACCTTACGAGGTGTTGACTTCGGTCGGAAAGCGAGTAAAACGCATATATATAAACGAGTAGTATGGCCGGCACACTCTATCTTATACCTTGTCCGATTTCGGAGGATACATTGCCTTACGACGTAACTCCCGAGGGTAATCGCGATGTGATAACCGCGCTCGACTACTTTATTGTCGAGAACTTGCGCTCGGCACGCCGTTTCTTGTCGAAGGCGGGTTTGTCGGGACGTATCGACGAGTTGGAGTTTGATGAGCTGAGCGAACACACCACCTCACCACGTGACATCGAGCGCATGGTGGCAAAAATCAAGGCCGGTCGCTCGGCAGGTGTTATCTCGGAGGCGGGCGTTCCTGCGGTGGCAGACCCTGGACAGCTCGTAGTCGAGGCGTGCCACCGTGCAAGCATCAAGGTTGTGCCACTTGTAGGCCCTTCGTCGATTATTATGGCAGTTATGGCATCGGGATTGAGCGGTCAGTCGTTCGCCTTCAATGGCTATCTGCCCGTGAAGGAGCCTGAGCGTACACGCGCAATCAAGCGATTGGAGAGCCGTGCTTCGGGAGAGCATCAGTCGCAACTCTTTATCGAGGCGCCCTATCGCAACGTGAAGTTGGCCGAGCAGATTATCGCCTCGTGTGGCGTGAATACCCGTCTGGCAATAGCTTGCGACATTACCTCGAAAAACGAGTATATTCACACCGCCACCATTGGCGAGTGGCGCAAAATCGGAGTGCCCGATATTAACAAGCGCCCTACCATATTTATTATAGGTTAATTTTAGGCGAAGAGCAATTTAACCTTTTGAGCAAAAGAGTATCTATAGAAATAGAGAGGCAGAAGTGCCAACACTTTATAAAAAAGAAGCTATGGAGTTTAAGAAACCTTTAATTATAGCAGGTCCTTGCAGCGCCGAGAGCAAAGAGCAGGTTCTCGCGACTGCGAAAGCCCTTGCCGCAACCGGCAAAGTCAATGTATTACGTGCCGGAGTGTGGAAGCCTCGCACCAAACCTAACACCTTCGAGGGTGTCGGCGCAGAGGCATTGCCTTGGCTCGTAGAGGCTCGCAAGCAGACAGGTTTGCCTTTAGCTATTGAGGTTGCAAACACCAACCACGTGGAGAACGCCTTGAAGCACGACATCGACATTCTCTGGATAGGCGCACGTACCACCTCAAACCCATTCTCGATGCAGGAGGTGGCCGAGGCATTGCGCGGAACAGAGAAGATGATCTTTGTAAAGAACCCTACAAGTGGTGATTTGGAGCTGTGGTGTGGTGGCGTGGAGCGACTTCAAGCTTGTGGCGTGAAGAATTTGGGTCTTATACATCGCGGATTCTCGGGATATGGCACAGGCGACTTGCGCAATGCACCGATGTGGCACCTCGCACTCGAGATGCGCCGTCGTATGCCTGGCATGCCAATCATTTGCGACCCGTCGCACATATGCGGCAGCAGAGCCTACATCAAGGATATTTCACAGCAGGCGGCAGACCTCGACTATGATGGCTTTATGATTGAGAGCCACATCGACCCTGACAAGGCGTTGAGCGATGCTAAGCAGCAACTTAAACCCGAAGATTTCGGCAAACTTATCGAGAGTATAAAGTGGCGTGCTGGAGAGTCCTCGTCGCAGTCATACCAGACAATGCTGATGGCTCTGCGCGAGCAAATAGACTCGCTCGATGGCGAAATTCTGCAGCTCCTTGCCGAGCGTATGAGCGTAGCGGAGAATATCGGCCGCATCAAGCGCGACAACGACGTGCGTATCTTGCAGTCGCTGCGCTGGGAGAGCATCGCCGAACGAACATTGGCACGAAGTGCATCGCTCGGACTGAGCATCGAATTCCTGCAAACGCTCCTCGATGCAATTCATGTCGAGAGCATCAACCACCAGAATAAGGTGATGAAGGAGTAAGAAAAAATGCAGAATGCAAAATGCAGAATGCAAAATGCAGAATGCAGAATGCAAAATTAAAAATTTCACATACTACAAATATGTAGAAAGTGATTTTAAGCAGATGAGAGCAAGGCTTACAAGAGCTGACGCACGAAGCAAGCGCAGAGGGTTTACACTATGCCTTGCAAGAAGGAAGAAAACAAAGTTAAATCCGCTTGCGCAGTTTACTAAACGTAAATGAGCAAGCGGATTATCGCAGTATAACGCAGCTATCGCTGCTTAAAATTACTTTCCTATCCGCAACAGAAAATCTCTTTTTGAGTGAGGGAATTTTGTGCCAAACAAAAAAGCGAGTCCGCAGCATAGTAAGCCTATGTGAGGAACTCGCTTATTGAAGAGCGGTGCAAAATTCACCGCTCAAAATAGATTTTACTTGCGGATAGCAGCTACACCTGGAAGCTCCTTACCCTCAATATACTCGAGGAGCGCACCACCACCGGTAGATACATACGATACCTTGTCAGCGAGGCCGAACTTGTTGATACAAGCTACTGAATCACCACCACCGATGAGCGAGTATGCACCGTTCTGCTGAGTTGCGTCAGCGATAGCCTCAGCTACAGCACGCGAACCGGTAGAGAACTTGTTGATCTCGAATACACCTACAGGACCGTTCCAGAGGATAGTCTTGCACTTGAGAATCTCCTCACGGAAGAGCTTCTTACCACCCTCAGCGATATCAACACCCTCCCACTCTGCTGGAATCTCCTTAACCGGAGCCGACTGAGTGTTTGCGTTCTCGCTGAAGTCGTCGCAAACGAGTGCGTCTGGCGACATTACGAACTCAACGCCACGAGCCTTAGCCTTAGCGAGGATATCGAGAGCTACAGGGAACATATCTGGCTCGCAAATCGACTTACCAACGTTGCCACCGAGAGCACCTGCAAAGGTGTAGGTCATACCACCACCGATGATGATCTTGTCAACCTTCTCCATCAAAGTCTCGATGATAGTGATCTTGGTCGAAACCTTCGAACCACCAACGATAGCTACGAATGGACGCTGTGGGTTCTGCATCATGCTATCGATAGCCTTCAACTCGTTCTCCATAACGTAGCCGAACATCTTATCCTGTGGGAAGTACTCAGCGATGAGAGCAGTCGACGAGTGTGCACGGTGAGCAGTACCGAATGCGTCGTTGATGTAGCAGTCTGCATACGAAGCGAGCTTCTTAACAAACTCCTTCTGTGGACCCTCCTTGAGAGCCTTCTTTGCAGCCTTCTTCTCCTCGTCGGTAGCGTCCTCAGCGAGACCACGTGGCTTACCCTCCTCCTCAGCGTAGAAACGGAGGTTCTCGAGCAACATAACCTCACCTGGCTTCAAAGCAGCAGCCATCTCAGCAGCCTTCTCGCCCATGCAGTCACCTGCAAACATTACCTTAACGCCCAAACGAGCCTCAATAGCAGGAACGATCTGCTCCAACGAGAACTTTGGATCTGGATTCTTCTTTGGACGACCAAGGTGCGACATAAGGATTACAGAACCACCCTTCTCCAACACCTTCTTGATAGTTGGGATAGCAGCACGAATACGAGTGTCGTCAGTTACCTGACCCTCGCCATTGAGAGGCACATTGAAATCCACGCGGATAATCGCGCGCTTGCCGGTAAAGTCATAATTGTCAATTGCGAACATAACTTTGTCTGTTTAAATGATTTATAATTTTGTGTTATTCTATTAACATTTCAACGGTGCAAAGATACAAATAAAAACGGAAAACGGAGAGCGGAAAACGGAAAACTTTTAGAATGAGATGTGCAAAAAATGTATATTAGCATATCAACGTCCGAAGTATAACGCCGAAATTACCCTTTTTCACCGATTTTTTAGAATACCTCTTGCAGAATCTCTATGGAACGCACCGAGCGGATAGCCTCGAGGTGAATGGCATAGTACTCTACAAGGCGGGAGAGCATCGCTACGCGTTGGTCGCGGTTGAGCGGAATCTCGCCAAGGCACTCAAGGTCGCACTCGGTCAAATCGCGCAACAACTCCGCCTCCTCGGTGTTCATCGTGTAGTCGTGCAGTGGCATTTCGCGAACATAAAGGCCTTCGCGCATATCAAACCAGCACCCTTTCTGGTGCTCATTACCAGGGAAGTAACCAAGATAGCGGCTCAAATTTGCCAAGAACCATAGGTGGAAGTTTGCTACGCCCTCATCTATTTCATCCAAGGCACAAACCGAGCTATGCACAAAGTCGAAGAGCGGCTCATTCGCCTCGCTCTCGCCCACAAGGCGGTACAACACCTCCGCCATAAAGAGCGCCATTGTCGATTTGCGAACATCGTAAGGCAGCGACTTGAAAACAACGTCATTCTGCACTTCGCGCATCTTATGGAGGTCGCTATGCGAGGACTCCAACCCCTCGAACTGCAACAAGAAGAGCGGCTGAAAGAGTGCCATCTTAGAGCCTCGACCTCGCGAAGAGCGCACACCCTGCACCATATAGCTCTGGCGACCGAAGCGGTCGGTGAGCATCTGCACAACCATACCGCTATCGCCGTACTTGACGGTCGAAAGCACTACGCCACGCGCCTTGTATCCCTTCATCGCCTGTCCCATACTCTACAACGATATCTTCTCGACCGTTTCACGCAGACGTGAGGTGTCGAGGTGAGTGTAAATCTCGGTTGTTTCGATACTCTCGTGTCCAAGCATCTCCTGCACCTGACGGATACTCGCACCACCGGCCAAGAGGTGTGTTGCAAACGAATGGCGGAAGATGTGGGGACTGACGGTCTTGTCGATACCTGCACGTGCTACAGCATCGCGAATGACATAGAAAACCATCACTCGTGTCAATGCCGCACCTCGATTGCTCAAGAAGAGCACATCTTTATTACTCGAATCTTTCGCTTTGCGAACGTCCATATATATCATGATACGCTCCCTCGCAACGTTGCCAATCGGAACAAGACGCTGCTTGCCGCCCTTGCCCATAACGCGGATATAACCCTCGCCAAAAAAGAGGTCCGAGAGTCGCAACGCAGTAAGCTCCGACACGCGCAGACCGCACGAGTAGAGAAGCTCCAACATCGCTCTGTCGCGCTTGCCCTTGGCCGTATCGAGAGGTATCGAGTTGATTATCTGCTCGACCTCATCAATGGTCAACACATCGGGAAGATGTCGCGTGCGCTTTGGCGCCGAGATTAGCTCGGTAGGCGATTGCTCGATTTTATCGTTTACAAGGAGGTAGTTGAAGAAGGCCTTCACGCCACTCAGCTCACGCGCCTGCGACGCCTTGGCGTGCTTGCACTCCTCGAAAAGAAAGGCTAGGTAGCGCTCAACCATATATTGCTCTACCTTCGTAGGCGGAACATCGTATTGGCGGAGAATGAAACCTGCGAAAGTGGTATAATCGCGCATATAAGCCTCGACGGTGTTGTCCGACAACCCCTTCTCAAGCTTTATATACTGCTTGAATCGCTTCGATTCTCGATTCCACTTCTCGCTATTCTCTGCCATAGTTTTTCGTATAGTTCACCCACAAAGATAGTGATTTTTAACATAATATTTTCATTATTTTGTGCGAAATAATGCCCCAACCCGAAAATCAGAGATGGGCGAGGGAATTTTGTGCAAGGCTAGGCGTTGAGTCCGCAGCATACTTGGGCGTATGTGAGGAACTCAATGACCGACGACTTGTGCAAAATTCACCGCCCAGAATGATTTTCAAAAAGAAAGAAGGTGTGTTCCGAAGAACACACCTTCTTGAAAATTTGGTAACTGACTACCAGCTTGCCTTCTTAACGCCTGGGATAAGACCAGCAGAAGCCATCTCACGGAACTGGATACGGCTGATGCCGAACTGACGCATGTAACCCTTTGGACGACCGGTGAGCTTGCAACGGTTGTGCTGACGAATAGGGTTTGCGTTGCGTGGGAGCTTCGAAAGAGCGATCCACGCCTCCTCGTGATCAATCTCGCCGGCTTTCAACTGCGCTGCGATCTCGTCACGCTTGTGCTGATAACGAGCAGCCAACTTCTCACGCTTTACCTCGCGTGCCTTCATTGATTCCTTTGCCATAGCTTATTGATTCTTTTTAGCGTTTTTGAATGGCAAACCAAACTCACGGAGAAGCGAGTATGCCTCCTCGTCGGTTGGTGCCGAAGTTACGAATGTGATCTCCATACCGAAAATCTTGGTAATCTTGTCGATGTCGATCTCAGGGAAGATGATCTGCTCGGTGATACCGAGAGTGTAGTTACCCTGACCGTCGAACTTGTCGTTGATACCCTTGAAGTCACGAATACGTGGAAGGGCAACAGCGATAAGACGCTCCAAGAACTCGTACATACGGTTACCGCGGAGGGTTACACGAACACCAATAGGCATGCCCTTACGGAGTTTGAAGTTCGAAATATCCTTGCGCGACTTAGTCTGTACTGCCTTCTGACCGGTAATCTGAGTAAGCTCCTCCTGTGCAACATCGATGAGCTTCTTGTCAGCTACTGCCTGACCCATACCCTGATTTACAACGATCTTTTCAAGTTTAGGACACTGCATAATGCTCTTGTATCCAAACTCCTTCATAAGTGCAGGAATGATCTGCTCCTTATACTGTGTCTTGAGTGATGGAATGTATGCCATTATTTGATCTCCTCTCCTGATTTTTTAGCGTAACGTACTAATTTACCTTCTGCGTTTGCCTTGCGACCTACACGAGTAGCCTTGCCACTCTTAGGGTCGAGCAACTGCAAGTTCGAGATGTGAATCGCAGCCTCCTGCTCAACGATTCCACCCTGAGGATTCTTCGCGTTAGGCTTTGTTGCCTTCTTCACGAGATTTACGCCCTCAACAATAGCGCGCTGCTTCGAAGTCTCAACCTTGAGAACCTTACCCTGCTGGCCCTTATTGTCACCGGCGATAACGATTACCGTATCCCCTTTCTTAATATGTAATTTAACTGACATATAAAGTACTCTTTTTTAATTATTACAATACTTCCGGTGCAAGCGAGATGATCTTCATATACTGGTCACGCAACTCACGAGCTACTGGACCAAAGATACGAGTACCACGCATATCACCCTGGTTGTTAAGAAGGACTACGGCATTGTCATCGAAACGGATGTATGAACCGTTTGCACGTCGAATCTCCTTTTTTGTTCTTACTACGACTGCCTTCGATACGGCACCCTTCTTTACATCACCAGAAGGGCTCGCGCTCTTAACAGCCACTACAATCTTGTCGCCGATAGACGCATAACGACGCTTGGTACCGCCAAGTACTCGGATACAAAGAACCTCCTTTGCACCACTGTTATCGGCTACTACGAGTCTGCTTTCTTGTTGTATCATAACTACTTAGCTCTTTCAATAATTTCTACTAATCTCCAACGCTTCGTCTTGCTCAACGGGCGAGTCTCCATAATGCGCACTGTATCACCCTCGTGGATAGTTGCATCAAGGCACTCAGCTGCGAACTTTGTAGTCTTGTTTACAAACTTACCATAAATTGGGTGCTTTACCTTACGAGCAACTGCCACCACGATAGTCTTCTCCATCTTGGTGCTGACAACTACTCCGATACGCTCTTTTCTAAGATTTCTTTCCATAATTCAATTCTTATTTTTGGCGCAGAATAGTCATCATACGAGCTATATCTCTGCGGGTTTTCTTAATCTGTGAAGGATCCTCGACTGGCGAAACGGCGTGTTGAACCTTCATAGTTGCAAGTCTTGCCTTCTCTGCTGCGATGCGCTCCTGCAAGTCCTGAACTGACATATCCTTAATTTCAGCTGTTTTCATAATCTATAATCCTCCTTTTTACAATGCTGTTGACTCATCATAGTCACGGCGAACAATAAACTTAACTGTGATTGGCAACTTCTGCGCTCCAAGACGGAGTGCCTCCTTTGCAATCTCCATTGGTACACCCTCTGCCTCGAACAAAATACGACCTGGAGTGATAGGTGCTACGAATCCTTCTGGATTACCCTTACCCTTACCCATACGTACCTCGGCTGGCTTCTTGGTGATTGGCTTATCAGGGAAGATTCGAATCCAGATCTGTCCCTCACGCTTCATATAACGGGTGATCGCCTGACGTGCTGCCTCAATCTGGCGGCCTGTAATCCAAGAGCTCTCGAGAGCCTTGATGCCGAACGATCCGTATGCAAGTTGGTTACCTCTCTGAGCAACACCCTTCATACGACCCTTTTGCATTCTTCTAAATTTGGTCTTTTTTGGCTGTAACATAACTGTTTTGCTTTTAAAAGGTACTACTTACTATTTGTTATTTTTGCGATTTCTGCGTGGAGCATTGCCCTTGCGGCCACCCTGCTGTGGGCGCTGCTGCTGCGACGATGCACCTGCGATTTCAAACAAATCACGCTTGCCATATACTGTGCCGTGGCAGATCCAAGTCTTGATACCGAGGGTACCAACCTTAGTTACTGCTACTGCCAAGCAGTAATCAACGTCTGCGCGGAATGTGTGCAATGGAATACGGCCCTCCTTTATGGTCTCCGAACGTGCCATCTCGGCGCCGCCTACACGACCTGAAATCTGAACCTTGATACCCTCTGCACCTGCACGCATTGTCGATGCGATAGCAGTCTTAATTGCGCGGCGGTACGATACACGACCCTCGAGCTGGCGTGCGATAGTCTGTGCAACGATTGTTGCGTCAACCTCTGGGTGCTTTACCTCGAAGATGTTAATCTGTACGTCCTTGCCGGTGAGCTTCTTCAACTCCTCCTTCAACTTATCAACCTCGGCACCACCCTTACCGATAATCATACCTGGGCGTGCGGTCGAAATAGTTACAGTAACGAGCTTAAGTGTACGCTCAATGATAATCTTTGAAATACTTGCCTTCGAGAGACGAACATTCAAGTACTTACGAATCTTTGCGTCTTCTACCAACTTCTCTGAGAAGTCCTTACCACCATACCAGTTGGAATCCCAACCCTTGATGATACCAAGACGGTTTGCTATTGGATTTACTTTCTGTCCCATCGTCTCTTACTTGTTTTCTTCGGTTACCATTTTATCAACCACGATAGTTACGTGGTTAGAACGCTTGCGGATACGGTGTGCACGACCCTGTGGTGCAGCCTGAATACGCTTCAACATTCTACCTCCATCTACCATCACTTCCTTAACGCAAAGCTTTACATCCTCGAGACGCTCGTTCTCGTTCTTTGCCTCCCAGTTTGCGATAGCGGACTTAAGGAGCTTCTCCATTCTAATCGATGCCTCCTTCTTCGAGTAGCGAAGGATACCCAATGCCTTATTGATTTCTACGCCGCGGATGATGTCAGCCACCAAACGCATCTTGCGTGGAGAGGTTGGGCAATCGCGCATAATCGCGATAGCTTTCTGCTTCTTCTCAGCCTTTAATTTCTCGGCTCTTATTGCTTTTCTTGAACCCATTGTTATCTACTCTTTACTTTTTCTTATTACCTCCATGACCACGGAATGTACGTGTAGGTGCGAACTCGCCGAGCTTGTGACCTACCATATTCTCAGTTACGTAAACTGGAATAAACTTGTTTCCGTTGTGGACAGCGATTGTCTGACCTACGAAGTCAGGCGAAATCATACTTGCTCGTGACCAAGTCTTAATTACAGACTTACTGTTGCCTTCAGCTTGTGCTACTACCTTCGCCTCAAGCTTTGGGTCAATAAATGGTCCTTTTTTTAATGAACGGCTCATTATGTACTCTTATTTAATTATTTCTTACGCTTTGAAATGATAAACTTGGACGATGCCTTCTTTGGACTACGAGTCTTATAGCCCTTAGCGAGCAAGCCCTTACGCGAACGAGGGTGACCTCCCGACTGACGGCCCTCACCACCACCCATTGGGTGATCTACTGGGTTCATTACAACACCACGGTTGTGAGGACGACGACCGAGCCAACGCTTACGACCCGCCTTACCTGACGACTCGAGGTTGTGGTCAACATTCGATACGACACCTACCGTTGCACGGCAAGTTACGAGTACCATACGAGTCTCTCCCGATGGCAACTTAACGATTGCAAATTTGCCCTCGCGTGCCAAAAGTTGAGCATATGATCCAGCCGAGCGAGCCATCTGCGCGCCCTGGCCTGGGTAGAGTTCAATATTGTGTACGAGTGTACCGAGTGGAATCTCCGACAATGGGAGTGTGTTACCCAACTCAGGTGCTACACCCGAACCGCTGATTACTGTCTGGCCAACCTGCAGACCGTTTGGAGCAAGAATATAACTCTTCTCACCGTCAGCATATACTACCAATGCAATACGTGCTGTACGATTTGGGTCATACTCGATTGTCTTTACAGTTGCTGCGATACCGTCCTTGGCACGCTTGAAGTCAACGAGACGATACATCTGCTTGTGACCACCGCCAATGTAGCGTACGGTCATCTTACCGGAATTGTTACGACCGCCGGTGCTCTTCTTTGGCTCGAGCAACGACTTCTCTGGCTTCGATGTTGTTACCTCATCGAATGTACCGATAATCTTATGTCTTGTACCGGGAGTTACCGGCTTAAACTTTCTTACTGCCATCTCTCTTAGATATTACTGTAAAAATCAATCTTATCACCCTCTTTCAAGGTTACAATAGCCTTCTTGTAGTTGTTTGCACGACCCTCCAAGAGACCTGCCTTTGTGTAGCGGCTCTTGAGCTTACCCATGCAGTTGATGGTGTTAACATCGGTTACAACTACGTTATACATCTGCTCTACGGCGTTGCGAATCTGCAATTTGTTAGCACGAACGTCAACGATGAAACCGTAGCGATTCAATTTCTCGCCCTGAATCGTCATTTTCTCGGTCAAAACCGGCTTAATAATTACATTCATTTTCTTTCGTTTTTTAAGCTAACATTACATTCAATACATTCTCTGCGCCCTCAACCATTACGAGTGCCGATGCGTTCATCACCTCGTAGGTGTTCAACGACGACGCAAGAATAGTCTTTACATAAGGGAGGTTACGGCAAGAGAGCTGGAGGTTTACGTTTGTATCCGGCAAAACGATCAACACCTTCTTATCCGATACCTTCAAAGCCGAAGCCAAAGCAACTACGCTCTTTGTCTTTGGAGCCTCCAATGCGAGGTTCTCTACTACAGTGATAGCGTTAGCCTGTGCCTTGTAAGTGAGTGCGCTACGACGAGCCAATCGCTTCAACTTCTTGTTGAGCTTAAAGCTGTAGTCGCGTGGAACTGGGCCGAAAATACGACCACCACCTGGGAACAATGGCGACTTGATGCTACCGCAACGTGCACCACCTGTACCCTTCTGTCTCTTTAACTTGCGAGTTGAGCCTGCAACCTCGTTGCGCTGCTTCGCCTTGTGAGTACCCTGACGCTGGTCAGCCAAATACTGCTTCACATCGAGGTAGATAGCGTGGTCATTAGCCTCCACGCCGAAAACTGCGTCTGAAAGGACTACCTTACGACCTGTCTCCTGTCCTTGTGCGTTCAATACTGCTAATTCCATACTACTTCTCAATTGTTAAATAAGAACCCTTTGCTCCTGGAATCGAACCCTTTACAAGGATAAGATTGTTCTCAGGAATAACCTTTAATACTTTGAGGTTAAGAACCTTAACCTGCTCACCACCTGTCTGTCCTGGCAAACGCTTACCCTTGAACACACGCGATGGATACGACGATGCACCGAGCGAACCTGGCTTACGCTGGCGGTTGTGCTGACCGTGGGTCTGACCACCTACACCGGCAAAGCCGTGACGCTTAACTACACCCTGAAAGCCCTTACCCTTCGAGATGCCTGTTACGTCTACCCAATCCTCCTCAGAGAACAAGTCTACGGTAACTACATCACCAAGGTTCAACTCTGGCATACCCTTAAATTCAGCCATCTTGCGTTTTGGGGTAGTGCCGGCCTTCTTGAAGTGACCTAACAAACTGTTGCTGGTGTGCTTTTCACTCTTGTCGTCATAGGCAATCTGAACAGCCTCGTAAGAATCCTTCTCGAGGGTCTTGATTTGCGTAACTACACACGGACCAGCCTCAATTACAGTGCATGGTATGTTCTTACCCTCGGCACTGTACACGGAAGTCATTCCGATTTTCTTTCCAATAAGTCCTGACATTTTGTTGTCTAATTACTGTTTGTTAATAAATAAGTGAATGTGAAAATATACTATATATTATATATATGTATGCACATTTGTTTGGCTGGGAACCCTCGTTTTAGGAGGGCTCCCCTACCTATTTTTTTATTTTGCTCTCCACAGAGGTTTGCCCTTCTCGAGCTCTCCTCCGCAGTCGTCGTATTAGCACTTGATCTCTACCTCAACACCCGATGGCAACTCGAGCTTCATCAAAGCATCGATTGTCTTTGGAGTCGAAGAGTAGATGTCGATAATACGCTTGAAAGTGCAGAGCTGGAACTGCTCACGAGCCTTCTTGTTTACGAAGGTCGAACGGTTTACAGTGAAAATCTGCTTGCGTGTTGGGAGTGGCACCGGACCACTAACAACTGCGTCAGTGCTGCGAACAGTCTTCACGATCTTCTCTGCCGACTTATCTACCAAGTTGTGATCGAACGACTTAAGCTTGATTCTAATCTTCTGATTCATATCTGTTGTTCTGTTTTTTTTACTCTAATGTGTTCTTTTTACCCGACTTCTCGATGATCTCCTTTGCAAGACCTGCAGGTACCTCCTCGAAGTGCGAGAACTCCATTGACGAAGTTGCACGACCCGACGAAATTGTACGCAATACGGTTACATAGCCGAACATCTCTGAAAGTGGCACCTTAGCCTTAACCACGCGAGCGGTACCCTTCGAATCCATACCCTGGATCTGACCACGACGCTTTGTCAAGTCACCGATGATATCACCCATGCTCTCCTCTGGAGTAACAACCTCAACGCTCATGATAGGCTCCATGATTACCGAACCTGCCTTTGGAGCAGCCTGACGGAAACCGTTGCGAGCACAGATCTCGAACGAGAGCTGATCAGAGTCAACTGGGTGGAACGAACCATCCTTCAAAGTAACCTTCATCGAGTCGATGGTGTAACCTGCGAGAGCACCATTAGCCATAGCAGACTCAAAGCCCTTCTGAACTGCTGGGATAAACTCCTTAGGTACATTACCACCCTTAACCTCGTCAACGAAGGTAAGACCTGGCTTGTTATCCTCTGCTGGACCGATCTCGAAGATGATATCAGCAAACTTACCACGACCACCGGTCTGCTTCTTGAATACCTCACGGTGCTGAACGGTCTGAGTAAGAGCCTCCTTGTAGTTAACCTGTGGAGCGCCCTGGTTAATCTCAACACCGAACTCGCGGCGGAGACGGTCAACGATGATATCGAGGTGCAACTCACCCATACCCGAGATAATGGTCTGGCCACTCTCCTCATCGGTACGAACGGTGAAAGTTGGATCCTCCTCTGCGAGCTTCGCCAATGCGATACCGAGCTTATCGAGATCCTTCTGAGTCTTTGGCTCTACTGCCAAACCGATAACCGGCTCAGGGAAGGTCATCTGCTCGAGTACGATTGGTGCGTTCTCAGCGCAGAGAGTATCACCTGTGTGAATCTCCTTAAAACCTACTGCTGCGCAGATATCACCTGCACCTACGCTCTCGAGTGGGTTCTGCTTGTTAGCGTGCATCTGGTAGATACGGCTGATACGCTCACGCTTGCCGCTACGAGCGTTCAATACGTACGAACCTGCATCGAGCTTACCTGCGTAAACACGAACGAATGCCAAACGACCTACGAATGGGTCGGTAGCAATCTTAAATGCAAGACCGCAGAATGGCTCAGACTCATCTGCCTTACGAACCTCTGTCTCGTCAGTCTTAGGGTTGATACCCTCAACTGCAGGAACATCGAGTGGCGATGGAAGGAATGCCATAATGTAGTCGAGCAACTTCTGAACACCCTTGTTGTGGAACGAAGAACCGCAGAGCATTGGTACGAGCGACATGTTCATAGTAGCTGTACGGATTGCAGCGATCAACTCGTCTGGGGTGATCGAGTTTGGATCCTCGAAGAACTTCTCCATCAAAGCGTCGTCAGTAGCAGCAACCTCCTCGATGAGTTTGTTACGCCACTCCTCAGCCTCTGCAACCATGTTTGCAGGAATCTCCTTGATCTCAAAGTTGTCACGAACGGTCTTGTCGTCGTAGTAGTAGATTGCATTATTATATATAAGGTCAATCAAACCCTCGAACTTATCCTCAACACCGATAGGGAGAACAACTGGGAGAGCGGTTACGCCGAAGTGCTCCTTCAACTGTGCGCATACTGCGAAGAAGTCAGCACCTGTACGGTCCATCTTGTTTACGTAACCGATACGAGGAACATTGTACTTGTCAGCCTGACGCCATACAGTCTCAGACTGTGGCTCTACACCACCTACGGCGCAGAAAGTAGCTACGGCACCGTCGAGTACACGCAACGAACGCTCTACCTCAACGGTAAAGTCAACGTGTCCTGGGGTGTCGATAAGGTTAATCTGGTACTGCTTATCCTTGTAGTTCCAGAATGCTGTTGTTGCAGCAGAGGTAATGGTAATACCACGCTCCTGCTCCTGAACCATCCAGTCCATTGTAGCACCACCCTCGTGAGTCTCACCGATCTTGTGAGTCTTACCGGTGTAGAAGAGGATACGCTCCGAAGTGGTAGTCTTACCGGCATCGATGTGAGCCATGATACCGATATTACGAGTGTATTTAAGATCTCTTGCCATCGTTTACCTCTGTTTTTAGAATCTGAAGTGTGCAAATGCCTTATTAGCCTCGGCCATACGGTGCATCTCCTCCTTACGCTTGAAGGCTGCACCCATCGAGTTGTATGCATCTACTATCTCGCCAGCTAATTTCTCTGCCATTGACTTTCCAGAACGCTTGCGTGCGAACAAAATAAGGTTTTTCATCGAAATAGAGACCTTACGCTCTGGACGAACCTCCATTGGAACCTGGAATGTCGCACCACCGATACGCTTAGACTTAACTTCGACTTGCGGAGTGACATTCTCAAGGGCTTGTTTCCAAACCTCAATTGGAGATTTATCAGCATCCTTCATCTTCTTACCTACCAACTCCAACGAATTGTAGAAAATTGTGTAGGCAATACTCTTCTTGCCATCCAACATCAAGTTGTTAACGAAGCGAGTTACCTCAACGTCGTTGAACTTTGGATCAGGAAGTAGAGTGTGCTTTCTTGGCTTAGCTTTTCTCATTTTCTTTCTCTGTTAAATAAATTTCTTTTTTTGTTTACTTCTTTGCACCTGCCTTAGGACGCTTAGCACCGTACTTCGAACGACGCTGACGACGACCGTCAACACCTGCTGAATCGAGTGCACCACGAACCAAGTGGTAACGTACACCTGGAAGGTCCTTTACACGACCACCACGTACCAATACAATTGAGTGCTCCTGCAAGTTGTGGCCTTCTCCTGGGATATAGGCGTTGACCTCCTTGCCATTGGTCAAACTTACACGCGCAACCTTACGCATAGCCGAGTTAGGCTTCTTTGGTGTTGTAGTGTAAACACGGGTACAAACACCACGGCGCTGCGGACACGCTGCCAGAGCTGGAGACTTAGACTTGTCCTCCATCTTTGCTCGGCCGTTTCTAACTAACTGTTGAATTGTTGGCATTTTAAACCTTTAATTTGTTAATAATCACGGGGGTTTGACGCCCCAAATCTCTATTTCATTGTGCCAAAAGGCCCGCAAAGGTAAGCATTTTTTTTGGATTACAATATATATATGCGATTTTTTTTATCTAAAACACCCCGATTTTTCAGCGATTTAGCCCATTTCGCACCGCTTTCCTATTCTTTTTTCTTATGCTTTTATCAACAAAATAAGCTGCATTTATCATTAAATTTGCATATTATTGATTTTTAGAGTGTTATAATTTTGCGTTTTGGCGATTTTTGCGAGTTATTAACAAAGTGTACCGCTTTTGGAAAAAGAGCGAAATTTTTTGAAGATTTTCTAGCGAAGGGTGCTGATTTATAAGGGTTATAGGGGTTGTGGGGGCAATAGGGGTGATAGGGGTTTACAAGTCCGCATTCCCTATCACCCTTATCGCCCCTATAATCCCTATTTTAGCCTACACTACAAAAGCTAAGCGGCGAAACCGCAGCATACCGAAACGTATGTGAGGATTCCGCCGCCTGACGATTTGTGCAAAAAGAGCCGTGCAATACGACCTTTTTATTTGAAGGAGAAGGCCAAGATTTCCGGTAACGACTCGCGCCAGAAAGCCCAGTTATGCTTGCCGTCACGAATGCGCAACTCGACAGGCACTTTTTCGCGCTTCATCTCGAGGAAAAAGTCGATATTTGTGGTGATGATTCTGTCGTCATCTCCGCAGTCCACCATCCAGCGTACGGAACGCAATTTTTCGATCTCCTCGTTGGTCGCATTTCGAAGAAATTCTACCGGTGAAGTTTGCGATACCGACCATAGCCAACCGATGTCGTAATAGTCGGGAACTTTGATGCGATAACGGTGGTCGAGAAGGCCGCTTGTAGAGTATGCTGCATTGAACATTTCGGGGTGTCTTTGGGCATAGACAACCGAGCCTCCGCCACCCATCGAAAGACCTGCGATTGCGCGACCCTCCTTCGAGGCTATCGTTCTGAATTTCTTGTCGATATGAGGGATAAACTCCTCAAAGAAAAAGTCCATATAACACCACCCCTCGACATTGAAATAACCCATGTTTTTGCCGGCATTTTTCTCGCCTATACCACGAGCATCAGGAATCACAATAATCATCTCTTTTGCCTTGCCGGAAGCGATGGCTTTATCGGCTATCTCCTGCGCATTTCCGCGCTCCTTTTCTACCCACGAAAGGTGGTTGCCTTTCGCACCGTGAAGGAGGTAGAGAACGGGGTAATTTTTGCCCGATTTTTCATATCCGTCGGGGAGGTAAACCGAGTAAAATTTCTCGACGCCGAGAATTTTACTTTTAACGGTAAATTCTTTCACTTTACTCTGTGCTTGAGCCGAGATTGCAACGGCAAAAACAAGCAAGAAAAAGGCTGTAATTCTTCTCATAATTATTGTAGTTTAGATTTTGTTTTCGACAAATTTAAGAAAAGTTTCTTAATTCTCGGCTTTTTTGACTATATTTGTCGGTTGAGTGCGCGCACATACGCACATATAGCACACGTATAAAGAGGCTAAAACAAAAATAATCAAATAATTACAACAATATGGAGTACAATTTTAAAGAAATCGAGGCCAAATGGCAGGCTGAGTGGAAGGAGCGAGGCATCTACAAAGTAGATGTTGACAATTCGCGTCCTAAGTTCTATGTTTTGGACATGTTCCCCTATCCGTCGGGAGCTGGTTTGCACGTAGGACACCCGCTCGGCTACATCGCATCGGATATCTATTCGCGCTACAAGCGTTTGTGCGGCTACAACGTATTGCACCCAATGGGTTACGACGCATTCGGTTTGCCGGCTGAGCAGTACGCTATTCAGACAGGTCAGCACCCTGCCGTAACCACCGAGCAAAATATCGCACGCTACCGTGAGCAGTTAGATAAAATCGGTTTCTCGTATGATTGGAGTCGCGAGGTACGCACCTGCGAGCCCGAGTACTACAAGTGGACTCAGTGGGCATTTTTGAAGATGTTCGCTCACTACTACAACCACGCAACTCAGAAGGCAGAGCCTATCGCTGAGCTCGTAGCACACTTCGAAAAGCATGGTACCGAGGGTATCCCGGCAGCTTGTACCACCGAGCTTTCGTTCTCGGCTGAGGAGTGGAACGCAAAGAGCGAGGCAGAGAAGGAGCAGGTGTTGCAGAACTACCGCCTTGCATTCCGTGCCGACACTATGGTGAACTGGTGTCCTGCACTCGGCACCGTACTCGCAAACGACGAGGTTAAGGACGGTTTGTCGGTTCGTGGTGGTCACCCGGTAGAGCAGAAGCGTATGAAGCAGTGGTTGCTCCGCGTCACTGCATACGCACAGCGTATGTTGGACGGTCTCGACTCACTCGAGTGGAGCGAGTCGTTGAAGGAGATTCAGCGCAACTGGATCGGTCGCTCGGAGGGCGCTCAGGTATTCTTCGATGCGGAGATGGCTGACGGCTCAACTCGTAAACTCGAGATTTTCACCACTCGTCCTGACACAATCTTCGGTGTAACATTTATGGTTGTGGCTCCGGAGCACGAGTGGATTGCAGATATGACCACTGCCGAGCAGAAGGAGGCTGTAGAGGCCTACATCGAGCAGACTAAGAAGCGTTCGGAGCGTGAGCGTATCGCCGAGACAAAGCGCGTAAGCGGTGTATTCACCGGCGCTTACGCTACAAACCCATTCACCGGCAAGCGTATTCCAATCTACGCATCGGACTACGTATTGGCAGGCTACGGAACAGGTGCAATTATGGCTGTTCCTGCGCACGACTCGCGCGACTACGCGTTCGCACGCCACTTCGGCTTGGATATCGTACCTGTAGTCGAGGGTGGTAACCTCGAGGAGTCGTCGTACGACGCAAAGGAGGGTTGCCTCATCAACTCGGACTTCCTCAATGGCAAGGACGTTAAGGTTGCTATCGTGGAGATGTTCGCCGAGGTTGAGAAGCGCGGCCTTGGTAAGAAACTCGTAAACTACCGTCTTCGCGACGCTATATTCTCGCGCCAGCGCTACTGGGGCGAGCCATTCCCAATTCGCTATAAGGGCGATGTTGCACTCCCTCTCGACGAAAGCGAGTTGCCACTCACGTTGCCACCAATCGAGAACTTCGGTCCTACCGAGCAGGGCGAGCCACCATTGGCACGCGTTGAGGGTTGGGAGTATGAGCTCTCGACAATGCCTGGTTTTGCCGGTTCATCGGCATACTACCTCCGTTATATGGACCCTCGCAACTCGGAGGCTCTCGTATCGAAGGAGGCAAACGAGTATTGGCGCAGCGTAGACCTCTACATCGGAGGTATCGAGCACGCAACCGGCCACTTGATGTACTCGCGTTTCTGGAATATGTTCCTCTACGATCTCGGCTACGTATGCGAGAGCGAGCCATTTCGCAAGCTTGTTAACCAGGGTATGATTCAGGGACGTTCGAACTTCGTATATCGCGTAGTGGGTACAAACAAGTTCGTGTCGCTCAACCTCCGCAAGGAGTACGAGACACAGGAGATTCACGTCGATGTAAATATCGTTAAGAACGATATCCTCGACCTCGACGCATTCCGCGCTTGGCGTCCTGAGTTCGCCGATGCTGAGTTTATCCTCGAGAATGGTCAATATATCTGCGGTTGGGCCGTTGAGAAGATGTCGAAGTCGATGTTCAACGTCGTAAACCCAGACTACATCGTAGAGCAGTATGGTGCCGACACATTGCGTATGTACGAGATGTTCCTCGGTCCATTGGAGCAGTCGAAGCCTTGGGATACCAACGGTATCGACGGCGTTCACAAGTTCTTGCGCAAGTATTGGCGATTGTTCCACACCCGCATGGGAGAGTGGGCGGTAACCGACGAGAAGGCTACCGAGAAGGAGCTCAAGACTTTGCACAAGACCATCAAAAAGATTCGCGAGGATATCGAGAACTTCTCGTTCAACACCTCGGTTGCAGCGTTTATGATCTGCGTAAACGAGTTGGGCGAGTGCCACAAGCGCGAGATTTTGGAGCCACTCACAGTGCTTCTCGCTCCGTTTGCACCGCACATCACCGAGCAGTTGTGGTCGATGTTGGGACACACCGACAGCGTGTGCGACGCATCGTACCCTGTATGCGAGGAGAAGTTCCTCGTAGAGAGCGCGTTCGAGTACCCTGTAATGATTAACGGTAAGCTCCGCTTCAAGCAGGAGTACCCACTCACAACCTCGCCAGCCGATATTCAGAAGGATATCGTAACTAAGGAGGAGGCTCAGAAGTGGTTGGAGGGTGTCGCTCCGAAGAAGATTATCGTTGTTCCTGGTAAGATTATCAATATCGTAAAATAACCTATAACTATGAAAAAGCTTTTAACCTTCGCCCTTGCACTCACATTTGCTTGGGGAGCATCAGCACAGAATACTCTCTCTTTCGAGGGAGCAGACGAGACTGTACGCTTGTGGGATAACACCACCGCTAAACACTCAAACCACGAGACTCGCGACGAGAAGTGGCGCAGAAACAACACTTCTATCTGCCAGACATCGTCTTGCGAGTTGTATATCTTCAAGGCCGCTGAGGGCAAAAACACCGGCGTAGCGATTGCTATGTTCCCAGGTGGTAGCTACACCAACGAGAATCTCCAGATTTCTGAGGCTAAGTGGTATGCATCGCAAGGTATTACCGCTGCTATCGTGAAGTATCGTTTGCCAAACTATGGCCACAACGAGGCTACACTCGAGGACGCCATGGGTGCAGTGCGCTACCTTCGCACACGCACTGACCTCGGCATTAACCCTGCAAAGGTGGGTGTTATGGGCAACTCGGCAGGTGGTCATCTTTCAACTTGGGTGTCGAACGCAATGCCTGATGGTGAGAAGCCTGCGTTTGCTATCCCTTACTACGGATGGATCAACTTGGAGAATAGCCACTCGGCTGCAGCATACAAGGCGTTGCAGCAGCTCCTCGGCAAGAAATACACTTTGCAGGACGCTCGTGATCTCTCGACACACCATATGGTAGGCGAGACAACTTCGCCAACACTCTTGTTGCTCTGCCACGACGATGCATTGGTATCGTCGGAGGATGCAGCTAATTACTACGAGGCACTCGTTCGCCACGGCGTGAAGGCTTCGATGCACATCTTCCCATTTGGAGGACACAGCGTCAAAAAACACACTGAGGAGATTCATTTATTGATTCTCGACTGGCTCAGATACTTAAATTTGATCGAGGAGAAATAGACAAACAATTAAGAGAAACGATATGAAACGCATTATAACAACATTGGCAATTATTGCTGCTACCCTATTTTCGGTATCGGCACAGAAGAGCATCACAAATGTCCCTTGCAACGCCGATAAGGTTGTAAAGTGGTGGGACAACAAGAAGGCTCCACACTCGAACGAGGAGACCAAGGACGAGAATCGTAACGACAAGGGTAACTTCTACCACACTTCGCAGACCGAGTTCTACCTCTACATCGCAGACAAGGCGACCGCTACCGGCCAGGCAGTAGTTATCTGCCCAGGTGGAGGCTACAGTGCAGTTTGCATCGAGCGCGAGGGCTTCAAGCTCGCCGAGTACTTCAAGAGCATCGGCGTAACCGCATTGGTATTGAAGTATCGACTCCCTAACTATGGACACAAAGAGGTACCGCTCGAGGACGCTCAGGCAGCTTTGGGCTACCTTCGCAAGAATGCTAAGAAGTTGGGCTTTGACCCTGCAAAGGTGGGTATCGTAGGTTCGTCGGCAGGTGGTCACTTGGCGGCTTACACCTCGACATTCACCCCTGATGCAGAGAAGCCTGCATTTGCAGTGTTGTTCTACCCTGTAATATCGGGCGAGAGCTGCATGACCCACCAGGGAACTTTCGACCGTTTGTTGGGCAAGAACCAGGCGGCACACTTGCGCGACTACTACTCGCTCAACAACCGCGTAACTCCTACTACACCTCCAACAATCCTCATTTTGAGCAACGATGACCGCACCGTACCCCCAATCAGCTCAATTCTCTATTACAAGGCTTTGAAGTATAATGGTGTGAAGGCAGCTATGCACGTCTACCCTCAGGGTGGTCACGGCTGGGTTGGTCGTGAGGGCTTCCGCTACGAGAAGGATTGGCAGCACCAAGTCAAGAGATGGATGGAGTTTTTAAATAAGGAGTAGTTGAGATTATGAAACGTATTTTATTCATTATGGCACTATTGGTTGCCACTACCGCTATGGCACAGGAGAACAACAATTCAAAATATCAGCAGGACGAGACAATCGTTCTTTGGGATAACAACAAGGCCCCTCACTCGAACGGCTTACAGGGCGAGGCCTACGAGAAAGATCCATATCGCTTGGTAAACACCACTAAGGCGGTGTTGTATGTCTATAACGCAGCACCTGCGGAGGCTACAGGTCAGGCAGTGGTAATCTGCCCGGGCGGTGGCTACGCAAAGCTCTCGATGGACCAGGAGGGCTACCTTATGGCTCAATGGTTGGCAAAGAACGGTATCACAGCATTCGTATTGGAGTACCGTTTGCCAAATGGCCACAAGGAGGTACCACTCGAGGACGCTGTTGAGGCTATCCGCGTTGTGCGCAAGAAGGCCAAGAAGTTCAACATCGACCCTGCAAAGGTGGGTATCATGGGCTTCTCGGCAGGTGGTCACCTCGCAGCTTCGGCTTCGAACATTCCGGCAGTAGAGGAGAGACCAAACTTCTCGATTTTGTTCTACCCTGTGGTTATCGCCAACCACTACACATCGCACGTAGGTTCATACCGTAACCTCCTCGGCAAAGGCTTTACACAGGCCGATGCCGATGATTTCTCGATGGAGAAGATTGCAAGCGAGAACACTCCGCCAACAATTCTCCTCTTGAGCGATGACGACACCACCGTACCTGCGGCAGGTGCAGCTATGTACTACGCAGCTTTGCGCTATCACGGCGTTAAGGCAGCGATGTATGTCTTCCCTGAGGGTGGCCACGGCTGGGGCAACTACGACAAGTTCTCTTACCAGAAGGAGTGGCAGCACTTGTTGCTCCGTTGGTTGAACGAGTTGAAATAAACAGGGCTAAGAGCTAATGGCTAAAAGCAAAAAACAAAGGTAGGTTTAGTAAATTAGGTCGAGACGATTTTAAAATCTATTTTGAGTAGATTTTTCAACTTCTTTGATGGCGCAATGCGGGACATTGTAACTGAGAAGAGATGAAAAATATGCCAAAATAGATTCAAAAGCGACCGAAATAAAAATCTACCGAAGGAGAATAAAAAACACTAATTTACAAAACATACCTTTATGGCAGATAGTTCAATTTTGATGCGTCTTGATGGTCTGAAGATCAAGTACGAGGAGTTGGGACAGAAACTCACCGACCCCGAAGTGATTGCAGATGTCAAGTCGTTTATTCAGTTTACCAAGGAGTACAAGGAGTTGGAGCCTATTGTCGAGACTTCGGACCGCTACCGCAAAGCTGTTCAGGCTTTGGCAGATGCGAAGGATATTCTCGCAAACGAGAAGGACGAGGAGTTTCGCGAGATGGCTCGTTTGGAGATTACCGAGCTCGAGCCTGCAATCGAGAAGATGGAGGAGGAGATTAAGTTGCTCCTTATCCCGAAAGATCCGCAGGACGGTAAGAATGCTGTGCTCGAAATTCGTGGTGGTACCGGTGGCGACGAGGCTGCATTGTTCGCAGGCGACTTGTTCCGTATGTACACCAAGTATATAGAGTCGAAGGGGTGGCGTTACGAGGTTACTTCGTTCTCGGAGGGTGTTGTAGGCGGCTACAAGGAGGTTATCCTCAAGGTTACCGGCGACAGCGTATACGGCACCTTGAAGTATGAGTCGGGCGTACACCGCGTGCAGCGTGTGCCGCAGACCGAGACCCAAGGTCGTGTTCACACTTCGGCAGCTTCGGTGGCAGTTTTGCCTGAGGCAGACGAATTCGACTGCGAGGTTTCGTGGAACGATATTCGCAAGGATATCTTCTGTGCGTCGGGACCTGGTGGTCAGTCGGTAAATACCACCTATTCGGCTATCCGACTCACCCACATTCCGACAGGTATTGTCGTGCAGTGTCAGGACCAGAAGTCGCAGTTGAAGAATGCCGAGAAGGCGTTCGAGGAGTTGCGTACCCGTATCTTCAACCTCGAGTACCAGAAGTACCTCGACGAGATCGCTTCGAAGCGTAAGACTCTCGTATCGACTGGCGACCGTTCGGCAAAGATTCGTACCTACAACTACCCGCAGGGACGTATCACCGACCACCGCATCAACTATACAATCTACAACCTCTCGGCATTTATGGACGGCGATATTCAGGATTGCATCGACCACCTTATCGTAGCCGAGAATGCAGAGCGTTTGAAGGAGCAGGAGCTCGGATAGTTCAAAGTTAAAAGTGCAGAGTTAAAAGTTGAGAAGATTTTTCATTTTTAATTTTTCATTTTTAATTGTGTGTTTTGCGTCTGTACAGGCGCAAAACCGCACTACGCCTCTCTACATCGTAAATGGTGTGGAGATGGAGAGTGTGCAGCATATTCCGGAGGAGAATATCGAGCATATCGACCATCTTGCAGCCAACGAAGAGAGCGTAGCAAAGTATGGCGAGAGAGCAAACAATGGCGTTATCATCGTGACGCTTCGCTACGACAAGGAGGCAAGGTTCGGAGGTCAAAAATCGTTTACCGACTACATCGGCGAGCAAATAAAATGGCCCGAGAACTATGGTGTGGCTCGATTTGTGGCTCGATATACGATTACGGCCGATGGCAAGTTCCGCCTAGGCGCAGAACTCGAGTCGACAGATGCTCAGTTTCGTAAGCGAGTGCTAAAAGCACTGAAGTATGTGCCGAATTGGCAACCTGCCACCAAGCAGGGTAAGGCTGTCGATAGCGACTATGTATTGGTCGTACAGCTCCCGAAGGGAAAGCAGATGCCGAAAGAGCCGTATATCGTGATACGATAGAACGGAGAACGGAAAACTTTTCAGTTCGATAAGCCAGCAAAACCAAAAAATAGAGGTAAGATGAATGCCATAGAGCACATAACCTTATCCCAACTCCAAGGAAGGATAACTATCGCATTGGCAGATGCTCTGCCTCTGCCGGTATGGGTATGTGCCGAGGTGGCGGATATCAAAATCAACGCTTCGGGACACTGCTACATCGAACTTATCGAGAAAAATGAGAAGACGGGAGCCACCGAGGCGCAAGCGAGAGCTACAATTTGGCGTTCGCAGGTGATGAGCACGGTGGGTCGCTTCGAGCGCGAGAGCGGACAGCGCCTGGCGAAGGGTATGAAGATACTCTTCAAGGCGACGGTTTCGCACCACGCCGTCTATGGTATGTCGTTGCAGATTCAGGAGATTGATGCACTGCACACCATAGGCGATATGGAGCGCCGCAAGCAGCTCTGCATCGAGCAGTTGCAGAAGGAGGGCGTTTGGGACTCGAACCGTGAACAGCAGATGCCTCTTGTGGTTGAGCGCGTGGCGGTGATTTCGAGTGCTACGGCGGCAGGCTACCAGGATTTTATGAATGAGCTGGCACGCAGTGCCTACCGCATAAAAACCGAGCTTTTCGAGGCTACAATGCAGGGCGAGAGTTGCGATGCGAGCATCGTGGCGGCACTCTACGCTATAGCCGAGCGCGCCGAGGAGTTCGACTCCGTGGCGATAATTCGTGGCGGAGGCTCGACGAGCGATTTGGAGTGCTACAACTCCTACCACCTCGCCTTTGCCGTGACGCAGATGCCGCTGCCGATATTGACAGGTATCGGCCACGACAAGGATACGAGCGTTACAGACATGGTGGCTCATACAATGCTCAAGACACCGACAGCGGTGGCACAATGGATTGATCAGCGCGCAGCCGACTTCGACGGAACTTTGGAGTATTGCGCCATAACATTGCGCGATATTTGCCGCCAGACAACACACGCTGCAACACTACGCTTGGAGCAGATGGCAGCCGATATACGTCATCTCGCGGAGCGCACCTTGCAGGGCGAAGCACAAAAGCTCGACGGATTGCAGAGATTGGTCGAGAACTTCGCACCCGAGCGCATCTTCCGCCTTGGCTATGCCATAGCCCGCAAGGAGGGTAAGGCGCTGGCGAGTGTCGAGGGCATAGAGGTAGGCGATACGATAGATATTTCGTTGGCTGACGGCGTTCTCAATGCTAAAATCGTTGAGAAATTAAAAATTGAAAATTAAAAATTATTTCCAAATGGAGGAATTGAGTTATAAGGAGGCTCTGCAAGAGATTGAGGCTATTTTGCGTTCGCTACGTGAGGAGCAGAATAACGTCGACACTTTGGCAGAGCGCGTAGCAAGAGCTACAGAACTGATTGCACACTGTCGTGCAAAGTTGCGCAAGGCAGAAGCAGATGTAAATAAGGTTTTGGAGGAGTAAAGATGGGAGTCGTCGGTAAGGCAATAAAATGGGTACTCAACCACGTACCTCGTCCGCTGTTGCAGAAGATGGCGGGCTGGGGTGTACCTGTGCTCGGCATATTCTATGCCGGACGTAGGCGCAAGTGCCCGATTTGCGGTAAACGAGTGCGCGAGTTCTTGCCGTATGGCTACGGCGTATCGCGTAAAGATGCGTTGTGCCCACGCTGCCTTGCCTTGGAGCGACACCGATTGTTGTGGCTCTACCTGGAGCGCGAAACAAGACTCCTCAATGGCCACCCTACCCTACTTCATATCGCACCTGAAGTGGCCTTGAAACGCAAATTCGAGGAGCACTACGACAAGGCCTACGGCTATCGCTACATCACTGCCGATTTGGAGAGCCCGCTCGCAAAGATGCACTTCGACGTGCAGGATATTCCGCTCGAAGATGAGAGCGTTGACGTGGTGATTTGCAACCATATCCTCGAGCACGTCGAGGACGATAGGAAGGCTCTGCGCGAGCTGCACCGCATACTCACACGCAACGGTTGGGGCGTGGTACTCGTGCCGCAGGATTACAAGCGCGAGGAGACCTTCGAGGACGACTCGATAACCTCACCCGAGGAGCGTGCGCGCATCTTTGGTCAGTATGACCACCGCCGCGTCTATGGTCGCGATTATGCACGTCGCGTAGCCGAGTGTGGCTTCGAGGTGGAGGAAATCGAATACGAAAAATCCCTTTCCGAAGAGGAGAGGAGGCAATATGCTACCGCCGGCGAGCGTTTGTATATTATCTATAAGATTTAGGCCATTAGCTGCAAAACAGAGATAGTCATGGAGAGGTATAACAAATTAATAGAAACTGTCAAGAAACAGTTTTCGGCAACGACCCAGGGTTTGGTGGATAAGGCGCTTCAGTTCGCGAGTGAGCGAATGGAGGGCTTGACCCGCTATGACGGTACGCCTATGCTCGACCACGCAGCAGAGGTGGCGCATATTGTGGCTACCGAGGTGGGTCTTGGTCGCAACTCGACAGTTGCCTCGATTCTCCACGATGTAGTGCGTATTGTGGCGCAAAACGAGGACGAGGAGAGCCTCGAGGCGTTGCTCAACACCATTCGTACCGAGTTTGGCGAGGAGGTGGTAGGTATCGTTATGGGCCTTGCCAGCATCTCCGACTTGAAGCTCAATACCCACTCCGACCAGGCATCGAACTTCCGCGATATGATTGTGTCGTACTCGGAGGATCCGCGCGTAATTCTCATTAAACTCGCCGACCGCCTCGAAGTGATGCGTTCGATTGCGATGTTCCCGAAGGAGAAGCGCCAGAAGAAGAGCTGGGAGAGCATGAACCTCTACGCTCAGATTGCCCACAAGCTTGGACTCTACAACATAAAGAGCGAATTGGAGGATCTCTCGCTCGCACAGCTCGAGCCCGACGATCACAAGCATATCACCACTAAGCTGCGCGAGGGTGAGAAGGAGCGTTTGGACTTTATCGAGCGCTTCGTCGAGCCTATACGCAAGGGCTTGGACGCTGCGGGCATCAAGTACCATATCAAGAGCCGCACCAAGTCGGTCTACTCCATCTGGAACAAGATGCGCAAGCAGAAGGTGCCATTCGAGGGAGTCTACGACATCTTCGCCATTCGTATAATCATCGATTGTGCCGAGAATCTCGAGAAGGCGCAGTGCTGGTTGGCATACTCCATCGTGAGCGACTTCTACACCCCAAATACCGACCGTATGCGCGACTGGATTTCGATTCCGAAGTCGAATGGCTACGAGTCGTTGCACACCACCGTAGCAGCGGGCGACGGCAAGTGGGTGGAGATTCAGATTCGCACCGAGCGAATGGACAACATTGCCGAGTTGGGTATCGCAGCGCACTGGCGCTACAAGGGTGTTAATCAGGGTGCGCAGACGAGCGAGAAGTGGCTGCAGCGTCTTCGTGAGACGATGAGCGAGACGAAGGAGGATATTGCCGAGCGTTTCGACGCAAAGCCCGCTTCGGGCGAGATTTTCGTCTATACACCGAATGGAGATATTCGCAAGTTGCCTGACGGAGCAACCGTTCTGGACTTCGCATTCGATATTCACTCGAACCTGGGTTGCACCTGCTCGGGTGGTAAGGTTAATGGTCGCGCGGTACCAATCCGCGAGCCACTGCATAATGGCGACATCGTCGAGATTCTCACGCAGAAGAACCAGCAGCCAAAGGCCGATTGGTTGAACTTCGTGGTTACGAACCGTGCGAAGAGTAAAATCAAGTCGGTAATTCGCGAGGAGCAGGCCAAAAATGCCAACCTCGGACGCGAGGAGTTGGAGCGCAAACTCAAGAACTGGAAGATTGCAAAGAGTATCGACGAGGTGGTGGCCTACCTCTGCAAATACTACAAGCAGCGCACGGGAACAGCCCTCTATGAGTTGATTGCCGAGGAGAAGATTGACCTGGCAGTGGTGAAAGAGATACTTACAAAGTGGCTCTCGGGCGAAGCTGACGAGGAGCGTCGTGCCGCTGAGGCCGAGGCTGAGGCTCGCCGCCGTATCACCACCGTAACGCCGGCCAAGCAGTCGAGCGATGCGCTTATCATCGACGAGAGCATCAACAATATCGTCTACAAGTTGGCTAAGTGTTGTAACCCAATCAAGGGCGACGACATCTTCGGCTTTGTAACCATAAATACGGGTATCACAATCCACCGCACCGACTGTCCGAACGCTAAGCGTATGCGCGAGCAATACCCTTACCGCATAATGGAGGCGAAGTGGCGCGAGAGTGCACAAGGCGCCTTCCGCGTAACGATTGCAATACACGCCAACGACTCGGCAGGCCTTGTAAATCAGATTACCGAGGTTGTGAGCCGCGATATGAAGCTGAATATCCGTTCGATTAACCTCAACTCGCGAGGCGACGGTACGGGTGTTGGCACAATCAGTGTCGAGGTACCTTCGGTAGGCGTTGTCGACACGCTAATCCACGCAATAATGCGAATCAAGGGTATCCAACGAGCTTACCGCGTAAAGAACTAAACACAAGAAGAGGCAACCCTGCAACGGTTGCCTCTTCTCACTTCACTCAATCGTTTTTCCCTCTAGTTTTTAGCAAACTGCATCACCCAGTCGAGTCGCTCCGAGGTGAATGCCTCGCGGCACAAATCCTCGCGTGAGCCAATCTGGATAATCTCCTCGCGGAAGGTACCTCCCGCATCGTGTACCATATCAGCAAATGACTCGAGTGCCATCGACACAGCATAGACGTCGCTCTCTCCCTTGACCAACATCACAGGTGTCTTAGCAATCTTTGTTGGCGAAACGGCTTCGTCAGGATCAGCCGCAACAATCATCGCACCGGCAAACATATCGGTATACTCGTTCAACATTCGCCATACGCCACCGCCACCTGCAGGCTTGTAGGCGTCCGAATAGCCCAAAATATAGATGCGCGAAGGGTCGATATTAGGCTGCTTTGTGATATACGCATCAATCGCCGCCTTCAACAGCTCGGGCATAGTCTGACGTGAGAGCAGGCTAGGGTTCTCGTCCCACTCGTAGCCCGTAGGGCACTGCGGAGCCAACATCACAGCCTTCATATTCGAGGTGTTGAGATAGTGCCAAATTTTTATCATTGCATCTTGGTGCAACTGCGACTCATTGTCCGAGCCGTTGGCATACTGACCGTGGAGAACCACCACAAGCGCAGCATCGCCCGCCTGCGACGGCTGGAAGTGGCACTCCTGATAGTTGAGCGTCTTACCCTCATTAGTAAAGCTACCAGGTTTGAAATACTGGTCGATCATTGTCGGAATAGACGGGCCCTCGTCATTATTCTTTGTACACTGGAACGATAGAGTTGCTATCGCAAGTACAAGCGCCAAAAGTCTAAAATTTGTTCTCATATAGGTAAAGTTTTAAGTTGTTCTTCTACCTATAAGACAACAAAGCGATGAAAAGGTTAAATTTTGCAGATTATTTTTTTGCAAAAAAAGTTACAGACCCACCGTAAGGCTTCGAGAGCCGATATTCAGCATAGCCACCAGCTCCGACATCGAGGCGTTGTAGCTCATTGCGATATATGGCGGTTTTGAGAAGCCCGCACGACACTCGCTGATATATGGGTGCAGCGGCTCGGGCATAACGCTCGACATATCCATCAGCAGATGGGCGTGACGAATCGAGAGCGGTACTTCGTGGATATTCGGGAAGAGTATCGGCGCATGTCCCGTATCGGAGGAGATATGCACATTCACAAAGAGTGTATTGCCATCACTAGTACCCGTGTTTTGCAGGCGATGAGCAGCACCGCGCAACATATCGTAGTTTGCGTCCGAGGCCTCGCCGTCGGTAATGTTAAAGACCAAAGGCGGGAAGCTCTCGCCATTCTCCTCCTTGGCGCACCACTCGGCAACAAGTTCTGTCGCGGCACAAATCATCTTATACATCGGCGTAGCACCGTGAGCCGCAGGCTCCACCCAGAGCGAAACCTCCTCCTGGAAGGTGTGATTGCCACTACGGAGTGTTCTGTAGCTTAGGGCGTATGTCGTACGAGGCACCTCGCGGCCCGCAAGTATAGTTATTGGGTAGAACATTATCTCGTTGCCCAGCAACGAATATACACTCTCGCCCGAGTAGCCGAGCAGAGCTATGTCGTAGTAGTAGCGATAGCCTCCATCGCGATGCGAGCGCAAGATTAACTCGTCGATAAGTCGACCGACAACCATCGAGACGACCTCAGCCTTCGACAGATCCCAACCATTTAACACCATACGACCGCTCATCGAGCACGATTGGTCGATGGCTATCACTATTGCCGCACGATGACGGCGTGTTATCTCTTGCGAATACATACCCTCTTCGGTTAAATCTTCTCTATACGTCCGTCACGATATATCACAAACTCGCCCTCCTCGCGCAAAATACGTGTTACACCGTCGCGGAATGGTTTGATACCGCTACCTCGACCACAACTTATTACAACCGCACCCTTCTTATCTATAAAGTGCCACTCCTCGCCCACACGTACCAAGGCCAATCCTTCGCTGAACTCGAAAGCCAAGTCATAGAGCGGCGGAACGACAAAACGCCCATCGACAGCATAGCCCCAATAGCCGTTGTAGTACTCCAGAGTTAGCTCCTCAGCCGAAGTTGTGCTCTGCACGGGCGGCTCCAACAAACTTTTAAGTTGCGGTAACTCGGGACGTGAAGAGTGAAGCAACTTGGCTATGCGATAGTGGCGGACATCGCCGTGCTCGGCAAAGAGCTCTTCAATCTTGGTCAACAGCTCGTCCTCGCCCTTAACGGCAAGCTCGGGACGGATAAGCAGATAGTCCATCTTTGGGATATTGCGTCCGACGGACGAGTCCAACGCCATAGCAGCCAGGGCGGTGGCGATAAGTGCTATAGGATAGTCGTCGATATCGCGCGAGAAGGTCGAGCGGTCGCGCTGCGGGTGCTGATATTGCTGTGTACCTATCTCCACGCAATCGTCCGAGGTGAACCCCTCGCGATACATCGCATCGAAGTCTATAAGATGGAGTCCATCGGTCGAGAAGATGATATTTTCGGGCTTCACATCGCCATGTGCCCACGGCTCATTAAGTAGCGACAGTGCAAACTCCTCGAACATCTGCGACAGCGCCTGCATCTTTACCGGTTTTTGGCACCACTCCTCGATTTTGCTCTGCAACGATACACCCTCGTACCAATCGCACAGCACCACATCGGCCAATCCGTAGATTGTATCGCTCGAATTTACCAGCAGCTCCTTCGGATAGTATCTATCGCCATAGATTGCCCGCAGGTTGCGATGTTGACGCATATAGACGCGCATAGCCATCTTGCGACCATCGCACATCACCTCGAAAACGATTGCCGAGTTGCCTATCGAACAGCGCACCTTCTCGGGATTTCCCTCGTTAAAGAGAGGGTAAATCTTCCGAGTGGCGAGTGTCCTCGCCATCATATCGAAGTGCTTTACAGCGTGTAGATAGTGGGTTAGCGGTGCAATCATATAACAAATTTAGCACTTACTCTCCAAATTTGCAATACAGAATAGTCAAAAAAGAGTATGAGCCGCTTGTATAAAGCGACTCATACCTATTTTATCGTTGTAGTGAGACTACTTTGCAGCCTCGTTTACAAGCTTGTTGAACTCCGCAAGGAACTCGGTCCAGTTGAGCGAAGCATCGTTGAGATTGCGCTCACGCATCTCGGCAAGCTTAGCCTCGATTGGAGCAAGGACCTCAGGTTTGTCAGCATACTTCTTGCGGAGAGTCTGTACCTTCTCGTAGAGCTCAACTCCGTCAACCAAACGCTCGAAACGAACCGATGAGCGAGCACCCGGATAGACCATATAGGTGTCACCCGAAGCCCAATAGCGGAAGCGCGAGTCGTACTCTGGATTAGCCGGCCACGAGTTGTAAGCCCAACGCAACATACCATCGTAGTCGTATGCAAGAGCGTAGAGGCAAAGTACCTCAGCCTCGTATGGCTGCGAGTTGGTGAATACGTTAGGGAAGAGTGTGCTGCAGCATACATAGAAGGTCGAAACATCGCCCTTAGCACGGCGTGCTGCAATCTCCTCCTTAGCCATTACAGAGTGCTTCTGACCTACGCAAACGTCGCGCATATTTGCATATCGCTTGTATGAATCGTGGTTGTCAGCCATTGCAAAGCCCAACTTTGGAGCATACTTCTTAATGAGAGCTGCTGCAACGTCCATATCCTCAGGCTTGCGCTCGTCGATTGCCATATTGGTCTTCTCCAACCAACCCTTAGCCTCGAGGTGAGCCGAGAAGTCCTTGAGGAATGGTCCCCACACCTTCTCATACTCAGGCTCCTGCGGAGTGGTCGAAATTTTGCGGTTGCGGTGATCCTTCGCCTCCGAACGCATATCCTGGTAGTCGATAATGCACTTGCCCCAAGGCAACATCGAGTAGCAGTTAATCTGCTTGTCGATACCGAGCGACATCATAAACTCAACCCACTTGTCGAAACGAGAATAGTCGTACTTCCATACGTCGCCATCGTGGAGAGACCAGTAGATCATTGGCTCGTAGTCGTCAAAGCACTGATACTGCCAAGGATCGCGGTTGAGAGTTGCTGTGATAACCTTCTGACCAGCATCGGCCAACATCTGCATTGTAGGGCGCATAATCTCGAAGTGCTCATCGCTCCACACCTCAACGCCTGCTACACGAGCAATAGCCGATGGGTGCTGCCACAAATCGAGGTGGAAGCCCCACTTGCTTGGCTTTGCCAACTCCTCGTCGACAACCTTGATCTCCAAAGGCATCTTAATCGAGCCTACACCGCTATGAGTAAACTTAACGTTAGCCTTGTAAACGCCAGGCTTTGCATCTTGCGGAATAGCAACCGAAATCCAAACCGGACGAACGCTCTTTGCATCGATATCCATAGCCTCGATATTGTCGAGCATATCGGCCTGCAAAATTGCCGCGTGTCCGTTAGGACGACCACAGAGACAATCTTTCGACGGCTTATCACCAATAGTATAACGTACAAAGTGAGCCTTAGCAATCGAAGATGGAAGCTTGCCACTCTCCGACTTGAAGTCAGAGACCTCGCACTGCACACCCTTGAAGTTGTAAGCAGTCCAAAGTACAAGCTGTGCCGAAACCTTCTCGCCGCGCCATGCGGTAGTTGCATAGGTTGGAGTGAGGTTTTGTGGCACCTCGCTACGCGAATATACAAGGTCAGGAGTACCCCAAGCAATGTTCAAACCGCTCTTTACCTCGTTCCAAGCAGCCTTCGCCTCTTCGCTCAATGCAACAGGATCGTCAGCCTCCTTGAAAGTCACAACCTCTACTTTTTTGCTCTCGCAACCTGCAAACAACATAGCTGCAATAGCCGAAACAAGTAATAATGTTCTCTTCATATCTGTTTTATTTTATGTTGGTTATTTTCTACCTACAAAGATAGGCAATAATTGTTGAATTTACCAAAAAATAGCGGATAAGTTTTTGCCTATCCGCCCTAGTTATAAATCACTTACCTACTTCACGCGCAGCTTCTTGTTAATCTGCAAAACCGCCGTCTCGGTGATGTTATTCCACTCGCAAATCTGCTTTACCGTAGTGTTATACTTTCGAGCCAAACCGTAGAGTGTATCGCCCGCAACAACAGTGTGATACTGATGCTTCGCGCTCTCACCCCTCACACGCAGCTTCTTATTGATCTGTAAAACCGTTGTCTCGGTGATGTTATTCCACTCGCAAATCTGCTTTACCGTGGTGTTATACTTTCTGGCTATCGCACCAAGTGTATCGCCTGCGGTAATGGTGTGATATTGTGACTGCGACTTTTGCTCCGTCTTTTGAGGCTGTTTTTGCACCGGTTTCTCCGTCTGCTTTTGTGCCGGTTTTTGTGCCGGTTTTGACGTCTGTTTCTGCACCGGATTTGGCGTCATAACCGCAGGGAACGACTCGAGATTATTCACTACTGTTAGATATGAGCCACGGAAATTCAAGCCCCTATACGGCTGGTTGGTCAAGCGCGATTGAGGTATCTGAATAGTGCGGTCGACCTTTCGCGACGGATCGGTAGTGGAGTGCTTG
This sequence comes from Alistipes sp., assembly GCA_045648965.1. Taxonomy (GTDB): domain Bacteria; phylum Bacteroidota; class Bacteroidia; order Bacteroidales; family Rikenellaceae; genus Alistipes. The sequence continues at coordinate 77,832 of JAZRPA010000023.1, read as the reverse complement.
AAGAGCCACTCGTAGGCCTCTCCTGTGTACATTACGCGAGCAAACAGCGAGTGTCCCACCCCTGCAAACTCATCGTAGCGCAAGCGCGGAGTATTCTTGTTAGCCGCCTTCATTGCGTTATAGACACGTCGAGACTGACTCACCGGCACCGCCTTGTCGGCTGTACCGTGCATAATCCACAAAGGCACCTCATTCAGGCATGCCAAGTCAGCCGTCTTGCGCGTCGAACCACCGCAAAGGGCAATAGCTGCAGCGGTCTCCTTGGGGTAGGCAGCTGCAAAATCGAGTGTTCCATAGCCACCAAGGCTCATACCCAACACATAGATACGCGACATATCGACATCATAGCGCTCGCTAACCCATTTCACCACGTTCATCACGCGATTTGGACGCCAACTTTCGCCCGATTTCACCTGTGGAGCTATGACGATAGCGTTAATCTTGCGACCTCCGGCCAATGCCTCCAATGTGCCATACTCGCGCACCTTATTCAGATCGGTGCCACTAAGGCTACGACCGTGCAAGAAGATAACTATAGGTAGCGCAGCCGGCAGGGTCTTATCCACCTTTTGCTTCTGTCGCTCAGCACGATAGTCCTTATACCCTCCAGGCGTATAGAGCCAGAAGTTGTAGCCATTCTCCACCTTATTGCGCACAGCACATAGTTTCTGCGCCGACAATGTCGTAGAGCTGAGCAACAAGATGAGTGCAAAGAGTACAAGTTTCTTCATATCGGTAGTGTTGAAATGTAGCTTTCGGGGGCAAAGTTACTACTTTTATTTGGAAAAACATCTAAGTAGGTTCTATATCGCTCCTTCTCTGCTTTCGGGTTATATATATTATATAGGTAAAAACAGGGACAACCCTCACGGATTGTCCCCATTGTCGTGCATCACGAACTCTCTCGATTACTTCTTGAGAACCTTCGACGATGCGTAAGATAACTTCAAGGCGTTGGCACGACGAAGCTCCTGCTTAACGTCAGCCACAACACCCATCTTGGTATCCTTATCAGCCTTCAAACATACGGTCATAGAGGCACGATCCGACTCACTCAAGTTATCACGCTCGGCAGCGATAAAGTCCAAGATGTCCTTTGTCGTCTTGTACGAGTCGTTCAACTGAATACGTGGAGCGGCACCAAACTTCGACTGCAAGTGAAGTGATGGAGTACCAATGTGGATATACGATACCAAATTCTTCTTCTCGAGCTTCTGAACCTCGGTAGCCTCAGGCAACTTGTAAGTAACCATCAGCTCCTGGTCGCGCATCGAAGTCGAAAGCATAAAGAAGAACAAGATGATATAAACGACATCGGGAAGCGATGTTGTCGCCATAGCGGGCACTGTACGCTCGCCATTTTTCTTCATTACTGCCATACTATCTCAACTTTTTACGCGGCTCAGCCTCCGAAATCTTCATCGGAACAGCCTTGGTTATTACTTGGCGCTCAGCGTCCTCAAGCTTCTCGAACTTCTTACCGAACTTCTGCATAGCGAGGTCGTCTCGAACCTCGTTGTAAGCGCGAGTAAGAGCATTCTGAACCTCGATATAACGCTCATAGCTTGTATCACGAGTGTTCTGCAATGAAATCACACCCTCGCTAACAGGATATGTCCACTTCGTACCATCTGGCATATCGATCTTCTCGTTCTTCTTCTCAGGAAGAGTCTTCAAGTCGTTTGGATTGAGGATGAACTCCTTAGCTTTCTCTCTCAAAGCATCGATAGTTACAACCTTTCCTCCTGCCATAAGGTTACCCGAACCGGAAACGAACACCAAGAGAAGGTTTCGCTCCTTCACCTTGATATCCTCCTGCTTCATGTTCGGATCGGCCATTGGAGGCAACACACGCACGATACCGGTATCTACGTCCATTGTGGAAACCACAAGGAAGAAGATAAGCACGGTAAATGCGATATCCGCTTGCGATGAGGCATTGATTTCAGGTATATTCTTTTTACTTGCCATAAATATATTTTACCTACTTAATAATTTTGCGAACGATGCCACTCACTATAGTATACAACAACGCAAGACCTGCGATAGATGCAACGATATAAGTTACATAGAGACCAGCCTCAGCAATCTTCAACTCGAGTGGGTTCTCGAAGAAACCACCAGCTGAGTTTGGAACTGGCTGTGGAGCGTGGTAGTGAACCCAAATAGCAGGGAGACCAGCAACTGCAATTACAATCACAAGGCCAATCACAGTCTTTACCAAGCTAGATGGATTGCTAATTATATTAAAGACGAATGCAACAACAGATGCAATGAGAGCAATCGCAAACAACGCATATCCCCAGAAGAAGAACACATTGAGCCAAAAGTCAAAGTTGAGGAGCTTTTGGACGAACAATGGCTTCTCTGCTGTATCAACCATTGCCGACGTTAGAATAAGAGCTACAAGGCCCAACGTGCCAATGATGAGAAACCAAAGTACTACTTTAAGAATTGTTTTCATATTGTTTCAAATACAACTTTTCGTTACTTAAATTATTTCTTGCTGTAAGCAGTAAGCATATCGGTCAAATCGATCGACGAATCCTCCATCGAAGTTACCTTGCTATCAATCATAACGATAACCATGTTGTAGAAAATCTGGAGAACAATAGCAGCGATCAAACCGAGGAGGGTTGTCAAGAGCGCAACCTTCATACCACCTGCAACGAGTGCTGGGCTGATATCACCAGCAGCCTGGATAGAGTCGAACGACTGAACGAGACCAACAACGGTACCCATAAATCCGAGTGATGGAGCCAACGAGATGAACAACGACAACCAGCCGAGACCAGACTCCAAACGAGCTGTCTGAACCGAACCGTACGATACAACTGCCTTCTCAACTGCATCGATACCGAGGTGGTAACGGCAGAGACCCTGGTAGTAGATCGAAGCAACTGGACCACGCTTGTTGCGGCAAACAGCCTTTGCAGCCTCGATGCCACCTGCGTTCAAAGCCTTCTCTACCTGAGCAGCAAAGCTCTTAGTGTTGATTGTAGAGAATGCGAGGAAGAGGATACGCTCGATAGCGATAGCCAAACCGACAACCAATACGATGAGGATTGGAAGCATCCAGCCCCAACCACCCTCGAGGAACTTCTGCATGAGAACCTGGTGCATAGTCTCACCCTGAATCTCCTTCTCTGCCTTCTCAGCAGCGAGCTTCTCAGCAGCAGCGATAGAGTCAGCCTTAGCCTTCTCTGCAGCCTCTGCAGCCTCTGCAGCCTTCTTGTCAACCTGCTCGGTCTTAGCCTTACCACCCTTCTTTGCCTTAGGTGCAGCATTTACATCAATAGCAGCGCCGAATACCATTGCAACAACTGCCAACATCAAAAATAATTTTTTCATAGTTTTTAATTGATTAAAAAATTTGTTTGTTGTTTTTATGTGTTTTTGTAAAAAATTAGTCTTTCTTTCCTTTTGTCCGCCACCCGCAATTTAGGCCTATTTTACACGCAACAACTTATCACTCAGATTATTACGCCCAAAACGTGGCACTTTCACGCTCCAAAAGCGGCATATTACAGTCCGAAATATAGGAATTTTTTTTTGTTTTTGCAAACTCGACACTTTTTTCTACCACCTTTTTTCGTCTTTTGCAATAGATTTACTACTTTTGCACTATTGAAGTAAAGAAACAACAAAAACATTACGAATATGGAAAAGACAAAGGTACTTATCATTGGTAGCGGACCTGCCGGTTTTACCGCTGCAATCTACGCTTCGCGCGCCGCTTTGAACCCCGTTTTGTACGAGGGAATCGAGCCGGGCGGACAGCTCACAACAACCACCGAGATCGAGAACTTCCCAGGTTATCCCGACGGAGTTCAGGGCACCGAGATGATGAACGATTTGCGCGCTCAGGCTTTGCGCCTCGGCACCGATGTTCGCACGGGTATCATCTCCGACATCGACACTTCGGCACGCCCGTTTGTGGTAACCGTTGATGGCGAGCAAAAGATTGAGGCTGAAACAGTTATCATCTGCACCGGAGCGTCGGCAAAGTACCTCGGTTTGGAGTCGGAGTTGAAGTTCCGCGGTATGGGTGTGAGCGCTTGCGCTACCTGCGACGGTTTCTTCTACCGCAAGCAGGATGTAGCTGTCGTAGGTGGTGGTGACACCGCTTGCGAGGAGGCTACCTACCTTGCATCGCTTTGCCGTCAGGTATATCTCATCGTTCGCAAGCCTTTCCTTCGCGCATCGAAGGCTATGCAGGAGCGTGTTTTCAACACTCCGAACATCAAGGTTCTCTTCGAGCACAACACCGTTGAGGTATTGGGCGACGAGGACGGCGTAACAGGCGCACGCCTTCGCAAGGGCGACGGCGAGGAGTACGACATCGAGATTTCGGGCTTCTTCCTTGCTATCGGTCATCACCCTAACACTGAGTTGGTTAAGGGTAAGGTTGAGTTGGACGAGCAGGGCTATATCGTAGTTGAGCCGGGCACCTCGAAGACCTCGGTTCCTGGTATCTTCGCTGCGGGCGATGTTCGCGATCCACACTACCGCCAGGCTATCGTAGCCGCAGGCTCAGGCTGTATCGCAGCACTCGACGCAGAGCGTTACCTCGCATCGTTGAAATAGTTGACAATTCTATGAACTTCACGGGTATAATAGTCGGTCTTGCAACCTTTTTGGTTATAGGAATTTTTCATCCTATTGTAATCAAAGCGGAGTACTACTTCGGCACAAAGTGTTGGTGGGTATTCTTGGTTGCCGGCATCATATTCTGTGCATTGTCAATCATCATCGAGAACTTAATTGCATCCACCATACTTGGTGTTACAGCATTTTCCTCGTTTTGGAGTATTTTGGAAATAATACACCAACGAGAACGCGTAAAGAAAGGGTGGTTTCCAAAGGGACCAGGGCATAAAGAGTAAAGATGATTTCGGTAACAATTTTAGGAGCTTCCTCAGCGAAGCCAACCGCAAACGGTCACCCTTCGGCACAGGTAGTAAACTGCAATGAGCAATACTACTTGGTCGATGCGGGCGAGGGTGTGCAACAGCAGATGTTCCGCTGCGGCATCAACCCGTTGCGTCTGCGAGGTGTCTTTATTTCGCACCTGCACGGCGACCATGTTTTCGGTCTGTTTCCGCTTATCTCGACGCTTGGTCTTTATGGCAAGAAGACGCCGCTAACTATCTATGCTCCAAAGCCTTTTGGCGAGATTTTGGAGTGCCACCTCCGCTACTTCGACAAGGAGTTGCCCTACGAGGTGGAGTGGGTGGAGGTCGACACAACGAAGCACCAGATAATCTTTGAAAATCGCACTTTGGAGGTGTGGAGCATTCCGCTTCGCCACCGAGTGCCGACTGCGGGCTATCTCTTCCGCGAGAAGCCTCTTCCGCTCAATGTGAATAAGTTCGCTATCGAGCGTTACGGACTCTCTATCAAGCAGATAGTTGCCGCCAAGGAGGGGCAGGACATCGAGTTGGAGGACGGCACCATTGTGCCGAACGAGAAGATAACTTTCGTGGCACACCCTCCGCAGTCGTACGCCTACTGCTCCGACACAAATCGCTCGGGTGCGGTGGCAAAATATGTTGCGGGGGTCGATATGCTCTACCACGAAGCGACCTACGCTGCCGACCAGAAGAAGGAGGCAAAAGATCGTGGCCACGCCACCACCGAGGACGCTGCAAAGACGGCCGTAGCAGCGGGTGCGAAGAAGTTGCTGATTGGCCACTTTTCATCGCGCTACAAGGACAAGGAGCCACTACTAAGCGAGGCTCGAGCCATTTTTGAAAACACCGACATCGCCCGCGAAGGCGAAACGTTTAAGATATAGGAACGCCTATGATTACACGCGCAGAAATACTTGACATTAAAGCACTTGCAACCAAGCAGGGACGTGAGGAGCAGGGGGCTTTCATCGCCGAGGGTGAGAAGCTCGTGGGCGAGATTCGCAACTCGTCGCTCCGCATTCGTCGCATCTTGCAGACCAAGCCGATTTTTGCCGAGGGCGAGCTCGTTTCCGAGAAGGAGATGGAGCGCATCTCGCAGTTGAAGAGCGCCAACTCGGTCTTGGCGGTTGTGGAGTTGCCGAAGCATAAACTTGCGCTTGCCGACCCGACCAAAAACCTGGTTTTATGTCTCGATCGCATTCAAAATCCGGGTAACCTCGGCACCATTATCCGCCTTGCCGATTGGTTTGGCATCTCGGATATCGTCTGCTCGGAGGATACTGCCGACTGCTTCAACCCGAAGGTCGTGCAGGCGACTATGGGTGCGATTTTGCGTGTGCGCGTACATTATACTAACCTCGCGAAGTGGCTCGGCTCGCACAAGGGAGAGACCATCTATGGCACCTTCCTCGAGGGCGAAAACATCTACTCGGCCGAGCTCGACAAGTCGGGCATTATCGTCATGGGCAACGAGGGTCAGGGCATCTCCGATGAGGTTGCCGAGTGCGTGTCGCACAAGCTCCTCATTCCGCCTTATCCGGCTGACCGCTGCGGCTCGGAGTCGCTCAATGTGGCGGTCGCTACGGCTGTAATATGTTCCGAATTCCGCAGAAGATAAAACACTATGTTACTGCAAGATAAACTCAAAAACTACCGCCTTATTCTCGCCTCGGCTTCACCTCGCCGTCGCGAATTGTTGGCCGACTGCGACCTCGACTTCGTGCTTGCCGAAAAGTTCGAGTGCGAGGAGTGCTACCCTGCCGATTTGGCGGCCGAGAAGGTTGCCGAATATCTCTCGCAACTCAAGAGCAACGCCTATCCGCACCCTTTGTGCGAGGGCGATATCTTGCTTACGGCCGATACGGTTGTGATTTTGGGCGATAAAATTCTCGGCAAGCCCCACTCCGAGGAGGAGGCCGTCGAGATGATTTCGTCGCTCTCGGGCGCAACTCACAAGGTCGTTACGGGTGTTACTCTCCGCACGCCGTCGCAGATGATTTCGTTCTCGGCGGAGAGTTTAGTATCGTTCCGAGTACTTGACGCTAAAGAGGTTAGCTACTATGTCGAGAAGTATCGCCCGATGGACAAGGCGGGCGCTTACGGCATTCAGGAGTGGATTGGCTACATCGGCATCGAGGGCATCGAAGGCTCCTTCTACAATGTTATGGGACTCCCCGTACAACGCCTCTACACCACGCTTAAAGAGTTGGTAAAATAGCGCGGTTTTCGCATAAATAACCCCTCACAACTCAACAGCTGTGAGGGGTTTTGTCATGAAAGACGTTTACCTCTATCTTCTTACAAAGTTGCCGTTCTTGTCGATATAGAAGGTGTTTTCGTTCTTAGACACGCAGCACAAGCCGGTCTCGTCGAAGCCCGAAGAGCTGTCATACTGCGCAGCAATAACCAACTTGCCAGTCTCGTCGAAGAAGCCATACTTGCCATTTATGGCCACCTCCGCACGCTGGAACCAAAGGCTGCCAATGCTTGTGTACTTGATAGGCTGAACAGCTGCTCCATTTACAGCCGAAAGCAAGCCGTACAACTCGCCCTGCTTAACCTTCCAAAGTGTGCCGCTATAGTGCGACACCTCGCCATACGAACATGCGATTGTCTCCTCGCCGGCAGCGTTCACAACACCCCACTTATCGTTCTTCTTCACACGTGCATAGCCATTTACAAACGACTCGGCCTCCTCGTACTGCGCCGCAATGATATACTCGCTATTGCTATTGACGTAGCCATAGAGAAGTCCCTCCTTCACGAGTACCATACCGCAGCACATCTCGCCTACAACCTCATACTTAGGCTTTGCCGCCTCGGCTGCAACCACCGGTCTTGCCGCGAGCTTTGCGATGCTGTCGTTGAGCACCTCAACCTGCGTATTGAGTGTATTTACCTGGTTGGTAAGTTCATTTACCTGAAGCGATAGCGCATTTACCTGGCCGATAAGCTCGTTTACCTTATCAATAACAACCACCATCTTTGCATTTGCAGCCTCCTGCTCAGCCTTGAGCGCCGCATTATCATTCGACAAGGTGTTCAATCGCTGATGCACACTCTCCTCGCGAGCCTTCACATCGCTAAGCTGCTGCTGCACCTTCGCCTCGTTCTGTTTGAGAGCCTCAACCTGCTGCAAGAGTGCCGCATTCTGCTGCTTCAAGGCCTCAACATCAGTAGTGAGAGCCTCAACAGCCTTCTTCTGCGCCGAAACGCTACCAATAGCCAACATCGCCACGGCAAGAATAGTTAAAAATCGCTTCATCGTAAATAATTTTTTGTGTTTTTAATAACAAATCCGTAACACGAGTAAAATAGTGCTCCACAAAGTTAGAAACATATTTTCTAAATCACAAGAACTTTTTACAAAGATCTCTTTCGAGGCGGCCGCAGAGCCATTTTAGAGCTAAAACCGTAAAAAATTAAGAAAATTTTGAGGTTTGAGTTGGAAATCAAAAAATTATTCTTACCTTTGCACCGCTGAACCGCTCGAAAGAGAGGGAAAGCAGATGCCCAGATGGCGGAATCGGTAGACGCGCTGGTCTCAAACACCAGTAGGTTCACCCCTGTGCCGGTTCGACCCCGGCTCTGGGTACACGAAGCCCTCGCAGAGTAATCTACGAGGGCTTTTTATTTTGTCAAAACCGCAGGAATAATTTTGATTTTTTTAACAGTTGCCCAAGCTTAGTTCGTTATTTATGAAAAAAATTCTTTTGCTCATTGCTTTCACGCTACTAACAACTAGCTCGTATGCCGAGAAAATTGTTGCAACTTTCACCATGTCGGGCACCAAACGAAATATCGAGGCAGGCATAGATAACAAAGGTGCCTTGAATGTGTTTATTCAAGTGGTTGGTGAATATAGTGACTATGTCATGATACGTGTTACGGGGGAAGAGGATATCAAAAGATTCATTTCTCAGCTAACATACTGCAAAAATAAATTTGTAGAGTGGGAGCAAGTTGCAAAAAGTAACAATGTTTATGACTTCAAAAAAGAGATTGACGCAACATTCCCGAGCGTTGAGGTTTGGTGGGTAGGTCTCGAATGGTATTCAAGCCACAAAAAGAACTTCATAAAACCACTATTCTTGGTCAATAATGGAGATGCTGCATTTGGAACTACCGGAGCGGCAACGCATTGGAACAATGAATTTATCACCCAATCGTTTTATATACTTTTTGAGACAGCCTATGAAGTTCAAAGCTTAATCGACGCATTGGATATAACAAATATTAAACACGCATTGAACCAAGAGGCTCAAACAAATGCTCTGTTTCAGTAACTTCAGAGATTAAATTAGTTCAAAAACTGATAGACTACAAAAAAGGAGAGACCAAAGATCTCTCCTTTTGTTATGTGTTAACCACCCCTCAAAAAAACAAATTTTTAATTTGAAATTTAACTTTTTCTTCTTAACTTTGTCTTATATACAAGATTAACCTTCTTGATTTATGGGACTAAAGATTTACTCTTCGACTCTTGATATATCGAATGGAGTGGCTGAGCGCATCGAAAAAGCATTCGTAGGCACTCCTGCAGACGGCGTTTGCGGTGTCGTTTTGTGTGGCACAAGCGATGCAACCGAGTATCACAAGTTGCTCGGCGAAGCGAAATCCGCAATCTACAACGCATTGGGCAAAAAAGTGCCCGTAACCCTTATTCCCCAACATCTTTTACCGACAGGCGGGCTCGAGATTATGATCTACGCGCTCGACGGTGCGTCCTCGTTCCAGATTAAGGAGCAGGAGGGCGTATGCTACGGCATCATCGAGAGTGCCGAGGAGAAGATGCTCTTCGTGGAGGGCATTCCTGCGACAAACTTCGACGACAAGGTAAAGGTGCAGAGCCAGGAGGTCTTCGCAAAGCTCGATGCTTTGCTCTCGGCCTACGGCTTCGAGGTGGACGACATCGTGCGCCAGTGGAACTACATCGGCAACATCGTATCGTACAAGGAGGGCAAGCAGAACTACCAGGAGTTCAACGATGCCCGCTCGCACTATTACGCGCAGGGCAAGTGGAGCAACGGCTACCCTGCAGCTACGGGTATCGGCTCGACAGACGGCATAATTGTTGGCGGCATAGCCTTCAAAAAGCTGAGCGGAAGAGGTGTCTACCCTATCGACAATCCGTTGCAGGTGGCAGCGCACGTCTATTCGAAGAGTGTGCTTATCGACAACGACGAGAACGCCATAAAGAGCACTCCGAAGTTCGAGCGTGCGAAGCTGATTGAGAGCGCAGGTGGCGCCTACTGCTTCGTATCGGGTACGGCGGCCATTCGCGGCGAGGAGAGCGTCGACCCAAGCTCGGCAAGGCTGCAAACCGAAAAGACAATCGAGAATATCGAGTATCTCATATCGAAAGAGAACCTTGTGAGGTTTGGCTGCAAGCCTTACGAGTTGAAATACGCCTTTCTGCACATCTTCATCAAGCACGCCGAGGACTACGAGGAGGTGCGTGCCGTAGTGGAGGCTTCATATCCGCAGGTGCCGGCACTCTACTCGGTGGCTGACGTGTGCCGAAGTGAGCTTTTAGTTGAAATTGAAGGAATACTAATATCGTGATATTATGAAAAAATCGCTGATTATTACATTTTGCCTACTCCTCTCGACCATCGGGGCATTCGCCGCAGAGCAGTGTCGAGACGAGGTCTTTTTGAGGAGAGCATACCTCACCGTGACGGGCGCACTGCCAACGCCGCAGGAGTGTGTAGCGTTTCTCGATAGCGAGAACCCGAATAAGCGCGAGGCGTTGATTGATGAACTGCTCGACAGCGAGCTTGCTCTCAAATATACCCAGATGCGCTGGGGCGACATCTTGCGCATCAAGTCGGAGTTCCCAAGCAACCTTTGGCCAAACGGTGTACAGGCCTACAACCGCTGGGTTTATGAGCAGCTGCTCAACAATGTTCCGTACGACAAGATGGTGCAAGAGTTGCTTCTCTCATCGGGAAGTAACTTCCGTGCTCCGGCAGCCAACTTCTACCGCGGTTTCCAGAAGCGCTCGCCGCAGAACATATACGCCAATATCAATCTCCTCTTCTTGGGCAACAGAAACTGCTCGGACAATGGTCACATCTGCTTCTCGCAGATAAAGTACAAGTCGACCAAGGAGTGGAAGGAGGAGATTATCTACCTCGACTACTACAAGGATATTCCGCGATACAGCATCGTTCTCGAAGATGGTACCTCGCTCAGAGTAAAACCAAACACCGACTGGCGCGAGGTCTATGTTAAGTGGCTCACATCGCCGCAGAACCGCCGTTTTGCTGAGGTTATGGTCAATAGAATGTGGTATTGGGTATTCGGCAAGGGCATTGTGAACGAGCCGGACGATTGGCGCGAGGACAACAGACCGTCGGACCCTGCGTTGTTGAAAGAGCTGACCGACTACTTCTTGAAGAATAAGTTCGACATGAAGCTCCTGATGAAGAAGATTCTTCTCTCGAAGGAGTTTAACTCGAAGGCTGCTCCCGAAGGTAGCTACGTGCCTCAGCGACTTCCTGCCGAGGTTATTGTTGACGCCTTGGCCTCGACAACGGGTATCTGGAGTACCTACAGCAGCCGCGTTCCCGAGCCGTTCACCTTCTATCCGCCAAAGACTCGTGCAACCCACCTGGGCGACGCTACGGTATCGTCGTCGGAGTTGGAGCTCTTCGGCAAGGTTTCGCGCGACGTATCGTTGGAGAGCCAGCGCAACAACACCTTGACATCGCGTCAGCTGCTCTATTTGATGAACTCCTCGGAACTTGAGCAGCGCATCAGAAAGAGTCGTGTATTGCAGCAGATTTACATACAGAGCAAGAGTATTCCCGAGCTTGCAAACGAGATAACCCTCTTGGTACTCTCGAGAAGAGCCACACCACAGGAGGTTGCCCTCTACGAGAACCACCAGCAACAGAATAATCTTCCACTTATGGAGTTGGCGGTCGATATTATGTGGATGCAGCTCAACAGCAACGAATTTCTCTATAACCACTAAACACCACACGCACCATGAGAAAGATATTTCTGGTTTTAATACCACTGCTTAGTTTGAGCCTCGCAGCTACGGCTCAGCGAGCAAAATCGGTAATTTTGGTATATCTGGACGGAGGTCCGGCTCAGACCGAGACCTTCGACCCTAAGCCTAATGCAGGACGCAACTACTACGGCAACTACAAGGGTGTATGCAAGACCAACGTCGAGGGTATCGAGATTGGCGAGAAGCTCCCTTTGCTTGCTACCATGGCCGACAAATACTCGCTTATTCGCAGTATGACCCACGGCTCAAATGCTCACGAGACGGGTCACTACGCAATGATTACGGGCGACACTTCGAAGGGCTCGGTGGTTTACCCATCGTTCGGTGCGGTAATCTCCTATATGCTGAAGGATACCTACAAGGGTGTATTGCCTTGCTACATCTCGGTAACGAGTGCCAACAGCCGTTTTAACGAGGGTGGATTCCTTGGCAATGAGTATAAATCGTTCGACACAGGCGGAAAGCCCGAAGATGAGGAGTACGAAGTTGAAGGTGTTGTGAACAAGTTCATCTCGAAGGAGCGTCTGAACAAGAGAATGGAGCTACTCAAGGGCTTCGAGGGCTCACAGAAGGGGAGCGACATCGACTCGTTGCGCGCAACGAATATGGAGTTTATCTGGGGCGAGAGCCGCGAAGTGTTCAACCTTGCAAACGAGCCCGACTCGGTACGCGAGCGATATGGCAAGAACCGCCTTGGTCAGTCGTGCCTCGTAGCACGCAGACTCGTCGAGGCGGGTGTTCCGTTTGTGAATGTTCGCACAACCGGTTGGGATACCCACAAGAAGCACTTTACCTACATGAACTCGAAGTTGCCTATGTTGGACAAGGCGGTATCGGCTCTGCTTGCCGATTTGGACGCACGAGGCCTTCTCGATAGCACAATCGTAATCTGCGGTGGCGAGTTCGGACGTACACCAAAGGTGTTGTGGGAGGCTCCATGGAATGGCGGTCGCGCCCACTATGGCAAGACCTTCAGCTACCTGGTTGCAGGTGGTGGTTTCCACGGCGGCAAGGTCGTTGGTAAGACCGATAAGACGGGTGAAAATGTAGCTGAGCGCCCTGTACGCCCTTGCGACTTGATTGGTACAATCTATCTCTTGATGGGTATCGATCCATACGGCACACTCCCTCACGTTTCGGAGGGCAACTTGCCGATATTGCCATCATTGTTGGAGACCGGCAAGAGCCCGGGTCTACTCTATGAAATAATCGACATAAAACACCCTAGCCATGAAAAATAGAAGAATAACACTGCTCATATTAGCCTCTCTTCTAACCCTTTCGGCCTATGCACAGAAGCTGACTTCGGGTTATCTCTTCCCTGCTGGAGGACAGGTTGGAACAACCGTCGAGATTGAGGCCGGTGGACTCAACATAAACAAGGCCGTAAAGGTCATGTTCAACCACCCAGGCATTAAGGGTGAGGTTATACCTGTCGTGGAGTCGGCTGCCAGCAAGCGCAAGCGCAGAAGATTGAACGATCAGAGTAGCCCACAGCTTGCCGACAAGGTGAAGATTAAAATTACGATTGCAGCGGACGTTCCATGCGGTCTCTACGACTTGCGTCTGCAGAGCCCTAAGGGTTTGTCAAACAAGCTCCCTTTCGAGGTCTCTTCTTATCCAAACTTTATCGAGGAGAAGAAGTCCTCTATCAGCAAGCCTAACAAGGTGACATCGCTTCCGGCAGTTTTGTGCGGATATGTATCGCCGGGCGGCATCGACTACTTCCAATTCACGGGTCGCAAAGGCGAAACTCTCGTGGCTTCGGTCAAGGGTCGTCAGCTCGTGCCTTACATCGCCGATGCGGTGCCTGGTTGGTTCCAGCCGGTAATCAAAATCGTCGACTCGAAGGGCAAGGAGATAGCCTTCTCGGACGACTACCACCACTACGTCGATCCTGTAATCATCACCACCTTACCGAAAGATGATAACTACATGCTGATGATTCACGATGCAATCTATCGCGGACGCGAGGACTTCAACTATCGAATAGAGATCGGTGTAATACCTTTCGTAACGGGTCGCTACCCGGCCTACGGCGTTGCGGGCAAGAAGATCAAGCAGGAGCTGGAGGGTGTTAACCTCGGCAGCGACAAGACCGTCGTAAAGATCAAAAACGAGGGTTATAACCAGGTGTCGTATACCAACGAAATAGGCACCTCGAATGCCGTTCCATTCTACACCTTGCCACGAGGTATCAAACTTATCCAAAATCCGAAGGAGGAGAATGCAATACTCTCCTACACTACGGTAATAGCCGACTCATTGACCTCGAATGCAAAGGTAAAGAGATACAAGATTGAGGCTCAGAAGCGTGTGCCGATTATCGTCGAGCTTATCGGTCGTAGAAATGGCTCGAGAATCGACGCTGTAATACGATTGAAGGATAGACGTGGCAACGTGGTTGCTACGGTAGACGATACCGAGGATCCAATCCAGGGTCTTATCACCTTCCACGCCGACCCTGTGTTGAAATATACGCCGAAAATCAACGGCGAATTGATACTCGAGGTTGAGGATTTGCACCGAGGCTACGGTAAGGATTACCACTACTTGCTGAGATGCCACAAAGAGATGCCGTCGTTCAACGCATTTGTATCGCCGGCCTATATCACTACCCCATCGGGCGGCACATCGCAGTTCCGCGTCGATATTACGGGTAAATTGCGCCGTCCTGCGAATTTGGTAATCAAGGGTCTGCCTAAGGGCTACACCACAAGTAGCTTGAAGTTGCGTGGTGGCAGACGTTGGGACGTATCGATAACCGCACCAAAGGGTGCTCCAGTAAAGCGTATTCCTATCGAGCTCGAGATAGAGTATCCGGTAGGCAAGGGCGAAACCGAGCGTGCAAAGGTGCTTCCTGTGGACAAGATGATGCAGGCATTCTACTACGACCACCACATTCCGGCTGCGGAGTTGGCTGTCGATGTTGTAGAGCCATCGCCATACCGCATGTCTTTGGACTTCGATATAGAGCAGGAGTTGGAGTTCTCGGTCAACGACGAGACTATTCCGGTGAAGATTATCGTAGATAAGGATCCTGGCTTCAACGAGCCTATCGAGTTGATGATTGGCAAGAAGAATAACCTCTTCTCGCTCGATCCGATATCGATTATGCCTGAAGAGAAAGAGAAGATTATCCACATCAAGCTCAACCCTACTCAATTGGAGAAACTCAAGAAGAGAAAGGGCAAGCCAACTTGGCAGATGTACATCGTCGGTACGGTTAAGGGCGAGGTTGTTCAGCAAGGTCGTCGCCGCTTCCAGAATGCGAAGTATAGCGAGATGACACCTATCTTTATCCTAAAACTCAATAAATAGCACAATAAAAGAGGTTGCCTTCCTTTCGGGGCAACCTCTCTTTTACACGCTGTATTCTCCGCTACTGCGTCAAGAAGCGAGAGTATGCCGACAATGTTGTGCCAGAGGCGGCAAACATAACATTATGCGCCAAAACAAAGTCGGTAATTTTGTTCTCCTTCACATATCGTACGATATTGCGAGTAAAGTAGCGCAGATCGATAACGTGAATCTCCTCGAATGTGTAGAAGAGGTAGCCCGGAATGACATTACCGAAGCTATCCTTGACAATAATCAAGCGGCGACCATTATTGGTTGAGGTGCGCACCTGGGTAATTTTGCTATCGCCACCCATAAAGGTACAGTAGGCATTGCCCGAACCATCCTTGAAGGTGTAGAAGTAGTTGCCCGACACAGGTGCCGACTCGCCCGTAACATTGTACGACTGGTCGATTGCGTAGTTGATATAGGTGGTCTTATACTCCACATCGCGCGGCTTGTAGTAGTAGAAATCCTCGGGCGAACGCTTAACCGAGATGTCCTTCGAGTAGCGATACATCGAGCCTACATAACCCGTGATAACGTGCTCGTCGTAGTGCGACCAATCATTAAACGGCAACCCCGCCACCTCGGCCAACGCCCTTGCAGCGTAGTAGCCTCCGCGTGGTGCCCAATGGTGGTCGGTACGGAGATATATGTTCTCGTGACGATGCTTCTGCAGTGGTGTATAGACATCGACCGCCACAACCGTAGAATCCAACTTCGAGTAGGCCTCGGTGATGGTCGCGAGCTGCGACTTCATCTTGCTCTTTGCCTTCTCGGGGCAGTAGAACTCAACCGCCATAGGGATAATCATACAGTAGACATTCACCCCATCGCCAAATGTTCGTTTGTAGCGATTTGCCATCTCGGCAAAGCGATTACAAGATTTGGGACTACCTTGATATGCCATCAACGCGCGAACGTTAGGCTCGGAACCGACCAACACAATACCGCTATTGGCGATTTTAGACTTAGCCTCTATGGCCATCTGCAAGCTATCTGCCGCAGCTTGTGGCATCTCCTCCTCGACAGTGGTCTTAGCCTCGGTTTGCTCATCGCCGGCAATAAAGGTGATCGTATCCTCCTCCTTGTCAAAAAGGTTCAGTTTTTGAGCCTTATCCACCTCCATACTCAAAGTCATAAAGCGGTCGCGATATGGCTCGCTATCGCTATACCAGCTCGATATCTCGGACATATACTTGCCCGACCAAAACTTCTCCCACGAGAAGGTCGGGAAGGTGGCCAACTCGCGCCCCTCCAACTCCGATACCGTACTACGCGGAAAGAGGTTGAAGACCACACAAAAGGCCGCCACAACCAAGCTTATAACGATGACGTATAGATAGGTACTTACACGTTTCATTCTCGGTTCGCTCTATTATTGTACAATAAATCGCTTGTATCTGCCCATATTAGATGTCGAGCAGGCAAACGACATATTGCTTGCAAGGAGAATATCGGTGATACCGTGATCCTTGACGTAGCGCTTGATATTCTTATTGAAGTAGCGGAAGTCGATAACGTGAATCTCCTCGAACGAGAAGAAGAGGTAGCCCGGCAAGGCGTTACCAAAGCTATCCTTAACGATAATCAGGCGGCGACCATTCTTTGTAGCGGTGCGCACCTGAGTAATCTTGCTGTCACCACCCATAAAGACGCAGTAGATACCATTGCCTGCAGCATTCGAGAAGAACTTGCCTACAACAGGTCGGCTCTCGCCAATAATGCGGTTGTTCGCATCGATACTGTAGTTGATATAGGTGGTGGTGTACTCAATACCCTTCGGCTTGTAATAGACAAACTTCTCGGGCGAGTTGAGCACAGCTGCATCTTTCGAGAACATATGCATCGAACCTACATAGCGCGCCTGAACAACCTCCTCGTAGTGCGAGAGATCGCGGAAAGGCACGCCCGCCACCTTTGCAAACTCCTCGGCAGCATAGTAGGCGCCGAGTGGGGCCCAGTGGTGGTCGGTACGCGAATAGATATCCTCGTTGACGTGCTTAGCCAAAGTGCTATAGATATCGACCGCCTTCACATCGTCTCTCAAGGCTGCATACATAGCGTTGATAGCTACCGCCTGACTCTTGGTCCAGTTGCGTGCCGCATTTGGAGTGTAGTATGCCGAAGCCAACGGAATTGGCGCAACATAGATGTTCACGGCCTCGCCAAAGACCTCTTTGTAGTAGTTACCACAATCTGCCAAAGGACGAGCGCCAACCGAAGGGCCGCCGAAGCAAGAGAGGGCGCGCACCGTATTTGGTTTACCCACAATAATGATATTTGTAGCGGTCAAACGTGCCGGCGCATTAGGGTTTACTGTATTGACATACTCGGTAACACGATATGTCGAGTTCTGAGCATAAGATGTTGTTGTGATAAACAAACAAGCAAGCGCTGCTGCGAAAAGAGTTACTTTTTTCATCTTTCTATTAGAATCGTGTATAAATAAATGCATTATTTGTGGCTCCCACCAAGAGTGCGATGCTGAGAACGAGTATCACCAACGACACCACAATGCGAGAGGTTGTATTTACAGCCAATAAAGCGCCAGGGCGCTTAGCCAAGAGGCGTTCTATCAGCTCGCCTACATATTGGCGAACAGGCATACAGAAGAGAATGGCGACAATCCATAGCCAGAAGTTGTTCATCAAGGCGCTCTCCTCGGCAATGCCCGCAACAGCGGCACCCTTACCAAAGAACGATGAGTAGAACTTGCCTATCAAGCCAAGGTCATCGAAGTAGAACAGACCCCACGAGAGGAGTATCAGCGCCGAGGTGTAGAGATGCATTACTATGCGTGGCAACTTATCGGCAATGCGCAGGATAAGATACTTCTCGATGAGCAAAATCAGACCAAAGTAGAGACCCCAAAGCACAAAGTTCCAACTTGCACCGTGCCACAAGCCTGTGAGGGTCCATACGATCAAGATATTCAGCATCTGGTGTCGACGATTACCTCCGAGCGGGATATAGACATAGTCGCGGAAGAAACCTCCCAACGACATATGCCAACGACGCCAGAACTCGGTAACCGAACGGCTAACGTATGGGTGGTCGAAGTTCTCGTTAAAGTGGAAGCCCATACAGCGACCCATACCGATTGCCATATCCGAATAACCCGAGAAGTCGAAGTAGATTTGGAGTCCGTACGCTGCAGCTCCAATCCAAGCTCCTGCGGTCGAGAGGCTATCAATACCTTTATCCAAGAATTGGTCAGCAACCTCCGAAAATTGGTTTGCAATAATCACCTTCTTGCCCAAACCGATAAGGAAGCGGAAGATACCTTCGGCAACGTCCGACGCCGAGGTCGAGCGATTGTTAATCTCGCGTGCAATGGTGTCGTAGCGCACAATAGGGCCGGCCACCAACTGCGGGAACATCGAGATGTAGAGCAGCAGATTGCCAAAGTGTCGTTGTGCAGGCGACTGCTTGCGGTAGACATCGATAAGATAAGATATCGACTGGAAGGTGTAGAAGCTGATACCTATCGGCAGTGCGATGTTTGGCAGCGGAATGTTGAGACCCAAGTCGCAGAGCGTCTGCACGAAGAAATCGGCATACTTAAAGGTTCCGAGTATTGCCAAGTTAGCAACAAGACCGAGCGATAGTGCCACCTTACGTCTCTTGCCCTCGAAGCGGTCTATGCTCAATCCGCTAAGATAGTTCAAGAAGACGCATAGCACCATCAAAAAGACATATATAGGCTCTCCCCAGCCGTAGAATATCAGCGAGAAGAGAACTATAACGATGTTGCGCGCCAACACACGCTTCTCGACAAGCGACTTCGACGTAGCCTTATCCAGCAAAGTTCCCAGCATATAGCAGAGTGCAAATGCTGGGATAAAGACTAAGAGGAATAACAGGTCCGAAAAAACCATTTTCTAAATTCTAATCTTATGAGGGTTAATGATTGTTTCTAAAGTCGAAGAATTTAACAACCTTACGGCTCATCGGAGGCATCTGCAAGCGCGAGATAAGCTCAGCCGACTCGAACTTGATATCGGGAGCTACACGCACCTTCGAGCGGAAGATATCCTTGATCTGCTTGATGAAGGTCTCGGAGTGGTTGTTGCTACCGATACGAATCTGAATCTGATCGGTACCCAGCGAGTTTGTAAATACCTCAACCACATAGTTGTCAACCTCCGGTATATTATCCAAAATATCGAAAAGGATAGGCGGATAGATAGTCGTACCCTTGAACTTAATCATCTGGCCCTTGCGACCAAGAACAGAGCTCAAACGTGCGCTATTACGACCGCACTTGCAAGGCTCGCTCAAGCGGATACAGATATCGCCCGTCTTAAAGCGTACGAGAGGCATACCTTCGACGCCGAGCGTTGTGATAGTAACCTCACCTGGCTCGCCATCTTTCAC
Organism: Alistipes sp.; assembly: GCA_045648965.1. Taxonomy (GTDB): domain Bacteria; phylum Bacteroidota; class Bacteroidia; order Bacteroidales; family Rikenellaceae; genus Alistipes. The sequence continues at coordinate 58,173 of JAZRPA010000023.1, read as the reverse complement.
TGGATTGTTGTTCTCGTCGAGGAGCTCCACAATGATAAGGTCCGACGGAATGTGTCCGCCATTGTGCATCTCACACTCGGTAAACGACGACTGCATCTCGGTAGATGCGTATGTAGAGTACAACTCCAACGATGGCCACTTCTCGTTGATGCGCTTGCCCAGGGTTGTGAGCTCGCCATCCGGCATACGAAGAGCCTCGCCAATACAAACGGCGCGCTTAAGGGTCGATGCGTTGTAGTCGATGCCATTCTTCTCGGCAAACTCTATCATCTTCATCAAGAACGACGGCACAACCATACATACCGACGAGTTTACGCGCTTAATCGTATCCCACTGCAGCTCCGGAATACCATTACCCACGCGAACAATACCCAAGCCCAACTCGCGGGCGCCCATAAAGTAGGCCAAGCCCGCCATAAAGCGACGGTCGATGGTGGTCATAAGCTGCATCACGTCCTCCTTGACACAGCCAGCCATAGAGAATGAGCTAGCCTCGTTGTAAGAGAGGCGCTGCAAATCGCCCTCGGTAAGGGCAAATGTTACAGGCTCGCCAAGTGTTCCCGAGGTGGTAACGTAGTCGATAGCATCTACAGGCGAAACGCACAAGAAATCCTGATTACGCTCCTGCAAATCGTGCTTCGAAGTGGTAGGAATGCGTTGCAAATCCTCGATAGTATTGATCTCTGCGATGTCGATATTGTGCTCAGCAAAGAGTCGCTTGTAGAATGGAGAGTGCTCAGCCACATAGCTCAACGTCTCCTTCATACGCGCCTCCTGAAACGCCTTTATCTCCTGAGGAGTTCTATAGTGAAGATTTTTATCTTTTATCATATTCTATCTGTTATCCTTTATATGCTTGTCGATGATAGGGTCTATGCATCTCCAATCTTTTTTGCCAAATACTCTCGGCCGACAATCTCCGAACAGGTTACAGCCGACGATATTGTCGTGCCAAGACAACCGTGAAGATTGAGGCTCTGACCCGTAAGCAAGAGGTTCGAGATACGAGTGCGTGCCGGAAGCATAGTAACCAACGGATTGCGGCAATCCTTAACTACACCATAGGCGCAACCGAACGGAGTTGCCGTATAGTCGCGGTAGGTAAGTGGCGATGCCGTATATTTCTTCTCGATACAGCTTCTCAATCCCGGATAGTACTGAGAGATGTAGTCGATAACTGCCTCGCTATACTGCTCCTTGAACTCCTTGTACTCCTCACCGCGATGCCCGAGCGAGGTGTCTGCCCACTTCTCATACTGCGAGTATGGCATAAGGGTCAAGAGAGTGATAACCTGCGTATATTCGCTCTTCGAGTTAGGCTGCATACAGAGCAATGCCGACGGGATATTAAAGCCCTTGTAATCACCCTCGGTAGCCCATACATCAGGATTGTGGAAGTGGTAGTGGTTCTGATTGACATACTTAACCGTATTTGGCTTCATCACCAAATAGGTTGTAAAGATGCCGTATGTGTTGGCCAACGAGTTGATACGTGTAAAGAAGGCCTTCTTGTAGACGGTGTTGTTCTCCAACATCGAGAAGGTGGTTGTCGGGTGCAACGACGAGATAATCCACTTCGCGGTCATTCGCTCGCCCGAAGCAAGCTCTACATACTCGGCCTTGTCGCCCTCGAGATGAATCTTTGTAACCTTGGCGTTGAGCATAACCTCGCCTCCATTTGCCTTAATCTCGGCTGTGAGGAGGTCGGCAATCTGCTGCGAGCCATCGGCAAAGGCGTAGGCGCCCTCGATATTCGAGTGGGTAATCATTCCATACTCGTAGAATGAGCTTGTCAGCTTATCGCCCGCAAACAAACCGCAGTTTCCGGCAAGTACCATTCTCAACTTCTCATCTTTGACGTGCTTTTCGATCTCATTGTAGGCCGAAATAGAGAGATGTTCAATTCCTCCGTTCGAGATCCTTCCACTACGCAAAATCTCAGGTGAGATGAAGCTTCCGACGTGCTGAATAGCCTTGCAGAAGTTACGCAAATTCTCTCGCTCCTTCGGGAATGCCTCCGAGAGCTTATCCAAGAATCGATCATAACCCATAGCGTGACAATAATGTGTTCCGTCGCCAAAATGGAAGTGGTCAAAGCCGTTCTCGTCCAATTTCTGCAACTTAAGATTGTCGATTATGCCAAAATACTTGAAGTATTGGTGCATAATTTGTCCCTCCGACAAACTACCCACGTAGTGCATACCCGTATCGAGCGTACGACCGCTGCGAGTGAATGACTGCAAGCAACCACCAATGGTGTGGTGTTGCTCGAGCACACACACATTCAAACCCTCCTTGCTGAGCATAACTCCGCTGGTCAAACCTCCAAGGCCACCACCAACAATTATCACATCAAAGTTTTTCATCTCTCTTCCTTGTTAATATATATAAAATCTCGGAACTGTCTTTATCGCACGAGCGAATGCTGATATCCATATTTTGGCTCTCGGCAAACGCCTGCATCCAACTCGAACTCACAAAGGTCAAAGCCTCAGTCGTCTTGTTGAATTTCAAAATTTCAGTAGACCACTTCTCGGATTGCTCCACCTTGCCATGCACCTCCGACTGCGAACTATCACCGTCGCGAACGATAATCATACCCCCCTCTTTAAGGCTGGCAACGGCTCTATTTAGTATCTGCTTCTGGCTCTCGGCATCTACGTAGTGCAAGCTATCGTTGAAGAGTATAGCGTCCGACATAGGCAACTCCACGCTACGCATATCGGCACACTCAAACCTCACGTTGCAACGCTTGCTGAGGAAGGCGCAACGGGCCACCTCAATCTTGTCGGCATCGTAATCAACACCCAAAACATCTCGCTCCGGAGCCAACAGACCAAGCATATAGGCCATCTGTCCGTAGCCGCAGCCCATATCCGTAACAACAGCGTTGCGAGGAACCACTCTATCCCACAAATCGTAGTAACCATCTATGCGGCACTTCACCGGCATATAGCCCTCCAAGAGTGAGCCCTTATAGGTATAGTTCTTTCGCAACATCTTCTTGAAGTAGACATCATCGGTGCGGCGAAGTTCATTGTTCAGCAGTCGATACTGCTCGATGAACCACTTGCGGTAGTTCTTCGCCTGCTCCTGATAGCTCTCGCCAAACGAAGTGTCGCCATACGGCACTCGCTTCAAGGTCTTTGTGGCGATAGTACCCGAGTTGATATGGAACGGCTGCTTCTTCGACGATACGTTACCTGCACCATAGATAAGCATAGGCAAAATATCCACTTTGAGCAACTGCGCCAAGTAGAATGCCCCCTTGTGGAAGCGAAGTATCGAGCAATCGGCCGAGCGAGTACCCTCGGGGAAGACCACAACCGAGTAGCCATCGGCCACACACTCCTTCAGATTCTCGGCAAGAGCCTCATATCCATCGGCCGAGTGGTGGAAGTCGGCATATCGAACTATCCAGCCGAAGAATGGAGAGTTCCACACCCACGAATTGGTAACCATCACTATCTTAGGCGTAGTCGAGAGTAACAACAGAATATCCACGAAGGATTGATGGTTGGCGATAATCACCGCCGGCTTATCGTACTTCTCGTTATGTGGGTTCAGGCGACGGGTCTTCACCGAAATCATCGTGTTGAGGAAGATGCGGGTGAAGTAGTAAACAGCCTTATGAAGTGCCAACTTCTTCTTTGCGCGCTTGAGTGGCAGAGGGAAGAGAAGCAGCATAAAGAGCTGCAACATGATACAACCCGACAAGAAGTAGATGAAGCAATATATCGTATTAAGAATACTCAACAAGGTGTATGGCACGCCACCACGCTCAATCTGCGAAGTTACAAGCAGACGGAAAAGCATTGGCTGTACGGTGTAAGATACAAGAACCACCACGCTCAAACCGAGCACTGAAATCAGCGCTATGGACTTGAGTGCCGGGTGCTGAGCAAAAATCAGCACGCCCATACCCACAATCGCCGTAAATGCCGAGAAGAAAATCGCCGTCTTGTGCGCTCCCAACATCTTCTTGCCGCTCTTATGCTCATGAAGCAAGCCGTCCATTATGAAGATACTGAAGTCGTCGCCAAGACCAAAGATGAAGGTGGCGAGAATGATATTTACGATGTTGAACTTGATATCGAATATCGCCATCATTCCCAAGATAATCACCCAACTGACCGCCATCGGAAGGAATGTCATCAGAGCCAACTCGACACGACCATAGGAGAGATAGAGCGCAATGAGAACTATCAACGACGAAACCAATAATATATAGTTGAAGTCGTCGCTTGTAGTCTCGACCATCTTCGACGAGAAGTAGCCTCTATCGATAATAGCCGTATTGCTCAACTTATCTATGCGCGAATATGCCGCCTCCTTGTGCTCCTTATCGAGGGTAATGCGACAGAGCAACGACGATGCACCCTCCGACGAGTTGACCCACTCCGAAATGGCTGGGATATTGCCAACCTCGCCGCTTAAATAGTTGCAAGGTTTATACTCGCGAGTAACCAACTCCTTAAATCTGTCGAAGGCGCTACTCTTGAAGCCATAGCGATTAGCGCTCTCGGCAAGACTTGCAAGGGTTTCATCTTTATGCTTAGCCCAGAACTCGTTCCACTTGGTTATACGACGTTGTTGCTCGTCGATTGGAACGACAAAATCGCTGACGGTGACAACCTTCTCGATTGCGCCCTCCTTTTGCAACTCATCAAGCACAACCTTGAGCTGTGCGTACTCCTTGGTAACAACATTGAAGTCGCGATTGCCCGTTACGATGTATATATCCTTGCTCTCATCGCCAAAAATCTCGGTCGAATGGTTCTCGGCCTCAACGATATGCTTTGGCATATAGTTTATGTTCGACATGTTGTCATCGAACTCAACGTCGTTATAAAAGAAGAGAGCAACGATAGTTACCGCAATTATCGGAAGAACAACCCACTTGTTGCCATCGTACTTATAGCCTACAACCCTCTCAATCGTATTCAGAGTTGCACTCTTGGCCATAGAGCCTGCCCCCTTGAGGAATTGCGGCAAGAAAATAAGGCAGAAAAGTGTCGTGCCTATCAGGGCAAAGACCGCAAATAGTCCCATATCCTGCAACAGGGACGAAGATGTGAACATCAGTGCCGCGAAGGCACCAATAGTGGTGATACAGCCTATTGTCAGCGGAGCGGTAAGCTCCTCGATAATCTCCTTTGGCGAAGATATATGGTTCAGATGCGATACAATATGTATCGAGTAGCTCAACGATACGCCCAAAACCACCGCACCTGCACCAATGGCAATAGCCGATATTTCGCCCTGCACCAGCCAAACCATCGCAAGGGCGAAGAGTGCTCCAAATGCCGGAGGAGTGATGATAAATGGAATAGACCAACGGCTTCGGAACGAGAGCAGGATAACCGAGAGTATGATAACCATAGCCAAGGTCAAGGTCAGCATCGTATCTTTCTTGATTTGTCGAGCATTGTAGACCGCAATAATAGGTCCTCCAAGCATCTCGACCTTCACACCTTTCACCTCGGCTCGTTCCTCGGCAGCCTCCAAGCGGCTCACCAACTCATCGTTGCGACCGGTGTCACCCATACCGTTGCTTGGCTCCACAAACATAAGCATTGTGGAGAGGTTGCGAGTGAAGAGTCGTCCCTCGTATATCTCGTACTGCAGATTTGGATTAAACTGCTCGAACTTCTGCAGCATATGTGTGCCAACACCAAGTGGGTCGCGCATTACGACATCGCCCACAAAGGCGCCTGATGGCGATGAGAGCATATTGTAGGCGTTACCTACAGCCGCATCAACGCCCGATGTGTTGGTTTTATCCTCGAGTTGCTGGAAATCCGCGTCGGTAAGAAAGATTGGGAGATAGTCGTAGACGAATGATATGCATCGCTCGATGACCTCCTCATCAGCACGTGTAACCGCCGATTTGAGCAATCCGTCCTCGATGAGCGAGTTGAACTCCTCCTCCAAGATAGTGGCCGACTCGATAATGGCATCAGGCTCATCGCCCGAGAGCATTACAACAACCTTATCGGCCGCCTTGACGTTGTCGAAAATAGCATTTTTATCCCCCTCGGACGAATTGAAGAAGTTTGTGATATTCTCCTGCAGAGTGATTTGCGATGCCATAACGGCACACACAGCAATCACCACAACGAGTATTGCGTAGAAAGATTTGGTGTGTTTCTGAAACCAATCGTATATGTTCAAAAACATTCTACTCACGACAACCCTTTCTCTTAAATAATGTCATTGACAAGAATGCCAACACAAAGACCGACACGCCCGCAGCCACTGCAAAGGCGAAACTTCCGATTATATATTGCCAAAGTCCCAAATTGACCGTCTCTAACGACAACTCATCGACCACAACAAAGCTATTCTCGATGTTGAGTATCATTGCTCCGAACGCCATACTGCCGTAGAGCAGGAACGGTATCATCGGAGGGATACTGATATTGGAAAACACAAGAACAATCACCTTGTTCAGCCTCATAAAATGGGCTGTAAAGCCGGCAAAGACCATCTGGTAGCCCCAAATAGGGATTATACCCGAAAAGATACCCCAACCCATAGCTGCAGCCATCTTGAAGTTAGAGTCCGAGCTGTGGATAATCTGCTTATCAAAGAAGTTTTTGATGTTCTGCAAGGTCAAGTAACGTACAAAACGCCACGGATAGTACAACAGCACGGCGTAGAGCACGAAAATCGTATTCAAGATGCTGATACGCGTAAAATCCTGCAGTGGTCGGAAGTGCGATACACGCTCCTCTTTAGGGGCGTAGTAGACCTTGATAGGTACATTCTCGACATTGACACCGCGCCAAGCTGCACGCACAATAACCTCAACCTCGAACTCGTAGCGGCGAGTGATAAAGCGTATCTTGTGCAACTTATCCAACGGATACAATCTATATCCCGATTGGGTGTCGGTCAAGGTTTGTCCCGTCTCGACCTTAAACCAAAAGTTCGAGAACTTATTGGCAAAGGTGTTCTTCGAAGGCATGTTGTCGGCCGTAAGGTTACGCGCGCCGATCAACAAGCTGTCCGGCACCTGCTCGATACGGTCTATGAATGTCGGTATATCATCGGCGTAGTGCTGACCATCGGAATCTATAGTTATCGCATAGCGATAGCCCCACTCGCGAGCCTTTTTCAAGCCCAACTTCAGAGCGTAGCCCTTACCCTTATTCGCCGCATAGTCGAGAACACGAATACCCTCGATGCTCTTTAGAATTTCGGCAGTTTGGTCGGTCGAGCCGTCGTTGACAACAACAATATCGGAGGTGTATTGCTTGACATCGGCAATAACCTGTGCGATGGTTCCTGCATTGTTGTAAGTAGGTATCACAACAACGCAATTCAACGCCGTCATCTTCTCTTTGTATATCTGTGCTGTATCGCTCATTATCGTATTGTAGCTCTCAACTTCAACACACCCTGTCCGTTGTCATTGCGCACCACGGTAGCTCTCACCTTTGGCGCCTCGGCCAACGCAAAGTTTATGGTTACAGAAAGGTTATCTTGTGGCAAAAGAGCCGAGACATACTTACAATCCTTGATTGTGTCGAACACAACCTTGCGAGAGAGAATTTTGCCCAAGCACTCCTTGATTACGGTGAGCGTGCACACACCTGGTACGACCGCCTGCTGCGGGAAGTGGCCGGCGTAGATCTGATGCTCCTTCGCAAGCTCGACAACGACGGAGTAATTACCCTCGCCCAAATCCTCTATCTTGCTTATATTGTAAAAGTTACCCTCTAGAATCATCTTATTGCGCTATATTGAAAATCTTACTATCTATCACTTTATTGAAGCTCTTATTCGAGAATACGTAGCGTGTATAATCGCCCGACTTCTCCTCCATTTTAAGGCTATTCAATGACATATTGCTACGGTCGAAGCGAAGCTCTATCTGCGAAACCTTCGATACAGCCTTGCCGCGTACCGGTACCATCACAACAACCCACTCCTTGGCCGAACACTCGACACGAGTCTCAAAGCCCTGCGTCATCTGCCCAACATCGCCAACCATACAAGCCGAAAGGAGCGTGTTGAGGTTTTTCAACATCGGATTGGTCGCAACCTTCATTTTGCTGATGTTGCCTCCCGTCTTCATCTCGAACCACTCCGCCGTCATCTTGATATGGTCGCCATCGCTGAATGCAAGGAGTGTATTACCAGGTTTTACGAAGTAGAAGCGTCCTCGCTTCACAACGTCGTTTGCCAGCACTGCCACCGAACGAGTTTGTGTAAAATCGCACTGAATGGTTGCAACCTGACTATTTTTTGAATGTAGCTCCTGCGTAAAGGTTTGCAACAAGGCCGACTCCTGCGCCTCGGTCGCAAATCCACACAACAGAGCAATCATTATAAGTAGCAATTTAATCCTCATAAGCGTCTATATTAAACAACTTGCTAAGCTGCACGACCTTATACTCCTTGCTCTTAATCTCCTCGATTATTCGCTGCAACAAGTGGTCTGCATCTTTACATCTATCGTGTAGAAGGATCACCGCGCCTCCATGGAGCTTGCCTATGACTCTACCACAGATATCCTCCTCGGTGTGCTTCTTCACCGTATCGAACGAACGGATACTCCAGCCTATAACCTGCATATCGAACTGTCTCACCACGGTGCCAATTATCGGATTGGTAAGTCCGAAAGGGGGACGGAAAAGCTTTGGGTGTTTGCCTACGATGTTTGCGATAGCATCGCTACACTTCTGCAACTCATCGATAACCTTGCGGCTGCTACTTACCGGGAAAACGCCCTTGTGCGAGTAGGTATGGTTTGCCACGATATGCCCCTCATCAACCATTCGCTGTACGAGGTGCGGATACTTCTCGGCCTTCTTTCCTATCAGGAAAAACGTAGCCTTGATATCGTGCTGCTTGAGTATATCCAACACTAGCGGGGTTGTCTCCTCGTTTGGTCCGTCATCAAAAGTCAAGGCCACAACCTTGTCGTTTCGCTTACCCTTACATAGCACAGGGATATAGACATTGCTGCCAATATCGGACGAAGCCCAGACCAAAAAAGCCAAGACTAGAACCAAAACAACCGCTATGATAATTATCCAATACATCTAACAACCACTACTGTTGGTGTAGCACCAAAATACTCGTTATAGATAACAACCTCTTTTGCTCCGTCGGCCACCAACTTTACACCCTCGGCGAAGATCTGAGCCGAAGCGGTTGGGAAGAGGCCATACTTGGTATATTCATTCCACAAAACCACCGCCTCATCGGTTGTGGCGTATCGCGCCTTGCACTCCTCCTGCGAGAGGGTCTGCTGCGGGAAGTCGATAGCCGTAACCTGCGCTATGCTCTCCTCGCTCTTCTCGGCCTTGATGTGTGCAAACACGGCTCCCTCGCCGTCAGCAACCTTGCGGAATGCACCCATACGCTCCATAATGCGGTGCTGCGACGGTGTCTGCTCGTCGAAAGCGCCCACCAAGATGTTGCTGCTCTCGCCCTCGTCGATGCGCATCATCGCATCGAGCAGTGCGTCCTCGAAGCTATGGCTACGATTGACGTAGGTCATATTGTAGCAATGGTTGTGGCGAAGCAAAGCAATCTGACCACCCACGGTATTGAAGGTCGATTGGATAAATGGTGTTGGGTTGAGCAGCTGCTCCTTCTCGACGATGATATTTCGCAAAAACTTCTCGCTATCGGCCAAGCAACCCCAGCCGGTAGCCGTAATCACAGCATCGAGTGAGTCGATATTCTCAACTCCACCGATCGTCTCCACCGCCGTTGTAACGGCACTCTTTATCACCCTGCTCATACGACGACGCATACCTGCATCAGGTATCAGCAGTTTGATATCCGTCGTCACGTCTCGCTCGGTTGTTACTCTATCTACAAAACATTTCATAACCTATCGAGTAAAAAGCAGTGAACTACAATTACCTCCAAATCCAAACGAATTGGTCAATACGCTATTGACCTCAACACCCTCCTCGAACTTACACACCGGCCTCAAACCAAACTCCTCAATCGGATTCTCGAAGTTGAGGTTTGGATATAAGCAGTTATGCTTGATGGCCAACACCGACAATACCGCCTCGATACCGCCGGCTGCCGCCAGAGTGTGACCCGTAAAGCCCTTTGTCGAGCTAAACGCAGGCACCTTCTCGCCAAACAATCGTACGAAAGCAGCACTCTCCGATGCATCGTTATTGCCCGTACCTGTGCCGTGTGCGTTGATGTAGTCAACCTCGTGCGGAGCAACTCCCGCCATAGCCAAAGTCTCGCTCATGGCCAGGTAGGCACCATTTCCCTCGACCGAAGAGGCGGTCTGATGGTGGGCGTCGTTGCGATTGGCGTAGCCTGCAAGGTGGCAATAGTAAGAGTCTGTATCCTCCTCGCGCTGAAGCACCAAATATCCGGCACCCTCGCCGAGATTTAGACCTGCACGTGTTACGTCGAACGGACGGCAAGGCTTTTCGTCGAGAATCATCAACGACTTGAAGCCATTGAGCGTAAAGGCACTCAACGCATCGGTACCTCCAACCACCACATAATCGACAATGTTGTGGCGAAGCAGCTTCGCGCCCATCATAACAGCATTTGCTGCCGAAGAGCAGGCGGTGCTGATGGTGGTGCTATAGCCATTTATGCCACAGTGACGACATATAGCCTCGGTGCTTGCTGCACAGTCGTGCATTCTTGCATCGCGCAGACGGCCCTTGTTCTCATCTTCGATAAACTCCTCAAAGAAGTGCTCGGTCAAATCCATACCTCCAACCGAAGTCGAAGAGACCAAACCAATGCGCTTTGAGGTGTCAACAGCAGCATCGGCCAACGCCTCGCGTACCGCCAAAATACCCAACAGAGCCGTACGAGAGAGGTGCTCGGCAGGCGAAATACCCGCCATAGCGTGCAACTCCTCGTTAGTCATCGGCAGTTCGCCCACGGGCAAATAGTGGCCCGTCCTCAAGATTCGAGGAGCGAGCGATATGCCGCTTACACCCTTACGAATTGAGGCAAGAGTGGTCTCGACACCCACTCCGAGTGCCGATACCAAGCCAACGCCTTTGACTACGATTGCCATCTTCTACTTGCGGTTTTGCTGAATGTACTCTGCGAGAGTTCTTACCGAGTAGAATACAGGCTTAGCCTCTGCCGAATTGGCGAGCTTTACACCATAGTACTTCTCCAAAATAAGGATAATCTCCAATGCATCGATCGAATCGAGACCAAGACCGTCGCCAAACAATGGCGCATCGGCGTCAATATCCTCGGCTGTAATCTCCTCGAGGTTCAACTCCTCGATCAAATGCTCCTTTAACTCCTGAATAAGCTGTTCCATATTACTCTATTTTTAATAATTTGATATTTATATTCCAATCTCCCTTAAGGTAATCGCACCAACCGCATATTACGGCGTCGGCACAATCACGTTCAATCAACTCCTCGGCATAGTGCTCAACAAATCCTGACTCCTCGTGCTCGATAAAGAAGGTGTTTTCGCCCTGTATCTTGTGGCGAATACACATCTCTCCCGCCGCCACATTGGCAAGCGTATAGACAAACGCCGCAGGCGAAGCGCCCTCGGGGTTGTGCTGGTTCAAAATCTGCTGATGCACAACATCGGCATCGAGCGACGAAGTTCGGTTTGCCAAAATAATGGCTCTGCGCGTAGGCTCCACGTTGTCAAAACCACCATTTGCGAGAAGATGCTCCACAGCCACGTACAAGCCCTTGCTCATATCGCTCATCTTGTAGAACTTCATATTGCTCTCGCCAAAGGTCTTAAACTCGGCACGGATAAACTCCGCGAAAGGCTCCTCGCTCTTAGGTAGCGCATACTCGGCAACCTTAACCGCCTTGCGAGGTGAAACCTCGGTCGAGACCTCTCTCTCCTCCGCATCGAGAACTATTGCAGCGTTGCAACCACCAAAGCCCGATGCTGTCTTTACGCAACAACGCTTGGCGATTGGCTGCTCCAAGGCCGAGAGTTGCAACTCGTGAGGTGTATCGGACGAAACAAAACCCGCCGTACCAAATATGCGGCCCTCTCGAAGTTGCTCGATACATAGTATCGCCTCGACAATGCCCGAAGCACCAAGAGTGTGACCGATATAGCCCTTGAGGCTATTTAGCGGTGTGTTGCAGAGCTCTGCCCAAGCCACAGCCTTGCTCTCCATCTCGTCGTTGAAGCGAGTCGCCGTACCGTGTGTATTTACAAAGCCAATCTCCTCGCTCTTAACCCCCGCCTCGGCCATCGCATTGCGTATCGCATAGTAGAGGCCATCGCCTGTTCGAGATGGGCCCGAAATATGGTTTGCATCGTTGCTTATAGCACCGCCTGCCACTCTTACCTGCATCTCGTCGGCAAGTTTAACGTCGGAGGTCAATACCACCGCACCTGCCGCCTCGCCAAGGGTCAATCCGTCGCGCTCGGCATCGTATGGACGACACGGCTTCGCGCTGATAGACTTGAACGAAGCAAAGCCCGAAGTGATAAACTGCGACAAGACATCGCCACCAACAACAACCGCGTGGCGGCACTTACCGCTCGCAATATGCTGCTTGGCAACAACCAGCGCCGACAAACCTGATATACAAGCATTTGAGACCACAATAGGAGCCTTCACCGCACCAAAATACGAGGCGATTTTCTCGGCCGAAGCGTAGAGAAACGCACCGTCAGCCACCTCCTCGCAATCCTCGGCAAGAAGCTCGACATTGCCCTTTGTGGTGGAGATTACGAGTTGCACATCGCCTTCGGCAAGCGAAAGAGCCGACTGCGACAAAACCTCCGCAATCTCTCCTATCAACAACGACTCAAAACGGGTATAACCATCAATAAGTGCGACCTCTGCGCTACCAACATGCATCGAGAACGCATCGCTATATCGCAATCCGCTCTCGCCTCTATGCATAGCCGCTACGGTTTGGGCCTTGTTACCCAAACACGAGCGCAAAGATGTTGCACCTATATATATATTTAGTCCCTTTTGAGCCATCGCTTCTTCCACTCCTCGTAAAACTGAGGATTGTTCAATGCCATTTCGCCACTACTATCCACAAATACCTGCACCGAGCTGCCTCGAGCTACCAATGTGCCGTCACTCTCCTTGCGAATGATATACTCAAAGCAGAGTTTGGCAGCAACGGTCTCAATGTAGCGAGTCTCGATGATAGCAACATCATTTACCGTAAGTGGCGATACGTATTGAAGCTGCAAATCGACTATCGGAGCCGTATATCCGTTAGCGTAGAAGTCCAAATAGCCCAAACCCGGGTATTCGCGACCAAACGCCTCTCTTCCATCTTCGAAGTAGCGAACATACTCGCCGTGCCACACAACCTGCATCGAATCGACCTCGCTAAAGCGTACTGTAGTGCGAGTGGTTGTAATGAGGCTCGGCTCCTGGCTTCCTATTTTACGATTGCGCTTCATTTGTATCCAAAAATATCTTCATTTTGCACGAAGCAACCTCTCGACCCTCGATCGAGCAGTGCGCCTCGATAAGTGTAATGCCGAAAACCTCCTGTATAACCTCGATAGTGGTCTCTATCGTCTCGCCCACACATGGATTTTCGACCAACTTAAAGTCATTAACCGACCCGATATATCCCAACGGAATAGGTTGGTTATTGCTCTTGAATATATATCCTACTCGTGCGGCTGCCGACTGTGCAATGTGCTCGATAAGACCACACTCCGACAGGCAACCATTATCCACAAAGATGTTCTCATTATATACGGCGAAACGAGTTCTTGACACATTTCCTTCGATGCCAACGAACTCATTCACCATCACAATAGGTGCTCTCTGCGGGATAAGCTCTAATATACTATCCATTGCGTTTTTTACATATCATTATCGAGTGACCCAAGCCCAAGCCATCTACAATCTGCTCGACCTCGAGACCCGCATTGTTCACACAGCGCTCCATATCGTCCGAGTGGTACATCTTGCTATTACCGTTAGCCAACGCCGTGAAGTAGATGCTGGTCAAGGTGAGGCAGTATGCCGCGGTCTCGAAACGCTGTCTATCCCAGAAGGTCTCCATAATGTATAGACGCGAGTTCTCGTCCATAGACTCAGCTGCACGACGACAGATACTTGTAACCTCCTCCTCCGAGAAGCAGTCGAGGAACTGGCTCATCCAAATCACGTCGAAAGCCGGAGTTGGGAACTTCACGCTCTCGTCGAGCAAGTTGCAACCATAGCCGTGAATACGCTCTGCACCCTCCTTGCCGGCGGTCTGCTGGCGCATCATCTCCAACTGCTGAGGGAGGTCCATAATTGTAACCTCAACATCTTTATTGTAGCCTACACACTGCATAGCCCAACGGCCGGTGTTGCCACCCACGTCGAGCAATCGGCGCACCTTCTTCTCGCCGTCGAAGATAATCTTCAGGGCTGCAGCAAACGAACCGTCCGAATAGAAGTGGTCGAAACCGAACCAACTCTTCTGCACCTGCTCCGGCAGGCTCGACAATCCCTCATAGATGGTTGGCCACTCGCCAAAGACCTTCAAACCTGCCGGTTTACCCTCGGTAAGAGCCTCCTCCAAGTGGAACAAGCCGAGGTAGTTCACGTCGTGGTTGAAGTCCATGTTTGCCTTTGCCATTGGGTCGTTAATCAAGAACCAACCCGCCTTCGAGATAAAGTACTTGTCCTCCTTTGTGATTACGGTACCAATCGAGAGCGAAGCCTCCAAGAGAACCTGCGCTGCATAGTTCGACAACTTGGTCTGCTCGGCAATCTGAGCCTGTGTCAAACCCTCACGGTTCTGCGACAGAAGCTCCAAAATTCCGAACTTTACCATCAAACGGGATACCTGAAAAACCATTGGGGCAAATGCTATCTCCTCGGCACGACGTTGAGCCTCGAGAGCCGTCTGCTGCTCCTTGCAATAGACATCAGCAAGTGATTTGGTGAGTTTCATATCTTTTGCTTAATTTATATTCCAAAAATCATAAAAGTTAAACCACTGTCGTGGATATTTCTCGACAATTTGCTCGAGCGAAGCTGCGTATTGCGATACCAGCTCCTCGGCCTTAATTCGACCTTCGCACTTTGGCTCCTCGAAGATGAAGCGGTAGGTGCGGCCCTTCTCTCGCATAGCGTAGTAGAAGACCACCGGCACCCTGCACTTTGCTGCAATCTTGAACGGACCATTCGGCAGTAGAGCCGGAGCACCCAGCAACTTACACTCGTAGGTATTCTCCTTGCCCACGTGACGATCTCCGTTGAAGCAGATGTACTCGCCGTTGTCGAGCGCAATTTTCATCTGCAACATCGCAGCAATAGCATCTTCGTTTATGGCGATGATATTGTAGTTATTCTCACTCTCGGCATTCTCGTCCAAGACCTCCTTTATCTGTTGGTGCTCGGCGTCGAACATCACGATATTTATCTTCTTGCCGTATGTGCCGAAGAATCCGGCACCCGACTCCCAACAACCTACGTGCGCTCCAATCATAACTACACCCTGGCCACTATTGAGAATCTCCAAGAAGCGGTCGTAGTTATCGAACTTGTAGTTGTAGCGATCGCCCATACCCGCCTTCATCGCAATTTTGTCGATCAGAGTCTGACCAAATACGAAGTAGTGGCCGTAGAGCTCAACTATCGAGCGCAACACGCCAAGACCTCGCCTTTGACAATTGTATCGCCATATTGCAGCTGTCGCACGAGGGGCGAAAGGGATAAAGTAGACTACAATAAGTGCGAGAAAACAGTAGGCGCATCGAACGCCAAGAAGTCGAATTGTATATACAAAAAATTGATATCCAAAACGACCTCCTCGCGATTTACCACTCCACTGTTTTGTCGAGTTTTTAGCCATTGATCTTGCGGTCCAAAAGATCGTAGAAGTTCTCGAATGTTACAACACCGATGAAGTCTGGTGCGCTCAAAGTTACACCAAAGTGCTGCTCAACAAGAACAACCACGTCAACCAAATCGAGGCTATCCAAGCCAAGTGTATCCTTCAACGACGCCTCCGGAGTGATCTCCGTAGCCTCAATTTCGAACTCCTCTGCAAGAACCTCAGTTGCTTTTGCGATAATCTCTTCCTTTGTCATAAGTCTAGATGTTTTTTATTGTTTGTTATTTGAATTTCTTAACTACCAACGATGAATTTGTTCCGCCGAAGCCGAACGAGTTGCTCAAGAATGTATCAAACTCGACATCGACACGCTCGGTCGGAATGTTTATATTTGCCGAAGCCTCATCAGGCTCCTCGAAGTTGAGATTTGCAGCCACGAAGTTGTTCTGCATCATCAACATCGAATAGACAATCTCACTCGCGCCAGCCATCCACATCTCGTGGCCGGTGAACGACTTGGTCGATGCCACATATGGTTTGTGCTCGCCAAAGACCTCGGCGATAGCCTTCGCTTCGTTCAAATCGCCAATCGGAGTAGATGTAGCGTGAGCATTCACATACTTAATCTCCTCGAGCGAGATGCCCGCATCGCGGATTGCCATCTGCAACGAGCGCTTCGGACCATCGACGTTTGGTACCGAGATATGGTCGCCATTAGACGAGAAGCCATAGCCGATAACCTCGCCAAGAATGGTTGCACCACGCTTTACAGCCGACTCGTAGCTCTCGAGGATAACTGTTGCCGCGCCACCACTTGGTACAAGACCGTCGCGATTCTTATCGAATGGGCGAGAAGCCTTTGTTGGGTCGTCCTCGCGGGTTGAGAAGGCGTTCAATGCGTCGAAGTTTCCAACCGAGAACTTATTCACCTCCTCGGCACCTCCGCAGATAACACACTCCTGCAAGCCCTGCTTGATAAGCATATAGCCCATACCAATCGAGTGCGAACCACTTGCGCAAGCTCCCGAAATGGTGAAGTTGATACCACGAAGGTTGAAGATTGTCGCCAAGTTCATCGTAATGGTCGAGTTCATCGACTGGAAGATGTTTGCCGAACCTACCAACATCGTATTCTTCTTCTCGCGAATGGTGTCAACACCCACGATAACCGCCTCGGCACTACTATCGTTGCCATAGAGGATACCAACCTCGTGCTGTGCAAGGTAGTCGTTGTCGATACCCGCCTGAGCCAACGCCTCGGTGGTCGCAAGGAAGGCATACTGGCCGTGCTCCGAGAGACACATTCTCTGACGACGATCCAAGAGTCCCTTCAAATCGGGCTTCTCCAATATACCGCAAAGCGATGAGCGATAGCCCATCTCTTTTCTCTCCGGCGCAATGCCGATTCCCGATTTACCCTCGAAAAGCGACTGCAAAACCTCCTCTTTGTTCTTACCAATGCAGGAATAGATGCCCATTCCTGTAATTACAACTCGCTGTGACATATTATGTGTACAATCCTCCATTTATTGAAATTACCTCTCCTGTGATGTAAGCCGCTGCGTCCGAAACCAAGAAGGCAACAAGCTCCGCAACCTCCTCAGCCTCGCCAAAGCGACCTGCCGGAACCATCTTCTTGAGCTCTGCCTCGTTCAAATCGGCAGTCATATCGCTCTTGACAAAGCCCGGAGCGACAGCGTTCACCGTGATTCGCTTCTTAGCAACCTCCTGCGCCAAAGCCTTTGTTGCGGCAATCATACCACCCTTAGCTGCCGAGTAGTTGACCTGTCCGGCCATACCTCTCAAGCCCGACAACGATGACACATTCACAATGCGACCCCACTTCTTCACCAGCATATCCTTCAAAAGCGGCTGGGTAACATTGTAAAAACCATCGAGCGAGGTCGATACTACACTGCGCCACTCCTCCTCGGGCATCCACATCATAAGGTTATCCTTGCGGATACCCGCGTTGTTTACGATAACTGCGATATACTCGCCGCTGTGCTGCGACTTCCACTGCTGCAACGCCTCGGCTACAGCCTTGCCATCGCTCACGTCAAACGGCAACAACTCAGCCTCGCCTCCTGCTGCCACGATGTCGTCGAGCGTCTTTTGCGCCGCTGCAACGTTCGATGCGTAGTTTATAATCACCGAGTAGCCCTGCTGTGCCAACTTCAAAGCTATGGCACGACCGATACCTCGGCTGGCTCCTGTTACTAATGCGTATTTCTTCTCCATCTCTGTTTTGATATGCTTCTTATTTTTTGAGATATGCGATAAGCGCCTCTATCTCCTTGTACTTTGGTGTATCTTCAACAAATGCCGGAACGATTGCTCTCACCTCATCGTACATCTTACGGGTTGTAGGTGCGAGCTTGTCCTCTATCTTCAAGCAATCAACCGCCTGCACCAACGCCATCATGTGAATAGCCATCACCTGGAAGCTGTTCTCGATTACACGCTGGCAGATAAGTGCCGAGTTTGTACCCATCGACACGATATCCTGGTTGTCGTTGTTGTTCGGAATCGAATGAACATACATCGGGTTCGACAATGTCTGGCACTCGGCAGTAGTCGAAGTGGCCGTAAACTGCGAAGCCTGCAAGCCATAGTTCAAGCCCAACACGCCCAAATTCACGAACGGAGGCAAGATGCCATTGATGCGGTCGTGGAAGAGGTAGTTCATCTGACGCTCTGCCAACATTGTCATCTTGGTTACAGCAATCTTTAGCTTATCCATCTCGAACGAAACGTAGTCGCCGTGGAAGTTTCCGCCGTGGATTACGGTCTTGTTGAGTGGATCGACAATCGGATTATCATCGGCCGAGTTAATCTCGTTAACCAACACCTTCTCGGCATTCTCCATTGCGTCCCACACCGGTCCGAGGATCTGAGGAATACAACGCAACGAGTAGTATGGCTGAACCTTGTGCTCGAAAACATCCTCCTCGCTCTTGTGGTACAACTCCTCCTCGCGGTTGAGCAACATCTTGCTACCTGCCGCCATCTCGCGCATCTTCGCTGCAACAACCTGCTGACCCGAGTGGCGCTTTACGCCATTGAGAACCTCCGACATCAAGTCATCATACGACGATGCTATCTCATTCATCAAGACCGAAGCCTTCAAAGACCAATTGAGCAAGCGCTTTGCATTGAGCAAGTTCACCAAGCCAATACCTGTCATTACGGCAGTTCCGTTTGTTACAGCCAAGCCCTCGCGGACATACATCTGCAACGGCTTAATGCCCAACTCGGCAAAAACCTCGGCTGTATTGCGGCGAACACCCTGGTAGAAGACCTCGCCCTCGCCAATAAGTGCGAGTGCGATATGAGCCAACTGCACCAAGTCGCCACTGGCGCCTACGCTACCGTGCTGCGGTATCACCGGATAAATCCCACGATTGAGGAACTCGACAAGCAACTCGCAAGTCTGGATATTGACACCCGAATGAGCCTGCATAAAGGTCATAAGGCGGGCAAGTATAGCAGCACGCACGCACTCCACCGGCAATGGCTCGCCAGCACCCGTCGAGTGGCTGCGAATAATGTTATACTGCAACTCCTTCAAGTGATTGTCATCGATGCGCCACTGCGCCATAGGACCAAAGCCCGTATTTATGCCATAGATAACTTTGTCTTTCGAGAACGACTCCAAGAAAGCGAAGCAATCGCTTATGGCCTGTCGCTCGTGCTCAGATATGGTGAGGCTCTCCTTCGCCGAGAGAATCTCCTCTATCTGCTCTATGCCGACAACATTGTGTAAAATCATCTCTTTTTCAGTTTTTATAAACCCTCGCAAACAAAGTTTGCAGTTGTGAGTTTTAAAATATAATACATTAGGGCGCAAATATAATAAAAAAAGTGCAAATAAACTACATTTAAAACCAAATTGGAGCCATTTTTAACATTTTTATTTTTTTGTCATTCAAATTATTATTCTTACCTTTGCCTAGGGTTATCGCTCCCACCAGAAAAAGGAGCAAATAAAGAGATGTCAAAATTGAATATTAAATATCTAAAAATCAGTATTATGAAGCGTATTTTTACAAACGTAATGATTGTTTTGGCCTGCGTAGGAGTTTCTCTTTCGCTTACAAACTGCTCGGATAAAAAAGAGACCGTTTATGCGAATAGCCACGACGGATTCCTTAATATTCGAGAGGAGCCAAATGCAAAATCTGCTATCGTAGGCAGAATGTACAACGGTGACCACGGTGCAATCGACCTCGGCATTGAGGTTGGCAACTGGATTCAGGTAGAGCGTCACGGCTCTTATGGTGGCGACTTCAGCACAGTGGGTTGGATTCACAAGAACTACATCCAGAACACTCCATCATCTCCAGCATTGATGAAGGACAAGGACGTAAGCGGCGTATGGATTGCACAGACCCCATTCGGCACTTTGAGCTTCACTTCGCTCATCTTCTTCGACGACGGAAGCTATGTTGAGGGTGGTATTGGCGGCTTCTTGGGCGGTGCTGGCACCTGGACCCTCGAGGGTGGAGAGATTACCTTGAAGCAGGTATATAACATGACTACCCACAAGAAGGATAAGGACGAGAAAGTTATCACTGTTGTTCGCGAGAACACAACAAAGAAGCTCCTCGATTGCAAGGCCGATATGGTATATCACAAGGAGATCTTTATCTCGGACAAAGCTGCTCAGACCGATTACAAGGGCCGTTTGTCGAGAAACCTCTACCTCAAGGCTAACGAGGACATTGCGCCTTTTGTTGACTAATTGATCGATAAAACAAGAGCCCTCCTCCACAACAGGAGGGTTTTTCAAAGTAGATAGTGTGATATGAAAAATTTTATTGGTTTTTTCGTAGCGATTGCCGTTGGAGCATTGGCTCTATTTGGCTATGGATACTACCGAGCTGAAGCGGAAAACAACCCCGCAACAAGCGTTGCTCACACAGACAACACAACACACCCTGAAGCAGCTACGTCAGACAAGGTTGCTCAGGCTGTAGTAGAGAAGGAAGTGCTTGACAACGAAGCTGTTAACCCAGAGCCAATGAGCGAGGCTGCACCTTCGGAGACAGCAGAAAAGCCAGCAGAGAAACCGGTCGCTCCGGCAGAGAAAACACCCGAGGCAAAACCTGCTCCACAGGCTGAAACTAAGCCCGCTTCACAGTCGGCAGCGGACAATTTCGACAAGAAGATGCGAGAGTATGGTTTGGTTGACATTCGCACCCTCGACAAGAACATTCTCGTCGACTTGAAGTACTCTACAACCGACAACTTCGTGGGTAAGGATATGTACGGCTCGCTTGAGCGTGCTTACCTCGAGCGCAAATTTGCCGAGAAGGTATTGAAGGCTCAGCAAATTCTCCGCAAGAGATACCCTAACTACACTCTTTTGATCTATGACGCAGCACGTCCAATCAGCGTTCAGCGTACAATGAAGAAGATTGTGGCAGGCACCGAATTTGACTGCTTCGTAGCCAGCGGCAAGACTGGTGGTCGCCATAACTATGGCGTAGCGGTCGATTTGACCATTGCCGACAAGAGTGGAAAGCCGTTGGATATGGGTACCGGATTTGACTCTTTCGACAAGGCTTCGTCGGTGAAGGGAACACCCGACACCAGCGACCCATCAACCCGCACCATCGCTGTTTATCGCGCTTTCGTGCGTAAGTTGCAGGCTGACGGCCTCATCTCGAAACAGGCAGCCGACAACCGCATTCTCTTGTTGGAGGTGATGCTCGAGGCGGGACTCTACCCTTATCGCAACGAGTGGTGGCACTTCGAGCTCATCAACTCGATGTCAAGCATTCGCGAGACATATCGTTTATTGGATTTCTAGGATATAGGCTTAATTCGATAACATTTGCACCACAAATATAAACATCACACCAAAATGAAAAGTGATTTTTTGGTTATCGGCTCAGGCTCGGCAGGATTGAGTTTCGCGCTCAAAGTGGCCGACACAGCCACCGTTACAATCGTTACCAAAGGTAAACTCAACGAGTGTAACACCAACTACGCGCAGGGCGGAATCTGCTCTGTAACCTATGCCCCCGACACATTCGAGAAACACATCGAGGATACCCTCATCTGCGGCGCAGGAAAGTGCGACCCGAAGGCTGTCGAATTGGTCGTTAAGAATGCGCCTCGCTCGGCCGAGGACTTGATTCGCTGGGGAACACGCTTCGACCGTCGCGAAGATGGCGGCTTCGACCTCCACCGCGAGGGAGGACACTCGGAGCACCGTATTCTCCACTATCAGGATTTGACAGGAGCCGAGATTGAGCGTGCACTCATCGAGCAGGTGCGCAACCACCCTAACATCACCATCTTAGAGGATCACTTCGCCGTGGATCTGCTCACACAACACCACCTCGGCGAGATTGTAACACGCCACACACGAGGTTTGGCTTGCTTCGGCGCCTACGTCCTCAACACCCAGACAAACGAGATCTTCACAGCCCTTGCCAAGTTTACGGTTGTAGCTGCGGGAGGTTGCGGAAACATCTACCACACAACTACTAATCCTAAGGTTGCTACGGGCGACGGTATTGCGATGTGCCACCGCGCAAAGGCAGTAACCGAGAATATGCAGTTCATTCAGTTCCACCCTACTGCGCTCTACCACCCAGGCGAGCGTCCATCGTTCCTCATCACCGAGGCGATGCGAGGTTATGGCGCTGTGCTCCGCCTCCAAAACGGCAAGGAGTTTATGCATAAGTACCACCCGATGAAGTCGTTGGCTCCGCGCGATGTTGTGGCTCGTTCGATCGACCACGAGTTGAAGATTCGCGGCGAGGAGTTTGTATATCTCGACGTTACACACATGCCTGCCGAGGAGACAAAACACCACTTCCCGAACATCTACGAGAAGTGCCTCTCGATTGGTATCGACATCACCAAGGATATGATTCCTGTATGCCCTGCGGCGCACTACTGTTGCGGAGGTGTGAAGGTTGATTATAATGGCGAAAGCTCAATTCGTCGCCTCTATGTCTTGGGCGAGAGCTCGTGCACAGGACTTCATGGTGCAAACCGTTTGGCGTCGAACTCGCTCACCGAGTCGTTCGTATATTCGGATATTGCGGCTCACCACGCACTCGAGAAGCTCGAGAAGGTCGATTTCCAGGAGGGTATTCCTGATTGGGACTTCGAGGGTACAGCCGAGGCCGAGGAGATGGTGCTCGTGATGCAGGATAGAAAGGAGCTTCGCTCGATTATGTCGAACTACGTGGGTATCGTGCGCTCGAATCTCCGCTTGGAGCGCGCCTTGAAGCGTTTAGCCGTAATCTGGCAGGAGACCGAGGAGTTATACAACCGCACCAAGCCGTGTCGCGAGTTGTGCGAGTTGCGCAATATGATTGCTGTGGCATACCTCACAATCAAGCAGGCGCGCGAGTGTAAGGAGTCGGTCGGCTTGCACTACACTATCGACTATCCACCGCAGAAGTAACGGAAAACGGAAAACTAACAAATCGCCAGGCAGAGAGATTTGCCTGGCGATTTGTTTTTTTGTGGGAGGGGGAGTGAAAAAGCGAGCAGCCCTAAAGGTGCCGCTCGCTAAACGAATTACTAACGATAAACGATAGTATATTTTGTTATGCTATTGGGGGTTGTAGAATTGCCAGCATAGGATAGCTCCTCGATTACATTACCCTTAGAATCATAGCTATATGTAGTTCTCTCGTTAATTTCACCATCTATCTTTTCTACTAGTTTGCCGTCCGAATTATACTTATAAACTACACTACTAGCAACTGTTCCATCGGCCAAAAGTCTCTTCTCTTCAGCCAACTTACCGTTCGCACCGTAACTATAAGTTATTTTACAGACGAGATTCAACGTGCCATTTTCATTTTTATCGTACTCACACTCCTCTATCTTGCGGCCCTTATCATCATATTTATAAGAAGTTTTATATGGATCTTCACCCGATTCGTAATCGAGACAAATATGCTCAACGAGGAGGCCCTTCGCATCATACTTATAGGTGTTGTAGGTTGTCCATTGTTTTGTATCCGAGCTATATGTTGACTCCGAAATAGGCTGCGCGTTGGTGTTATACTTGGTTCGCGCTTTGAAAGTTGGAACCTTTGCGCCATCATAATAAAAATGCTGCTCCGACACTTTGCCATTTGAACCATATATTTTGTTGCAGGCAATAGTCATCACCCAAGCCCCATTCTCTGTTTGGAAATAGGACCTGCGCCAAATCTCTCGGCCATTAGAGTCGTACGAAGACTTTATCTTATATCCCTCGAGCATGGTAAGCCCCATCTCGGAAACGTCGCCTCGTTGATTAAACTTATAGACCTGTACCGGGAATGGCTCTATTTTGGAGATATCCTCGCCAGGCTTATTGATCGAATAGCAAGCCACGGTAACCTGAGCAACATTGCCATAGAGGTTGTCTATATCAAGAAGCTCACTAAAACCTTGTCGCTTAGGGGCTTTCTGCGCATAGGCGCCAACTGCAAACAGCGATACCATCATCGCCAAAAGAAGTGTTCGTTTCATCGTTTTTTTATTTTTAAGGTTAATTATTTTTCCCAAAGACTGCACTACAAAATTAGGAATTTATTTTTGAACAAGCAAAAAAGAAATCGTCATTGCGAAGGAGCACAGCGACTGCGGCAATCTTCCACTTTCGATTTTAATTGCAAGAATGAAGATTCCCACGCTCACCATGTTCGCTCGGAATGACGGTTTGTTTATTAAAGTCGGCAAAAATTTTTAATTTTTAATTTTTAACTTTTAATTTCTATCTTTGCACCCGCAAAATAGCACGATTTTGCCAATCCGATTTTTACAGCGACTTGAAAATCGGAGATGATTGAGGAATTTTTGTGCTAAACGAGTGAACGAAAGCACAGCATACTGAGGCGTATGTGAGTATTTCGTTATCCGAAGAGCAGTGCAAAATTTACCAATCAGAACGATTTTAGAAAAAGACAAGAAGATTATATGACACTAAACGAAGAGATTGCTAGAAGACGAACATTCGCAGTTATCGCCCACCCGGACGCAGGTAAGACCACTTTGACGGAGAAGTTGCTCCTCTTTGGTGGTGCTATCCACATTGCCGGTGCGGTGAAGAGTAACAAAATCAAGAAGGGTGCCACCTCCGACTTTATGGAGATTGAGCGCCAGCGTGGTATCTCGGTTGCCACCTCGGTAATGGGTTTCGACTATAAGGACGTGAAGATTAACATCCTCGATACCCCGGGTCACGAGGACTTCGCCGAGGATACTTACCGTACCCTCACTGCGGTAGATTCGGTAATCATCGTTATCGACGGCGCAAAGGGTGTCGAGACACAGACACGCCGACTGATGAATGTCTGCCGTATGCGTAACACGCCGGTTATGGTCTTCGTGAACAAGATGGACCGTCCGTGCAAGGACCCGTTCGATTTGCTCGACGAGATTGAGCGCGAGTTGCAGATTCACGTACGCCCTCTCGCATTCCCAATCTCGAGCGGCCCGTCGTTCAAGGGTGTTTACAACCTCTACGAGAACAACATTTCGCTCTTTACCTCGGACGAGCGTCAGACTGCAAACGCCTCGACCGTAGATATCGACGATATCAACTCGAAGGAGATAGACGCCATCATCGGCGAGCGCTACGCCAACCAGCTCCGCGAGGATGTTGAGTTGGTCGAGGGTGTCTACGACGATTTCAACCGTGAGGACTACCTCGCAGGTAAGGTTGCACCCGTTTTCTTCGGCTCGGCAGTAAATAACTTCGGTGTGCGCGAGTTGTTGGAGTGCTTCATCCGCATCGCCCCATCGCCACGCCCATCAACCACCGAAACCCGCACAATCGAGCCTCAGGAGCAGAAGATGACAGGTTTCATCTTTAAGATTCACGCCAATATGGACCCTAACCACCGCGACCGTATCGCCTTTATGAAGATATGTTCGGGTGTGTTCGAGCGCAATAAGAACTACCTCCACGCCTCGAGTGGAAAGCAGATGAAGTTCTCGTCGCCAACAGCATTTATGGCGGAGAAGAAGTCAATCATCGACTTCGCATATCCGGGCGATATCGTAGGTCTGCACGATGCGGGCAACTTCAAGATTGGCGACACCTTCACCGAAGGTGAAAAGCTCAAGTTTACGGGTATTCCGTCGTTCTCGCCGGAGCTCTTCCGCTACATCGAGAATGCCGACCCAATGAAGTTCAAGCAGTTGGCTAAGGGTGTCGATCAGCTTATGGACGAGGGTGTGGCGCAGCTCTTCACCTCATCGTTGAACGGCCGCAAGATTATCGGTACCGTAGGTCAGTTGCAGTTCGAGGTTATCCAGTACCGCTTGGAGCACGAGTATGGAGCAAAGTGTCGCTGGGAGCCTATTTCGATTCACAAGGCTTGCTGGATTGAGAGCAACAATGCCGAGCAGTTGGCAGATTTCAAGCGCCGCAAGCACGCCAATATGGCCAAGGATAAGCACGATCGCGATGTATTCCTCGCCGATACGAGCTATGCTTTGGCACTTGCACAGGAGAAATTCCCTGATATCAAGTTCCACTTCACATCGGAATTTTAGGGATTTTAGGGCTTGCAACGGGGGCATTTCGGCTATTTTGGGCAAGAAAAAGTATTAAAAATGCAATTTTTTTAAAAATTTCTTGCACAGTAAAAATATTTGCCTTATATTTGCACTCGCAAAACGGATAAAACCGCTAGCAAAGTTCTAAACAATGCGGAAATAGCTCAGTTGGTAGAGCACAACCTTGCCAAGGTTGGGGTCGCGAGTTCGAGTCTCGTTTTCCGCTCCAAGAATGAAAGAAAGCCCCTTACAGACATCTGTGAGGGGTTTTTGCTTCCCCCACCCTTTGCAATATTGTACTCTAATCTGCGACTACTTCATTTGTGTAAAAAATCAGTCGCACGAAATGAGTTAATGCAATGAAATCCACAACATTAAACGTAAGCTTTTACTGCCGTCCATGTAAGGCAAGTAAAAAGGGGCTAGCCCCCATAGAATTATCTCTTATTATCAATGGAGAGAGAGCATACATCACCCTACCTCGCAAAGAATATCCTGAAACTTTCAAGAAATGTATTGGGATGAAGAAAACTAATCCAGTAAAAGAGTATCTAGAGGCAACGAGAGGTCGATTAAATGATATCATAACAGAAATGATGGATGAGGGTATTATGCTCAACACACAAACTCTTTCCGAATATTTTAGATATGGGGGAGTTAAAAGGTACACAGTACAAATGTTGTTTGACGAGTATATAGGCTTGCTCAAAAATAGAGTAAATGTAGACTTAACACCTCGCTCATATCGCAAATACGAATTATCTCGAGATAAGTTTTATACCATAATCTCTCCAAACAGCCCAGTAGGGTCTATCACAAACACGGTTGTTGCTGAGTACATGTCAATGCTCAAAAGGATTTTCAACACACCTACAGCAAATGGATACGGCCAACGAGTAAAGACTGTGTTGAAATATGGAATGAGCAAAGGAATTGTTAAGACTAATCCGTTTATGAATATCCATTTGAGAAAGGATATAACCCATGTAGAATTTCTTACAGAAGAGGAGATTACTCGCATTAAAGATACGGACATGTATAATGAAAGTCTGAACAGGATGAGAGATTTGTTTGTTTTTCAAGCATCTTGTGGGTTATCATATTGTGATATGGCAGCATTGGAGCCAAACGACTATCAATATAATGAGACTGGACAAATCTATATTCACAAGAAGAGGGCTAAGACTGGAGTATACTTCACTTCGGTAGTTTTACCTGATGGAGTGGAGATATTGAAACGATATGATTTCCAGCTTCCTAAAATATCAAACCAGAAGTATAACGCTGCGCTTAAGTTTATAAAATCAATATGTCAGATTGAGAAGCCTCTACATACTCATATTGCCAGACACTCGTATGCAACTCGATGTCTTAACTTGGGCATACGCCTCGAGGTGGTTGCAAAGCTGTTAGGACACTCCTCCACTCGTCTTACTCAACATTATGCGAAGTTATTGGAAAAGAATATTATTCAAGAGGTTCAGGATGCGTTCAACAGTAGCATCTTCACGCAAGGGGGTAAATAATTCCGATGCAAATATCGGAAAAAGTCCGAACATAATAATAACATAATATGTATAAGAGAGAGGGAATACACCACCTCTCTCTTATGCTATTAGCTAAAGAAATGGCGAAAAATAAGTTTTTTATACATGTCTAACTTCGTAATCACAAAAAACAAATTATAAGCATATTCCTCTATTTTTCAACAATAATAAAATGCTTATAATCAAAGATATACACCCGTAAAAAGAGACAAAATATGTGATAATTTTTATAAAAAATATGGAGGAAGATGTGGCGATAGAGTGTTTGTTGTAGAGCCTAACGAGCTTACTATATTTTTCCCATAGTAAGCTTAGTAAGGGGAGGCAAACTGTTGGCCGTAAATATTTTTCCTAAAAATTTTCCATGTAAAAAATCGAGTTTACTAAACTTTTTAGACCTAGCAAACTATTTATATAAAAAGAATATTACATGGAATACAAAAGAAAACAAAGAGCGTTGTCAGACGCAACAAAACAAAAAATCTCAATGAGATTGAAGGGTAGAAAAAAGAGTCTAAGCCATGCGGCTAATATCTCAAAAGGAATGGAAAACTATTGGTCTAAGATTCCGCAGCAACAAACTGGCTCAACAAATCTAAATGACTTTATGTAAAAAATGCCCCGACCATTAAATCGGGGCATTGCTATTTAGAAGTAGTTCTTTGTTGCAAACTCGTATTGTTCGATAAATATCTGCTTAAAGGCCGCAATGTTATTTTGCTCATAGAACATTAACATAGCCTTCTTGTAATCCACAGAATCAACTGTACGGAATGACAATGGGCAATACCCCCACGCCATTAGGATAGCATTACTTGTGATTCTTGCAGTACGCTTATTGCCATCAGAAAATGCCTGAATGTATGACAACAGCACAAGGGTCAATAATGCCTTCTCAAAAATATTCTCCTTGCCATTTATCAGATTACAACTATCTTCAAGAGCCTCTCTGATTTGGAACTCATTGTCTAATGGGCGATAGTTAGTACCAGTAATGCCTACTCTTCGGGTACGAATACCGCTTCCCACCCCAAGTTCTTTGGTAAGTATTCCATGAATATCCTCAATACGTCTAACGGTAATCTCTTTCAAGTAGTCAGGATTATCCAAAACAAAATCAAGAGCATCCTTATGGTTGAGTAGCATTACTGCCTCTTCCTTGGTTTTACCTTCTGCTGTAAGCTTCTCTTTTAGCAATCGCTCTGTTTCAAGAAGAGAATATGTATTGCCTTCAATCTGAGATGACTTCCAAGACAAATCAACACCGAGACGCTCCATCTCCTTGCGATACTCCAGCTCAGAGAGTGTTGCCATATTGTTCAAGAAGGCTTGATGTGCAACATTCAATCGCTCCAACTCCTCTGCTGTAAAAATATCTATCTGTGGAAGAATAGAACGAATAAGGTCAAAATTGAAAGACTCCTGTACCTTTCGTTCATCAATATCCTTCAAGAAGTAGGTGTCAATATCTAGTGGCATCATTAAATGGGCTTGTGCAGACAGTGAATAGCGGGTAGCCCTACCTTTGCCCTCCACAACAATATCTCCCTGTTGAACAACCTCAGCAATAATTCGCTTCAAGGTTCGCTCGTTGGGAGCTTCATTAAGACCAACAGCAATCTCAGCCCTACTTGAGGAAGGGTTGTAATGTAAAAATTGCAGTATTTCAACTTGTATAGTCATACTCTAAACTCTTTAATCGGGACAAATATAGCAATTATTTTACAAAATACGGGACAAACAGTATGCTAAATGTCCCGAAATAATGTATATTTTGTCCCGAATAGGTATGCAATGATGAGATAAAACAAACTATTCGCACCAAAATATGATGCGAATAATCCTTGTAATCACCTCATACTTCTTGGTTTCGGCTCGATATTCAACTTTTACTTTGTATATTAGTAAAAGGTGTAAAATGCTATATATCAGCAATCTAGCATTATTACATAGATTTAATCTTTTACTTTTATATTTGGAGCGATATAAGTAAAATATTATAGTGGCAATTCTTGCCCTAATAAGTAAATGTGCTTACTCTTCAACAGTTCATAGTCTATAGGAAGTTCTACCCCCTGCTGTAAGCATATAGAGCACATCTTGATAATTTTACCCATCAAGTTCTTTCCCGACCACACTCCATGGTTATTCCAACGATTACGCTCTACATTCAATCTCTCATCGTTTTCCTTTCTGATAGAATGTTCTATTGCATATCTTTTTACCTTTGCATCTCTTAACTCTTCAAGTTCTGAGTTGAAGCAACCCCATACTTGGGCTGTAGCTCCAGTCATACCTGTGGAGTTCTCAACCACCATGGCAGTTTTTGGAATACTTATAAGGAGTTTTGCAAAGTCTGAATTAGCCTTACACTTTTGCCAAACAACATACTTCATCCACTCTATATTGAAGGACTCCCAATCCTCTCTTTTTACATGGTTATATCGAGTGTGTCTGTACTCCTTTTTAGCCTTATAACCATCATTGATTGCAATCAGGGCCTTTTGTAATCGTATGTGTTCAGGATTGTTGTGAGAATATATACCAGCTATGTATGCGGCTTCACTGTTTTGGAATGTAATTCCATGTAATGAGAAGGGGTAGCCAGCACACATATTACCAACATTAAATTGAGCACCATTTACAATGTCGTAATGATGTCTAAAACTCATTATCTGCATCTGAGTTGCATCATACTCCTCCCAATGGTCGAGGGTTATATCCTCAAGTGTAATGGGATTTTGTTTAGGCAACTTTATTTGCTTAGCCTTCATTAATAACTCTTGGGCATCCAGCTTATCAACCAACTTCTTTAGTGCCTTAAGGTCTTTGATTTTAACAATCTCGCCATTATGTTCTATGTATCCAGAAACTTGAGTCAGTGTTATTTCAACTGAATCAGGCTGAAGGTCATATACAGATATACCACAAGCTTTAGCAATGTTCTCCAGGCTCTTTGTGCTGAAATTATCCTTAGCAAGATTCTTATTTAAGGAGACATAATGAATCCCAGCTAATCTCGCAAACTGCCGTTGGGTTAGTTCTCGGTCCTTAATCAGCTCTAATATTTTATCACTTGTAGTCATATCGCTTATTTCTATATGCCAAATTAGCAAATAGGCTTATTTAGGATTATTAGTGTGTAGCTATCAAATATTCAAAGCTGGCAGTTCTATCTACTACATCGTGAGGAAGTAATATATATCTCCATGGTTTACCCCCATTTTCAGCGGTAAACTCGGATGCATGGCGACAATACTCTTCCGCTGCAGCTTTCTTTTGTTGTACTTCATCCATAGAAACATTAACCGCAGCTTTAGTCTCTACCATGTAAATAGTATCGGCTGTTTCTACCACAAAGTCTGGTTCATATCGCTTTGAGCCATTAGACCAATATATACTGAATTGTTCTCTTGCTGGACGAAGCCATCTCAACACCTTTTTGTCATTCTCTAATACAAATGAGAAATCATGTTCGGTCTTACTATCAAACTTGTACTCTGTATAGTAAGACTTCAAATATCCTGTAAAGATAAACTTACGAACATGTGATGGTGTTATAGAATTTCTGTAATCTGTGCGACCATACCCCTCTATCTCTTTGACATTTTGAGGAACAATACCAGTAAATGGCAATACCTTCGGTTTTACATAACCTGTTGATTGCATCACAAAGTGTCGTTTCATTTGGTCGTAAATCATACTTGCTATAGCCCTTCTGAAATCATGTACCACCTTCGGCAAACTATCTTTGTCATCCAGATTCGCAGATATTGCATTTATTGCCTGGTCTGCTAGATGATATAACAACTCTGAGTTCTCGTCATAGTCAATATCATCGTAGTCAATAAGTGTATTTACGATAAGATTTGTAGGTTTATCAAACTTGCGGCCAGTTTCAACTTGTATTGTTTCAACGCTCTGTTCTCCTACACCTATTGACACACGCAATAGTTCGTCTTGAATAGCTTTAAGGTTGAAACCCATAGATGTATCAAGGTCAAACCATTGAAAATCTGCTCTAAACACCTCTTTTTGCACCGTCATACGAGGAATCTCAATCGTTGCATCTATAAATGTCTTTATAGCTTCTTCAATAACCTCATCAATATTAGCGAGCTGCTCTGTAGCCACCTGATGAGCAAATAGCGGGTCGGACTGTTGAGCCTTCTCTACAATGGCTGTTATCGTATGTTTGCGGATAAACTCTTTAACCTCAGGCTTGTTAAGTTCTGCTTTACTCTTGACCTGAGTATTGGCTATTGGAATCACATTGCTAATTACTCGTAGAGTATCATATCTCTGCTGCGCCTCTTGCTTCTCAACCTCTGTACGGGCAGCTGCAACAGCCTTTTCCTGCTGAGCTTCGATAATGGTTTGTACTGGTGAAACATGGCTTGGTTCTGCCGAATACTCATCCTCATCAAGTTCAATATATGTATATTTACTCAACACCGAACCTGGGTCATTAGCCTTGGCAATAACAGCTTCAAAGTTCTCGTGAGCAATAACCGTTAGCTTATCTACATCAGGGTCACCAGTACGCTTGCCACCATAAGGCAAACGGAGACCACGACCAATAGACTGCTCTACCAAAATTGGGGCATCAGCAGCACGAAGTGGAACAATGGTATAAAGATTCTTTACATCCCAGCCCTCTTTGAGCATATTTACATGGATAACTATCTCTATCTGGTTATCTGGACTTTCCAATGAAACAAAGAGTTTCTCTATCTCTTCGTCCTTCTTCGTGGAACTGTCTATCTGAAGTACCTTGCCAGCATATCTACCATCAAACAACTCCTCCTCTATCAAGTGAAGAGTACGCTTTGCGTGCTCGATATTTCGGCATACAACCAAGATAAACGGCTTTACCAGCTGCTGGTTGTTATTGCATGCATATAACTCCAAGTGCACTTTAGTGCGTTCGTGAATATTGATAGCATCTTCTATTTTAAGAATATCCAACTCTTCGTCAGAGAGCGTTCCTCTAGAAAAGTTCTTGCGTCGAGCAACAGTCGGAATCTTAACATATTTTCCATCCATCAGGGCTTGCGCCAAGTTATACTCGTAAACAATATTTTTGAAAGACTTGCCCTTCTCATCTGTTGGCGTTGCCGTCATCTCCAGTCCTAGGATTGGGCGCAACTCGTTAATCGCTTTCTTTGAGGCATCAGCATGGTAGCGGTGGGCCTCATCCATAAGAATTACCAAGTCATCAAGCGAAGCTAGGTAGTCAAAATATGATTGGCCCAAACACTCTGCCAAACGACGCATACGAGGTGCTCCACCTCTATTTTCAGAGTTGAACTTGGCAATATTGAATATATTGATTTCAACACGCTTGAACATATTATCCATGCCATGCGAATCACTGTAATTCTCTCCAGTGATTACCATTGGAGGATTAGCCGCAAACTCTGCAAGACCCTTGAAAACATATTTATCATACGAGGGTTCTCCAAAGTCTCTTTTCAACTTCTCGTAGAGCGTAAGGTTTGGGGCAAGGATAAAGAAATGGCGTATGCCCTTTTTTAGATAGAGATACGCTATACACGCACCCATCAGACGGGTCTTACCAATGCCCGTTGCTATTGAAAATGCAAACGATGGAAAGTCTCGCTCGAAGTTCTTGCATAAAGGGCACACCTCCTGCGCCAATTTCAACTGCTCTTTGAGGTAGGCTTCATAATCCTCTTCTGCAGATGGTTTCTTCAATGCAAGTTTGTCAGTCAGTTTGGCAACTACCTCCAAAGCTTCTGCCAAAGGCTCTCGGAGCGACAAACGTTGTTTGATGTTATTTACTATCTGGTTCATCTTATTCTTTTTTATTCTCTTCGACACCATCCTCCTTTTGTGCTTTTACTCGTGCAACAAAAGTTTCATCTTCTTGATATGCCTCACATATCAATTCATTAAACAGTTTGATATATACATGATTCTCTTCTAGATGTATCCATATATCTTTAAGCTCATCATCGTTGCGATACTTTGATACGATAACCGAATATGCATCTTCGAGATTAGAGTATTTTGATTCGTGCAATGCTTTTAAGTATAGATACGTTGTTTCAACTTTGTTAACAGCAACTTCTCCCCTGTTGAAATAATTAACCATTGAAGTCGTTGAACTTACAACATCATTCTTAAAGGCACATTGTAATAAATAAGGGAAGAAAGAAACTATCTCAGTAGCGACAAGTTCATGGCATAGGGCCTGTCCGCAAAAATGTTGATAGAATAGCAATAAATACTGGCCCTTACTAGATAAGCGTTGGGCAAATAATCCGTCCGACACAATGCCATTATCATCTTTATTTTCTAGATTTCTATATGCCGTTAATAAATATTTGAAGTCAGATTCTATTAGTTCTCTCGACAATAACAGTGGTAATATATTACCAATATCATTGGGTTCATATACCAATCTTTTTAGATGAGTGATTGTTTCCTCTCGTCGCAATTTTGCATACAACCCCTCAATATCTTTGTTGATATTATCACTTAATTCCATAACCTCTTTTCTGGTATTGGATGTTTTTTCTTCCAATTTTTCCACCTCTTCCTTTTTTGTTTCCACTTGCATAAGAAGGGCTTGTACCTTTTTCTCTTTACGATTTATAAACCAACCTAAGAATATACCACCAATGGTTATAATCAGGGCAAATACGGCCAGAAATATATTAACAGCTCCCATACTATTTTCAATAGCACTCTGTTCTTGGCTAATAATTTCTTTTTGAGCCTCTACCAAATATGAAAGATTCGCAACCTGTCCAACTAACTCATTGATAGAGCTTTCTATGTTCCCCATTTTAGCATCTGACCTACTGATTGATGCTGATAAACTATCTACTCGAACACGTAATGTTTGCGCATGCAAACTTGAGCAAGTTAAACAAATTAATATGAGTGATAAAAGTTTCTTCATTGGATTCTATAGCTAATACTTAAAACAACTCTTGTTGGGTCTCTTCGGCTGGGGTTGCGGCAACCTCCTCGATTACCTCATCAACATCTTCATCATACTCTTCCTCAATAGTTGGAAGCTCTACGATGTTGAGCGAGTAATCATCGTGAGCAAACTCGCAACGACCAAGCAACATCTGTGGTATCTTCTTGATAGTGATGTTCGGGAAGGCACTGCGGCACTCCTTCTGGAAGGCGGTGCAGCATACCAGCAACGACTCTCCCTCCTTCATCTGTTCTGCTATGGCAGCCAAACCCTCCACGGTCATAAACTGCGTGGTGGTGTAGATGTAATCGCTCTCGTGCGAATATCCCTGCTTCCAATAGTGTTCCGCAGATGGCTCGTAGGTAAAGCCCTCCTGCTTTGCCATTGCTGCAGCCAACATATCAGCATTGTACTCCTTGTTGATTACAAGGTTGCCAAACTTATCCTCCTTCAAAAGGCTTGGTGCTAACTCATAGAAGCGGAAACCACCGCCACCTTTCCAGTTCTGAGCCTTGCTGATACCACCTTGGTCTGTACCATCAATTACCTTCTTTAAGCGCACAGCACAATGCGTATAGGCATGATTACCCATCTCCACACCAATATATCTGCGACCCATCTTTTGAGCCACAGCCGCTGTTGTGCCAGAGCCAAGGAAGCTATCGAGAACAATATCACCCTTGGTGGTATTAAGCTGTATAATGCGCTTAATAAGTCTCTCAGGTTTCTTTGAATTTTTGAAGTCCACACATCCCTCATTATCTAAACCTGTTGTTTTTATATCTGTCCACAAATCTCCTGGGTTGATGGATAAATACTGGTCTGCAAATAATATTTTGCATCTGGACAATTTGGTGTCTGTATTAAAATCTCCCCTTATTAAGTACATTTTAGCTTGTCTAGTCGTAATTGAAAACGCAGGAGGAACATCAGTGTACGAACTCTTTTTGGATATTGCAATATCCCTTGCTCCTCCTGTTAATGTAGCAAATTGCACTATTCTATTTGCATGTGCATAACACCATTCTTCCGTTGCTTCAGTTCCTATTTCTTTACGGGCGACTTCATTCATGTTAGAGAATGTGATTCTAGATAGTACTTCATCTACATATAATAAATCTTGCTCTGTGCGCTCTTCGTCTATTAAAATATTTTTGATATTTCTTAGTTCTTCGTCTGTAGCGCCATGTATATATGTTTTATATTCATTATCCCATCTTTCCTTTGGAACACGCTCCAAATCCAAACCTTTTATACCATCTTTTTTTGCCAAAATAACAAACTCTTTTACCTTAGCAATCGAGCCCGCTTTATTAACAGAAGCCATTTTAACCCCTGTTGCTTCACTCATTTTAACACAGATGATTTTTAGATTTCCCTCTCCACATATTTCTGACATTATCAAAAATAGACGAGCAAATTGGCAATCATCTATTTGAACTGCCATCAGTCCGTCATTAGCCAACAATTTCCATAGTAATACTATTCTTTGATACATTAGATTAAGCCATAGGGAGTTTTCTAAATTATCATCGTAGTATTCATCAACGGCTGCTTTAATATTATATGGCGGGTCTATATAGATACACTTGACACACCCAGCATAGTCTTGTTCGAGAGCTTTCAGAGCAAGCAGATTATCTCCATGGATAAGCATATTGCCCTTCCAAGGTTTGCCATTAGGCAATACACCTGTCTCAATCTCTCCATACGAGTATTCTGGATTCTCAATCAAAATCCTCGGCTCCAACGGCTGCTGCTCATCATACTTACCCACCCAGGTAAGCTCCAACTTCTGTAATTTTCTATCTTGTGCCATAGTGTTTATATTCTTTCTGTTAATATCTTATCTATTCTTGTACGCTCTTCTGAAACATAATCATCGATAATGTTATACAAGTTTGTCGATTCATTTTGGACTAAATCAAGCAGAGAAAGTGCGATTCCCTCCCACATCCACTCCAATTTCATATTCTCAATCTGAGCAGGTGTATAGTTTATAATCGCAGTTTTTAGATTAGCTGACATTCGCTTGTTCTCTGGACTTTGTGCATACGCCTTAAGTATATCGTGGGTCATCGGAATACCACTAACCGAGACAAGTGTTAAAAGATTTTGTATGTCGCATAATGCATCTGTATAGCGGGCAATAATCTTATTTGAATCTGTTCCGAGTCTCTTCTGTCTACCATCCTTGTCAGATAAATGCAGGCAAAACTCTTGTTGTATACTTGTTATACTATTCAAGCATGTAAGTAAATCATGTTCTATCTGCGGCACATTATCTTGTCGTAATTGCTTGCATAAAGTCTTTACATCCATTGGATTGATAGATGCTATCAGTTTAGATGATACCGCAATAAAATTGTTCAAGCGTATTTGTTCTTGTTGATATTTCAGCGTATTTATCTGAAGATTACGATTAGCCTTATTTTGAGTCTCGTTATCTTTTTGCGCATCTTTAATCTGCTGTTCATTATCTTTTCGCTGTATGTACAATATAATGAATGCGACAGCTGCACTAATGATAGCACCGAGATAACCACCCCAAAATGTCGTCCATTCTGAAGGTTTATGCAAAACTTCACAATCTGTACTTATAAGATACAACGCATTAATGCCTAAAGGCAATATCAATACTATTATTAGCACTATGGTGATAATTAATGCAATATATTTCTTGTCCCACTCCATATTTATTTACTTTATCGCACCCGTAATTTCAGCTATTGCATTTCCAATAGCCTTTTTATGCTTTGCTTTCCTATAAGCTTCCAGCTTTTCATCAAGGATTATCTCGATACTCTCTTTTAATACGGTAAAATATTTCTTGCACTCCTCCTCACTGAGCTCGTGTACACCCTTGCTTAGGATACTATAGATATTGTGATTCTCAACCAAAAAGTCAGGCAAGTAATCTGATAGCATTTGTATTCGCTCATTCATTCTTGCAGAGGTAAATGCCGTTTCATCAAATTCGGGATTAGTAGCCATCGCTGCATCCTTTGCCTCAAATACAAGGTGTTCAAAAATGCGTCTTAAATATACAAACGAGCCGATACCGACACCATTAGCCGCCAAGCCAATAGCCTTTGTAAACTCTCGCATTTTGTCTTTTGGTAGGACTTTGTCGTATTTATGCACTTGCCCTACATGGAAGTCTGCAACAGATGGATATTGACCAACCTTTGATAAGTGTGTAATATGTTTATGTTCGTCATCCTCTTCAGCGTATTCTGCATGTATTAAATAGTGCAGGAATGTGCCATAACGCTTACATACCAATACAACTTCATAGGTATCAAACAACTCGCTCTTGCCTGACACATAACTCCTTTCCAACTTTTGACTTCCAATTTTGTTATGTATAGCATCGTACATACCAACATATAACACGAATGTTGATTCGCATTGTTCTATGGGATTATAGCCATCTACCTCTTGTCCTCTGGAAAGATTTCTCCAAAGAAAGTTGATTATATCCGAACATTCCTCTTTTGGAACTTTATGATACAATGGCAAATCGAACAAAAATTCTTCTATGGTCATTATTTTATTCTCCATTTAATGGTAAACAACTCTGTTTGCTCAATCTTCTGTTCGAGCATACGCTCTACCTTGGTGAGCAGGGTCTCCTTTCGGGCATCCACCTCGTCTTGTGCCTCGTATAAGTTCTGGCGTTTCTCGGCTCGCTTATTCTCCAGTTCCTTGATGATACGATGCTCTGCAACTTTTTCTGCCAGTTGCGAAAGTTTCTTTGCATTGCT
The DNA here is from genome assembly GCA_045648965.1 of Alistipes sp. Taxonomy (GTDB): domain Bacteria; phylum Bacteroidota; class Bacteroidia; order Bacteroidales; family Rikenellaceae; genus Alistipes. The sequence goes on along the minus strand of JAZRPA010000023.1, from coordinate 19,609 downwards.
CTTACGCAACTTAATCTCAGCATCAAGGTCTTTAATCTCTCGTTCTAGGGCAACCTTCATATCACCAGCCCAGGTGTCGAGCTTATCCATCTCCTCCTCAAAGAACACCTCGTTGCGAAGTGCGCTTTGGGACATAACCTCACCCCTCAATACCTCCACTCGTTTTGCAAGTTTATCGGCAATAGTTATTGGGGCACTTACACTACCAATAGTCTCAGCTGGTTGAAGCAGCATACGCTCAACAACATCAGAAAAGACCTCCTCACCATCATCTATATAGCACGACAGCAACAGATGGTCCTCCTGCTCGAAAGAGTCAATAGACACCTTCTCAACACGCATCCAGCCACTCTTTCCAACCAACTCTTCCAGCAAGGCCGTCTTACCCTCACTGCCTGAATAGTCAAAGACAACCTCAGAGCAAGGTGTGTCAGCATTGAGGTAATCAGCAATGATGGCTTGAGCTAGCGGACTACCAACACGGAAAGGTTGGGCATTATCTGGAAGCTCCACGCTACTCTTTGTCTCTCGCTCTGATGTCATAAAGTAGTTGCCATCGAAGAGAGAGCCATTATTCAGTGTGAAACGATAGTGTTCCTTGTCAAACTCGGCATCGTTGCGCAGGGCATACATGGCCAGCATCCACAATCTTTTCTCAAAGAGGTCAAGGTTGTTTAAGCTCTGGGCCAGATTGAAACGAAGTTTCTCCTGTACAGACTCGTCAAAGTTTTCAAGCAGGGTGCTACGAGCCTTGAGCATCTTATCTGAAATCTCAGCTTGCAGCTCTGCTTGGAGTGCATCAAATGCCTCCTCAATTTCTGCGGTAGTACGACACTCGTTGTATATCTGAGCGATACGCTTCTCAAAGTCAAGGCCATTGCCTATGCTACCTAAAACCTCATCACTTGCACCAAAGACACCGCTAAACAACTGGAACTTTTGGTCAAGCAACTCATAGACACGGATGTCGGCAGCATTAGCCTTGTTGAGGAAGTTGATAACCACGACATCGAACTTCTGACCATAGCGGTGGCAACGGCCAATACGCTGCTCAATACGCTGAGGGTTCCATGGCATATCATAGTTTACAATCAGGGAACAGAACTGCAAGTTAATACCCTCAGCAGCAGCCTCAGTGGCAATCATAATAGTTCCCTCCTCTCGGAAGTAATCCACAATGGCAGCACGTCGGTCAGCGGTTGGTGAGCCTGTAATCTTATGGCTTCCCTTATGCTTCTCCATCCAGGCCTTGTATATCTCGGTTGATTGACGGTCCGTATTTGTTCCGTTGAAGCGTACAATCTTACCCTTATAGCCACGCTTCTCCAAAAGCTCATAGAGGAACTCCTGGGTGCGACGGGACTCTGTAAAGATAAGGGCCTTCTTCTGAGCCCCAAGCGAGTCAAGTTGCTCAAAACCTTTGTCAAGAGCAGTAAACAACTGTTCTGCCTTGCTATTCTTTCTAATCTTAGCAGCCAGGTCTCGGAAAGCGTAAAGTTCTTTGATTTCGTTCTTGATACCCTCAATATCCGAAGGATGCAGAACCTCTAGTTGCTCTTCCTCTTCTACCTCCTCGTCATCAATCCAGTCATCATCACTACCATCAAAATCCATGTAAACCTCTTCCAAACTTGTACTCTCCTGGCGTTGCAATTTAGCCTCTAAGCGAGCAATAAGCGAGCAGAAAGTATCGTGGATAGCATAAGTTGATGATGCCAACAGCTTACGGAGAATCAAGGTCATCAGCTGTCGCTGGCTATTAGGTAGCGCATATAACTTTGGCCTAGCAAGATAGTCTGAAACTAAATCATACAGAGCTTGTTCGTCTTTAGTAGGGAAGAACTCCTGCAAAATAGCAATACGCTTTGTGTATTTGATGTATTCCAACACTTGACGACGAAGGGTTCGCTTACATATAGGCAGCAAGCGTTCTCGCAAGTCGTTGTAATCCTCTTCGTCAATCATACGACCAAACTGTGTTTTGAAGCTCTTTAAGTCCCCAAAAACATAGTCGTCAATGATTGACACTAAGCCATATAACTCCAGAATAGAGTTCTGCAAAGGAGTAGCTGTAAGCAATATCTTCTTACGAGACTCAATAGCCGATTTGATTATATTTGATATTTTGTTGGTTGGCTTATACACATTGCGGAGACGATGGGCCTCATCAATAATAACCAAATCCCAATCAGTATGCTTTATGTACGGTGCTTTGGCCTTGGCAAACTGGTACGAGCAGATAACAATCTTATCTGCTGTAAACGGATTAAGGTTGCCTATTTCAAGAAAGGCATCAAAACTGCGCTTTTCCAGGATTGTGGACTCCAATGCAAACTTCTCCTGCAGCTCGCTAGACCACTGCTTGCGAAGGTTAGCAGGACAAATAATAAGCAACTTGCGCTTGTGCTCTGCCCAATGCTGCGACAAAATTATACCAGCCTCGATAGTTTTGCCTAAACCAACCTCGTCAGCTAAGATTGCACCTTTTGACAAAGGCGACTTAAATGCAAATAGAGCAGCTTCCACCTGGTGGGGAGTCAAGTCCACCTGTGCATCTTGCAAAGAAGCTGTCAGCTTGTTAATATCATTAGCTGGCAAACGCCTTGTGAGGTAGTTCGCCAGATATTTAGCTTGGTATGTAGTTATTCTGCCCATTCACTATAGCACACTCTACATGGAAGAAACTATATAGATTAGTTTTCTTTCAAAAAAGATTCTATCTCACTACGATTGTTAAAAGTGTAAATCATTCCATTTAAGAAAATACAACCCTTCATATCAGCATTGCCGTTGGCCGTCTCTCCTTCTTTGAATAAATCACGGACAGCAACTCCCAAGCAATCTGCAATAGATTTTAGAGTTGAATATTGGGGGTTTCCTCTTAGTGTACGAGTGAGTGTTTCGGGGGCAATGTTGATTTGTTCCGCCAAATCCTTCATCTTTACTCCCCTTTCTTTCAGTATTTCTTTTACGAGCAATTCTCCTTCAATGGTTGCTTTTTCTGCCATATCAATGTTGATTTTTACTGTCAATGCAACAAAATTAACAAAAAAAACCTTAAAAGTCATCAAAAAAATGAAAAAATTACTAAAAATTGATTTATTGTATCATTTTTCATTCGATTCATTTGGATTATATTGATTTATATTGTATATTTGCAATAGAAAAACAGGGAATAAATGACATTATAATATCAATTATTATGAAAGCGAAACTTGGACAATACTACTACGCACCGCTAAGAAACTATTGGGGAGTATGGCAGTGGACTTCCGTGTCGGAAACAGGAGCGATGGGAAGCAAAGTGAAAGAGTTTTTCGATAAGGAAGAGGCAAGAGAGTATGTATGGAAGATGAATGGTTGGGGCAAACCTTCAAAGAAGTTAAATTAGTATAGAGTAATAAAAAATCTTACAGATATGAGAACAACAGCAATTATCGCAATGAACAACCTTGATGCTCACCGAGCAATGGTTATCGCACATCGTACAAACGATGCTTTCGCAACAGGTATGCTTACTGCATCTATTAAGGCGTTGAAGGCAGAACTTGCAAAGCGCATCGTTAAGATTACCTTCTTAAAGAAAGATGGCACTATTACAACACGCCACGCAACAACTACTCCAAGTTATGCAGGGCAATTTGTGAATGGCAACGGATACTGCTCAGATGCTCGTAATGTGGTCTCTTTCGTGGATATTGATGCAGTCGGCAACAAGTGGCGTTCATTTAGATATGAGAGATTGATTTCTTGGGAATAATAAAGTCGGCTATGGCAGAATACATTTTAGAGATATTGAAAAGCCAGTTAATGGTGATGTTCAGTTGGGGGCCTCATAATTTCAAGAGGCTCCCTGGAGACCAGGGATTGTCATTCATAGTTGATGGCTTTAAGTACCAAGGCAAAGTTAAAGTGGTGTATGATGAAGGCCAAGACCTATTTGAAGTTCATCTGGATAATGGCCAAGTTGAGGAAATGGTTTATGCAGACTGCCTAGTCCAGGTAATTGATGGCCTTGTAGAGCGTGTAGACTACTACAAGGAACGAGTGGAAACCGAATATGGAGTCCATGTAAATTAGAACTTTTACTTTGTGGAAAAGTAAAAAGTGGCTGATAATCAGCGTAGTATATAATTGGCTATTTTACTAACCTTATTTCAAGCATATAAATCAAACCGCAATGGCACTTAAAGGACAATACACAACGGCAGATGCCCTCAAGTGGGAGGAGATGATAAATCTAGTTCATCGCTTATATCGAGATGGTGATTACAGAATGAGTTTGTTGATTGCAACTCAGTGTATGTGGGGATTACGCATCGGTGATGAACTAAAACTTACATGGAATGATATTCTTTCCAAAGACGAGATATTTGTTATTGAGCAAAAAACTGGTAGGCGTAGGGCAATCAGAGTAAACAAAGACCTTAAGAAGCATATTGAAGATTGCTATCGAGCATTGGGCTCACCAGAACAAAGTGAACCAATCTTTCTCAGTCGTCTGGGGACCACCTATTCAAGGGAATGGGTCAATATGAGACTTAAGGAGTACAAGGTAAATACAGACTCACAATCAAGTCATATAGTTCGCATAGTCATAGAAAGACCTTTGGCCGCCACATTGTAGAGAAAGCAGGGGTCCATGCAGAAAGGGCATTGATTAAACTGAGTGAGATATTTTCACACAGTAGTTGTGAGATTACCAGGAGATACCTGGGTCTGAAGGCAGAGGAAATAGGAGAACTTTATGAGAGTCTGGAGTTTTAGATAAAAGTTCGTTGGGCGCTATCCTAACGAACTTTATCAATTTCTTTATTCTTTTGCTGTTTATGGACATAATATGCCCAACCTATTTCTGCTAATTGATTTAATCCATCCAAAATAATTTCAATCTCCTTGGGGTCTGTTATGCCCAGCTCGTGAAACTTTGGGAGAACTTGGTCCATAAATTCATCATCGTACATCATTTCATTTTATCTGTAATAATGCGTTTTGCAAAAACTAGCGAGCATGCTTATTTGTGTCCATGCAATAAGCAAATGTGCTAATATCGGATTTTTTCCGATGCCAGTATCGGAGATAGTCCGAACATAATAACAACATAATATTTATATAGTGATGGGTAGGCTAAACCTACCCATCATTGTTTTAGTAAGCATATATGCTAAAAGAGGGAGTGTTAATTAGCATCTGGGCTTACTTTTTATTTTCCGTATTTACCCAAAGCTTGCGTCAATTCTTCGGGTATGGGTTTTATTCCATGATTTTTCAGCGCATCCACAATATGTTGAAGCGTGTCAAAGTTTGTGTTTTTACTGTTAAAAGACTTATTATACACATATTTATAGGCTGTATTTTTTGAAATATTTTTTGTATCCAGTTTGATATGAGGGGTTTCCAAACCATTAATAATTCTCACAACAGCTCGTCTTAACAATTCTTCCATGTCTTTTTTCTTTGACAGATGAGCTTCGTTAAGATAGTACTGCAAGGCATAGTATACAAAACCAACTGATTCAAGTTTTGTGTGGCCGTCGTATGAGGGTTCTTTATCATCTTTGGACTCCATTGATGGTTGAATGTCCTTCAAATATATTCCATTCAGCAACACCTTTATATACATATTCTCTCCTTCTGTACTTGGATTTGCATCTAAAGATTCTATACCTCTTCTATATAGCTCATTAGCAACTATTTGCTTAATATAAACCTCTGATTTATTGTGTGATTTAGCAAGAAATGGCACTGCATCATACATTAGGTCCTCCAGTTTCTTGATAGGATAAAATCCCCTTATATCACCAACACTCTTATTACCTCGTCTGGTCAGTTGATTCATCTCTAACCCTCTTACATTATCCAAAACCAATTTAGCATAAGTGTATCTTTGAATAAGCCTTTCGGGCGTACATAGTATCTGCCTATATGGCAAATATATCATAACATCTGCCTTATCCTCAATATACTCCAATCTAGATATTACTCTATCAACCAGAGTTTTCCAATAATCCACTTTTGACTTTCTAAGTATAGATTCTCTATAAGTTCGGCACAATGTAATAATTGTGTCGTAAATCATTCCCTCGTGTTGATTGATTGCAATGCCATAGAGTAGTTGGTATGAATCAAAATGGAGGTCCCTGTATTCAGGTAAGAAATCAGTGTCTGTTATGTACTTCATAGCTTATAGGATTTACTGCAAATATAATGATAAAAACTTGGATTTGCAAAACTTGACTAGACTAGACTTACAAGCTGCTGATTTATAGGGTTTTATCGATTTTTTATTTGTATGTTTGCACCAGAAAACGAACAGAGATGGCAGTTAAGAAAAACATAAGCAAAGGTGAACAGTTCTTGTTGGATAGCGGTTTGTATGTATCCCTTCCAATTAATATGCAGATACTCTTCACGCAGAGCGAACGAGACGTATTGAACACGATTAGACACCTTAATAATATAGGACAGACCGCCATAAGCTTTTCACTACTAAGCATATATACAGGCCTGACTGACAAAACCATTAAGAAGGCTGTTGATTCGCTAAAGAGGTTGGAGGTTATAGAGGTGTTAAATGTGTGCAAGGCGGGTACCAGGTATAAGATAAACTATAAGGTACTGAATAATACCTTTGCGAAATTGAATCAAGAGTTCAACCCAGTTAAGAGGCTCCAGATGGCCGACCTGTTCAGGGGTGAGGGATACGAGTTGCACAAAAAGACAATTGAGCACTACGCAGGGTCTGAGTTTGAAAACAACAGGATATAACATTTTAATTATTAATATATTATGAATAAGAAAATTAACGACATGGGCAACATGCCCTCGCTCCTTCCTAAGGAGTATTTGATGCAAAGCATCACTGACATTTTTAACAACGGACTCCCTCAAGGCTTGTATACCAAGGTGAGTAATCTGGATGACGTATTTCGTCTTGATAGAGGTCGTGTGATAACCATTACAGGCGTTCCTAACTACGGCAAATCGGAGTTTGTGGACTTCCTTACCACGACTTACAACAAGCTGTACGGAATGAAAACGCTCTATTTCTCACCTGAGAATCAGCCACTTTCATATCACATGGCTAAACTGGTCTCAAAGTATACGAATAAGCGGTTGAAAGATTCCGACTTGACTGAAACTCAGAACGTGGCTAGCTATGTGTGCGACAACTTCTTTTTCTTCAACTATCAGAAAATTAGCAAGTTGCCACATATATTGGAGCTTGGCGCTGCCTTGGTTAAAGACGAAGATGTAAGTATTTTGGTACTTGATGCTTTTAATAAGATAGAGACCGAGCGCCCTAATGAACAGACTGAGACAGAGTTTGTTGGCAAAATCATGGACGCACTTTGCTGCTTTGCAATCAAGTATAATGTTATGGTGATATTGGTAGCACACCCTCGCAAAATGGTTTACGACCAAACTGCTGAAGCCTACATGTGCCCCAATGCTTATGACATCAACGGCAGTGCTAACTTCTATAATAAGTCTGATTTTGTGTTTACCGTACACCGAGACTTTAAGGCAGAGGAGACAATCATTCGATGCGATAAGGTCAAGTTTAGCAACTACGGCAAGATGGGAGAATGTCGTTTGAAGTATGATATCAACTCGGGCAACTACTACAATGCCAGCATAAGAGACAAGCGTTGCTTCTATGAAGATGACGAGGTGCTTACTTATGCTCCTATTGAGTTTACTATCCCAACCGTGGCTAAAAAAGACCCACTTAATGTTGAGGTATCTCTATATAAAGGAGTTAGCGATAATATTGGAACGACTGTTAATCTTAAGGACTTCCTGTTTACGGACCAATACAAGGCCATTGCTGAGGAGATTCGTAGCGGAAGTACGACTGAGGAGAGACACAAAATCAAGAATATGTATCGTACAGCTCTTCCATGTGCAACTGTCAGTGGGCGTTTTACGGAGCAAAAGAGGGACAAGGTAGCTGAATACTCTGGGCTAATAGCGATTGATATTGATTATGTCGATAACGTTGAGGTGATGCCAGAGGTTCCTAACATCTTGAAACAGATGGACTTTATCATATATGCTGGCAAGTCGATTTCTGGAGATGGATACTTTGCGATATGCAGGGTTGATAACCCTAAGCGGATGAAAGAGCACTACTTGGCATTGGAAAAGGACTTTAAGGAGTATGGTATCACCATTGATAAGGCTTGTAAAGACACCACTCGTTTACGTTTTGCATCATACAACCCAGACCCTTACTACAATCCTGAGGCCCTCACCTACTACAAGGTGATAGAGGAGACGAAGAAGGAAGAACGACGTGTGTCTACAACGATGCAACCTCAAGATTTTAATTTCCATGCAACTTATACTGACTCACATAAGAAAGTTGAGGATGGTATCAAATACCTAAGAGACAATGGACTATCCCTTCCAGATGATTATGCTTCGTGGTTTAAGATTGGTATGTCGCTCTGCAGTGAGTTTGGCGAGGCTGGCAGACAGCATTTCCACTCCATTTCTTCCCTTTCACCCAAGTACGAAAGACAAGAGTGTGATAACCAATACGATAAGATAGTTGCAAGCTATGGCATCGGAAACGATATAGGCCTTGGAACACTGATGTATATGTTCAAGGAAGCAAAACGAGTATAACTTATTTTTAACATAAAATATTGAAAATGAGCACATTGATTAAAGCGGAGGGTATAAACCCCTCGGGAGTTGAAATGATACACACTCCCATTTTACTGGAAAATCTAAGAGATGACGAGACTATCAAGTATTACTCTACGTACTTTCTTGCTCTTTCAACCCTCAAAGATGTTGCCAGGGAGATTATAAGCACCAACAAGATTACACCTGACAACCTGTCAAGACTCGAAGTCGTATGCTTTGACAGAGAGGATGATTTGAATTATGACATTGATTACCTGATTATCCTCATCAAAGAGTACCTATGGTATGAATACGCATTGGACAACTGGGCGGCCCTGCCAATTGCAAATAGCTCTGGCTTATATGAGACCATTGCGGTGCACGCAAAGCGTGTTTATGACTTTATTATTAACAAATGTAATAACACTTTAATAAACAGATAGTTATGATGAAAGAATTATTTGAGATTCAGCAGAAGCTGAGAAGCAATAAGGACAACTTCAACGATTTTGCGAAGTTTGCGTATAGAAAGCTTGAGGACATCTTGTCCGACCTAAAACCATTGCTTAAAGAGTATGGGTGCACCATTACCTTCAACGATGAAATAGTTAATGTAGGTGCATATAACTACATTAAGAGTACGGTGTTATTGACCAACAGCGAGGGAAAGACGTGGCAATCCATTGGTTGGGCAAGAGAGGACGATGGTCGAGCAGGAATGAGTGCTGGGCAATTAACGGGCTGCTGTTCTTCATATTCACGAAAGTACGCTTTGTGTGGTCTGTGTGCCATCTGCGAGGAGAAAGATTTGGATGCCATGGATAATAGGGTTAAGCAGAAACCTCAGACATTGAGCCCTACTAACCAATCAACAGAAAAAGCCCTACACCCCTTTTGTGCGGCAATGAAACTTGTGGAAGGGGTAGACCTGGGAGAGCTGAAAAGGTTCTATAACTTCTACAACGGACCATCAAAGGATAATCCTTCCATAACCATTGAGCAGTCATTTGAAAACTTCAACGCACCCACTCTTTGGAAAAAGTGGCTTGAGAAAGCGAAAACAAAAACTGCTGCTTAGAACTAAACCATAATTTTTAGCGAGAGTATGTCTAATATGATGTACTCTCACTTTTTTTGCGTATATTTGCGACAAGAATGAAGAGTGCAGACGAGTACATTTTGCACTAAATGTCTGATAGGCAAAAGGATGACCTGTTATTTTGGAGTGAGTTTTCGAGTCTCGTTTTCCGCTCAAAATCAAGTCTCAGAGAAATCTGAGACTTTTTTTTGTTGTTGTGAATTCGAGGTAAAAACCTCTCCACACAACCCTATGGCAAGGCTTCAACTCTACCAACTGAGCAAATTTGAGTTAAACCGCCAGGTATAAAAAACGATTCTGCAGCATACTATTTTAATCTGTTTATCCCGAAATATGCAATTGACATATACAACAACGAACCGCCCAAAAGGCAGTCCATTGTGTGTTAAAAACGGTGATGATGCAAAATAGATTTTGGATCGCAGCTTACTTCTCGAAAAGCGACTTCGCGATGCCCATCTCCAAGCCGCGCAACTCAGCCAAGCCGCGCAGGCGACCGATACAGCTATATCCCGGGTTGCTCTTCTTGTGCAAGTCGTCAATCATACGATGGCCATGGTCGGGGCGCATCGGAATCGATACTCCTCGGCGTTGTTGCAACTCGAGCAGAGCCCTCATCACGCCATACATATCGACATCACCCTCGAGGTGATTCGCCTCGTGGAAGTTGCCCTCCGCATCTCGCTCGGTACTTCGCAAGTGAACAAAGCCCACACGATCGCCAAATCGGCGCATCATATCGGCGCAGTCGTTAGCGCTACTTACGCCAAGCGAACCGGTGCAAAGACACAAGCCATTGCTTTTGTTCGGTACCGCCTCAACTATCGCCTCGAAATCCTCGGCACAACTCATAATGCGAGGCAGACCAAGTATCGACATTGGCGGATCGTCGGGGTGGATAACCATCACCGCACCCACCTCGTCGGCCACAGGGCAAATTTCGGCGAGGAATGCCACCAAATTTTCACGCAACACCTCGGCTGAGATATCCTTACATCGGTCGAGCTCCGCCTGAAACTGTTCCAGCGTAAAACTCTCCTCCGAGCCTGGCAGACCTGCAATCATATTACGCACCAAAGTCTTGCGCTCCTCGTCGCTCATCTGCTCGAAACGAGCCTTAGCCTTGATTTTCTCCGCCTCGGTGTACTCTGCCTCGGCACCTGGGCGTTGCAACAAGAAGAGGTCGAATGCAACAAATGCCGCACGCTCAAATCGCAGAGCCTGACTACCGTCGGGCATACGATACTCCAAATCGGTGCGCGTCCAGTCAAGCACGGGCATAAAGTTGTAGGTGATGACCTTGATACCGCACGCCGCCAAGTTGCGTATGCTCTGCTTGTAGTTCTCTATATATCGTTTGTAGTCGCCAGTACGAGTCTTAATATGCTCGTGAACGGGCACACTCTCAACTACCGACCATACGAGTCCCGCCTCCTCGATGATGCGCTTGCGCTTCTCAATCTCCTCGACCGTCCACACCTCGCCATTGGGAATGTGGTGTAGCGCGTTCACTACGCCCGCAGCACCCGCCTGACGGATATCCTGCAACGATACGGGGTCGTTGGGGCCATACCAGCGCCAACACTGCTCACATTTGTAGACATTGCCCATATTAAACGCCACTAAAGATACTGAAACCGCCATCTACGGGCAGAACTGTGCCCGTAACAAACTTCGATGCATCGCTGGCGTAGAAGACTACCGCACCGTGCAACTCGTCAGCCTCGCCCAAGCGTCCAAACGGAGTGGCACGCACGACATCTTTTGCTCTGTCGCTGAGCGAGCCGTCGGGATTGGTCATAAGGGTGCGATTCTGCTCGGTGATGAAGAAACCAGGAGCGATAGCATTAACTCTCACGCCTTCGCCCACCTTCTTTGCCATCTCGACAGCCATCCAACGAGTGAAGTTGTCGATTGCAGCCTTCGATGCCGAGTAGCCCACCACACGGGTTACAACGCTCTGCGCGGTCATCGACGAGATATTTATGATTGAGCCCTTCTTCTGCTTGCCCATCTGCTCGCCAAAGACAACGGTCGGTATAACGGTACCCATAAGGTTGAGATTCATCACGCCGTTGAATGCCGAAAAGTCGATATCGAGGAAACTCTTGTCGGGCATAATAGTTGCACCAGGCATATTGCCACCTGCGGCATTTACCAGCACATCTATGTGCCCCCACTTCGCCACAATCTTCTCGCGCGCAGCCACCAAAGCCTCACGATCAAGAACATCAGCCTGGCAGAAGATTGCCTCGGCTCCAATCGTGCTCAACTCGGCGGCCAAAGGCTCACCTTTTTCTGGTTTGCGTCCCACGATTGCAACATGCACGCCCAGCTTGGCCAAACAACGAGCCATCGAGGCTCCCAATACTCCGTAACCACCTGTAATAATGGCTACTTTTCCTTTAATGTCGAACATCTTTACGCTACTATTTTTTTTCGGAATCTTACAACTCATCGCGCAGGACGAGCTACTCATCGCATACGCTCAATGCAAATATACAAATTTTAATAGAAAAACTATCATTTTTCTGCAAATGCCACATCTGGTGTCCAAAAAAACACCTTTGTGCCGACTCGCTCTTATGAGTCAAAGCCGCCACCTCCGCGATAAATGCCTGAGCAGGAGCGGGTTGGCTCTTCGCATCCTCACACCTTGCTTGGCGAACTTTGATATTCTGTGTTTTTACATCACAAAGTTAGCAATAATTTCTATTTATTCTTCCTATCTTTGTGGTATGGAATTGAAGAAGAGAGTTTTGTTGGGCATGAGTGGCGGAACGGATAGCTCCGTAGCGGCGCTGTTGCTGCAAGATGCGGGCTACGAGGTAGTCGGCGTGACCTTCCGTTTCTACGAGAAGGACGGCTGCACCGAGTATCTTGACGATGCTCGCGAGCTATGTCAGCGGCTCGGTATTCAGCACATCGTTTCCGACCAACGAGAGCTCTTCAAAACGACCATCATCGACTACTTCATCAGTGAGTATATGGGTGGTCATACTCCCGTCCCTTGCACACTGTGTAACAACTACTTAAAGTGGCCACTACTCCGTCAAATTGCTGACGAGATGGGCATCTATCACATCGCCACAGGTCACTATGTTCAAAGGCAAAAAATCGACGGTTTTTGGCACATCACCAACGGTGCCGACGAGGATAAAAATCAGTCGTTTTTCCTTTGGGGACTCCCTCAAGACATCTTGGAACGAATGGTTTTGCCGATGGGTGGATTGACCAAACAGCGAGTTCGCGAAATTGCCGAGGAGCGAGGTTTTTTGAAGGCTGCCAAGAAAAAAGATAGCCTTGGTGTATGTTTCTGCCCGATGGATTATCGAACATTTTTGCGTGATAAAGTCCCAGCAGTGGCCATTCAGAGGGGCAAATTTGTCGATACAAAAGGTAATTTCATAGCTTTCCACGAGGGTTATCCGTTCTATACGATTGGTCAACGACGAGGCTTGGGTATAGACCTCAATCAGGCAGTATTTGTCAAGGAGATTGTACCTGCGGAGAACAAAGTTGTGCTTGGCGATTTGAAGTCGTTGGAGCGCACCGAAATGCGTCTGAAGGATTGGAATATCATCAACCCCGAGCAACTCTTGGGCAAGGACGATGTTATCGTCAAAATTCGTTATCGTAAACAAGAAAATCGCTGTACGGTAACTCTCTTACCTGACAATACTTTACACGTTCAGCTCCACGACCCCCTTACCGCCATTGCCCCCGGCCAAGCCGCCGCTTTCTATCGTGGAGATGTGGTTTTAGGCGGTGGAATTATCGTGGGAGACCGATCTCAACAAGGAGCGATGCCGACGACTCGAGCGATTAGGTCTGATGACTAACGCTGGGCGTGCGGTTTTGAATATGGTAAATACTACTCCAGAATATGTACCGGAGTATTTCCGTAGTGCTTAAAAGTATAATGAAGAGTGCCCAATGAGCTTGATTCATCGAATTTCGTAAAATAGACCTCCTCCGCAAGATTTGCGACTGACCAGTTCCTGATATGTGCAGAGTTCCAACTGTGTCGAGAGTAATCTCTAAATGACACAAATAGGACTCTGCCTTCGTCAAAATGGGATTTTAAGTGATCTGGGATTCGTTTGTATAGAGCTCGGCCCAAAGCGATAATAACGGGGTGCTGGCGCTCGAGGAGAAAGGTCAAAATCTCTTTTTCGAGTGGAGAGTGGAAGCCGCTTATAACGACTTTGTCGGTTTGGCAAATGGATTCTGCCCATTGGTGTGCTAGCTCGGCGTCGTGTGGCGTTGCTTTCCGCGAAGCGAAGAATGCCACCAATCGTCTGTCGAGCAAGTCCTTATTTCCGGATAAGTCCATAAAAAAGCGCAGGCCACTGCATTAACTTATCCCGCTCCTAGGTCTTGGCTACCTGTAAAACGAATAAGCAACACAGATAGCCCACGCCGGATTATATATCACATACACCGAGCCAATCGGTGATGGAGATATGCACCAAACGCAGACATCTGATCGCGAATCTTCGTTTTACTTAAACGGCCAAGTTTCGGTATGGAAGATTTCGACAATAAAATGTCAACTAATATGTGTGGCTCAACGGCAAAAGCCATAAGCCATTACAAAGATATAGAAAATTTTTGAAAGTCTTGATATTTGGGTAATAACTATTTTGCACATAAGACAATGGACCGTCCCGAAAGGCAGTCCATTGTGTGTTATAATGCTATCTCCAATCCCACTTTGGATGGGCGGGGTCCTTGGCGGTGAGAGCTTCGGAAAGGGAGAGTCCGAGGGCTTTAGCGACGCCTTCGCCGTATGTCGGGTCGGCGCGGTGGCAGTTGCGGATATGTCGCTGTTTGATAAAGAGTTCCGCATCACCCATTGCGCGTGCCGTATTCTCGCAAGTCGCTCGTTGATCCTCCGCTGACATCAATCGCCACAGCTTGCCAGGCTGCGTGTAATAGTCGCTATCGAGTTCGCGCTCGTCGTAGTTATAGACCTCACCCGAAACCGCCAAAGGTGGCTCTTTCAGCGCTGGCGAATCCTTCCACTCGCCATAGCTATTCGGCTCGTAGCCTATCGTGCGTCCGGCGTTATCGTCGGTACGCATCTGGCCGTCACGATGATATGAATGATATGGGCAACGCGGCTTATTTACGGGTATTAAATGATGATTTACGCCCAAGCGGTAGCGTTGCGCATCGCCATACGAAAAGAGGCGTCCCTGCAACATCTTATCGGGCGAGAAACCGATACCGTCGATGATGTTCATTGGGTTAAACGCTGCCTGCTCGACCTCGGCAAAGAAGTTTTCGGGGTTGCGGTTGAGCTCCAAGATACCCACATCGTGTAGCGGGAAATCGCCGTGATACCACACCTTCGTAAGGTCGAACGGATTGATGTGATACTCCTTCGCTTGCTCCTCGGTCATCAGCTGCACCTGCATCTGCCAACGAGGAAAATCGCCTCTCTCAATCGCCTCAAAAAGGTCGCGCTGGTGCGACTCTCTATCCTTGGCAATCACAGCCTCCGCCTCGGCATCAGTCATATTCTTAATGCCCTGCAAAGTTCGCAAGTGGAACTTCACCCAAGTACGGCGGTTATTGGCGTCGATAAAGCTATATGTGTGACTACCAAAGCCGTGCATATGTCGGAATGAGGCAGGAATACCTCGTGGCGACATCGTAATAGTCACCTGATGCAGCGCCTCGGGGAGCAGCGTCCAGAAATCCCAGTTGCTGTTTGCCGAGCGCATACCCGTGCGAGGATCGCGCTTAATGGCGTGGTTGAGGTCGGGGAATTTCAGCGGGTCACGCAGGAAGAAAACGGGCGTATTGTTGCCCACCAAATCCCAGTTGCCGGTGTCGGTATAAAACTTCATCGCAAAGCCTCGAATATCGCGCTCGGCATCAGCAGCACCACGCTCGCCGGCCACGGTCGAGAAGCGCACAAAGCACTCGGTTTTCTTGCCCACCTCCGAGAATATCGAGGCACGGGTGTATGCCGAGATGTCGTGCGTAACGGTGAATGTGCCATACGCCCCCGAGCCCTTGGCGTGCATACGACGCTCAGGGATTACCTCACGGTCAAAGTGGGCCAACTTCTCCATCAGCCACGGATCTTGCATCGTCACAGGGCCACGAATGCCTGCGGTCTGCGTGTTCTGGTTGTCGGCGATGGGGCGACCATTCTCCGCCGTCAAATGTTTTTTATCGTTCTGCTTCATATCGGAAATTTGTAAGTATCTCATATTTAATTCCCAAAATTGTGCCAATAATTATTAACTTTGCAGAAGATAAGTCAATAATATGGAGATAACCGAAAGACTATATACAACCTCTCGCGAGCAGTGGCGAGAGTGGCTGGTTGAAAACCATTCCACAAAGCGTGAAATATGGATTTCGACAACCAAGAGTGCCGACGGATTGCAGTACCTCGATGCTGTGGAAGAGGCGTTGTGTTTCGGCTGGATAGACTCCACTATCAAAGCCGGCGAGGGCGTTATGTGGCGACGATTCTCTCCTCGACGAAAGCGTAGTCCCTGGACAGAACTGAACAAGGAACGATGCCGACGACTCGAACGCCTGGGACTTATGACCGATGCAGGTCGCGCGGTACTGCCGGATATGGATTTTCAGATTGACGACGATGTTCTCGCAGCACTTCAAAGCGATGATGCGGTATGGCAGAACTTCCAAACTTTGCCTGCGCTCTATGTGCGAGTTCGCATCGATAATGTCCAAAATGTCCGCAAGCGAGATCCCGAGGCATATCAACGCCGCCTTCAAAAGTTTATCGATAACACTCGCAACGGCATTATGTATGGCGAGTGGCATGATGATGGAAAGCTGCTTGCTGAGATATAGTGCGTGCCAAAGGTGGCTGTGTAACTAAAGAGATAATAGCTATTAGATTTCAGATGCATATACACAAATAACTACTGTGTTGATGTATGAGGAGAGGAAAAGTTTAGGCTTTTTATCCGTTTTATTCACTCTTTGTCATAAATTGTCAAAACTATGGGGTTTCTTTGTGCAAAGAAACCCTTAAACTTGTTTTGGAATCTATTTTTAATTTTATTTCGAGATTATTTGTGAGCTATTTTCGAGTGGATTTTTGTTTGTTTTATGCAGGGAATAGCGGGCTATTTTCAAATAGCACAGACAAAAATATGCCGAAAAGAGCCACAAAGAATCCGAAACAAGTTTTGGTAGCAACGGAATAACACATTTAATAAAATTAAAAATAGATTCTAATGTCACTATGGGATTGGCTGCTGGCAGCATGGATTTACGAGGAGATTTTCGATAATGATTCGAATGATCGAAGTTGCGACAACACATGCAATCACGATTCGTTCCGCGATTACGACTATGAGGACTTTGAAGATGAGTATTGATCCATGAACTTCTTTTTTCTAAAAATATTATGATTATAGCAAAATTTTTCATATCTTTATGACAAATTATTTCTAATAAAACCGAAATAATAAGAAATACTAATAATATGAATAACATCTATACTACTGCAAAGGAGTGCCAAGACTATATAGAGCAAAATATTTCTTTTAATAGAAATAAAATTCCATATGGTCGATTAATGTTTACTGATTATGACATAGTCGGTAACATTAAACAATTGGAGAGACTTCTTATAGACTTTCATAGTACAATTAAAGGGAAATATCCTTCAATTGCTACAAGTCTAAAAAAAAATATGGATTTATATGATCATGACCCAATAATTCATATATCTGCCATTACGGCAATTGTTGACTGTGTTTGCGCAATAGAGCAGCCATTAAATGGTAAGCGAATATTCATAAGTCATTCTTCAAAAGATAAGCAAATTGTATCAGACTTTATTGATCATATTTTGTGTTTGGGAATTGGTATAAGTCGAAATGATATATTTTGCACATCCATTGAGGATATAGCTATTAGAAATGGTGAAGATATTCGTTCGCACATTCAGGAGAATATTCGTTGCGCAGATTTCTCATTTCTTCTTATATCGGACAATTACAAGACTAGTGAGATTTGCTTGAATGAAATGGGAGCAGTATGGGCTTATGACTCCAACGTTCGATTGTATTTATTACCCGACACCAACTTTAATAGTATTGGATGGCTGTGCGACACACGAAAAGCTAATAAGATAACGGATACCGTTGCACTTGATTTACTATATAAGGAAATGCGTGAATATTATTCATTACCTGACAATTTTATAAACTGGAGTCAGCAGCGAGAGATTTTTATTAACAGATAGTTATATGACCAAAATATCAATTCGATTTTATAATGACCGTGAGGTGCGAGCTGTTTGGGATGAGGAGAATTCCAAGTGGTGGTTCTCTGTGCTC
Organism: Alistipes sp.; assembly: GCA_045648965.1. Classification (GTDB taxonomy): domain Bacteria; phylum Bacteroidota; class Bacteroidia; order Bacteroidales; family Rikenellaceae; genus Alistipes. Next base: position 1,531 of record JAZRPA010000023.1, on the reverse strand, counting down.
GATATCGTCGGGGTGCTGAACGATCAAGATGACTATCAGAAGAATCGCAACTACTGGAAATATCTCAAAACAAAGCTCAAAGGCGAGAATAGCGAAGTGGTTAGTGGCACTAACCAGTTGAAATTACTTGCGCCCGATGGTAAACGACGACTTGCTGATGTCCTCGACTACGATGGTGTTCTGCTCCTCGCAAAGAGTTTTCCTAACGCCCGTGCGATGCGTTTTGTCGAGTGGTTTACCAATAGCGACGAGACGATTGACGGCAAGAGCAAGTCGAAGGCGTACGCCCTCTTTGAGAGTAGCCTAATCGACAATATCGAGGTCGGTACGGTAAAAGGTTTGCAGCAGGTCCACGCTTACCTGTTTGGTGGTTTGTACGACTTTGCTGGTCAGATTCGCACGGTGAATATTGCAAAGGGCGGTTTCCAGTTTGCAATGGCGCAATTCCTTCCGCAGACACTTGCAACTATCGAGCAGATGCCCGAAACAGCTTTTGAGAAGATTGCCGACAAATATGTCGAGATGAATATCGCCCACCCATTCCGTGAGGGCAATGGTCGTGCGACTCGTATTTGGCTCGATTTGATTCTCAAAAAGCAGTTGCAGAAATGCGTTGATTGGAGTAAGATTGACAAGAACGCCTACCTGAATGCGATGCACAAAAGTGTCGCCAACTCGTCGGATATCAAGCAACTTTTGCAATCTGCTTTGACCGACAAAATCAACGACCGTGAAACCTTTATGAAGGGCATTGACTACTCGTACTACTACGAGCAGGAGGAGTAACAGAAATGTCAAAGTGCCAAATACAAAATTTCAAAGTGCCAAAATGGCTCTTTGAAATGGTACTAAATAAAGTTAAGCAACTCGTGAGGATACTCACGAGTTGTTTTTTATTCCATTAGCCATCTTGCATTTTTGCGGCATTTTATCTTGCGTTTTTGTGATAACGAAACAGGGGTAAAATGGCACGTTGAAAAGGTGTCTGCACTTCCCCAAATAGAAAGTAAACAAATACTCCAACGAGCAATAATGCCGCAAACGAGGACGCCATTATTAGTTCACTATTTAACGCGATTTTCTATGAAATTTTACTATCTTTTTGGATTAGAGCACTGATCGTAAAAACATAGAAGTGTGCATTTGCTGTAAAAGCAAGGCACAATTATCAGCCTTGTTTCAGTCGTAAATTTGTAACTCACTGATACTCAATGTTGTTTTCGGGCCACATCGGAAGATGCGAGGATAATACATTGACATAAAGCTACATATATAAGTTGTCCGAGAAAGTATGGGATGCCATTTTGTTTCCGAAACGCAGCATTTACAACGCACTTTGGAAACAAAATGTACACCCCAAAATCAATGTTACATAAAATGTATTTACACATTTTGTAATAACAATTTGTGTAATTCGTTATTTGTATAGAATAAGCATTAAAAAGGTTGTAATAATACAACCATAATCAAAACTTTTTTATATATTTGCACAAGTAATGATAATTGTTCAGGCCTATGAAATACCTAAATA
>JAZRPA010000022.1:0-34958 GCA_045648965.1 Alistipes sp. | reverse complement strand
CGGTTATGTACCCGAAGGCTTTTTTGAGCAATACCTCTCGGCAGAAAATTGGTGGGGCGTGCCTCTCGCCGTGGTGCTTGCTGTACCGATGTATGCCAACCCTGCAAGCATCGTACCTGTGGTTGAGGTCTTTGTGGCAAAGGGCATCCCGCTTGGAACGGCTATTGCCTTTATGATGGCTATCATCGGACTCTCTATCCCCGAAGCCACGATGCTCAAAAAGGTGATGACTTGGCGACTGATAGGCATCTTCTTCGGCGTGGTAACGCTGTTGATTATTATTTCAGGCTATCTTTTTAATTGGATTTTGTAGAGGCTTTCATTATATGATTATACAAAAGTGGCGTATGTAATGAACTATGTAGTTCGCTCATACGCCACCTTTGTTCATTTGCAATATATCTTCGAAAGATGCCCTGTTTCAGCGGTTTACTTTCAAAAGTCTTATTTACCCTTTGCTCTCGTAATTTTTAGGCTTAATTACGACCTCCATGTAGTCTTCTATGTAGGATTTCGCAATTTTCGTAAAAACCAACACTGAAAATCAATCAGTTAAAAATAAAAAGCATAGTCCTGAAGGGACTCCTTTCTATTATATATAATCTATCTTATCTCTTCATTCTGTAGAATGTTCCGAACGGAAGCTCCTTGCCTGCTCGGTCGGTGAAGTACAACTCGCCGAACTCCTCCTTTTTAGGTGTGCCGAAGGTCTGACGTACGAGCGTGCGGGCAATGGTCGATGAGAGGCCCATAGAGTAGAGGTTCAACACCAAGAAGCCGTCCTCTGCGAGCAACTGCGCGCAAGCCTCCAACATCTCGGCGATATTCTGCTCCAACACCCACTTCTCGCCATTCGCACCACGTCCATATGCCGGCGGGTCTAGGATAATGCCATCGTAGCGGTTACCTCGGCGCACCTCGCGCTGAACGAACTTCAATGCGTCCTCCACAATCCAGCGAATACCGTCGAGTTTGCTCGACTCCATATTCTCGCGCGACCAGGTTACAACCTGCTTTACCGAATCGACGTGGGTAACCTCAGCTCCCGACGCTGCTGCTGCGAGGGTTGCTCCACCCGTATAGGCAAACAAGTTCAAAACCTTTGGTTTTGCACCCTTGCTCTCGAGCTTCTCGCGGCAGGTGTCGTAGATGAAATTCCAATTCGCTGCCTGCTCGGGGAAGATGCCGATATGCTTGAATGCGGTGCACGCCAAACGCATCGAGAGGTGCATATCCTTATAGTCGTAGCGGATATTCCAGCGGTCCTTCATCTGCGGCTTGTGACGCCACTCGCCGCGCTCCTCGCTGCGGTCGGTGCGGAGGAAAGAGGCATCTGCCAAGCGTTGCCACTCACGCTCGTCGAGCGACTTCCGCCATACGGCCTGAGGCTCAGGTCGGCGGAGTGTGTAGGCGCCGAAACGCTCCAACTTCTCGCCCTCACCCGAGTCAATCAACTCGTAATCCTTGAAATTTGGTGTTAAGTTCATATCGTGTTCTATTTTTCGTCAATTATCTTCATCTGGCACGCCTTGCAGTCGAAGCAGAGGCGATACTTTTTAGTTCCTCGCACAAGGTAGAGGTCGCCACGCAAGCGCGGTTTCTCGAGCATGCACTCACCAATCTCGCGGCGTATGCAGTAGTCCGAAATTACCACCTGTTCGCCCGCGGTCGAAGTGCGGCAGTCCAAGCCCTCGGTAATCTCCTCGACACCACAATCGGTGTAGAGTTGGCGTGCAAGGCGGTTGGTGACATTATCTTGTGGCGCGAGGCGCTTCGATGGGTATTTTACACCTTGGTTTTTGGCGATGTCGGTCGACTTTTCGTGGTGTGCAAGGCGCTCTTTCTCGAGTAGTTCGAATACCTCGCGACGAAGTGCGCCAATTACCGACATCGGAGCAAATCGTACCTCCGAAATCTCGATATTTTGCACCTCGAAAATGGTGTCGCCCGAGCGCATAAGCTGTCGGCGTAGAGCCTCCTCTCCTTTTGCCTTGTCGCGAGCCTCCTCGCTAGGCTGAGCAACAGTCGCTGTTGCCGAAATGCCACTCTCATCGGTGGCGGTAAGGGTTATATTCTCCTCGCTAAACTGCAAGAGTAAATATGCTGATATTGTGCGCTTTACGCGGCTGCGCTCGACGGCTTGCGAGAATAGGCGGTTGTAGTTGCGGAAGAGCTCTACACCCACCGCCACACCGTCGTAGCGATTGAGTTGGATGTGCTCTCCATCTACGCCTACGACATTTGTGCCGACCAACGAGCCATTCGAGATAAAACATACTCCGTCGCCCGTTGCGAGGTCGTGCTTGCAGTTGAGAACGATGCCTCGACGGTCAGTTCTTACGACCTTTCCGATTCTCTCTCCCATAGCCTTCGGGGTGTCGAACGAGGCTACACCTCGGCACTTGCCGTCGAAGAAGTACTCGCCTGCACCACGGGTAAAGGTACGTGCGGCATTTGGCTCGAACTCTATGGTGCTGCGGCCGACCGAGCTGCGCTCCACGTCGTCGCGCTTGGCGATTTCGATGTCGAGCAATCGGCGGTATAGGCTTACGATATTGCGAACATAGGTGCGATCCTTCAATCGACCCTCGATTTTGAATGAGTTGATACCCAGGTCAATCATCTCGCCAAGGCGAGCTGAGAGGTCGAGGTCGCGCACCGAAAGAAGGTGCTTGCTCTTGATTATTACCTCGCCCCTATCGTTGCAGAGGTCGTACTCGAGGCGGCACGGTTGGCTGCACTCGCCGCGGTTTCCACTACGCTCCGAGGTCGAGCGAGAGAAGAAACAACGGCCACTCTGTGATACGCAAATCGCACCGTGCACGAAGGCCTCCAACTCGATATTTGTCGCTTTGCGAATCTCGGCAATCTGATGTTTCGAAAGCGAACGCTCCAAGATTGCTCGCTTGAAGCCGAGCTGCTCAAAGAATTTTACCTTCTCGGGCGTTACGCAGTTGGTCTGCGTCGAGGCGTGCAAGTCGATAGGTAACCCCATAAGGTAGTATGCCATATCCTGTACGATGAGTGCATCGACGCCCACATCGACAAGTGCGAGAGCCTGCTTGCGAGCCTCCTCCAACTCGTCGTCGAAGAGTAGGGTGTTGAGCGTGGCGTAGACCTTCACATCGTAGCGATGAGCATACTGCACCAAGCGAGCAATATCCTCTACAGAGTTAGTGGCGGCGTGGCGTGCTCCGAATTTTCCCGCTCCGATATATACAGCATCGGCTCCGCAGTCGATAGCATCGACCGCCGAGGCGTAATCTTTTGCAGGAGCAAGAAGCTCTAACTTTCGCATACAAAAATGTTTTCACTATTTTAATAGTGCAAAGATAGATAAAATTAGGATAAGTTTTCCGCTTTCTGCTTTCAGATTTCAGTTTATTTGCCTATCTTTGCGTCCAAATAATTTAAAATCAAATTACTAAGCAGATGAAAAAACTTTATTTTCTTCTTGTATCGCTCTCGGTTTTGGGCTTTGTAGGTTGTACTACAGATTTGGAGGGCGATGAGAACAATGTTGTTGTTGGCGACGGCACAACAACACTTTCGTTGAGCATTGCTGACCCGATGACAAAGGTGGGTCTTGGTGACAAGGACGAGACTGGTGGCTACTCGGTTTATTGGAACGAGGACGACCAGATTTCGGTTAATGGTGTAGTTTCGTCGAAGATTACTATCGACCCGGAGAATGCGGGTGCAGCGGTTTTCGAGTTTAACAGCCCTGATTTGGAGAAGCCTTACAAAATTCTCTATCCTGCGTCGCAGAATGACAACGTAACGTTTGCTGCAACACAGAACTACTATGAGGGTGGCTTCGAGCCTGGATCAGCTCCGTTCTATGGCTACATGGAGAGCGGTATGAATGGTAAGTTGGGTCACTTGAGCGGTATCTTGCGCTTTACTGTGACAGCTACCGACGGCAAAACTGCGCTTAAGAGTGTAACCGTAACCGCAGAGTCGGGTGCTATCGCAGGTGAGTTCGCTGTAGACTTCTCGAATGGTAAGCTTACAGCTTTGGAGGGTGCTTCTTCAACTTTGGAGTACTCGTTTGGCGAGGGCTTGGCTCTCTCGGCTGAAGGTAAGCAGTTCTTCTTGGCTTTGCCTTGCGGTGAGTATGGCATCTGCTCGGCAGAGTTGCGCACAACAGATAACCGTGTGATGGTTGTACGCTTCAAGACTTCGGGTTCGTCGGCTATTAAGGCTGGTGTGGTTCGTGAGTTCTCGAAGGTTCCGTTTAAGCACGGTACACAGTGTACTTTGACTCCGTTTAACAGCGAGGAGGACGACTTGGCTATCGATGAGAAGGCTTATGCAACCGCTCCTACAATTGTTGATGGCGACTACCTCGTTATCAACAACGAGAAGGAGTTGATGTGGTTGTGCTACAACGGTGCAGTTGTAAACGGTGCTACCTACAACAAGGTGCGTATCGGCGAGAATATCGATATGGGCGTATTCAGCTTGCTCTCGCTCCCGTCGATTAAGCTTACAGCAGGTGCTGAGGTTGACGGTAACAACAAGACCATTACCGGCTTGAATATGGCTGAGACCGCTTCGTCAATCTTTGGCGATGTAAAGAACCTCAATATCCACGACCTTACACTCACCGATTGTTCGGTAAATACCACTTTGCAGACCGGTGCTGGTATCTTGGTAGGTATGGTTTCGGAGGGCTTAACTGTAAATAACGTAACCTTCAACAACTGTTCGGTTGTTGCTCCACGTAAGATTGGTTTGGTTGCAGGTGCGCTTCATACAGGTACCTTCAACATCTCGAATGTAACCGCAAATGGCGGTCTCGTTGAGACTTCGTACGTGTCGGGCAAGTCGGGTTTGGCTGGTGGTTTGGTTGGTTGCTTCGCAAAGAATGGCGACGGCGCAACTACAAGCACTGCAACATTTACAAATTGTACTGTTTCGACCACCGTTAAGTCGTATATGGAGGCTACAAACTACTTCTACGGCAAGATTGTTGGTCAGATGGGCGCTTACAACGGTGATGAGAAGCTCTACTTCGTAAATTGTAATGGTGCGGAGGCTACTCTCGTTCCGATGTACGATCAGGGCACCAAGAATGCCGAGACTGCTGTGCTTTCGTTCTGCGAGGCACACCGTGCTGATTTCTGCCAGACAACCCTCACTTCGGCAACTGATAACCTCCTCGGTGGCGAGCGTTACTGCCGTGGCGAGGTTTACTTCGACGGCAACCGCTTCGTTCCTGAGTGGGACGGTTTGCGTTCGGCAACAATGATTACCGAGACTATCGATGATATCACTGTTAGCTATGTATACTCGGCATTCGACTTTGCAAAGGCGCAGGGTCAAAGCTATAGCGATACCAAGAAGTTGGTGCTCAAAGCTGACGTCGATATGGGCGGTCACACATTTAAGCCAATCAACTACGTGCGTAATCTCGATGGTGAGGGCCACTCAATTTACAACGTTAAGGTTGAGCGCACTCACGATGCTACAAACAACCGTGGTGCAGGTTTGATTATCTACTCTACAGGTACAACAACTCATAAGGATCTCACAATCGTAGGTGCTGATATCACTTGTAACCACGATGCGTCGCTTCCTGCATTGGAGTACGGAAATGACGAGGATGGTGCTACAGGTAACGCATACGCAGGTGTTCTTGTTTCACGAGTAGCAAGCGGAACTTACACTGCAAGCAATGTGACTGTTCGCAACAGTAAGGTGCGTGGTGTCTGCAAGGTTGGTGGTTTGATTGGTGTGGCTTCTGCGGGTACTACAGTCGTAGACAACTGCTCGGTTGAGGGCTCTATCGTTGAGAACTACGATCCAAAGGTTGCGAACTACTACAAGATGGAGACTACTTCGTCGGGTATGGTAATCGACGGCTTGCAGTGGTGGTACACAGCTGGCGAGTGTGGTGGTTTGATTGGCTTCTTGAATGCAAAGAATGCAACTATCAGCAACTGCTCGGTAACAAACACCCAGATTAACTGTACAGGCCAGGAGAATAAGGATGTTATCGCTAATATTTGGGATGAGAGCAAGTGGACTGCAGGTGCTTACAAGTCGGGTGTATCGATTAAGGGTAATGCGACTACAACTATCGCAGGTCGCCATGTAAACCAGTTTATCGGCGATATTCGTTCGTTGCGTACTGAGTCACAGCAGGAGAATGGTACAGGCGAGTACACTACAAATATCACCAACTACACCGTATCGGGCAATAGCTACAACGGTGTTTCGGCAGATAGCACAAACGCTTATAATCACGAGTACGCCTCGGGTCAGTATTGCCCTGTTGTTGGTTGTGCATACTATACAGGTGTTGATGTGAACGTACTTGTCAACATTCACGTTAGCCACTGCGCTGGTACGCTCAACTTCAACGCAAATGGCGGCGCGACAACAACCCTTACCGAGGGAATAGGTAGCGGTAACAATATGTCGTGGTTTGGCGGTAGCAGCAAGAATGTAAACATCGGTATCCTCAGCAATAAGGGTACCAGCTACTATCCTGCTGGACCAACCGAGTAATAAACTCTCTAGCAAAACAAAAAAAACTGCTCCGATTTCGGGGCAGTTTTTTATTATGGGTAATAAACTTATCCAAAATAGCTACACTTTAATACTTTTTTTATAAATTTGCAGATTGAAAACATATTCCGCAGAAATTATTAAAAAAGAATATATAGTATATGCTTACACTACAACAATTGCGTGGCGATAAGGAGTTGGCAATCAAGAAACTTGCCAAGAAGGGTGTAGATGCTGCCCCTATTATCGCAAAGATTGAGGAGTTGGACGATGCCCGTAAGGCATTGCAGATGGAGTTGGATAACTGCCTCGCTGAGCAGAACAAGGCTGCCAAGGAGATTGGTATGTTGATGGGACAAGGCAAGCGCGAGGAGGCTGAGGAGCGCAAGCAGCAGGTTGCGGCGTTGAAGGCTAAGTCGGCTGAGCTTTCGGCACAGCACGAGGAGACTTCGGCAGCATTGCAGGCGCAGATTGTATTGCTCCCTAACTTCCCTGCTGACATCGTTCCTGAGGGAAAGACAGCAGAGGACAACCTCGTTGTAAAGCTCGACGAGAACTTCTCGGAGTTGCCAGAGAACCCACTTCCACACTGGGAGTTGGCCAAGAAGTACGACATCATCGACTTCGACCTCGGCGTTAAGCTTACAGGCGCAGGTTTCCCTGTATATAAGGGCAAGGGTGCTCGCTTGCAGCGCGCGCTTATCAACTACTTCCTCGACTACAACACAGCAGCAGGATACCAGGAGGTTGAGCCACCGGTAATGGTGAACGAGGCTTCGGGCTTCGGTACTGGTCAGTTACCTGATAAGGAGGGTCAGATGTACCACGCTACAGCCGACAACTTCTACCTCGTACCAACAGCCGAGGTGCCCGTTACAAATATCTTCCGCGATGTAATCCTCGACGAGAAGGAGTTCCCTGTGAAGATGACCGCATATACCCCTTGTTTCCGTCGTGAGGCTGGCTCGTATGGTAAGGACGTGCGAGGTTTGAACCGCTTACACCAGTTCGACAAGGTCGAGATCGTGCAGTTAGCACTTCCGGAGCAGTCGTACGAGGCTCTCGATGGCATGGTAGCACACGTTGAGGGCTTGGTTAAGTCGCTCGGCTTGCCATATCGTATTCTCCGTCTTTGCGGTGGCGATATGTCGTTCACTTCGGCTCTTACCTACGACTTCGAGGTATACTCGGAGGCGCAGAAGCGCTGGTTGGAGGTTTCGTCGGTTTCGAACTTCGAGTCGTTCCAGGCTAACCGCCTCAAGCTCCGCTATAAGGACGCTGACAAGAAGACCAAGTTGGCTCACACCCTCAATGGCTCGTCGTTGGCACTCCCTCGTATCGTAGCAGCTCTCCTCGAGAACAATCAGATCCCGGAAGGTATTCGTATCCCAGAGGTGTTGGTTCCGTATACCGGATTCTCGTTAATTGACTAAAGCAATTGATAATTAAAGGTATCGCCAAGCGGAAAATTCTGCTTGGCGATGCTGTTTTATAGTCAAATTACTACTGCTAAAGGTGCTTATTGCACTAAAAAATAGAAAATTTTGCATTTTGCATTTTGCATTTTGAATTTTATTCGTACCTTTGCACCGCATTAAGTACTTAATTAACAAAAAACACAAAAAGATGAAAAAGGGAATTCATCCAGAGAACTATCGTTTAGTGGCATTCAAGGATATGTCGAATGACCACGTGTTTTTGTGCAGGTCCGCCGTTTCGACAAAAGAGACCATCGAGGTGAACGGCGAAACCTATCCCGTGTATAAGATGGAAATCTCTAACACATCTCACCCATTCTACACAGGTAAGATGAAGTTGGTAGATACCGCAGGTCGTGTGGATAAGTTTATGAGCCGTTACGCAAAGCGCTACGATAAGAAGAAGTAATCAAGGCATTACTTATGGAAATAAAAGACACTCACTTCGAGTGTCTTTTATTTTTTTGAAAAATGTTTTATGCGGTATCTGCTGCGTTAAACTTCGGTAAGCCACCTGCTCACATACGCCAAGTATGCTGCGCGGTGGCTTCCTTGTTTGCCTTGCAGCTATCCACCTAAAAGCATTTTTTTCTTAAAATCGTTCTGAGCGTCTCTTTTTGCACGAAATTGTCGGATAGCGAGTTGCTCACATACGACAAGCATGCTGCGCTTTCCGCCACTGCGTAACGCACAAAATTTCCACCACCATTGACGATTTTGAAGTTAGGGGATAGTTTTTAAGGAATTTAGTGAAATTAAGGGGTTTTAGTAAAAATCCCTATAGTCCCTATTGCCCCTAAAAGCCAACAGCAAAAAAGCCGAGCAAAATTTTTGCTCGGCTTAATTAGTTTTCCGTTTTGCGTTTTCCGCTTTAATCCCTCTTCGAGGGCTTTTCCTCCTTCTTGCAAGGCATAGTGTGCAAGCACCCTCTGCTCTTGCTTTGTGCGTCGGTTCCGTTTTAGAGTCTTGCCTTGATTGCCTTGCTCTCCTCCTCGTAGCCTGGTTTGTCGAGCAATGCGAACATATTCTTCTTGTAAGCCTCAACGCCTGGCTGGTTGAATGGGTTAACATCAATCATGTAGCCGCTGATACCACAAGCCTTCTCGAAGAAGTAGAGCAATGCGCCGATTGCCTCCTCCTCGATAGCAGGAATCTGAATCAAAATGTTAGGTACACCACCGTCGATGTGAGCGAGCTGAACGCCCAACTCTGCCATCTTGTTAATCTCGTGTAAACGCTTGCCGGCCAAGAAGTTCAAGCCGTCGAGGTTAGCCTCGTCAGCCTCAACCTTAACCTCGTGTGCAGGCTTCTCAACCGAGATGATTGTCTCGAACAAAGTGCGCTCACCCTCCTGGATATACTGACCCATAGAGTGGAGGTCTGCGGTGAAGGTTACCGATGCAGGGAAGATGCCCTTACCCTCCTTACCCTCGCTCTCGCCATAGAGCTGCTTCCACCACTCGTTGATGTTCTGCAACTTTGGCTCATACGAACCGAGGATCTCAATCTTCTTGCCCGAAGTGTAGAGCTCGTAGCGAGTAGCTGCGTACTGAGCAGCGAGGTTATCCTCGAACGAAACGCCCTCAGCGGTTGCCTGCTCCATAGCCTGAGCACCAGCCACCAACTTCTCGATATCCACGCCGCCAACTGCGAGTGGGAGCAAGCCTACAGGGGTGAGAACAGAGAAGCGACCACCTACGTTATCAGGAATAACGAAAGTCTCGTAACCCTCCTGAGTAGCAAGGGTTTTCAATGCTCCGCGAGCCTGGTCGGTGATAGCCACGATACGCGACTTTGCCTCCTCCTTGCCATAACGCTTTTCGATCTCCTCCTTGATGATTCGGAAGGCGATTGCAGGCTCGGTTGTAGTGCCCGACTTCGAGATTACGATAGTAGCAATCGAGTGGTTCTTAACCGCTGCCAAAAGCTCTGCTGTGTAGTCCTCCGAGATATTCTGACCAGCGAACAAAACGATAGGGTTTTTGTGCTCCGAGTGAAGCAACTCGAATGGGTTGCTCATAGCGTCGAGCACAGCCTTTGCGCCGAGGTACGAACCGCCGATACCGATGCAGATTACAACATCTGCCTTTGCACGCAACGATGCTGCGCAAGCGTTGATAGCGTCGATCTGCGCCTTGTCAATTGAAGATGGGAGATTAACCCAGCCAAGGAAGTCGTTTCCTGCGCCCTTGCCCGAGTGGAGCAATGCGTTTGCGGCCAATGCCGACTGCTTAATCTCCTCCGAAAATGCGACACCACTTTTTGTGGTGCTAAGTTTCAAAAGTGCCATATTTTTATCTATTTTTCGTGTTTGAAATAAATTTTATCAAAAATCAATGCCAAAGATAGTAAAAAAATCGTTAAAAATGGAAAAGTTATATAACTTTTCACTATCTTTGTCGGACATTGTATATTGGAACAAAATATAGATAAAAAAATAGAACAAAATTATGGGACTTTTTTCATTAACACAGGAGTTGGCGATTGACCTTGGAACAGCCAATACTCTGATCGTTTACAACGATGAGGTCGTTGTAGATGAGCCGTCTGTTGTGGCTATCAATGTGCACACAAATCAGTTGGAGGCTCTCGGTATCAAGGCGCAGGAATATATCGGCCGTGTAAACCCTACACTTCGCACTATTCGCCCGTTGAAGGACGGTATCATTGCAGACTTCAATGCTACGGAGATTATGTTGCGTGGTATGATTCGCAAGATTAAGACTAAGGGTACTCTCTTCTCTCCATCGCTCAAGATGGTTATCTGTATCCCGTCGGGTTCGACCAACGTGGCTATCCGTGCCGTACGCGACTCGGCCGAGCACGCAGGTGCTCGCGAGGTGGCGATGATCTTCGAGCCTATGGCAGCAGCGCTTGGTGCCGGTATCGACGTAGAGGCCCCAGAGGGTAATATGATTATCGACATCGGTGGTGGTACCTCGGAGATCGCTTGCATCTCGTTGGGTGGTATCGTATGCTCTGAGTCTATCGACGTTGCGGGTGATGTATACACAAACGATATTATCGAGTATGTTCGCCAGGAGCACAACGTACGTATCGGTGAGCGTACTGCCGAGCAGATTAAGTGCAAGATTGGTGCTGCTATCTCGGACTTGGAGGATGTTCCTGAGGACTTCGAGTTTACCGGTCCGGATATTACTACCGGTCTCCCACGTACAATCTCGTTGTCTTATGGCGAGATCGCATACGCTCTCGAGGAGTCGCTTGCAAAACTTGACGCTGCCCTTATGAAGGTGCTTCAGGAGATGCCTGCAGAGCTCTACTCGGACGTTGTTAAGAATGGTATCTACCTCGCAGGTGGTGGTGCCCTCATCAAGGGTCTCGACCGTCGCCTCAGCCGCAAAACAGGTATCCCATTCCATATCGCCGAGGATCCATTGCGTGCAGTAGTTCGTGGAACTAACATTGCGCTCAAGAATATCAATCATTTCTCGTTCTTGATGCGTTAAAAATTGTTCTGATTGGCTCTTTTTGCACGAGAGCGTCGGACGCCAAATTGCTCACATAGGTTTACTATGCTCCGCATTTGTCGCCTAGCCTCGCACAAAAATAGCCTAATCAGCTCCAATTTTTAGGAGACGGAAAACGAATAGAAGCAAAATGCAGAAACTGATCTATTTCATACGTAAAAGTGCAGTGGTGGTAGTCTTTATTATCTTAGAGATTATCGCCATTAACTGTTATGCCTATTCGACACCGTACACTCAGGCGCGTTTGATTGCCTGGTCTAATGCGGTGTTCGGACGATTTACTTCGGTGTTCACAGGGCTTTCGAGCTTCTTCGCTCTTCGTGAGCAGAATGCCACCCTTACCGAGCATATTGCTTCGCTCGAAAATCGTATTCGCGAGCTCGAGGCTGCTCAACCAGAGCCACACGTCTATGTTGGACAGGTGGTGCAGCGATACAAGTATATTCCGGCTCAAGTTATTGTTGCATCTACCAATCGTAGTCGCAACTATATCACCGTCAACAAGGGTGCTAACGATGGTGTTGCAGCCAAGATGGCGGTAATGACACCTGAGGGCTATGCTGTGGGTAGAGTAGTTGAGTGTACCGATAACTATGCGGTTATTGAGACCTTGCTCAGCGTTGACTTCCCGCCACTCGGTTGTGTATTGGCTGATGAGGGTAGTCAGGGTTCAGTGAAGTGGGACGGAAAAGATAGTAACTATGTCGACTTTACCGATGTGGAGAAGTATGCAAATGTGCAGGAGGGTAACATCGTGCGAGTTGCGTTGTTGTCTCAATACTTCCCTAAGGAGGCTGTTATTGGAACAATCGAGAAGGTGGAGCTTGACGGTAATGGTGCCTCGTATAACTGTAGAGTTCGCCTTGGTGCCGATATGAAGCGACTCCGCAATGTGGTGCTCGTGCGTGACGTAGCGCGAAACGAGATGGAGCCGCTCGAAAAGTATTATTCAAAAGAGTAGATCGTAGGGGTATGAAATCGAAGGGATATTGGATATTTGCAGTTGTGGTATTCTTCGTTCAGGTGTTTGTTTTGAACAACTTGACGATGTCGCCACTTGTCGCTCCGATGGTATATATAATGGCGCTCTTGATGTTGCCTATCGAGTATTCGCAGTGGAAGATGCTTCTGGCCGGATTGGTGATAGGTGCTGTTATGGATTTGACGATGGCGACCCCGGGTTTGAATACGATGGTAACACTTCCTATCGCGATTGTTCGCCGACCTCTTCTCTTTGCATTGGGAGGTCTTTCGTCGATGTCGAAGGAGGAGGGTATACCTTCGGTTAAGCGCTTGGGCGCTCACTTCCACCGCTATATCATCGTTATGGTGGTTCTTCACTCGGTGCTCTTCTACTTTATGGAGAGATTGTCGTTTGCAAACTTTGGCACTCTCACCTTGCGAATGTTGTGTAGTACTCTCATATCGTTGGTACTCGACTATGCCATTATAATGCTCTTTATAAAACGCTTGTAAGCCTAGTATATGAAGGGAAGAGAGGGTTTGTCGCCACGTGCTATTGTGGTTCGCATTATTGCCATTGCGATATTTGTAATTCTCGTATTGCGATTGGGATATGTTCAGCTTGTCGATGACCGCTATGCCGGTTTGTCGGCCAGAAACTATCTCCGTGAGGTGATTATCTATCCACCTCGAGGCGAGATATATGATCGTAATGGTGAGTTATTAGCCCAAAACAAACTCTGCTACGACGTCTCGATTGTGCGTAAGGAGATGCCCGAAGATGGTTTCGACACCACTCGAGTGAGTGAGCTTGTCGGAATGGCGCGCGAAATGTTTGTCAAGAAGTTGAAGCAGGCTCCTTATCGTCGTGAGAGCCGTTTGACTCGCTATCCAATCACTGTAGAGCAGAAGCTCCTGCTCGATGAGATGAATATCGGCGGATTCTACACCACGCAGCGTACCGTGCGACAATATCCGCGAAAGATAGGTGGAAACCTATTGGGTAGTATCAACGAGGTAACCCAGGAAAAAATTGACAAGGATAGTACCTACGCTGTGGGCGACTACATCGGTATGGAGGGCTTGGAGCTCGCCTACGAGAGTGTGTTGCGTGGAGAGAAGGGCTTTGTTATACAAGATGTGTATGCTCAGCAGGCGGAGCGTAATAAAGTGATGAAGGAGGCTGTTCCTGGTCGCTCTATCGTCTGCACTATCGATGCCGAGTTGCAACAGTTGGCAGAGGAGTTGATGAAGGGTAAGGTCGGAGCAGTTGTCGCTATCGAGCCTGCTACGGGTGAGATTTTGACAATGGTCTCCTCTCCTACATTCAACCCTGATGAACTTGTAATTGGTCGTGAGCGTGGTAACAACTACGCCAAGGAGTTAAATAATCCTCGTATGCCGTTGTGGAATCGCGCCGTAAAATCGCGCTATCCGCCAGGCTCAACATTCAAGGTTGTTACCGGACTTATCGGTATGGAGGAGGGTGTACTCAGACCGCATTATACTCATACGTGTGAGCTGGGATATCACCAAGATGGTGAGCACATTGCTTGCCACGACCACCCTTCGCCGCTGGATATGAACTTCGCGATTGCGACATCGTGCAACGCCTACTTCTGTTACGTTTTTAGAGATATCCTCGAGAATAAGCGAAAGTATGACATCTCGAAAGATGGCTTCGCGGCGTGGCGAGAGTATGTTGAGTCGTTTGGTTTCGGTCGCAAGCTCGATTCCGACTTCTTGGGCGAGGGTGCAGGCTACGTACCTACGCGCGAGTTCTACGATGAGCGTTACAACAAGTCGTGGAATGCGTTGACCCTGCTTTCGCTCTCGATTGGTCAGGGTGAGTTGGGTTGTACACCGCTGCAGATGGCAAACTTGGCGGCGATTGTAGCAAACCGTGGCTACTACTACATACCTCATATCGTACGCGAGATTGAGGGTCAGGACTCGTTGGATAGACGCTTCTACCAAAAGCAATATACGAAGGTTTCGCCTCGACACTTCGAGCATATCGTGAGTGGTATGTGGCGTGGTGTGAACAAGGACGGTACTTGTAAGGGTGCGATGTTGGAGGGATACGATGTGTGTGGTAAGACAGGTACGGCTCAGAATCCTAAGGGTGCCGACCACTCAACATTTATCTCGTTTGCTCCACGTCGAAATCCTAAAATTGCAATTGCGGTATATGTTGAGCATGCGGGCTTCGGTTCATCTATGGCGGTGCCTATCGCTTCGCTTATCGAGGAGAAGTATCTGACCGGTAAAATTGCTCGTCGCGATCTATTGTCGTATGTGAAGAATACGAAGATTGATTATCCAATGTATAAAAAGAAGAAGAAATAATGGATTACGGACAGAGTAGCAGATCGTCATCGGTATTTGCGGGTGTTGATAGAGTCGCACTCTCCTCATATCTGGCACTTGTGCTGATAGGAG
Organism: Alistipes sp.; assembly: GCA_045648965.1. Classification (GTDB taxonomy): domain Bacteria; phylum Bacteroidota; class Bacteroidia; order Bacteroidales; family Rikenellaceae; genus Alistipes. Next base: position 20,068 of record JAZRPA010000022.1, on the reverse strand, counting down.
TTTTGGCCGTATTCTCCGCTTCGTGGGTCGAAGGGGCCGAGAACTTCTTCTCTTTCTCACACAACTATATCAAGCAGGTTACCTTCTTGGGTGTGTCGTTGATCGTGGGAGTTGTAATCATACTCCTCGAACATAGCATCTGGCACAAAATCGCCTACTACCTATATGGCATAGCGATTTTGGCACTCATTGCCACACTCATATTTGGTCGTAAGGTGAATGGTGCGACGGCGTGGTTCGAGTTTGGACCTATACGCTTGCAGACGATGGAGATTGCCAAAATCGCTATCGCCTTGGCTACGGCTCGACTCATGAGTGAGTATCACTTCTCGATATCTTCGGTGAGAAGTCTTATGCAGGTGGCTGCTTTGTTGGTTGTACCTATCGCTATAACATATCTGCAGAACGATACTGGTTCGGGATTGGTGCTCTGCTCGTTTATCCTTATGCTCTATCGCGAGGGCTTGAATAAGTGGATCTGTATACCTATTATATTTATAGCGGCTCTCTTCCTTATGTCGTTTGTCTATGCACCTATGGCGCTGCTCGTAGCGCTGATATTGGTGTTTACACTCTCGGAGTGTCTAGCAAATAACAACTGGAAAGATGGCACAATCTATCTTGCAGCACTCTTTGGTGGTTGTACGTTGTTGTATCTTCTCATCAATGCGATACCATCATTTTCGGTGGACTACTACGCTATTCTGCTTACGATGACACTCTTATCGATGGTGGGCGTTTGCTTCTATGCCTATCGACAGAACTTGCGTAATATCTTCCTTATGGTGGGTCTCTTTGTGGCCTCTATCGCTATTACGCCTACGTCGAATGCGCTCTTTAACATCTTGAAGCCACACCAGCAGGATCGTATTTTGAGCTTCCTCGGCAAGACCGATGATGCATCGCTCAACTACAATGTGCGCCAGTCGAAGATTGCTATCGGCTCGGGAGGATTTTTTGGCAAAGGCTATCTGCAGGGCCCGAATATCCGCTATGACCGTGTGCCGGAGAAACACACCGACTTTATCTTTTGCGTCATTGGCGAGGAGTTTGGCTTCTTGGGTACGATTGTGGTGTTGGTCCTGATGTTTACCTTTATATTTAGGTTGATGCGTATGGGCGATAGGCAACGCGAGACGTTCGGTCGAGTCTATTGCTATATCGTGGCCTCGATTTTGCTCTTTCACACCCTTATCAACGTGGGTATGACCATAGGCCTGATGCCGGTTATGGGTATTCCGTTGCCATTTATATCGTATGGAGGTTCGTCGTTGTTGTCCTTCTCGATAATGGTATTTATTGCTTTTGCATTCGATGCGCAGACCAAGCGCAATGTGATACACTAAGCGAATTTCCCATAGGAAATATAAGAGCCCTCTTTCAAGAGGGCTCTTTTGTTATCAATAGAGGAATCTACTCCTCGTCATCGTCGTAGTAGAAGCTATCCATCAGAGCATCTATCTCGCGGCGCTCCTTCTTTGTTGGTCGGCCGGTACCTCGCTCGCGGAATACGAAGATAGTCTCGCGAGGTTTATTCAGCTTGTCGAGCTCGCTCTGTGGCGTGGTGTCGATGCAGTAGTCGGGCACCTTGGCTGCGGGTTGTCGGTTGATGATAAGATCCTTTACCAAATAGGTGTAGGTTACAAGCGTACGCTTAACGCTGATCTTGTCGCCCACCTTCACCTCGCGCGAAGGTTTTGCATAGGCGTCGTTTACGAGTACGCGGTTATTGCGCACAGCATCTGCCGCATCGCTTCGAGTCTTGAAGATGCGTACAGCCCACAGATATTTATCGAGTCTTACCTCCATAACTAAATATGCTTATTGCCCTTCTCCGACGGCGGTATGAGCGTACCTTGCTCCACCTGACGGCTGATACTTAAAATTACTCCTATAGCAATCGATGCACAGAACATACCGGTACGACCGTGGGTTATGAATGGTAGGTTCTGACCCGTCTCGGGCAGCGCACCCAAGGCTACGCCGATATGTAGGAAGCCTTGGCTCGTAATGAGGAAGGCGAGACCTACAGCGAGCAATCCGGCATAGAGCCACTCGCATTGTTCGAAGATGCGCAACGAGCGGAAGAAAATCCACAAATAGAGCAGTACGATAACGAATGAGAGTAGGAAACCAAACTCCTCGACAACTACGGCGAAGAGGTAGTCACTCTCGGGGTGTGTAAGCTTCGCACGCATCATACTGCGACCGGCACCCACTCCAAAGACGCCTCCATTCTGAATAGCCATCTTGGAGTAGTAGGTATCTTTTGATGCTTCGTTCTCTTTTCCCTTCTTCTTTCCGGCTTCGTTTTGCTTCTCGACACTCTCGATTCCAATCCAATTCTTGACACGGTTTATCACCACGTTGCCACGACCGATGAGGAAGAGCAACGCTGTACCGACAACGATAGATACGGCAAGGAATTTCATAATCTCCTTGAAGCGTATTCCGGCGATGAAGAGTAGCACCATCGATACAAAGAAGAGGTGTACTGCCGATGAGGTGTGAGCCGGAAGAATTGTCGAGCACGCAAGAGCGATAGGTGTCACAATTGGCAGAATATCGTTCTTTATAATATCGAGCTCCTTCGGTGTATTCCACTTACGAACATCGAATGTCGTAGGCAAAAGGCGAATGGTGTTTATGCGGTGATGTCGAGCCGAGAGCTGAGCTGCAAGGAACATGATAGTTCCGATTTTCAGCAACTCTGACGGCTGGAATTTGAAGAAACCGAGATTGAGCCAACGGGCTGCATCATTGGTTTTCTCGCCGATAATATATGTAAGAAATGTCATTATCAAAGCAGAGGCAAACGCCAAGAAAGAGGTCTTGCGCAAAAGCTTTGCTCCCAGCATATAGCAGCCAAAGAGAATGACAAGCGATGCACATATTGTTATGGTGTGACGCTGCAACTCCCTATCTAAGGTACCCTCGCGTAGTCCAAGCTGCGAGGCGGCTGTATATACAGCTACCAACGATATTGCAAAAAGTATCGTAACAATAATCCACAACACCCTGTCTCCAGGCAACAATCTGTGCTTGGAGAGGATCGAAGGCACACTCTGCTGTGTCTCTTGTGACTCTACGTTTGCGAGATCCTTCTGCTTCATAATAGACTATTTGTTGAGGACGTTTTCTCTAATCCAAGTCTTGAACATTTCGCCTCGGTGCTCGTAATTTTTGAAGAGGTCGAAGCTTGCGCATGCCGGCGAGAGCAATACGGTGTCGCCCTTGCGTGCCGCACCTACAACCGCCTGCATAGCCTCCTCGAATGAGTGGCACGAGATGATGTTAGGCACAACGCCCGCGAATGACTCCTCGAGACGCTTATTGTCGAGGCCCATGCATACGAGGGTGTGAACCTTCTTCTGTGCAAGGTCGAAGAGTGGAGCATAGCTGCTACCCTTATCTGTTCCGCCAACAATCCATACGGTTGGACGTGTCATACTCTCGAGCGCATACCACGCCGAGTCGACGTTGGTAGCCTTCGAGTCGTTGATATACTCGATACCCTCCTTCTCGCCTACAGGCTCGAGGCGGTGCTCGATGGCGTTGAAGTCGTAGAGAGACTTCTCGACCTGCTCAGGCTCGACACCTGCCGCTAAGGTTGCCAATGTAGCCGCCATAGCGTTGTAAGTGTTATGCTTGCCCTTAATTTTAAGGCGCGAAATATCTACTGTAAGCGACTTCTTACCTACGGTTGCAGTAAATGAGTTCTCCTCAGTAGGGTAGGCATCACCCGCTCCGCTGGCGATTGCTGCATTTACCATAAATGGCAACTCGCGAGCCTTGATATCGTGCTTCTCGAGCTGCTTTAGGATCATCTCATCGTCGGCCGAGTAGACAAAGTAATCGCGCGAGTTCTGATTTTGAGTTATGCGCATCTTCGACTCGGCATACTTCTCGAACGAGTAATCGTAGCGGTCGAGATGGTCGGGTGTAATATTCATCAACACACCGACATCGGCCTTGAACTTGAACATTCCGTCGAGCTGGAACGAGCTCAACTCCAAAACGTACCAGTCGTACTCGGCAGTCGCTACCGAGTAGGCAAACGACTCGCCGATATTGCCACCGAGAGCCACGTTTGCGCCGCTATCCTTCATGATTTTGTAGATGAGCGACGTGGTGGTAGTCTTACCGTTGCTGCCGGTGATGCAGATTGTGCGCGCCTTGCCCATATAGCGGCAGGCAAACTCCATTTCCGATATCACGGGTACGCCCTTCTCGATGAGAGCCTTCACCATAGGTGCAGTGTCGGGAATACCAGGCGACTTAATAACCTCCGAAGCGGTCAAGATACGCTCTACCGAGTGGCCACCCTCCTCGTACTCAACGCCCCACTCCTCGAGACGCGAGCGATAGAGTGGCGATATTTTGCCCATATCTGAGAGTAACACCTCGAAGCCCTGCTTCTTAGCAAGAATTGCCGAGCCGTAGCCGCTGATACCTCCTCCGAGAACTGCTATAAACTTTGCCATTGTTATCGAATTTTAAGAGTTACGATAGTGAGTGCAGCGAGGATAAACGAGATGATTGTGAAGCGCATCATAATCTTTGTCTCGAAGATGCCCGCCTTCTGGTAGTGGTGGTGGAGTGGCGACATCTTCAAGATGCGACGACCCTCGCCATACTTACGCTTTGTATATTTGTAGTAAGCCACCTGCATCATTACAGAGAGAGCCTCTGCGAGGAATACACCACAGAGGAGAGGCAAGAGCAACTCCTTGCGGATACAGAGCGCAAACACCGCGATAATACCTCCGATAGAGAGTGAACCCGTGTCGCCCATAAATATCTGTGCAGGGAATGAGTTGTACCACAAGAATCCAACCAGCGCACCGAACATTGCTGCACCAAAGACTACCAACTCTCCACTGTTCGGGATATACATGATGTTGAGGTAGTCGGCATAGATAAAGTTACCCGATACGTATGCCAATATCACCAATACACCAACAATAGGTATCGATACACCCGTCAATAGACCGTCCAGACCATCTGTGAGGTTTGCTCCGTTGGAAACAGCCGTGATGATAAAGATTGCAACCAGCACGTAGAGTATCCACGACAAGGTTTTATTGCCGCCAACCAACATACTGTAATCGAACTCGTTACCCTTGATGAACGGAATGGTGGTTTTTGTAGCCTTGACGTCCTTGTTGTACTGCTGAACCTCGGTCGAAACAACCGGAACAGCAACAGCCGTAGAGTCGCAACCCTCGGCATGAGCAATCTCCTTGACGATAGGTGCAGGTTGTGCGGTGAGCTGCTCGCGTACAACGACGTCCTCCGAGAAGCACATAACAGTACCTACGATTACGCCCAAGCCAACTTGTCCTACAATCTTGAACTTACCCTTCAAACCATCTTTGTTGTGGCGGAACACCTTGATGTAGTCGTCGAGGAAGCCAAGAATGCCACACCAGATTGTACCCACAATCATAAGAATGGTGTAGATGTTGTCCAAACGGGCGAAGAGCAACACCGGAACGATAATTGCCAAGAGAATGATGATTCCACCCATTGTTGGGGTGCCCTTCTTCTCCAACTGACCCTGCAAGCCGAGGTCACGAATGCTCTCGCCAATCTGGTGACGCTGCAAAGTCTTGATAATGCTCTTACCGAAGAAGATTACGATAAGCAGTGCTGCTACTACTGCAGCTATCGAGCGGAAACTCAAGTAGCGCATTACTCCCGAACCGGGAATGTCGAAATTGCTTGTTAAATAGTCGAATAAATGGTATAACATAGTTTGAAATTAAAAATTCAAAATGCAAAATTCAAAATTAAGTTCGAGCTGGCTTATCTGTTAAACTTCTCGAAATACTCCTTTACGATTGTCTTGTCGTTGAAAGGGAGCTTCTCGGTGCCGATGATTTGGTAATCCTCGTGGCCTTTACCTGCCAAAAGGATAATATCTCCCGGCTCAGCCAACATTACGGCAGTCTTGATAGCCTCATGGCGGTCGGTAATCTTTAAGTAGCGATTGCCACTTTCGACTCCCGCCTCCATTTCGCGCAAAATCTCCTCTGGATCCTCGGTGCGAGGGTTGTCTGAGGTGAAAATTGCGATATCGGCCATTCGCGAAGCCATCTCTCCCATTACAGGACGCTTTGTCTTGTCGCGGTCGCCACCACAACCGCAAACGACGATAAGTCGTTGGCCACCTTGGCGCAACTCGTCGACAGTGCGAATGATATTCTCGAGCGCATCTGGCGTGTGGGCAAAATCGACAATAGCCGTAGTGCCGTCCTTGGCAACAACAGTTTCGAAGCGACCACTTACCGGGCGCAACATGCTCAAATGTGCCAAAACCTCCTCCTTGTCGAAGCCGAGCAAGAGAGCTGCTCCATAAACAGTGAGCAGGTTATAGGCGTTGAAACGTCCGAGGAACTGCACCCACACCTCCTTGTCGTCGATGCGAAGCTCCATGCCCTCAACCACCATCTCGATAACCTTGGCGCGGAAGTCGGCCATTCGCTGCAACGAGAGTGTGTGGCGTGAAGCCTTCGTGTTCTGCAGCATCACCTCGCCATTTCTATCGTCGGCATTCACCAATGCAAAGGCTGACTTTGGAAGCGAGTCGAAGAACGACTTCTTGGCACGAATATACTCGGCAAAGGTCTTGTGGTAGTCGAGGTGCTCGTGGGTGATGTTCGTAAAGAGCGCTCCCACGAAGTGAATACCGTGTATGCGCTGCTGCACTATGGCGTGCGACGAGCACTCCATAAAACAGTAGTCGCAACCCTCGTCAACCATCTCGCGCATCATTGCGTTGAGACGAATAGCATCGGGGGTAGTGTGGGTCGAAACAATCTCCTTGGCTCCAACCTTGTAGACTACGGTCGAGATGAGTCCCGCCTTGTAGCCCATCGACTGCACAAGGTCGTAGAGCAGAGTTGCAATGGTCGTCTTGCCGTTTGTGCCCGTAACACCCACAACCTTCAACTCGTGCGAAGGATTTCCGTAGAAGTTCGAGGCGATAGTGCCCATTGCGAGGTTAGAATCCTCCACAACTACGAAGGTGCAATCCAATGTTGCAACCTCCTCGGGGATACGCTCGCAAACAACAGCTGTTGCACCGCCCTCAACTGCTTTTGTAATGTAGTTGTGACCATCAACCACTGTTCCCGATACGGCGAAGAAGCAAAAATCCTTATTTGCTGTTCGCGAATCGTAAGTGAGTCCCGAAATATCGACCTCGGCACAACCCTTCAACTCGGTGTACGTAACACCCTTAAGCAATTCGTTCAGTATCATTTAAGTTTAATTGTTATTCGTTTTCTTCTATCTGTAATGGCGCTCATTGGCTCGAGGCTCTGCGAAACAACTTTGCCGTGGCCCTCTACCGTAACGTCCAAACCGCACTTTTCGAGTATAAAGAGTGCGTCGCTGAGTCCCATACCTATAACATTCGGTACGACTCCGCTATTTAAATCGAGTGGCGAAACCGTAATGCTTTTGCCATTGTTCGAAATGCTATTTGCGCCCCAACCCTCTCTCACGCACGTCGATAGTGCGATGCCGTGAGCATTGGCTACGGTCTCTATGTTTTTGATGTTGCCACCCTTAATATCCGTTGCAGTGTACTTCGCCGAAGTTACCTCCTGAGCGTAGTTGTGATTGCGGTTGTAAAGGTATGTAGCCACGTGCTTTTGCACAGGACCCGTAAGGCCGGCTCCATAGTACTGTTTGCCACTCTGTTTCTTAGTGAAAATTGCAGTGATGATGGTGTAGCGTGGGTTGTCGGCTGGAAAATATGTTACCATTGAGCCGTAATAGTAGCCGTCATCACGCTTGTATTTAACGTCGTTTATCACCGACTCTACCTGTGCTGTTCCGGTCTTCGAACCGCTGCTGAATTGGCAAACCTTCTCACCGAAGTAGGCCTTGGCAGTTCCCGTTCTCGAGGTCTCGGCCATAAACGAACGCAGGGTGTTGATTGTTGATGGTGAGCAGATCTGCTCATCAATAACTCGAACTTGCGATTCGCTTACAACCTTACCATTGTGCTCGGTGCGAAGTATAAGTCGCGGAGCAACCATTCGACCATTATTCGCTACGGCGTTGTATAGCGCAAGCGTGTGCAGAGGAGTTACCTCTACAGCATAACCATAGGCCATATTAACAAGGGCGTTGTAGCGCGATTGGTGCTTGCGGTTCAAGGAATCTATCGGCTTATATGTCGCACCGAACTCCTCCAAGCCAACTTTCTCGCCCATATGAAGCTTGTTGCAGAAGTTCGAGAACTCGACAGGATTATTCTTGAACCTTTCGTAAACAGCGTTCGTGAAATAGACGTTTGATGACTCGGCAAATGCGGTGCGCATATCGATATAACCACCGCTGCTCTCGCCAATTGGGTGAGAGTCCACGACAGTCGCATCGGTGTTGACACCAATCGCCGTCTCCCGACCAAGTCCAGTGTGGTATGTCTGCGAAGTAGGCACTCCATACTCGAGCAGGGCCATTGCCGACACGAGCTTGAAGGTCGAGCCTGGGTTCACGGGGACGCCTATGGCATAGTTCTGCACCTCGACGCACTTTGTACCATTGTTTTTGAGGTTGGCCATAGCCAAGATATCGCCCGTAGCACACTCCATAACTACGGTTGTACCCCAAATAGCATTCTCCTTCAACAGCTGTTTGCTCAGTGCGGTGTGAGTCACATCCTGAATATCGACATCGAGTGTAGTTATAATATCGTAGCCGTCGCGAGCCTCGATGTTTATCGAGTCTGCAACTCTGACCTTCAATTTGTTTGTAATTCGTTGTACGCGCTGCAGACCATTGCGTCCAGCCAAAGAGTCGCGGTAGGCAAACTCTACACCATAGGTGCGGTGCTCCTCCCTACGACCTATGGTACGCCTTGCAAGGTCGCCCTGTGGATAGATGCGAGACTCGTAACTTTTTGAGCGATAGGTCGAGCCAAAGCGCAAAAGAGAGTCATTCTTGATAATCGCCCACTCATTTGCGTCCAAATCTCGGAATATCTGCTCGTAGCGCAAGGCCCCCTTTCGTACTCGTGCTGTATCAATCTCTGTAACCTCGGTCTTCTTGAAGAAAATAAACCTCTTTGTTGTTTTGGTCTTCTGTTTTTTGAAATACTCCAAGCTTTTATGATTGTTCTCTATGAGGATCTCGTAGTATTCGCTTGCGCTCTTGTCTCCAAGACAGTCGGCCAACGTCTGAGCGAGAACTTTAGCTCGCTTCTGATACTTTTCCAGGCCCATCATTTTGAATCTATCGCAGGCGAAGTCGATATGTACTCTGGTGCGGGAGATGGAGGTTGCCAACACCTCGTTGTTGCGTGCGTATATCGTACCACGCTGAGCGGTTATCTCCATCGAATCCAACAAGAACTCTTTGCGTAGCTTGTTGAAGTCTCGCTTCATATCATTGTCCAAGAAGATAAAGACAATGGCGTGCACCAAGAAGTAGGCTACCACACCGATGAAAATCAGGTGTAGAGCCTTGATGCGTCTCGCAATATCTTTCTTGAGTTTATATCGCTGTTCGTCCATCGGATAAACACAAATTTACTTCAACACAATAGGTGTGGCGGTTGGGTCTTCCAACTTTATGTCGCGCTCCTTCAACTTCTCGAGAATAGCCGAGTGAGAAGAGCATTTTACTCTCTCCTCCGAGGTGCGTACGGCCTCCTCCTTCAAGAGCTCAACCTCTGCCTGCACATCGCTACGCTTAATCTCCTGCTGGAAAGTGCCAAATATAGCGAAGATGCTTATAAGGAAAATTACACCCAACAAAATGAGGAAGTTATATACTCTGGAAGCCTCTTCGGCAAGCAAAATGTCGCCCGTAACAAGGCTCTCAATTTTTGCCACCCAGCCAGCCTTCTTTCTCTTTTTCTTCGCCTCGTTGGCCTTCTCCTCCTCTTCGCGAGCGATGTCGTTGGCTATATCCTCGTCGGCCTCGCCGCTATGTACGCGTCGAATCTCGGTACGCACCAAGCGACGCATAGCCTCCTGGGCTTCGCGCTCTGCAATCTCCTCCTGCGAGTCAGTGAAGTATTCGCTTTCGTCGTACTTTGCCATAATCTTACAACTTTATCGCTGCACGCAACTTCGCAGAGCGTGAGCGTGGGTTAGCCTCCAACTCCTCGTTCGAAGGAATTACAGGTTTGCGTGTTACAATCTCGAATGGGGTGGTTGCGCGACCAAAAAAGTCCTTCTCGACCTTTCCCTCGAAGTTGCCACTACGCATAAAATTCTTAACAAGGCGATCCTCCAGCGAGTGGTACGATATCACAACCAATCGTCCGCCCGGGCGCAGAACCTTCAACGCCTGTTCCAATGCCATCTTCAACGCCTCCATCTCGCCGTTCACCTCGATTCGCAACGCCTGGAAGAGCTTTGTGAGGAACTTCGCCTCGTCCTTCTTCGGAGTGCAAGGTGCTACGGCTTTGACAAGCTGAGCCGTGGTTTTAATCTCCTCGTTTGCTCGCGCGCGTGCGATGCAAGCTGCGATTTTCCAAGTAGTATCCAACTCGCCATACTGCGAGAATATCGATGCGAGCTCCTCTTCCGAGTAGTTGTTCACAACGTCTGCTGCAGTGCGACCGCCTCGTTGGTTCATTCGCATGTCGAGTGGAGCATCGCCACGGAACGAGAAACCGCGCTCTTTGGCGTCGAAGTGGTGCGACGATACGCCCAAATCTGCCAATATGCCATCAACCTCGGTTACACCTCTCAGGCGCAATGCTGAGCGCAAAAAGCGGAAGTTGCTCTCCACGTAGTTGAAGTGCTCGTCCTCGGGGGCATTTGCCAGCGTATCTCTATCCTGGTCGAAGGAGTATAATGCGCCACCCTCGCCCAAATCTTGAAGAATTCTGCGTGTGTGGCCTCCGCCTCCGAATGTTAAATCGGCGTATGTTCCGTTGCTCTTAATGTCGAGCAATTCTATCGACTCTTCGAGCAAAACGGGAGTGTGATACGATGACATATTTGGGCAATATATAATATTGCCACAAAGGTAGCGATTTTTGTTGTAATCTAAAAGAGTTTGATTCGTGATTTTTCAATATTTTTAGCGGTTGCTTATTAAAAAATTTAAATAATTACAATTTTAAACTTTTTAGAGTGTTTTTGATTAAATATTTTACGATTTCGTTGAAATTTCATAAAAAAGTATCACAAAAAGTTTGCAAATAATAAAAAAGAGTGTACCTTTGTAATACAAATCGTGGGGTTCTCCCACTTGCTCATTAACCTAACTAACCTAACATCAGGTGTCCGAAGATTCCCAAACCTTCGGACACCACTTTTTTTCTTGTGATAAGACGCAATCTGCGGCACGTCCCTAAAAGTAAAGACCTTCGGGCTGTACGTTTTGTACTATCCCAAAGGTCTTTCTTTTGTGATGCACCATATCTCGCGTCTTCTGACAAGAAAAAACGTTTTGGGTATGCTGCGGTTTCGCCACCTAGCCTTGCACAAAAATAATCTCATCATTGACAATTTTCTGTTATGTAGCTTAATTCTCTCGTCTTTCGTCTCTCGTTTAAAAAAAATATCGCGGCCATCGCCACGATATTTTCTTACTATCCTACAAACCTGTTATCGAGTAGTCGGTACCGTCGGTTATCTTTGTTTCGGTATAGACATTTCCGAAGCGGTCCGTAGCCTTGACCATTATCTGTGCATCAGGTTTTTTCAACCTATATTTATACATATGGTAACAATCGCTCTTGGTGTTGTATTGGCGGTCTTTCTTGCCCAAGATGCCGAGGTAGAGTCCCGCAAAGTGCATATCGCTACTAATATCCGCTACGGTTGAGTAGTAAGGTGCTGCAAACGAGCCGTCTCCGCCGATACCCTCGGTTGTTGTATTTGCTTTGTTGTCGTGGTATGGGCGCACATTGTTTGGGATAAGCGACATCTCGCCCGAGTAGACGCCATCCTCGAAGACCTCGACCTTCCACGCCGAGTCGGCATTATAGACATTCGCCAAGAGAATATCCGAGTCGTAGTTGAACTTGTAGTAGCCCTTCACGCCGTAGCTGTCGGTGCCACTCTTCGCTCCGCCCGTAATATCGTCGCCACGATAGAGGCGCATCTGGTGTTCACGCTTGTTCATACCCTCGGTGAAACCGATATAGTACCAATCTGAGAAGTCGTTGCCCTCGCAGGTGAAGACCTGATAGCCAACAGGTGTACCATCCATAGATATATTTGCATCCCACCACGAACCGCAAACCGTACCGACATTGTGCTCGAAAATCTTTGTGCCCTTAGTAGTTGTGATGTCGTGCTCGTAGTTCTGGTTGATGTGCTGGTGGCCCGTCAGAATATGAACGTTCTCGAACTGCGCCAAAATCGCCATAACACTATCTACGCTATCGAGCTCTTTGCTAAACAGAGGTATGTGCGCGCAAAAAACAATCATCTTATCCTTCGGCACAACTGCCAAGTCTTGACGGAGCCATTCAATCTGTTCGGGGAGGAAGCCGAGGCGTGCGGCGTACTCGTTGTCGCTACCCATATAGTACTCGATGTTGCGCATGCCGATAACGTGCACGTCGCCACGGTTGAACGAGTAGTTTGCAGGTCCGAACACCGATTCGTGACCGCGCTGCATCTTAATCTGCCAGGTTGAGTTGTAACGGTCGGGTTGAGGATCGACACCTCCTGCGTGGTAGGCGTAGATGGCGTCGTGGTTGCCCATAACCTGGAAAACGGGCATGCCGATTACGCTCTTTGCGAAGAGGTCGCGCAACGGCTCACGATACTCCTCGGAATTTCCCGACTTTGAGAAGTTTGTCGAGGCGATGTCGCCGAGAGTGATACCATAACAAGGCATGGTTTGAGCTACCTCAGTCGTGTGAGCTGCAATGCCTGGTACAGCTTCGTTCCTAAAACGAGTCATACTTAGGCTGTTCCAAATCTGAGGGTCGGCCATTGCGAAGAGTGCGAATTTCTTCTCCTTGCCGCCTGCGAGCGGTGTGAGCGTAAAGTCGTACTGCTGCTTTCCCGGATATCTCTGGTAGAATGTCGGCTGACCAAACTCGTTGATTGGCACCTCGTACTCGGCAGGTAACGAGATGAAGATGTAGTATGCATCGCTCGAAGGCTCAATCTCGAAGTAGCCCTTGGCGTCGGTTGTGATAACCGAGAAGCCGTCGCTTACGGCCACACCTTCGATAGGGTTGCCGCTGTTGTCCTTTACGTAGCCGAAGATGTTGCTGAGCTCCAACTGATCGCCAGCATCCTCGCTTTCCATCTCTTCGAGCATGATGATATCCTCCAAATCGCCCTCCTTGAAGGTAATGGTTGAGAACTCCTTCACTGTGCCGCCCTTGACGTTGTTTGCGTCCCACGCGCACATCATCGTCTTGCCTGCGGTGGTCTTAAACTCGACGTAGCACAAGCCGAGCTCACCCTCAGGAACGGTTACGAAGAATGAACGACTCTTGTCTGCCGAAAGCGGCTTCGAGGTGTTGCAGTTGTAGATGATTTGGTCGTAATTCAGCCCTGTGGCGCTGCCCAAAGCTGCATCGTACGACGTCAGAGTGCCCTCCGAAAGGGTTGCTCCATCGACTCCGCCCAGCTCGGCGAGTATCGGGTTTATGATATAGAGTCCTGCAATCGGATTGCCCGATCTGGTGCGTATGGTTATGCTTTTTAGAGTGGTAGCCTCGCTGTCGGCCTTAACCGAAAAGCGTAATACGCTTGCAAGGTGGTGCAAATTTACACTCTCGTTTTTGCTCTTGACGATACCGTACATCGGGGCGCTCTTTGGTTGGAACGAGCCGTCGAGCGACTCCTCCTGCTCGTTGTCGAAAAATGTTGTGTAGGAGGTTCCGCCGTAAGATTGAGCGCTCTTTTGGTCGCAGTAGGAGATGAGGTATGGTAACTCTAACTCGCTGTCAAACTTAAACTCCGCAGTTGACGGGTTGTTGGCGTTTATGTTAATCTCGCTCGACAGCGTGTTGTTTATGCACAATTGGTCGTCATTCTCCCAATATATCGGGTAGGTGTCGCCCTGCTTCTCACCCAAGTAGGCGCGAGTCTCGGGCATAGTAACCCTCAAAATGGTCTTGCCGTTGGCTACGACGATGTCGCTATCCGCGTTATCGGTGATATTTTCGGTCTGACAACCCACCAAAGCGAGCGTCACAATCAAAAAAGAGAGGATAAAACGTGAAGTTTTCATCTATTACTTAGGGTTGTTGTTTGCGTTGTAAAGAGCATAGCCGAATTCGGTGCCCACCTGGAACTCGGTCTGGGTAAACTCGTTGCCCCAGCGGTCTTTTGCCACGACCATAACCTTAGCGCTCGGGTCAGGCAGGGTGAATTTCCACATCGTATGGCACTCGTGGTAGTTCGAGTTTACAGGTCTGCCGAGATAGCCACACAGGAAACCTGCAGTCCAGAAATCTCGACCCGAATTAGCTCCATCTTTAGGTCGCTTCGGATCCTCGTATGTGAACGAGCCTATCAAGTTCTCGAACTCAGGCGTGTCGGCATACTTGTTGAGCGAGGTCATGTTGCCGATTTTGGTTGTCTTCTTGCCCGTCTTCTCGTTGTAGTTCCACACCTCGACGGTCCAATACCACGGGTCAGAGCTAAATACATTCGCCAAAATTACGCTGTTGTCGTATGGGAACTTGTAGTAGCCCTTTGTGTTATTGCTGTTTGTACCCTCTATAGCAGCTCCCGTAATGTCGCCACCGCGGTGCAAACGAATCTGATAATTCATATCGCTCATACCGTAAGTACACCCCTTGTGGAGAGATTGTGTAATCTGACCGTCTTTCATCACGATTACGCCGTAGCCCATCGGTGCTCCGTCGCAACAGAGGTTTGAAGCGTGGGACCAACCTACTCCGTGCACCGTTGCCCAAGCCTGCTCGAACGCCTTGTGGCCCGTGTTGTTTGTCTTGTGGTCGTAGAAGTTGCGGAAGTGGAGGTGTCCCGAGAGAATATAGACCTCGTCGAATTGGTCGAGGAGCGTGAGCGCCTCCTGCAAATTCTTGCCGGTACGGTTGTAAATCGGAATATGTACGCAGAAGAAGAGGATTTTATCTTTCGGTACGAGCGCCAAATCCTGCTTCAACCACTCGAGCTGCTCATCGGTGAACATCTCGCTAATATGGTCTCCGCCTGGGTGGATATTGTCGTTCCATTGAACATTTCGCATGCCTACGATGTGTGCATCGCCACGGTTGAACGAGAAGTTGATAGGGCCGAAGCACTCCTCGAAAGCTCGTTGAATGGTGAGGTTGTAGGTGCTATTGCGTTCACTTGTAAATACCGGCTTCGAGGTCGAGAAGTGGCAGTTGTCGTGGTTGCCCATAACGGCAAATGTAGGCACTCCGCTCAATCGGAACGCATCACGCATCTCGTAGTAGAGGTGCTCTGCCGGGTTTGTTGCCGAACAATAGACCAGGTCGCCGAGAGCTACGCCGTAGCAAGGCATACCGAACTCTTGCGAGAATTTTTTCATCTCAGGCGAAACCTGCGCCTTGTAGCGGTCGGAGCTGGCAATGTTGCCTACCTGTGTGTCGGCTATTGCGAGGAGGGCAAACTCCTTCTCCTTGCCGCCAGCCAACTTCTCGAATGTAAAGTCGTATTGTGCGGTGCTGCTAGGATACTTTTTGAAGTAGTTAGGGCGACCGAACTCATCAACGGGTACTTTCACCTCCTCAGGAATCGAGCAATAGATATACCAAGTATCAGGTGTTACGCCATTCAACTCGTAGTAGCCGTTCTTGTCGGTCGAGGTTACTTGGAAGCCGTCACTTACCGCTACGCCAGCGATTGGCGAGCCGTCCGAGTAGCGAACGTGACCGTAGACCTTTTTGTAGAAGATTGTAAGTTCGTCCTCTTCGATAGGCATCATCTCCAAGACACAGTCGGTCTGGCGCTTGTATGTAATCTCCTTGAATTCGCGTACTATGCCCTTGTCGAGAGGTTTGCTCGGCGACCATGTAGCCACCATCTTCTTTCCCGAACTCTCCACAAACTCAATCGAACAGTTGCCTACATTTACGGCCGGCAGGGTGATGTAGAATACACTTGCCTTGCTTGTCGAGAGCTTGTAATTTGCAGGTAGCAAATATGTTACGCTATTCTCTGTGTCTTGTGTTGCAGTGAGTTTGCAGTTTGTGCAATCAACCGCAAACTTTCCGGCGATCTTTGCTCCAGAGGCCGAAGTGATGATGACCTTCTCCAATACGACACCATCGAACGAGGCCTTTATCGGGAAGCGAAGAACCGCTGCGAGGTGCGAGAGTGTAACCTTGTTGTTCGCCTTAGCAGCGTAGCCACACATCGGAGCGTAGCCGTCTGCAAAGCTGTTTTTGGTGTAGGTCTGCTCAGCAGGAAACTCTACGATATGTTTGCTGGCAGTTGTAGAAGTTGAATATGGATAGACAATCGAGAGTGGATAGCTAATCGACTCTACTCGGAACTTTGCCGAAGCTCTGTTCTCGTTGTCGATCTGTGCAGCCTCCGAGAGCACACCATTTGCCACAATGCGATCGCCCTCGCTCCAATATACAGGGTAGGTGCCGCTGTTATCCTTCGAGCCCAACGATGTACGAGTCTGCTCGAGCGAGATTGATATTGTGTTGGGGTCGTTGCTAATTGTGCTATCGATGGTCTTGTCAACCTGGCAAGCCGTTGTGACAATCATTGCGATAGCGCAAATTATAGGTAGAATTTTCTTCATAATCGAAGTGGCTTCGTTTGTGTTTTGTAGTGGTTTGGTTATACACAAATTATACTCGGCCACCTCCTTTCTCCTGCTCGAAAGGGAGTGACTGTGCAATACGTTTTGCAAAGATAGGAATAATTATCGAAAAAAAAGTCTGAAAAAACTGCGTTTTTCAGACCAAAAGAATTTTAATGATAAAACCACCGTTCCGCTTGTCTCTTAGCGTGGTTTTGTAAGCAAAATTTTAGCACCTACAGGGCAGTGGTCCGAAGGGTAGAGGAGCTTGTCGCCCACCTTGTATTGGTTAAGATATACCTTGTGCTCCTTTACCTTGTATTGGAGTTGGTTGCCACGAATATAGATGTAGTCGATAGTTTTTGTCAGAGGGGTTGTTCGCACCTCGGCACCATTCATCGTACCTGTTCCAATAGGCTCGGTTATCGAGATGTCGCGTGTGTCGGTAAAGTGTGTACGAATAATCTGCGAGTATGGCGACTCTGGTCGCGAGTTCATATCGCCTACAAAAATCACCACTTTATCCTCAGGGTTCATCATTTTCTCTCGCTCGACAATCAGTTTTGCGCACTTCTCGTTAACTGGTTGTTTCAGAGGGCAATGAGTTACCATAAATATAAATTCCAACCCCGTCTTTTTGTCCTTTACATCAGCACACATCACAAAACGCCAATGGCGCACTTTCTCCTCCGGCCAGGTTCTGCTTGGAGTATCCGGAGTAGGCGAGAGCCAAAATACTCGTTTGTTGGTAACCTTGAAGCGGTCTTTGCGCCATACCATACCGTTCGCGAGATTTTTCAGGTCTTCGCTCTCGGGAATTGATGGGTCTGGTTGCTGAAACCACCACTCGTAGTTGCCGCCCTTCTCTTTTACCAATCGAGGCAACTCTTCGCGGACGAGATTTCCACCCTCCTGCACGCCAAAGATGTCCCAATCGGCATCGATGATCATCTGGGCCACAATATCGCGTGAGTTTTCCCAAAGACGCTCCTGCGGAGCTTTCTTCTCCTTGTTAACCAGGCTGTTGCGCTGACGATTACCCCAAACATTGTATGTTCCAACATTTATCTCGGTCGATATTTTTCGGTTGCGAGAGACACCCTCTGTCGGAATAACGAGAGTGGTAAAAATGGCAAAAAGTAGTGCAATTTTCTTCATCTTATCGGTGTTGTTTTGTTAAAAAAGCTCAAGCTGATCAATCTCGTGGTTGAAACTTTTGCGATGATACGGCGAGAGTCCAAATTCGCGCACCGCAAGGCGATGTTCACGAGTAGGGTAGCCCTTATTTTTCGCCCAGCCATACATCGGATACTCCTCGGCAAGGCGTAACATGTAGTCGTCGCGGAAGGTCTTTGCGAGGACTGAAGCTGCGGCGATGTTTGCATATTTTCCGTCCCCCTTTACTACACACTGAAACGGCAATTTTAGCTTTGTGTAAAAGCGATTTCCGTCGATCGCAAGGAACTCGGGCTGTGGCTGTAACTGTTGGACAGCCAGCGACATACCTTCAAACGATGCGTGTAAAATGTTAATCTCGTCGATGCGCTCGGCCGAGACCTCCTGCACAGCCCAAGCAATAGCCTCTTTGCAGATTATTTCACGTAGAGCGTAACGGTTTTTCTCGCTCATCTGCTTCGAATCGTTCAGTAGTGGGTGGTAGAAGTCGGGTGGTAAAATCACAGCTGCGGCAAAGACCGAACCCGCAAGACAACCTCGTCCTGCCTCGTCGCAACCCGCCTCCAAAAGCTCCTTTTGAAAAGAATTTTCTAACATTTCGATAATCTTTAATGCAAAGTTATATTTTTTTTCGGAATTTATCAGAAAAAAGCTATCTTTGTACTATGCTAATGAATGCAATATCACGAAAGTCAGCCATTGCGGCTATAATACTACTCGTAGCAATACTCACTGCTACGGTGCTGCGTTATTGGTTCGCGCCATTCAATATGGAGCTGGCTGATAATCCTGCTCGTGAGAAGGTGTGGCTCGTTGTTATTGCAGTGTTCCTCTATTTTGGCAATGCGTTCCTTCAAGGTAAAATGTTGATGCGCGCAGGTCTGAGTAGTAGCCAAAATACATTGCCGATACCCGTCTTTGGTTTGTTGGCTTGTGGTGTCTTTGTCGCTCCAGATATGATAGCAACATCTGCAGCTTCGCTCTGCTTCGCGTTTGCACTCTATCTGCTTCTGCGCTCGCTGCACAATCTCGAAGAGACCGATTCGGTATTTTTTGCCTCAATTTTGCTCGGCATAACTGCGTTGTTGTATCCACCTTGTGTGGTTTTGGCAGCAGTGATACCTATCTCCATATTCGCTTTAGCTCTCTCGCTGCGCCAATCGTTGTTGATGATTGTCGGCTACGTGATGCCTCTCTTTGTCTCTTCGTATGTAGTGTGGTATCGCGGCGGAGGCTTCCTTGATGTGGGCAGCCAACTCTGCTCGGGTATTGCGACTTCTCAAATGGCAGCCATCGATCAGGTGCCGTATGTGGCAATCTCTATGGTTGCGTTGATAGGTGTGCTACTTATTTGGGGTGTGATATATGCAGCTATCCGCCCAGTGAAGATTCTTATGTTGATGCGTGTTCGTCGTGCGCTCTACTTTTTCATATTTGTTGCGCTCTCGACGATGACTATATTCTTTATGCCGGCGTGCGATCTTTCGGTCTGCGCCATTATTGCAGTTCCGATGACAATGTTATTGTGCTTCGTGCTCGATATCTTGCCTGGCGGACTCTCGACAATCGCCTATTGGGCATTGCTCGCGCTGTTTGTTGCTCACCTTTTTGTGGCATAAATAGCTCGAAACCCTCCAATCCAGCCCAAAATCTGCGAATTTCCCTATATAATATAAATATAGGTATAAAAGAATTATTAAAAAATATTAAAAAAATCTTCAAAAAGATTTGCAGATTAGAAAAAAGTCGCTACCTTTGCAACCGCATTTGAGAGAAATGACGGTTCTAAACTTATGAAAAGGGCTTGAAAAAGTCTAAAAATAAGGAAAAACAAAGTTTTTTCATAAAAAATGCAAAAAAGTTCTTCAAAAATTTGGAAGTTATAAAAACTTGCCTTACCTTTGCACCACTTTCGGCGATGAAAATGACGCGAAGGTTTTTGAAAACGGTTCTTTGAATTACTGGTTATATTTAAGAGAGAAAATGTAGTATTTATCTGTCAATTTCCTTTAATGGAAAATGAAGTAGTCAGGACTCTAACAATACATTATAATTTTTTTTACAATGGAGAGTTTGATCCTGGCTCAGGATGAACGCTAGCGGCAGGCTTAACACATGCAAGTCGAGGGGCAGCATAAAACGGTGCTTGCACTGTTTGGTGGCGACCGGCGCACGGGTGCGTAACGCGTATGCA
>JAZRPA010000021.1:0-12920 GCA_045648965.1 Alistipes sp. | reverse complement strand
AAGGGTGCTTACTCTCCGTCGCTATACCTATATGGCGGTTATAATACCTCGTACTACATCGACTTCGACAATAAGGCGGCCTACGACCCCTTCGGCACGCAGTTCCGCAACAACCGAGGCGGATATATCCAACTCTCGTTGTCGATTCCGCTCTTCGACGGACTGAATCGCCGCACCTCGAAGCGCAGAGCAGCCAATGCCTACCGCTCGGCGCAGTTGGATGAGATAGCCGTGCAGCGTGCTGTGGAGAGCGAGGTGGCGCAGACCTGGCAGCAGATGCAGGGCTTCGGCAAGCAGTATGTGCAGGGACAGAAGAAGGTTTCGGCGGCACAGCTCGCCTACGATGGTGCAGAACGTAAATTTGAGAATGGACTAATCTCCGCCCTCGACCTCCAAACCGCCGCCAACACCCTTCTGCAAGCCAAGTCGGACAAGCTCCGTGCCCGCCTGCAATATATTGTCAAGAGCCGAATGGTCAACTATTACAACGGCGAGCCACTGATAAGATAAATTGAGGCACGATATAAATGTCATCCTGAACGGAGTGAAGGATCTCGCAGTTAGTAATAGATTTACCATAAGCATAGACCTTGAGATTCTTCGCTAATGCTCAGAATGACAAACTAAATAAGAAAATAATTAAAACTTAAATAAAATGGATATTAAATTAGAGAAGAAAACGGGCTTAAGAGCTGTTTTTCAGAAGAAAAACCTTATCTGGGTGGGTGTTGTGGCACTTGTAGTATTTATTGGCTGGTTGGTGTTGCGTGATAACTCATCGACTTTGCGTGTTGATGCACAGTTGCTGAATGTCGCTACCGTTGAGCAGGGCGAGTTTAACGACTATGTGCGCCTTACAGGCTCGGTGCAGCCGATGACTACCGTCCAGCTCTCGCCCCTTGAGTCGGGTGTTGTGGAGCGCATCGTTGCCGAGGAAGGTACGCAGGTTAAGCGTGGCGATGTAATCCTCGAAATGTCGAACAACTCCCTCTCGATGCAAATTTTGCAGTCGGAGGCCGACCTTGCCGAGAAGCAGAATATCTTGCGTAACACAATGATTTCGATGGAGCAGGAGCGTCTGGCTCTGCGCCAGGAGAAGCTACAACTCGACTTAGAAGTGTCGAGATTAAAGCGTACCTTTGAGCAAAACGAAAACCTCTACAACGACAAATTGTTGGCTCGTGAGGATTTTTTGCGCTCGAAGGAGGATTATGAACTCGCCGTTCGCAAGCGTGATTTAGTGCTTGAGCGTCAGCGTCAGGACTCGCTCTATCGCTCATCGCAGGTAACACAGATGGAGGAGAGCCTACGCTCGATGCAGCGCAATATGGAGCTTATCCGCCAGCGTGTGGATAACCTCAAGGTGAAGGCTCCGATTGATGGCGAGGTGGGCATGTTGGATGCCGTTCTTGGTCAGTCGTTGCAGCAGGGTGCAAATATCGGTCAGGTGAACGACCTTACGACCTACAAGGTGCAGGCACAGGTTGATGAGCACTATATCGACCGAGTAACGACGGGTCTTGTGGCATCATTCGAGCGTCAGGGTGCCGAGTACGAGATGCAGCTCCGCAAGGTATATCCCGAGGTGCGCAATGGTCAGTTCAAGGCGGACTTCCGTTTCAGCGGTGCTGCACCCGAGAATATCCGTAGCGGTCAGACCTACTACCTCAACTTGCAGTTGGGCGAGGCTGCCGAGGCAATCCTGATACCTCGTGGCTCGTTCTATCAGGCAACGGGTGGCAAGTGGATATATGTTGTGGACGAGACGGGCGAGAAGGCTTTTCGCCGAGAGATTCGCATCGGACGCCAGAATCCGCAGTATTATGAGGTTATCGAGGGCTTGCAACCTGGCGAAAAAGTTATAACTTCGTCGTATGATAACTTCGGAGAGAATGAAGTGCTAATACTTAATAGATAACTAATTAGTAATGAGTAATTAGCAATTAGTAATAGCTTAATATAGTATGTCATTCTGAACGAAGTGAAGAATCTCTCAGCGAGTAAGACCTTCAACCGCCGTGCAGACCTTGAGATCCTTCGCCAAGGCTCAGGATGACAACAAAAAGGAATAATAAATTTAAGGAACTATGTATATCAGAAATTTTCTAACCCTGCTTCGCCGTTACACCACATCGTCGGTGCTGAACATTGTGGGTATGGCAGTAGCCTTTGCAGCGGTATATCTTATCGCCGTGCAGGTAACTTTCGACCTATCGTACAACCGTGTCATCAAGAACTCGGAGCGCATCTATCGTTTGGAACACCCATCGTGGTCAGAAGAGGGTCGCTGGGAATGGTATTGGAATCGACGCATCCCATTGGAGATGTGTGCCGTATGCCCTGAAGTGGAGACTTCCGGTGCTATTGATATTATAGGCAGTTATGGTAATTCGCAATATCAAAACGAATACTCTATCAAGCGCAACTCAACGATTGAGAATTTTACCATCGGAGTTTGTGGCACCGAGCTCAGCGCATTGGCCGTCTTCCCCTTTGAGTTTATTGCGGGAGGCATCGACGAGGAGTTCAAAGCTTTCCAGGGTATGATTATCTCGGAGAGTGTAGCCAAGCGTTGCAATCTCTCGGTTGGCGACAGAATTAACTATGGTCGTGGTGCTGTAAATCAGGCACAACGCATCATTTCGGGTATTTACAAGGATTTCCCACAACCTTCAACAATGGCATATAGCGAGGCTTATGTGATTATGCCCGAGGCTACGCCTGATGAAGAGAATAATTGGGGAAACTCCTACTATGTATTACTTCGTGAGGGTGCTTCTCGCGAGGAGGCGGAGCAGCGGATGCTCGACTATGTGAAAAACGACTGGGAGAAACGAGGATTTTCAGAAGAGGAGTACAAGCGACAACTGGAACGTATTACTCCTCGTTTAACCCCGATTGCCGACCTCTACTTTGCCGATGATACCTCGCCGGAGTGGATGCACGGCAGCCGCACTACAACCTATACGCTGATTGCTATTGCAGTGCTTATTCTCGTTATCTCGTTTATCAACTTTGTAAACTTCTTCTTTGCGTTGATACCGAGCCGAATCCATGCGGTGAACAACTACAAAATCTTTGGTGCGCCTACTGCAAAGTTGCGACTAAATTTCCTCTTTGAAACGGTAGGTTTGATTCTCATATCGTTGTTTGGTGCGGCCGTTATTGTGGTGCTCTTTGCCGATACACCACTTAAAGAGTATATCTCAACCTCGGTGGCTATTGATGAAAATTGGATGATTGCAGGTGCAATGGTTGTTGGCACACTGCTTTTGGGAGTCCTTGTTTCACTCTATCCTGCGTGGTATATCACAAAGTTCTCACCCGCATTTGTTATCAAGGGTGATTTCTCGGCATCAAAGTCCGGTCGCATCTTGCGTTATACGCTTGTGGGCGTGCAATATACCATCTCCATTGCGCTGATTATCTGCTCCTTTTTTATCTATCGCCAGCATCAATATATGCTCACCAAGGAAATGGGCTTCGATAAAGAGAATCTATTGGTTGCCACATTGCCTTACGAGGCTGTGAATGGTCCGTGGACTGATGTCTTGGACTACACCAAACGCGATGCACTCATCGACCGTCTGAAGCAGAATCCTCAAATCAAGGATATTGCAATGAGTCGTGGTCAGCTGACGCAGAGTATGATGTCGTGGACTCGCACTTTGCCGAATGGCTCAGAACATGAGTTTAGAGTTCATGTTGTTTCACATAACTTTTTGCAGGTAATGGGTATTGATATCGTCGAGGGACGTGACTTTATGCCGTCTGATGAGCTTACCGAAACCGGAGCGTTGATATTTAACCAGGCCGCAGCAAAGGCGTTTGAACTAACGGCCGAATCTGCGATTAGCGGTCATATATATGGAGCAAAAACACAGGTTGTAGGTATCTGCAAGGACTTTAACTTCCAGTCAGCACACTACGATGTTAGACCATTCACATTTCTAATCTATGGCAAGTATGGTTTCGATTTGCCACGAATTGCCTATATACGCACCGTAGCAGGAGCTGATATTGCTGAAGTGAGAAAGCATATTATTGATACGGTGTTGGATATTTCACCCAATGCCGACCCAGAGAAAGTCGAGGTAAAATTCTTCGACAATGAGTTGGAGCTGGTCTATCAGCGTGAGGATAAGCTCTCGACTCTCGTTACCCTGTTCTCGTTCCTCTCGATTGTGATTTCGATTATCGGCGTGTTTGGCTTGGTGCTCTTCGAGACGCAGTACCGCCGCCGAGAGATTGGCATCCGCAGAGTTCACGGAGCGTCGGTGGGTGGAATATTGAGAATGTTCAACCGCAAGTACCTCTACATTGTGGCAATCTGCTCGGCAGTGGCTATCCCCATAAGCTACTACATCATCGACCAATGGATGCAGCAGTATGTCTATCGCGTAGAGATGTCGTGGTGGGTATATGCCTTGGCAGTGGGAGTTATCCTCGCTATCACGGTCGTAACGGTAACCCTACGCTCGTTTAAGGCTGCAACGGAGAACCCAACCGAGTCGATAATGAGATAGACCACAATGTCATTCTGAACGAAGTGAAGAATCTCTCAGCGAGTAAGACTTACAACCGCCGTGCAGACCTTGAGATCCTTCGCCAAGGCTCAGGATGACAAAATAAGAAAAACAATTTACAAACAAAATAAAAAATTTACAGCTATGTTAAAAGTAGAAAATTTGCAGAAAAGTTTTTTCACCGAGGAGATTGAGACTGTTGCTCTGAACGGTGTATCGTTTGAGGTTAAGGAGGGCGAGTTTGTTGCCATTATGGGACCTTCGGGTTGTGGTAAATCTACGCTCCTCAACATCTTGGGCCTCTTGGACAACCCAACAGGCGGCTCATATAGCCTGCTCGGTCAAGAGGTTGGCGGACTCAAAGAGAAGGAGCGCACCGCCTTCCGTAAGGGTAATATCGGCTTCGTGTTCCAGTCGTTCAACCTTATCGACGAGTTGTCGGTAGCCGAAAATGTAGAGTTGCCACTTATCTATATGGGCGTGAAGCCCTCGGAGCGTAAGGAGCGAGTACAGAAGATGCTCGACCGTATGAACATCTCGCACCGTGCGGGCCACTTCCCGCAGCAGCTCTCGGGTGGTCAGCAGCAGCGTGTGGCTATCGCCCGTGCCCTTGTATCGAACCCCAAGCTGATCCTTGCCGATGAGCCTACGGGTAACCTCGATTCAAAGAATGGTCAGGAGGTGATGACCCTGCTCAAAGAGCTCCACCAGGAGGGCACAACGATTATTATGGTTACCCACTCGCAGCACGACGCCTCGTATGCGAGCCGTACCATCTGCTTGTTCGACGGTAAGATTGTGACTGATGTAAAGAGTCATTTGTAATGAATAATGTCATCTTGAGCTTAAGCGAAAGATCTCCCAGCAAGTAAGACCTTCAACCGCTGTGTAGACCTTGAGATTCTTCACTTCGTTCAGAATGACAAACAATAACCTAACCATAAGCGTTTCAGGTGTGGGTTGGCTTGACCGCCTCCCACATCACTAAGACAAAAAAATAAAATGAAGGATATGAAGAACTTTAACTATTCGCTACGCTACTTGCTCAAAAATCGAGGCAACTCCGTAACTCGCCTCGTATCGCTTGCGTTAGGTCTTGTTGTTTCGCTGCTAATCTGTTCGTATGTCGGCATAAATCTCTCTTATGGTCGTTTCTTTACTGACAGAGAGCGTGTATATCAGATATTCGAGAACTCACCTCAGTTTGGTATAACTGGCCCACAATTGGAGCCTGTTGCATACGCGCTTGCAGAGAATATACCCTCGATTGAAGCCGCTACAAACTATTTCGATCGCCTTATGCAGGTTAAACTTGGGAATAGTTATATGGATGCTCGATGGCTTGAGGTGAGCGAAGACTTTTTCACAGTCTTGGACTTCGGTGTATTGAGCGGTGATCCCAAACATATTCTCTCACGAGAGGGAGTTGCTAATAACGAGGTATTTATCACTGAGCGTCTTGCAGAATTGTTATTCGGGAGTGAGGATCCATTGGGTAAAATCGTGCCTACAACTCAGGGGCAGGAGTATGTTGTTTCTGGTATTTTCCGCACACCTCCCGTAACAAATCCGCTCGATGATTTTGATATAGTTAGTTTTCGTGACTACAATCCCACGACTGCAAATTGGCAAGGGGATGATAGCTATCCAACATTTATAAAGCTTCGTAAGGGAGCAACAAAATCTCAGGCTGAGGCAGAAATCCAACGCCTAATTGAGGGACATCCCACATTAAGTAAAATGGTGGAATTATGGAAAGCAAATTATTTCCTTGTGCCAATTGAAGATGTTGTTTATGTGGACAATAATATTCGACAGACTCAAACCATATATGGTATTTTGGCAGTGTTGGCACTCCTGGTAGCTACACTCAACTATGTGCTTTTGACCCTCTCGTCGCTTGCGCATCGCAGTCGTACTATTGCTATGTTGCGTTGCAATGGTGCCTCTCGATGGGATATCTTCCGTATGCTACTATCCGAGACACTGATTATGATTGTAGCAGCCATTGTCTTGGCGGTCTTTGTCATTGCGTGTCTCCACCAAGAGATTTATCAGCTACTCGGCTATCAACTTGTTGACCTTTTTGCGTGGGAGCGTATATGGATTCCTACTTTGGTGTGTGTGGTATCGTTCCTTG
This sequence comes from Alistipes sp., assembly GCA_045648965.1. Taxonomy (GTDB): domain Bacteria; phylum Bacteroidota; class Bacteroidia; order Bacteroidales; family Rikenellaceae; genus Alistipes. Next base: position 6,254 of record JAZRPA010000021.1, on the reverse strand, counting down.
TGGCAGGTTTAATTCCTGCATCACTTTACTCACGAGTGAGCATGAGTTATGCCTTTCGTCGAGGTAGCGATAACCGCACATGGTGGAAACGCATCCTCCTCTTCGTGCAGGTGGCTTGTACAACGGGCGTGGTCTGCTTTTTACTTACCACATCACAACAATCGAAATATATCTTGGAGGCCGATCTTGGCTATGAGTATAACCGCATCGTGACGATGAACTTTGGAGCAACCACCTCTCAACGCTCGGCAATGGTCGAAGAGCTGAAACGCCTGCCGTTTGTTGAGAGCGTAGGCCACTCTATGCAGTACCCTATATGGGGCTACTTTGGTAATCCGGTCTATGATTATGAGAAGAAAGAGATATTGTTCTCTTGCCGCTTTGAGTACTTTGACGAGGAGTACATCGAGACTATGGGTATAGAGATAGTTGCAGGGCGCAACTTTAACGAGCAAGACGCACTCAATAAGACCATTGTTAACGAAGAGTTTGTTCGTCAGCACGGTTGGGAGTTGGAGAGTGCTGTAGGTAAGAGTTATTGGCAAAATGGAGGTTGGTGTGAGGTTGTCGGTGTTATCCGCAACTTTACACAAGCTGGAGGTTTTGTTGAGCCACTGTCGGTATTTCGTACAGCATATATCGACAATGACCCTAACCGTCCGCTCACCTTGCAGATGAGCATACGACTTACTGAACTAACGCCTGAGAATATCAAAGCTTTGGATAGCGTGATCGCCGAAAATTATCACTCCGAGTGGGAGTATCAACTTACCCCCTATGTGGATAGAGTCAAGGAACGTTTTGTATATCGTGATAGTATGCGTAATAATGTATTGCTTGTTTCGCTCACTACACTCATTATCTCCCTTATTGGTTTAATCGGCTATCTGGGCAACGAGATGGCACGCCGTCGCAAGGAGATTGCCATTCGCAAGGTAAATGGTGCCACAACTTCGCAGGTGCTTAGCCTATTGAGTCTTAATATCTCGTGGGTTGTTATTCCAGCAGTAGTAACAGGCGTAGCCGGTGCTGTATGGGGCGGAATGAAATACCTTGAGATGCTCGAAACTATGTGCGAGCCTTTGGCTTGGTGGATTTTTGCCAGCGGAGCAGCTGCTGTGATTGCCATTGTATATGTGATACTTATCATCCGCACCTGGCGCACGGCCAATGCCAACCCGATTGATATGATTAAAATAGAGTAAGATAGAATTATGAGAATACTACGTTACATATTATCTATTGCTTGTGTGGCGATGCTTACAACATCGTGTGTGGTGTCACGAGCGATACTGTATGGTGATGCCTCGGTAGATGATTATCGTGCTTTTGAGCAGGAAAATATCGCAAAAGGCGACTACACTTTCCGTTTCGTAGAGCTAACAGAGTCGGAGCGTGTGCTCGACACGATAAGATTTGAGTGGATACACTTTGGCAAGGGCGAGGTGGCACTAATGACTATAGACGAAGCAATATCACCCTCCGTAGATAATGCAGCACTTATAATTATCCATCGAGATACAATACTCTATGAGCGTTATTTTGGGAAGTGGAGTAAGAATACTCAATCGCAAATATTCTCCGTTAGCAAAACTATAACTGCCATGTTGTGTGGCGTGGCACTCACCGAGGGGCATATACGCAGTGTGGAAGATAGAGTTACAGACTACTTGCCAGAGTTAAATCAAGCCGATCCTATGTTTGAGGAGTTGAAGATAAAACACCTCTTGGATATGACGGCAGGACTCGATTTTGACGAGAACTACTCCTTCAATCCATTTTCAAAGATGGCAAAGTTGTATATGGGGCGTAATACTATGCGAATTATTGAGCGAGCCAAATTTAGCCACAACCCTGGAGAGAGATACGACTACAACTCGCTTACAACAGCAATTCTTGGAGTTGTGATAGAGCGTGCTACGGGAATACCCTATGCCGAATATCTATCGTCAAAGATTTGGCAACCTTTAGGTATGGAGCAAAGTGCATCAATTGGCGTTGATGACAAAAAACACCGAGTAGCGAAGAGCTATGCAGGGCTTGTAACCAATGTGCGCGACTTGGCAAAGATAGGTAGACTGTATATCAACGACGGAAATTGGAATAATACGCAGATTATTGATTCAGCCTTTGTTCATACTTCGCTTTCACCTCGAATTGTAGGTAAAAAGAGTGCAAATATGTACTCATACTCTTGGTATTGGGGCACGCAGGATGAGGGCCTGTCAAGGCGAGATTTCGCAAGTAAGAGAGATATGCAAGATTACTACGCCGAGCATCGTGATGTCTCAAAAATCAACTCTTGGAAGAGTGAGGGAGGCGGTTATACTGCCGTTGAATATATGAAACGCAGATACTTCCCCGACAGAGAGAGTTTGCAGAACCACTATAATGATGATGTACATACTATTATGCAGAGTAGAAATGGATATTTCGCCATTCAGTATCAAGGTGGCCACTACGCATTTGGAGTCAATGGACAGATACTCTACATCAATCCCGAAAAGGAGTTTATTGGAGTATATCTTGGCGAGGATGATCTCAATGTTGTACACCTATTTGAGCAACTTTGCAAAATACTATAACAATACGAAACAAATAAAACTAAAACAATATGAAAATCGCATTTAAGAATTTTTTAATGACATTACGTCGTTACAAGGTCGCATCGCTACTTAATGTGCTCGGTTTGACCCTCGCCTTTGTGGCATTTTACATCATCGCATCGCAGGTGTGGTACACGCTCACATTCAACAGTGCGATAAAGGATGCTGACCGCACATACATCATTTCACCAAACTTTGGTAATGACCCTAATGATATACAATGGAGTACCAACTCTCCTGGTATGGCGGCATACGATGCTATTGCCAAAACTCCTGAGGTAGAGGGAGCATTCTCCATCAGTCCCAGTCAGCTTCCTATCCGTATATGGGTAAAACGTAATGACATGGACTATGATAAGTATACCGAGGAGATAAAACAAGCCACACCAAATACCCCAGACATGGCTGGTTTTAAGTGCATTGCAGGCGACTTCTCACGCCTCAAAGAGCCTAATACAGTGATAATGGCGGAGTCTGTAGCAGAACTCATGGGCGTAGGCATTGGTGATCATATATACCACGAGGGCGGATATTGGTTTAATGACGGCAAGCCCGTTAATGAGCTTACCATAGTTGCTATATATGAGGATATGCCCAAGAATACGCTCTTCGGCAGTTGGAAGATTATCAAGGGAGATGAGGGTGTATATACCACCGAGAACAACAACTGGAACTACTGCACCTTTGTTCGTCTGCGTGAAGATGCCGACCCCGAGAATTTTATCAAGAACTTCAAGGATAGCTACGCTCAGTGGTTCTTGGGAATGGTCGAGGAGTGGATTGCCGAAGATCCCGAGGATGAGGCCTATGTGAAGGAGGAGATTGAGAATGGTGTGCATATCCTCGCCACACGCCTTGTGCGCATTGACGATATGTACTACCATGGCAACTTCCACGATGCTTTTGGCGCAACATTCGAGAACGGCAAAATCTCAGCTCCTATTATCCTTACGACCATTGCGTTGGTAATTGTTATCATAGCCTTTATCAACTTTGTAAACTTCTTCTTTGCCCTTGTGCCGGTGCGTATGCGTTCGGTTAATATCTGCAAGGTGTTTGGTGCAAGTCAGGGCACACTGCGCTGGAACTTCTTGTTTGAGGCTATCGGCTTGGTGCTTATCTCTATGGCCCTTACCTTCTATCTGATGATAGCCATTCAAGAGAGTTTTATCACCCAATATGTAACTTGCTCGTTGGCTCTTGGAGATAATATCCCTGTGATTATGATGATGGTAGGACTAATGATTTTGCTTGCCCTTGTTGCTGCGCTATATCCTGCGTTTTACATCACCCGTTTCAATGCCTCAATGGGTGTTAAGGGAGGCTTTGCTCAGTCTGCAACAGGTCGTAGATTGCGTTCAGTGATGGTAGGCGTTCAGTTTACCGTAGCGATGATTCTGATTATCGTAACATCGGTATTCTTCCTCCAGTATCGCTATATGGTACAGTACGACCTTGGATTTAAGAAGGAGAATATCGTACAATTTGCAAGCAATGACCTCTATAACCACACCGAAACCGTCGTAGAGCGAGTTATGCAACACCCCGATGTCATAGATGCCACATCATCATATTTCAACATCTTTGGCGTAGGTCAGTCTACAAGTATTGAGAAAGAGGGCAAGGAGGCTACGCTATATGTTAACTTTGTGCGCCACAACTTCCTTGATTTCTTCGGTCTTAAAGTCGTTGATGGCAAGAATTTCACCCCTTCATCTGGCGAGCGTCGTGAGGCTATTCTCTTTGCAAGTATGGCGGAAGATATCGGCTGGGGCATTGATGAGGAGGTCTACGATAGCAAGGTTGTAGGTTTAATAAAGGATGTCCAGTTTGGCTCTGTCGGCAACCCTAACCAGTACCACGCATTAGTATGTCGCAATACAAATGACGGGCATAATAACTTCTATGTGCGCCTGCGTGCAGGAGCAGACATCGCTGCCTTTAATAAGTATATTGCGGAGCTGTCTAAGGAGCTTGCTCCCACATCCGAAGCACCAGGGTTGTACACACTTGATACCTGGATTGAGTGGCAGTATCGTGAGACTAAGAAGGTAATGATTCTTGTCGGTATGTTCGCTGTGCTGGCTATCGTTATCGCACTGATGGGAGTATTCGGTATCGTGATGTTCGAGACGCAGCATCGCCGCTCGGAGATCGCTGTTCGCAAGGTTTATGGTGCAACAACCGCCCAGATGATAGGTATGCTCAACCTGCGCTATGTGTGGATTGTGCTCGGCTGCTTCGTGGTGGCAGCACCCGTGGCGTGGTATATCACCTCACGCTGGTTAGAGTCGTTTGCCAACCGCATCGCTTCGCCTTGGTGGATATATGTGGTAGCACTCGCTGTAGTCCTCGCCGTAACTGTCGGCCTTGTCACCCTCCGCTCGTGGAAAGCTGCAACCGAAAACCCTGCCGATGTGGTTAAAAACAACTAAAAACATTATCGCATAAATATGTAATATGCTAAAATTCAAACCCTTTTGACAAAATTTAACCTGGAAAATTTGGAAAATTCATGGGGGGGGGTAAATTTGTAGGCAGAAAAAAATTAACAATAAATAAACTAAAAAAACAGATTATGAAAAAGAGTTTAGTAATCCTTATTGTTGCACTATTCGTAGGGGCGTATAGCGCTGAGGCTCAAGAGAGCAAATCAACCGTGAAACCACGCTACGAGCAAGTAGGCTCACATCACTCATTCTCCGTATCAACCCCATACCGACTCGAGTATAGCTATGAGTATGTATGGAATAGCGGTATGGCGTTGATTGGTCGCATTGGTGCTGGTAGCGAAACATATTCGCCATACAAAAATAATTATGAATGGAGTAATGGTTTCCGTCTAACGATAGAGCCCCGATACTATTTGAACAACGAGGATTTCTTCTCAGCAAAAATCAGTGGAGCAATCTTGATTCCTAACACCCCTTTTAAGACCTCATTAGTACCTGTCTATGGTATCAAACGAGAGTTCACGAAGCACTGGTTCTGCGAGTTTACCATTGGTGGAGGCATTGGATACTACTCGGGCAATTATGGCCGCTTCTACTTCGAGCCACACTTGCAGTTTAGATTAGGATTTAAGATTTAATGAGTTACACCATGCAAAGATCTATTTTGTGCCTTATGGTATTAGTCGCAGCGAGCACAATGACCTCGTGCGAGAAGTTGCGAGAAATCGGTGTTTTACCCGAGCCAACAAAGTATCCTATTGAAATGTATGTTACTAGTTCTAAGTGGGGACTTGACAAAACTTTTATCTCTTACGATTCAGAATGGTATTGGAATCCCGTAAATGGTGACACTCTTGAGTTTAGGATTATAGAGAACGAGGGATTAATTTGCTTTGGAATGGAAAGGCTTAATATTATGATTCCATACAAGGATGGTGAATCAAGACCCACATCGTTTCACATAGGTATATACTTGCAAGATATTCCGCTAGAGGAGAATATTAAGTATTATGTGGGCGACACAGATGGTATCGATATAAGCGATGGTATCCCTGCATCCAATTACATTGACTCATTTGGGACAAATGTGTCATATATGGCATTGAATATGTCAGGTGTTTCAGGTTATGATATGTCCACTTCTGGTTGGATAAAGTTCACACGCCTTGAGCTTACACACGATAATGACGAGGGC
>JAZRPA010000020.1:0-77964 GCA_045648965.1 Alistipes sp. | reverse complement strand
TACCAAGACGATGTTATCAACATAGGGGCGGTGGAGGTCGATGTTCTCAGTCGAGTAGTTCTCCTTAGACATATCGCCCACAACAAAATTCTTGTATGGATTCTCGGTCATCACACCCGCTGCTACGGCCTTCTCGATCTCGGCGATAAGCTCCTCAACCGAGCCGATGCACTTGAGCTCCGTGCGGTCCTCGGTAGCCCAGATTGGGAGTGGAGTACCCCAGAAGCGTGAACGAGAGAGGTTCCAGTCAACCAAGCCCTCCAACCACTTACCAAATCGGCCCGAGCCGGTGTACTCTGGCTGCCACTTGATGGTGTTGTTCAACTCCATCATACGCTCACGAAGCGCTGTGGTGCGGATAAACCACGAGTCGAGAGGGTAGTACAATACAGGCTTGTCGGTACGCCAGCAGTGTGGGTACGAGTGGGTGTGCTTCTCAATCTTGAAGACCTTGCTCTCGCCCTTGAGCATTACGCAGATGTCGATATCAAGTGTAGTGTCGCTATCGGCCAATGCAGCGTCGTAGGCATTCTTTACGTAGCGACCTGCCCACTCCTTGTAGAGCTCAACGTCTACGTAGTTAGTTGTAAATTCGGCATCGAGGTCCTCCAAGCGGAAGAAGCGGCCCGAGCGGTCAACCATTGGGCAGTTCTTGCCTGCGGTATCAACCATAAAGAGCGGTACGATACCTGCAGCGCGAGCTACGCGGTCGTCATCGGCACCGAAGGTAGGTGCGATGTGTACGATACCTGTACCGTCCGAAGTTGTTACGTAGTCGCCAACGATTACGCGGAACGCATCGCCCATAGGCTTAACCCAAGGGATAAGCTGCTCGTAGCTGATGCCCTCCAACTCCTTGCCCTTGAAGGTCTGCTCCTCAACCTCGAATGTGCCCTCCTGCTTCTTGCCGAAGTACGAGCCCACAAGCTCCTTCGCCATAATGATGGTCTGGCGAGCCTCGGTATAAGGGTTCTGACACTTTACGCGAACGTACTCAATCGACGGACCAACGCAGAGTGCGGTGTTCGAAGGCAAGGTCCACGGTGTGGTGGTCCAAGCGAGGAAGAAAAGCTCTCCCTCGGCACTCTCAAAGAGGTGCTCGCTCTTCTCGTTGCGTACGATGCGGAACTGAGCGGTACAAGTTGTATCCTTAACGTCGCGGTAGCAACCAGGCTGGTTCAACTCGTGAGTCGAAAGGCCTGTACCTGCTGCCGGCGAATATGGCTGAATGGTGTAACCCTTGTAGAGCAAACCCTTATCGTAGAGTCGCTTGAGGAGATACCACAAAGTCTCAATATATTTGTTGTCGTATGTAATATATGGATCGTCGAGATTTACCCAATAACCCATCTGATGTGTAAGGTCGCTCCATACATCGGTGTACTTCATCACGTCCTCGCGACAGCGACGGTTGTACTCCTCGACGGTAATCTTCTTGCCGATATCCTCCTTGGTGATGCCGAGAGTCTTCTCTACACCAAGCTCCACAGGCAAACCGTGAGTATCCCAACCTGCCTTGCGGTTTACACGATAGCCCTGCTGAGTCTTGTAGCGGCAGAATACGTCCTTGATGGTACGCGCCATAACGTGGTGAATACCCGGCATACCGTTTGCCGAAGGCGGTCCCTCGAAGAAGATGAAAGCGGGCGCACCCTCACGTGTTTCGATACTTTTTGCGAAAGTATCCTTCTTGTCCCACTCGGCCAAAACCTCATTGGCGAGTGCCGATAAATCTAAATTCTTATACTCCTTGAATTTCATACGACAAATTAAATTCAAAAATAGTTTCAGTTACAATCGCGCAAAAGTACAAATAAAAAACGGAAAACTAAAAGTTTTCGCCCAAGAAACTGCACGATTGTTGATTTGTTTGGTCGAAAAGGGCAGAATTATGACAAAATTTGGAAGTATTGCACTACTTTTTGTGGCTGTGGTGGTGCCTTTTGTGGCGGGGGCTTTCGATGTCCGAGGCAGAGTTATTTCGGCCACTTCGCGTCAGGGCCTCCCCGGAGCGACGGTTGTTGTCGATGGAAATTACCTAAAAGGAACGACTACCGACTCGCTAGGATATTTCACTATCAATAGTTTGCAGGGCGGAGTGGCACGCTTCGAGGCGTCGAGTGTTGGCTATACGACAGTTCTAACACCCGAGTATATTATTTCGGCCTTTACGCCATTAGTTGAGATTGAGTTGGAGGAGGCAATGGTTGCTATCGAGGCGGTGACGGTTGCGCCTTCGCGGTATGCTCGCGACATCGAGAGTCCAGTAAGCCAGCGCACCATCAGCATCGGTGAGCTGGAACGTAGTCCTGGCGCAAATCGCGATGTGGCGCGCATTGTCCGCACCCTGCCAGGTGTGGCATTTTCGCCTATCGGCTATCGTAACGACTTGATTGTAAGAGGTGGCGGCCCGTCGGAGAATGTTTTCTACATTGACGGCATCGAAATTCCCAATATCAACCACTTTGCTACGCAAGGTGCATCGGGTGGTCCTGTCAGCATTCTCAATGCCGACCTTATCCGTCAGGTGAAGTTCTACACGGGAGCCTTTCCTGTGGATAGGGGTAATGCTCTCAGCTCGGTTATGGATATAACTCTGCGCGATGGAAACCCCGACAAGCAACGCTTCAAGGCGACGCTCGGAGCTTCGGAGGTAGCTTTTAGTGGAAGTGGTCACTTCGACGAGCGGGCTACATACATTGTTTCGGTGCGTCAATCCTATCTGCAACTGCTTTTTAAGTTACTCGGGTTGCCGTTTCTGCCTAATTATATAGATGCACAGGCGAAAGTTCGTGTTCGCCCGTCGGCGCGTTACGAAATAACATTTTTGGGTCTTATGGGAGTGGATAATATGCGCCTCAATCTCGATGAGAGAGGCGAGGAGAATGAGTATATCCTGAGCTATATACCCAAAATCGAACAGGAGACTTTTACTCTTGGCGCTTCGATGAGACACTTCGGCGGCAAGCATATCCAAGCTTTGTCGGTGGGGTATAGCTATCTGGCTAATCGCAATAAAAAATATATCGATAACGACGAGTCAAAAGAGGAAAATTTGCGTCTTCGATTGCGCTCAAAGGAGGGTAAGGTGACAGCTCGTTTCGAAAATCGCTCGCTGCTCGGAAGGTGGCGATTGCGTGAGGGCGCAGAGTTGTCGTTACGCCACTTTTTCACCTCGTCGAAGCAGCTTCTATCGAGCGGTGAACGCTCCTATTTCGACTACGTTACACGCCTTACTTTTGCTAGTTATGCACTATTTTTCTCGGCCGACTATAGCTCGATGAATGAGCGACTTACCGCCTCGATGGGTGTACGTGTTGATGGTGCTTCCTACTCCTCGAAAATGGCTCAGCCGTGGCGACAGTTCTCGCCGCGAGCCTCCATATCATACTCACTCGGCAAGGGTTTCTATGTGAGTGGTAGTACGGGCCTCTATTATGAACTGCCGCCACTCACTGCGCTCGGTTTTCGCGAGAGCGGAGAGCTCGTCAATAGATCGTTGGATTATATGCGAGTATTCTCCTCGGCGGTGGGTGCGGAGTATCGCCTGCGTGAGAGCTTGGCGGTGTCATTGGAGGGTTTCTATAAGCTCTACTCGCAGGTGCCTTTGTCGCTCTCGGACAATGTGCCACTCACCTGCAAGGGTAATGACTACGGTGTAACGGGTAACGAGGCTTTGATTTCGACGGCTCAAGGTCGGGCGTATGGTGCGGAGTTGTCGGCTCGCTGGCAGATTCCGAATAGGGTGAATGTTGTTGGAGCTTTTACGCTCTATTGGAGCGAGTATCGCAGCAATCGCCACTCGCCCTATATCCCCTCGGCGTGGGATAATCGCTGGATAGCGAATGTGAGTGGTACTTACGATTTCCCGCATCGTTGGAGCCTTGGTGCCAAGTTGAGTGCTATAGGAGGTGCGCCATATACGCCATACGACGAGGAGCAGACATCGCAAAAGCCATATTGGGACGCTACGGGACGAGCTGCTCTCGACTATTCGCGTTACAATGAGGGGCGCCTAAAACCATTTGTTCAGCTCGATATTCGTGTGGATAAGGTGTGGGAGTTTAGAAGATGGACACTAGGTCTATATCTCGACCTCGAGAATGTGACATTCAGCGAGATAACCCTGCCCGATGCACTTTTGAGTACGGGTATAATAGAAAATCCCTCCGCCCCAACAGAGGAACAGAGGTATCTTCTAAAGCGTATAAAACAGCGTAACGGAACGCTTGTACCCACCTTTGGTGTTACAGCCGAATTCTAGAATTTGCTCAGCACTTTGCGGACGCGCTTTTCATACTTGGCGAATGCCTTGTCGATTTTGGCGTTGAAAGCTTTGATGTTGCTCGGCATTTCGCTCGGCATCTCGATTTGCGGCTGCTTAACCTCCAAAACGCTACGTATTAACTCTCTATTAAGAAGTCGCTTCTTGTCGGCTACCAGGGTGTAGGCCTTCTCGCGAAAATCGTCCGATAGGAGTCGCATAGCGTCGCCGTGTACACACTCCGGAATGTTCTCCTTTGCTTTGACATAGACAGGTACGGCAAGGCTCGGTGCCGAGTGGCCGTTCATAACGAGCATACGCGGATTGTTGCCGTCGCAAACCACAACAAATACCCCCACCGTCCAGGTGCGAGGTACGGTGTGGTTGCTGCAATAGTAATTCTTATCCAAGTCGAGAACATTGCCATACTTAATACTATTATACGAGCGCGAGTAGCCGATGAAATCTTGTGGGGTGAACTTGCCCTTATAGGCTGTCATCTCATTCATTATGAGGTCGTAACGATGCTTGCTCGAACCCTTCTTCTCGGGGTTGCCGCAGTGCGAGAAGTTCGCTCTGACATCGAAGCCCTCGTTGCCGCTATCGCTAACGTCGTAGCGACGGTAGCCTACGTCCCAGACCTCGAAGTATGCGACTGCACCCGTAGCATCTCCGACTCCGAAGTTCGAGTGCGAACGGCGACTGCGCTTGGTGGTTTTGAGTAGCTCCTCGAACTCCTCGATGGTAGCACACTCTCGCAATCCGTTCCACATCGCTCCGCCACGCATTCGACGAAGCGTGCACGCCTTGTACTCCTCGGGTGTTGACTCGGGAAGATTAGAAGTGGCTGTGCTTATGATACCCAATCCCTTCTCGTTTACACCTCCATACAATCCTTTTGCGTAATTTTCTGTATTTGGCACAACGGCGGTATATGCATACTTTCCGTCGTCGATATACTCGATGCGGGTGTTGATGAATCTGGAGTTGTCTCGGTGCTTCCAAAGCAATGGTACGCCCTCGCTCGAACGCTGTGGAGCAACCACGGCCGAGGTGCATGCTGTCGAGTCGAAATAGAGTGCGACAAGCAAAAACAGAAGAAGTGATAATCGTTTCATAGTCAAGGTTTTTGTGGGTTGTGGCAACTACTCTTCAGGGGCAAACATAGGGTCCCAGGCAGGAAGCATAATAGGCTTCTGGTTGAGCATATCGAGAATATCCTGAGGTACATATTTACGCTCCACAACAAGGCGGAACATATACTCGTTGAACCACTCGTCGGTCATGATAAGATTGCCCATATAGCCCGACTTTCTGCCCCAACTATTCTCCACCATCCACTTGCGAGGCTTGCCGCTCTCGTCAAGATCTACGGCGATAAGAGTCATCGCGTGCGATGAACCGCTTGCATAGGTCTGAATACGCTCCTTCTTATTCATTGGGAACGAGGTGCGGAAGAGCGACTCGTAGTCGTAGTTTGCAAGGTCGAGCGTGCCTTTGTCGCGGTTGAAGAACTTGCCCACGTCGCACGAGAAATACATCGCTGTATTATCCTTAATCGAGGCGATAGCCATCTCCTTGATGCGCTCGATCGGGAGGTTGATATAGAGCCAATTCTCACCATCGTAAACGTGGCGGTCGTACTCAATTTCGTAAACCTTGCCATACTCGCGAGAAGGGTCGTTCATCACCATTATGTAGTTCTTCTCGAGATCTTCGCCTATAAACTTGTCGTAGAATGACTTAGGTGTGTATTTCTCGGTCGAAATGACCTCGCCTTTGCGGTCGCGATGTGTCCACTCAAATTCGGTTGGTGGAACGCCCAAACACTCCACCAAAATACGGTAAATTTCGGTCAGCTGCTCAATCTTCAAGGCTAAAGCAGCCTTGTCGTTTTTGGCGTTGCGGAGAGCGAGTGCATACTCACGCAATTTGAGCGAGAGGATGTTGCGCATATTGCGGGTGTTGTTGCTCTGGAAAGTCTCCGGCATAACCTCCTTAGGCACTACGCCATACTTCATTACAAGGTTCGATACGCCGGTGAATTGTCCGCCGTCACCGATAGGGTTGCGAAGTAGCCAATCTACCTTTCTGTCGTCGAGTGGCAGGGCGCGAGTGTCGATAATCGCCTGCAAGAAGAGATTTGACTTCTCGAGCAGGTCGTAGAACGAGCAGTAGTTCTGCGATAGCTCCATCGAAGAGAGCTTGTGGGTGTCAATCATCTTGGCGCGAAGGACATTCAAACCCGTAAAGAGCCAGCAGCGTCCCGACGATTTTTGGTCGGTAATGCCGCGAGTTTTGACGCGGTGCGAGAAGTGGGTGTCGCACATTGCGAGGTTCTCGCCATTTATGGCAAGAGTGGCGATAGAGTTCGATGCGAGGGCATTTTTAACGGCCTTCTGCTCGGGCGATGCGGTGTAGCCGCTACGCAATTTCTCCAATGTCTTGGCATCGATGCCACCATCTTTCGATTGTGCAGTTGCTCCGAAAATGGCGAGCGCTGCCACAGCAAAGAGAGTTAGTTTCTTGATCATATTTTGTCCGTTTTGAGTTATCCTTTCTGCGAAGGTACGAAGTTTTTTGCCAAAAAACAATAGTTTTTTCCTCTAAAATGGCGAAGTTTATGCGAAAATGCCTATCTTTGTGCGGATAATGTGCATATAAATTTTGAAAGATATGATACAAAAGGTTAAAAACTATGTGTTGCACCTGACTTGCTTGTTGGCGCTTCTCGGCGGCATGACCGCTTGCGAAGGCTTTGAGGTAAATTGGGGCAATGGCAATGAAGATGAGCCAGGAACTGAGACTCCTGGTAACGGAAATGAGTCGGGAACAGAAACCCCTGGTAACGGAAATGAGAATGTTCACGAATTGGTAAACTGCTGGCACCTGATAAAGTACTGTGGTGCCGATGCTGATGCTGAGATCTATATCGATTTTGCAAAAGATGGCAAGTTTGTGATCTATCAGCGCACTGATGCGTTGGAGTTTACCGTGTTTAATGGTACCTACACCATCGACGAGGAGAATGCTGTTATCTCGGGCGTTTACGATGACGGCACAGCGTGGTTGTGTGACTACAACTATGTTGTAGACAAGGAGGCCAAGACTCTCACTTTGACGAGTGTTAAAAATAGCTCGGAGGTAGCTGTATATGAAGAGTCGAAGGTGCCTGCCTCGGCAACCGTAAAGACCAGATGTGCTTCGGTAAGCGATGTTAAACCGTTGTAAAAAGGAGGAGTGAAGATGAAAAAGATTCTATATGTAGCTGTTGTTGCCGCTATGTTGTCGGCTTGTACAGCAGATTTGGAGGATAAGCAGGTTGCTATCGGTGGCAATACTGCGAGTGAAAAAATCTTGAATGGTGCCGGCGGTTGCGTTGGCGGAACAATCATTGTTCGATTTGAGCCTTCGGCAGAGAGCCGTTTGGCGGAGTGTGCAACTCGTAGCGGTGCTACTCGCACAGGCGTTAGCGGCGTAGATGCAATTCTCGATGGCGTTGGTGGTTATTCGGTAGAGCCTCTCTTCGTGGTTACCGAGAAGAATCGCGAGAAGGTCTATGAGGGCGGATACCACTTGTGGTATGAGCTTCGTTTCGACGAGTCGAGCGATATGGAGCAGGTAGCAACCCGCTTGGCAAATGTTGGCGAGGTGCAGCGCGTGCAGTACGTACACCGCGTAAAGCGTGTAGGTGCTCCGAAGGTTGTAGCTGCAAACTACTCGGAGGAGGCACCCGTAACACGTGCTTCGTATAATAATCCTTTCAACGACACTTATGCTATCTACCAGTGGGGTATCGAGAACCTCGGTAGCGGTGGTTTGGTAACTCCTGCTATCTCGGGCCTTACAAAGGCTGTTGCTGGTGCTGACGTGAATGCTGTTCCAGCTTGGAAACTATGCGCTGGCGATCCTTCTATTATTGTGGCAATTACCGATGAGGGTGTGCAGAATACACACGAGGATTTGAAGAATAACATCTGGATCAACGAGGCCGAGCTCAACGGTACATCGGGTGTTGATGACGACGGTAATGGCTATAAGGACGACATCTACGGCTTTAACTTTGTTACATCGACAGGCACTATCTCTTGGACAAATACAGACGATACGGGTCACGGTACTCACGTTGCTGGTATCGTGGCAGCCGAGAACAATAATGGCGTAGGCGTTTGCGGTATTGCAGGCGGTAGCGGTAAGGGCGACGGCGTAAAGTTGATGTCGATTCAGATTTTCAAGGGTAACGACTCTGCTACCACAAGCGGTCTTGTGCGTGCTATGCAGTATGCTGCGGATAATGGCGCACTTATCTCGCAGAATAGTTGGGGATATACATCTGCCGAGGCTTCGGGTTATCCAAGCTACTACCTCGGTCCAGGAAGCGATAAGGAGTATAAGCAGCAACTCTCTTCGGAGGCGGCAGCTATGGACTACTTTGTGAAGAATGCAGGTGGCGAGGATAGCCCTATCGACGGAGGTTTGTTAATCTTCGCTGCTGGTAACGATACAGCTCCACGTCCAGGTTATCCTGCTGCGTATGAGCCTTGTATCGCTGTTGCAGCGATGAGTCCGTCAGCTCTTCCTGCATATTTTAGCGACCACGGTCCTGGTGTTGATATTGTGGCTCCGGGTGGCGAGAGCCTCTACAAGAATGGCGAGATTCTCTCGACTGTTCCAAGCAAGTTCGCTGAGAGCAATAAGCCAAACTACGGCTTGATGCAGGGTACTTCGCAGGCGTGTCCGCATGTCTCGGGTGTTGCTGCGCTCGGTTTGTCGTACGCGAAGAAGTTGGGTAAGCGCTACACCGCAAAGGAGTTCCGTTCGTTGCTCCTTTCGGCTACAAACGATATGACTCCTTACCTCAAGGGTACTATCTCGCTTCAGTTTACCGATGGTTCGAAGTTGACACTCGATTATCCAACCTATAAGGGCAAGCTCGGTGCAGGATATGTTGATGCATATAAGTTGCTCTTGCAGGTTGAGGGTACTCCTTGCCAGGTTGTGAAGGTTGGTGAGCAGGTTGATATCGACCTTTCGACATACTTTGGAACAGGCATTGGCGACGCAGAGTGTGATCGCGCAGTAGTGGCAGAAGGTGACACTGCAGGTTTGACTATTGGCAGCTATGCTGACGGCAAAATCAGCATTAAGACTACCAAGGTGGGCGTTGCAACAATCTCTGTTACAATGCTTGTTGGTGGTGGCTCACTCAGCGACAACAAGAAGCCTTATCCAACCGAGGTTACACGCAAGTTTGTCGTAATCTCGAAAGAGGGCGTTAATACCAACGGCGGTTGGTTGTAAAATCGAGCGATAGAGAATATAGTGAAATTAGGGAGTTTAGCGTGATGTAACAATCGCTAAATTCCCTAAATTCTTTAATCTCACTAAACTCCCTAATAAAAGGGACAATGACTAAAAGTCATAAAAAAAATAAAAGTTTTCTGCTTTCCGCTTTCAATTTTCAGTTTTTTTTTGTATGTTTGCACCAATAGGAATAATGAACTTAAAAAAGAATGCCGAAGTTGTATGGTGAAAATGCACCAGCGAGAAAGCCTAATTGGCTGAAAATCAGACTCCACAAAAGTGATACTTTTGCGGAGGTGGCTCGCATAGTGCGTGAACACTCTCTCCATACGATTTGCAGCAGCGGACGATGCCCGAATAAGGCTGAATGTTGGAGCAAACGAACTGCTACATTCATGATTTTGGGCGATGTTTGTACCAGAGGTTGTCGTTTTTGCGCAACCAAAACAGGCAAACCGTTGCCTCCAAATCCGGTAGAGCCACAAGAGGTGGCAGAGAGTGTAAACCTTATGGGTCTTAGGCATGTTGTAGTAACTTCTGTTACTCGTGATGATTTGGCTGATGGCGGTGCAGCGCACTGGGCGCAGACCGTAGAGGCTATCAAAGCGAAGAATCCAAACGCAACAATTGAGCTCCTTATTCCTGATTTCGATGCAGTAGCTGCCTCGTTGGAGGTGGTGATGGCTTCGAAGCCCGACATTATCGGGCACAACATCGAGACCGTGGAGCGTCTTACACCTGTTGTTCGCGCTAAGGCGACGTATCGCACATCGTTGGCGACGTTGCGTTATATGAGCGAGAGGGGAGTGACGACCAAAAGCGGATTGATGGTAGGACTTGGCGAGAGCGAAGAGGAGGTGGTACAAACCTTGCGCGATTTGCGTGATGCAGGCGTCGAGATTGTAACCCTCGGACAGTATCTTCGACCTTCGGAGGAGCAGGTTCCCGTTGCGGAATATATCACCCCCGACACTTTCGAACGATACCGACAGTTGGCTCTCGATATGGGCTTCCGCCACTGTGCAAGTGGTCCGTTGGTACGTTCTTCGTACCTCGCCGACGAGGCTCTCTCCTCCATCAAGGCAACACGATAGGTTGCTTACATCTCGATTTGAATTGAAAAACGTTTGGAACTCAAAATTTTGAATTCTGCATTCTGAATTTTGATTTCTGAATTTTGGATTTGTATATGCGTGTTGAATGTAAATGGGTAGGGCGTATGCCTTACAAGGAGTGCTGGGAGTATCAGCAGACGCTCTTTAACGAACTGCTTGCGAAGCAGGGCGATGGAAGCGATTGTGCCGGCACGATAATCTTTGTAGAACACCCCGCAGTATATACACTCGGTAAGAGCGGCAAGATGAGCAATATGCTTATCGACGAGGCGCGTTTGAAGGCTCTGGGAGCAGAATTTTACCACATTGACCGAGGTGGGGATATCACTTTCCACGGCGAGGGTCAGGTGGTTTGCTATCCGATTCTCGATTTGGAGAAGTTGGGCATTGGCTTACGTCGCTACATTGAAATTTTGGAACAAAGTATCATCGAAACCGTTGCCGAGTTCGGCATCGAGGGTCGAAGATTAGAGGGCGCTACGGGCGTTTGGCTCTGCGATGAGGCGGAGACTCCAAACGGCGAGAAGGTGCAGCGCAACTGGCGTAAAGTGTGCGCCATAGGTGTCAAGGCATCGCGATTTGTGACGATGCACGGCTTGGCGCTGAATGCAGCGACCGATTTGAAGTGGTTTACGATGATCAATCCGTGCGGCTTCGTCGATAAGGGAGTAACCTCTCTTACGAAGGAGTGTGGCCGCGAGGTGTCATTCGAGGAGGCGAGCAAGGTGTTGTGCGAAAAGCTGCTTGCGAACTTTGGCCTCGAAAAAACATTTTAAAGATGAATATAAAATACGAAAAAATATATAAAAATTTAAACGAGTATGCCTATTCAGAAAAGGTGGGTAGTCAAGACCCAGGGCAACTCATTGACGGTAGACCACATTGCTACATCTTT
The DNA here is from genome assembly GCA_045648965.1 of Alistipes sp. Classification (GTDB taxonomy): domain Bacteria; phylum Bacteroidota; class Bacteroidia; order Bacteroidales; family Rikenellaceae; genus Alistipes. Next base: position 66,386 of record JAZRPA010000020.1, on the reverse strand, counting down.
GAGAATTCCTGCAGTATTGGCGAACCTGTTGGTACAAAGAGGCATAGACACAGTAGACAAAGCGAAGAAGTTTTTCAATCCTCGCCTCGAAGATCTGCACAATCCGTTCCTGATGAAAGATATGGAGCGTGCGGTCGAGAGATTGGAGGAGGCGGTTGCCAAGAACCAGAAGATTATGGTCTATGGCGACTACGACGTAGATGGCACAACAGCTGTTGCGCTCGTATATAAATTTCTCCGCCACATCGGACACAACAATCTGATGTTCTACATCCCGGATCGCTATACCGAAGGTTACGGTATTTCGAAGAGGGGTATCGACATTGCCGCAAAGAAGGGAGTAAAGCTTGTGATTGCTCTCGATTGTGGTATTAAGGCTGTCGAAAAGGTGGACTATGCAACACAAAAAGGGGTAGATTTCATTATCTGCGACCATCATCTCCCAGCGGAGGAAATTCCTCGCGCTGTAGCAGTTCTCGACCCGAAGCGCAACGATTGCAACTATCCTTTCGATGAGTTGTCGGGTTGCGGCGTCGGCTTTAAGTTGGTGCAAGCCTATTCACAGAAGCACAACATTCCGTTCAGCGAGATTGAGCAGTTCCTCGACTTGCTGGCCTTGAGTATCGCCTCGGATATTGTGGCCTTGACCGATGAAAATCGTATCTTGGCGCACTATGGTTTGAAGCGACTCAATACCCAGCCATCGGAGGGTCTCTCTTCGATTATCCGCATCTGCGGCTTGGAGGAGCACAATATCACCATCGACGATATCGTCTTCAAGATTGGACCGCGTATTAACGCTGCGGGACGTATGCGTATGGACGAGTATCCTGAGGATTCGGTGCCATCGGGTGGCTATGCAGCTGTGAAGTTGCTCGTCGAGGGTGACGAGGAGGCAGCACGCGAGCTTGGTGAGGGTATCGACAACTACAATCAGGATCGTAAGAAGGAGGATCGCTCGGTAACAATCGAGGCGCACGACTTTGTAGAGAATAATCCGCAGTTGAAGGCGCAGAAGAGCATCGTAATATACAACCCAAGCTGGATGAAGGGTATTGTGGGTATCGTGGCATCACGCCTAATCGAGACCTACTACCGCCCAACTGTGGTGCTCACCCAGAGCAACGGTTTTGTGACCGGTTCTGCTCGCTCGATTGCAGGCTTTGACCTCTACCAGGCCGTAGAGTCGTGCTCGGACCTTTTGGAGAATTTCGGTGGTCATATGTACGCCGCAGGTTTAACCATGAAGCCAGAGAATGTCGATGAGTTTAAGCGTCGCTTTAACCAATATGTTGAGGATAATATCGACCCTAAGAGCCTTGTGCCGCAGGTTGAGATTGACAGCCTCCTTTCGTTTGGCGATATCACACCAGGTTTCTTCCGCGAGCTTAATCGCTTCCAGCCGTTTGGTCCGGGTAATAACCTCCCGATTTTTGCATCGGAGCAGTGCGTGAATAATGGCGATGCGAAGTTGGTGGGAGCTGATGCCGAGCACTTGCGTATGGATTTGACCCAGCGCTCTGTGCCGTCGGCGCGTATGCAAACTATCGCCTTCCAGCAGCCTACTCACTACGAGTGGGTGCGTGCCGGTAAGCCTATTGATATCTGTTACCAGATTATCGAAAACAACTATCGCGGAAAGGCTTCATTACAGCTTCGCATTAAAGACATTAAAAAAGGTTTTTAAGCAGCGATAGCTGCGTTGCATTGCGATAATCCGCTTGCTCATTTACGCTCAAGTAAACTGCGCAAGCGGATTTCTTATGCGCCTTGCTCTCATCTACTTAAAAAGCCTTTTTGGGGGTGGGTAATAGAGAAGAAAGCTAATGGCTAATAGCTAATGGCAAAAAATAAGGCTCGGATTAACCGAGCCCTATCTTTTTACTATTTGGTATCTACTAACCGCACTTCGAGTAGCCGCACGAGAGACAGGTGAGGCAACCGTTCTGGTATGCCATCTGCTCCTGGCCGCACTGTGGACACTTACCCTTTGAGCGGGTTCCGTCCTCGATGTACTGCTTCAAAGCGCGCTTAACACCATTCTTCCAAGTGTTGATGTTCTCGTCGTCGAGGTGCAAGCCGTCGATCAACGCAACAACCTTCTCGATTGGCATGTGGTAGCGGAGTACGCCCGAGATAAGCTTTGCATAGTTCCAGAAGCTCTCGTCGAACAAACGCGAGATACCACCGATGGTGTTGGTATAGCCGTAGCGGTCGGTATATTGGAAGTCGTAACGCTTAGTTCCGTCCTCCTCACGAACCTTGATGATGTTACCCTTAGTAATCTTTGGTGGGATATACATTGCATCGTCCTCAATCTTACCGGTGAAGATCTCGTATGGGTGGCCATCGAGCTTACCCACGAATGCAATCCACATCTCCGAGCCGTTCTTGAAGCGAATGACGTCTGCTGGAATCGACTTTGGACGACGATTCTCGCCTGTTGCCTCCTCGCACTTCTTAGGCTCGGCCTTTTTGCTCTTCTTGTCTACGAGTACGCCTGCACGGCAGCCGTCGCGGTATACGGTGATACCCTTACAGCCCGACTCCCAAGCTGTGCGATATACGTCGGCTACAATCTCCTCCGAGATGTTGTTCGGGAGGTTTACGGTAACCGAAATCGAGTGGTCTACCCACTTCTGGATAGCACCCTGCATCTTTACCTTAGCAACCCAGTCAATGTCGTTTGCTGTCGCCTTGTGGTATGGCGATGCTGCAACCCACTTGTCCAACTCATCGTCGCTGATGGTGTCAAGACGCGAGATGTCGTAGCCATTGATGCGCAACCAATCCACAAACTTGTGGTGATATACGTTGTACTCCTCGAATACCTGTCCCTGCTCGTCAGTAAATGTTGAGATAACCTTATTGTCGTGGTCCGATGGGTTAATCTTACGACGACGCTTATATACAGGGCGGAATACAGGCTCGATACCCGAAGTTGTCTGCGACATCAACGATGTAGTACCTGTAGGTGCGATTGTAAGCATTGCGATATTACGACGACCATACTTAACCATTGCCTCGTAGAGCGATGCATCAGCCTCCTTGAGACGGTTAATCATTGGGTTGTTCTTCTCCTTCTCTGCGTTGAATACGGTGAATGGGCCACGAACACGTGCCATATTCACCGACTCACGGTATGCCTCTACTGCGAGGGTCTGGTGTACCTTAGTTGCGAAGTCGAGAGCTTTGTTCGAACCGTAGCGCAAACCGAGTGCTGCCAACATATCGCCCTCAGCGGTGATGCCGAGACCTGTACGACGACCCTTGAGAGCCATCTCCTTAATTTTGTGCCACAAGTCGAGCTCTACGCGACGAACGTCCTTGTCCTCAGGGTCAGAAGCAATCTTGTCGATGATGAGGTCGATCTTCTCCAACTCGAGGTCGATGATATCGTCCATCAAGTGCATTGCCTTGTGTACGTGCTCCTTAAAGAGGTCGAAGTTGAACGAAGCCTCCTTGGTGAATGGATTCTCAACGTAGCTATAGAGGTTGATAGCCAACAAACGGCAGCTATCGTATGGACACAATGGAATCTCACCACATGGGTTTGTCGATACGGTTACGAAGCCCTCGTCAGCGTAGCAATCAGGCACACTCTCGCGAATGATAGTATCCCAGAACAATACGCCCGGCTCAGCCGACTTCCACGCATTGTGGATAATCTTGCTCCAAAGCTTCGATGCGTCGATGTTCTGCACAACCTTTGGCTTGTCAGCGTTGATTGGGAACTGCTGAGTGTAGGTGCGACCCTCGATAGCAGCACGCATAAACTCGTCGTCAATCTTCACCGATACGTTTGCGCCGGTCACCTTGTTGGTGTCGAGCTTAGCATCGATAAACTTCTCTGAGTCTGGGTGCTTAATCGAAATTGAGAGCATCAACGCTCCACGACGACCGTCCTGAGCAACCTCGCGAGTAGAGTTCGAGTAACGCTCCATGAATGGAACGATACCTGTCGAGGTGAGAGCCGAGTTCAATACCGGGCTTCCCGAAGGACGAATGTGCGAGAGGTCGTGACCTACGCCACCGCGACGCTTCATCAACTGCACCTGCTCCTCGTCCATACGGAAGATACCACCGTACGAGTCAGCAGGATTCTTGTGACCAATCACAAAGCAGTTCGACAACGATGCAACCTGCAAGTTGTTGCCAATACCGGTCATAGGACCGCCCTGTGGAATGATATAGCGGAAGTGGTCGAGCAGGTCAAAAATCTCCTGCTCCGAGAGAGGCTCACCGTACTTGTTCTCGATACGCGCGAGCTCCTTAGCCAGACGGTAGTGCATCTGCTCAGGTGAAGACTCGTAGATATTACCTGCCGAATCCTTCAAAGCATACTTGCTAACCCACACTGTAGCAGCGAGTTCGTCACCTCCAAAGTACTCCTTTGAGGCAGCGACAGCATCAGCGTACTGGACTTTTTTAAGAGTCGAGTTATTCTTCATTATATATATTGTATTTAGTTGTTTTTCCCTATATGGGTGGAAATACCCTCCTTTGGGGAGGGCGTTTTTCCGATTTTTTCCGATACAAAGTTAGGGCCTTTCCAAAGAAAAAAGCAACTAAATTTGGGCAGGTTATTTACAAGTTATTAACAATTATTTTTAACCGTCGCTGTAGGGTTGTAGGAGGCGGTTTTGCTCCAAGTGAGTAGTGAGTAATTAGTAGAGAGTAGTGAAAAAAATAGTTGTCAACTATCAAATTTTTTTATTGCCAATTCGAAAGGTTGTCCTTCAACCGCTCTATTCCTGCGCGTTCGAGTGGGGTAGAGGAGAATTTGGCTGAAAACTCCTCCTCCGAGAGCGAAAGCCACTCCTCGGTGGTCATCGCTACAGGGTCAAAAAGAGGTGCGAAATGTGGGTTTGTTGCAAGGGGTGTTTTGCGGTTGTAAGGACATACGGTTTGACACTCGTCGCAGCCGAAAATCCAGCCGTGAAGAGGTGCTTTTTCGCCCTCGCCAAGTCGCTCGATTGTGGCACACGAGATGCAACGCGAAGTGTCTATATGTCGCTCTTTTACAGCACTATTGGGGCACGCGTCTACGCAGCGTCGGCACTCGCCGCAACCCACAGAAACGAGTGGTTTATCGTAGTGGTCGCACTCTTCGTTCATGACGATTTCGCCAAGCAGTACGAATGTGCCAAATTGGGGCGTTACGAGCAGCGATTGACGACCAATCCAACCGAGTCCCGCTTCGACGGCGTAACGCTTCTCGAAGATAGGTGCACTATCCACGAAACCGCGAGCGGAGAGGTCGGGCGAAAGCTCCTTGAGGCGCTTGCCAAGGTCGAATAACATCTGCTTTATGGTGGTGTGGTAGTCGGTGGTGCAGGCGTAGGAGGCGACCTTCGAACAGTGGCCTTCGGGATACCCCTCGCTGATGCGATTTTTATAGGCTACACCGCAGACAATCACGCTCTTTGCACCCTCGACAAGTGTGGTGGCATCGCTTCGTTTGTCGATGTTCCTTTTTAGATAGTCGAGTGAGGAGGCGAATCCTTGCTCAATCCACTCCTCAAGAAAACGCTTATCGCTCTCAAACTTTGCACATTGAGCAACACCGCAAAGGTCAAATCCGACCTCTCGGGCAATCTGCTTGATATGTTCTAAATGTAACATATAATGTGTAATTTTCATACAAATATAGTGAGAATTAGGAAAAATATTCTATTTTTGCAAAAATTTATGTGATGTTTAGGGCCGACAAGAGCCAACGTCACGCAGTACAAACTTATTTACAAACTACTTTATGAAGTTGCAAACACTTTACGAGATTCTCCATAATAGTGTGAAGAATTTTTCGGAGCGTATAGCCTTTTCATTGTGGAGAGGCGGTAGCTACACCTTTAAGCAGGTGGGCGAGAAGGTAGCCGAGGTGCAAGAGTTGCTCCGCTCGGCAGGATTGAAGAAGGGCGATAAGGTTATCCTCTTGAGTAGTAATATGCCAAACTGGGGTGTTTGCTACTTTGCCATCACTTCGGGAGGCTACACTGTAGTTCCTGTATTGCCTGATTTTACATCGGCAGACCTCGATCGCATTGTCGAGCACTCGGAGGCAAAGGCAATGTGTGTGTCGGATAAGCTCTTTACTAAGATTTCGAAAGATGTTTCATCAAAGATGAACATCATCGTGCGTACCAAGAATCTCTCGGTTCTCTCGCAGAACGTAAAGGAGGAGGGTGAATTGACCATTCCGCAGCCTGAGGATTTGGCAGCAATCATCTACACCTCGGGTACCACTTCGCAGCCAAAAGGTGTAATGCTTACGCACTACAACCTCGCATCACAGATGTGGCTTATCGACCCGTTGTTCCTCGTTCACGAGGAGGATATCTTCCTCTCGGTTTTGCCTATGGCGCACACCTACGAGTGTACCATCGGCCTTATTTTGGCCTTCTATCATGGCTCACATGTGGTCTATCTCGATAAGGCTCCTACCGTATCTGTTCTCCTTCCTGCGTTGCAGGAGGTGCGACCTACGATTATGCTTACCGTGCCGCTTATCATCGAGAAGATCTTCAACGGCAAGGTCAAGAAGGTATTTACCAAGAGTGGTTTCTTGCGCGCATTGTATGGCGTAGGCTTTATCCGTCGCTACTTCCACCGCATCGCAGGTAAGAAGTTGACAAAGACCTTTGGCGGTCGCATTCGTTTCTTCGGCATCGGTGGCTCGAAGCTTGATGGCGAGGTGGAGCAGTTCTTGCTCGATTCGAAGTTTATCTACGATATCGGATATGGTTTGACCGAGACAGCTCCGTTGTTGGCAGGTGCAGTTGACGGAATGTTGCGACTCGGTTCGACAGGCCCTATCTTGAAGGGTATCGAGTATCGCTTGGAGAATGTAAATCCGGAGACCGGCATCGGCGAGTTGCTGGTTAAGAGCCCTTCGCAGATGGTTGGCTACTACAAGAATCCGGAGGCTACTGCCGAGGTGTTCACCGAGGACGGCTTCTTCCGTACGGGAGACCTCTGCTGCTTCGACAAGGACGGCTGGCTCTATATCAAGGGTCGCTGCAAGAATATGATTCTTGGTCCGAATGGCGAGAATATCTATCCTGAGGATATCGAGAATGTACTCAATTCGCACGTCTTTATCTCGGAGTCGGTGGTTACCGAGTCGGAGGGTAAGTTGGTGGCGTTGGTGCACTTCGATACTGAGGCTATCGAGGCTAAGTATGAGGAACTTAAGGAGACCTGGCACAAGAAGAAACACGATTTGACCCTCTATAAGGAGGAGGTGATGAACGATATCAAGAAGTGGGTGAACGAGCGTGTAAATCGCAACTCGAAGATCTCGGAGGTTATCGAGGAGGAGCAGGAGTTCGAAAAGACCGCTACGAAGAAGATTCGACGTTTCCTCTACACCAAGAAGGTTAACGAGCAGGAGCAAAATAAGGAGTAATCCTTGCTACCATAGCAAAGAGAGATTAGCAAGTCAGCTAGTCTCTTTTTTTTGTATGAAATCTTCTATGCTGTTTGGTCTGTTGTATGCCGGATATAATGAAATTTTTAATTTTTAATTAAAAACTAAAAGTTTTTTGTATCTTTGTGCGTTTATTGCATAAACGCGCAATTATTATGGAACAGAAAACATTCAAATTTTGGAATAGAATTGTCGGTTGGGCGGTATTTCTTATTGCTGCAACAACCTACTTGTTGACCATTGAGCCATCGTCGTCGCTTTGGGATTGTGGTGAGTTTGTTGCCACATCTTATAAGCTGGAGGTGGGACACCCGCCAGGGGCACCACTCTTTATGCTCTTGGCGCGTATAGCCACAATGCTTGCACCTTCGCCACACTATGTGCCACACATGGTGAACGCAATGAATGCTTTGGCGAGTGCATTCTGTATCTTGTTCCTTTTCTGGACCATTACTCATATCGCACGCCGCTTCTTTGCGCGCGATGGACGTCAGCTTTCGGTGGCAAATGTCATCGCAATACTCGGCGCAGGTGCAGTGGGTGCTTTGGCCTACACATTTACCGATACCTTCTGGTTCTCGGCTGTGGAGGCTGAGGTTTACGCCCTCTCGTCGATGTTTACCGCGTTGGTGGTGTGGTTGATGTTGCGCTGGGAAGAGGAGGCCGACGAGCCTCACTCTGCACGCTGGATTATCCTTATCGCCTACCTGATGGGTCTCTCTATCGGTGTGCATATCCTCAACTTGTTGACCATTCCGGCCTTGGTGTTTATCTTCTACTTCCGCCGATACAAGAAGGTTTCGCTTCTTGGCTTGGGCGTGGTGACACTCTTGGCTTGCGCTATTTTGCTCGTTATAAACGGCATTATCATACCATATACCGTTAAGTTGGGAGCTTTAGTCGATGTGTTCTTCGTGAATAAGCTCTCTTTGCCTGTGAATTCGGGCATTATATTCTTCGCCTTTGCACTCTTTGCATTGCTTGGCGGAGCAATCTTCTTGACACATTATATGGGACGCCGCATAGCGAACTTGATTGCGGTGTGTGTTACGATGATTATGCTCGGCTTCTCGTCGTATGCGGCTGTAACTATTCGTGCAGTGGTAAATCCGCCGATGAACTCGAATAATCCGGACAACCCTGCTGCATTGCTCTCGATGCTCAATCGTGAGCAGTATGGAAACCACCCACTCATCTATGGTCCGTCGTATGCAGCACCTGCAATCGACTATGTCGAGAAGGATATCTACTCGTACAATCCTGAGAAGAAGAAGTATGAGAAGCACTCTACTATCACCGACTATGTTTTCCCTGATGAGTTTATGAGCTTCTTCCCTCGAATGTGGAACTATGCAAAGAGCGAGGAAGAGTATGCCGAGTGGGCAGCATATCGCACCAAGGAGGCTGTTGTTCGTGACGAACAAGGCCAGGTTGTACGCGATGAAAATGGACGCCCACTGCGTGAGGATGTACCCGATTATGGTCGTACACTCTTTTATAAAGGCGAGAAGTATACGGTGCCTACATTTGCGGAGAATTTGCACTACTTCTTCTCGTATCAGTTGCAGCATATGTATTGGCGCTACTTCTTGTGGAACTTTGTCGGCCGTCAGGACGATATCCAGGCCGAAGAGAGCACTATTACTCACGGTAACTGGATTTCGGGCTTCGATACTATCGATTCAGCCTTCCTTGGTCCGCAGGATAACCTTCCGCGCGAACTGGCCGAGAATAGAGCTCGCAACAAATACTTCTTCTTGCCATTCTTGCTCGGTTTGATAGGTTTGATCTACCAACTCAACCGCGACCCTCGCAACTTTGTTGTTGTGATGTGGTTGTTTGTGATGATGGGTATTGCGCTGGTCGTATATTTCAACTCATCGCCGGGCGAGGTGCGTGAGCGTGACTACGTATATGCGGGTTCGTTCTACGCCTTCTCGATATGGATAGGTCTGGGACTCTTCCTACTCTATGATCTCCTTTCGTTGGTGTTGAAGAAGTACGACAAGGTTGCAGCAATCGTAGCTGTTGCTGTAGCTATGGTTGTGCCTGGTATCCTCTGTGCCGAGAACTGGGACGATCACGACCGTTCGCACCGTACTATGGCTCGCGATTTGGGCTACAACTACCTCTCGTCGGTTCTCCAGAAGGAGGGTGTTTCGCCAATTATTGTGAATTATGGCGATAACGACACCTTCCCATTGTGGTTTAACCAGGAGGTTGACGGAGTGCGTACTGATGTACGTATTATGAACGCCAGCTACCTCGGAGGTGCGTGGTATGTAGATGAGATGAAATGTAAGGCAAACGAGGCTGAAGGTATACCTTTCTCGTTGCCGAGCCACAAATACACTCACGTTAATGACGTAATCCCTGTCTATCCGAAGGTTGATCGAGTTGTTGCGGCTAAGGAGGTTATGGAGTTCGTGTGTAGCGACGACGAATGTACCAAGATCGATATGGGCTACGGCGGATTGTCGGATTATATTCCGGCGAGACGTATCGCTATCCCTGTGGATAAAGATGCAGCTATTGCTTCAGGCATTGTGGCAGAGAAGGATCGCGATTTGATGGTCGATACTGTCTATATCGAACTTAAGGGTTCGTCGCTCTCGCGTTCGGATTTGATGTTGCTCGATATGTTTGCACACTTCGATTGGAAGCGCCCAATCTACTTTACGCAGGTGTCGACATTGAATTCGTTTGGTCTCTATGACTACTTGCAGTTCGATGGCTATGCGTATCGTTTTGTGCCAATTCTCACTCCATTCGAGAGTGTACGAAATATCGGTCGCATCGATGCCGACTACGCTTACGATAAGCTTATGAACGTTATGCGTTATGGCAACTTGGCTGATCCTCGCGTCTACGTTGACGAGTTTACGCAGTACAACCTCAAGGTGTCGCGTGCAAGAGAGGCATTTGCTCGCGTGGCTCGCACCTACATCAAGCGAGGCGATAAGGAGAGCCTCCGTCGTGCCGAGGAGTTGCTCGACCGTGGCTTGGAGGTGCTGCCAATCAATCAGCTTCGTTTCACTGAGGCCAATACCTATCCATTTATCGAGTGCTACTATGAGCTCGGCTTGTACGAAAAGGGCGATCAGTTGGCTAAGGCATATTTCGATAATTTGGTAGAGTATATAGAGCACTACATGACCTTCGGCAACGAAAAAGCTGCCTTGGTAGAGAATATTCTCTACTATAAGTTGGACGAATTGAAAGTTCTCTACTTCTTGGAGATTTATCACCAACGTAACGATATGATTAAGGCGCTGGAAAACTACTATAGCACGTTTGGACCTGATGGCGAAAGTCAAGTATTCACCGCGGAGGAGAAGACTGCTATTGTTAAGCAGATGAGCCAAAAGAAGAAGTAAAATATAAACAGATAGATATATGACACAGGTTAAACTTTATCTCTACAACACCCTCACTCGCCGCAAGGAGGAGTTCAAGCCGTTGAACCCAACGAGCGTGGGTATGTATGTGTGCGGTCCAACCGTTTATGGCGACCCACACCTCGGACACACTCGTCCGGCAATCACTTTCGACCTCTTGTTCCGTTACTTGAAGGCTGAGGGCTACAAGGTGCGCTATGTGCGCAACATCACCGACGTAGGCCACCTCGAGCACGACGCTGACGAGGGTGAGGATAAGATTGCAAAGAAGGCTCGTTTGGAGCAGTTGGAGCCGATGGAGGTTGCACACTACTACACCGAGCGCTACAAGCACTTTATGTCGAAATTGGGTGTGCAGACCCCATCTATCGAGCCTCACGCTTCGGGCCATATCATCGAGCAGATTGACTTCGTGAAGCGTATTATCGAGGCGGGCTACGCCTACGAGTCGAATGGTTCAATCTACTTTGATGTTGAGAAGTACAACCACGACCACCGCTACGGTATCCTCTCGGGACGTAACCTCGACGATATCGTAACCGATACCCGCAAGCTCGACGGTCAGGACGACAAGAAGCACTCGTTCGACTTCGCATTGTGGAAGAAGGCGTCGCCTGAGCACATTATGCGTTGGCCTTCGCCTTGGAGTGATGGCTTCCCAGGTTGGCACATGGAGTGCTCGGCAATGAGCACCAAGTATCTCGGCGAGAAGTTCGATATCCACGGTGGCGGTATGGACTTGATGTTCCCACACCACGAGTGTGAGATTGCGCAGTCTACCGCAGCTCTCGGTCACGACTCGGCACGCTACTGGGTACACAACAATATGATTACCATCAACGGCAAGAAGATGGGTAAGTCGTACAACAACTTTATCACCCTCGAGCAGATGTTCAACGGCGACCACGCTGCATTGGAGCAGGCCTATTCGCCAATGACCGTGCGTTTCTTCATCTTGCAGGCGCACTACCGTTCGACTCTCGACTTCTCGAATGAGGCGTTGCAGGCAGCAGAGAAGGGACTCGACCGTCTTATGAAGGGTATCGAGGCGCTCCACAAGGCTCCGGCATCGGCTACCTCGTCGTTCAACGTTGACGAGATTGAGACTCGTTGCGCCGAGGCTATGGCGGACGACCTTAACTCGCCAATCGTAATCTCGACAATGTTCGACTACGTGCGCATCTTCAACCAGCTCACCGAGGGCAAGCAGACCATTACCGCTGAGGATAAGGCAAAGGCTGAGGCAACAGTTCAGCGTTGGATTTTCGATATTCTTGGTCTTGAGAACGAGAAGGCTGAGGCAACAGGTGGCAAGGATATGGTCTCTCCACTCGTAACCATGCTCCTCGATATGCGTCTCCAAGCTAAGGCTGATAAGAATTGGGCTCTCTCCGACGAAATTCGCGACAAGCTCATCGCCATCGGCATTAGAGTTAAGGATCGTAAGGACGGTTATGACTGGGAAATCGAGTAAAAAAGTAATTTTAGGCAGCGATAGCTGCGTTAAACTTCAGAAGCCGAGTTGCTCACATACGCTTTAGTATGCTGCGCGCCCGATTTTTTGTGCGCCTTGTATTTCCCTCCTTAAAATGCAATTTAGATAGAGGAAGGTTTGGTGTAAAATTTCCTCAATCACCTCTGATTTTTCAGGTTGAGGTTAGCAAAAAATAGGAGCAATAGAAATCCTATTACCCCTATAATCCTTATAACCCCTATTATCCCTATTTGCCTAGTCTAAAAGAACACCAGCGCCATTAATATATAGGTAGGCAGCAGGATAATCAACGAGAACTTGAAGATATAGCCGAAGAATGATGGCATACGTACGCCGTCGTTCTCGGCCACAGCCTTAACCATAAAGTTTGGTCCATTGCCGATATAGGTCATTGCACCGAACAATACTGAGCCGAGCGCAATAGCGGTCAGGAGCTTAGCCGAAACACCAGCTACGAGTTGTGTACCCTCGACCGTAGGTAGAGCCTCTGCTACGGTATGGAACGCCACAGCCGTAGGGGCATTGTCGAGGAATGAGCTCAATCCGCCCGATACAAAGAAGAACTGATATGGCTCTGTAATGCCAAGTGATGCTGCATTTTGCTGCAGATAGAGCAGTGCCGGAGTCATCGTAACGAAGATGCCGACAAAGAGAATTGCTACCTCCGAAATAGGCTCCCACGAGAAGTGGTTAGCCTTACGCACTCGTCGCTTGGTCGAGATAATAGAGAGCAAAGCTACGACTGCGAGTACTATCTCACGCAAGAAACGCATATACCACGGCGCGTCCTCCTTTGCCATTGCAGGAATCTCGTTCGGGTTGATAAATGCCACCGAGAGCAATATCGCCGAGAGGTAGAATAGGTTTACAGCTCCCGAGAACGAAATTTTAATCGGCTCGTCCTCCTCATCTCTCGAGCGTGGTCGTACGCCCATAACCTCCTTGCGCTTCCAAATGTAGGTGTCGATAACCACATAGGCAAGAAGCAATATCGAGCCTACGAATACCCACTGAGGGAAGAGTGTCTGGAACCACGAGAACTCCGCTCCACGCAGATAGAGCAGGAACAACGGCGGATCGCCCAGCGGTGTGAGTACACCTCCGCAGTTCGCCACGATTGCGATAAAGAAGAGTATGGTGTGAATCTTATACGAACGGTCGCGGTTAATCTCGAGCAAAGGACGAATCAGCAACATCGCCGCTCCGGTCGTACCCACCAGCGAAGCCAAACCGTAGCCGATAAACATTATCGCTGCGTTTACGATAGGACGAGGTGTGGTGGTGTAGTGGATATGAATACCTCCAGTAACTATGTACAATGCCGCCAAAAGTACGATAAACGGCACATAGTCGTTGAGCATTTGGTGCTTCAATGCCTCGCCCAGACCCACGCGCGACAACATAATCGCTGTCGGTACCGAAATCAAGAGTACGTAGATGATTTTATTTATATCCTTGCCCCAGAAACGTGGAAAGGCGAGTGGTAATATCGCTATCGAAAGCAACATTACCGCAAAAGGAATTAAAAGATATGGCTCTATAATTAAATCGTGCATCTAAAAGTCGTTTTTACTGTTTCTTCATCTTCTATGGGTGCCTTGTCGGCTTCTTACTACACCGCCGAACACTTGATGCCTAGGGTGCGTACCCTCTCGGCAATCTTCTCGAGCTCCTCGCGTCCGACCTTCTGCAACGTATCGCAAGGAGTGGCGCGGTCGATCGAATAGACCATAACGCTTCGCGGTCGAAGATGCTCCACTACTGCCAACCAAGCCTCAATCTCGCTCTCGGTGGTATTGTCCACCAACGCTCCGTTGTACTCGCCGCGCAGAAACATTGTCTGCAAAACAAACTCTTTGCCAAAGGCTGCAAGCTGCTCCACGATGCGCTCCACTGAGTAATCGCCTTGCGGCTTGTTGATGATCTTCGCCGTTTCGGTAAATGCCGAGTCGAGCTTCAAAATCGCATTATCCACCTTGTGCAGGGCATTGCGCACGCCCTCACGATGAAGTTGTGTTGCATTGCTCAACACCGATACCTTCGCCATGGGTGCGAACTCGTTGCGCAGAGCAATCGTATCGTCGATAATGTCCTCAAATTCGGGGTGAATTGTGGGCTCGCCATTGCCGGCAAAGGTTATAACGTCGGGAAGTTGTCCCTCTGCGCTCATCTTCGAAAGGGTAGAGTGGAGAGCCCCACGGATATCTTCGCGCGAGTTGAAACGGGGTTTTTCGGCACGATTGTCGTCGTTCCAGCCGCACTCGCAGTATATACAGTCAAAGTTGCACAACTTCGAGTGAAGCGGCAACAGATTTACGCCGAGCGAGATACCCAAACGGCGCGAACGGATAGGACCATATATGATATCGGTGAATAACATGTTTTGCTACGCAAAAATAACAAAAAAACTCACACATTGTTCTCGAAATGGCAACTATTTTGCCAAAATTGAAAAGAAAAATGGGCTGGAAGATTGTTCCAACCCATTTATAAAAAAGTGTAAGATGTTGTTTAGTTCTCGTACTCGAAATCTACCGAGCCGTCCTTTGGACACGACACAACATTGTTTACAGACCAAACGCCACCCTCCTCCTTAGTCGAGATGAATACTACAACCTTGAGGTTGTCGTGGTTCCATCTTGTAGCGCTACCTGTGCCGTTTGTCTTCAACTTGAATGCGAACTCGCGTGAAGCGGTCTTACCTGCCTCAATAGTACCAATCGAGTAACCGGTGTAGTTGTTCGAAGTGTACTTGCTGTCAGCCAAACGGATGCAGTCGTCGTGAGTGTTGAAATCAACGCCATCAACAGGAGTATAGCCGTTAGGGTTGGTCTGAGTAGCCTTGATGCCGTCCTCCAACAACCAAGCACCTACGCGGAACTCGGTAGTCTGAGCAGCCTTAACGGTTGCGTTGAGAACGATGTAACCCTCCTCAGCATAGTACTTCGAGTTTACTGCGATACCACCTCGTGTAGTTACCTCGTCGAGACGAGCCTGGATATTCTTGTCGATAGCCGACTTGGTATAGTTGGTGTCGTAGTTTCTGTTCAAGTCCATAAAGAGGTATGGTGCACCATTTGCTCCGAGCGAGTTGTCGAGAGTCTGCGCATCGTAGAGATATGCAGGGTCGTTGTCGTTCCAGAGGTGTGCAACAGTAAGGATTGCATCTTCGCCATAAGCACCTGTCATCGACTGGTGTACAGCGTTGATCATCAATGGGCAGTACTGGCAACCTGTACCTGTGATCTGAGTAAGCAACACACGACGCTTGAAGTTAGTCTTCGAAGGGGCGTTGTCCTGTGGAGCCTCAGGTGCAGCCGGAGGGGTAGCAACAACGTTAATGTTTACGGTGTTCGAGATAATAGTTCCGTATGCAGCCCAAATCTCGAATGAGCCCTGTTTGGTTGAAGTAAACTTGTTGCCCTCGATCAACTCCTCACCATTGTAAATCTCATAACCCTCGGTCAAAATCAAACCGTCGTAGTAGAGAGTGAATGTTGCTCCATCGATACCATTGTCGTAGATAGTAGTCTTGTCAGCAACAAGAATCAAGCTCTTATTGCCACCATTGCCACCGTTGCCACCGTTGTCATCGTTGTTTCCTGGCTCGCAACCTGTGAAAAGCAATGCGCTGAGGCAGAAAGCTGCTAAAAATTTGAGTGTTTTCATAATTGTTTTATCTTTTTTATTGTTAAGTATTCGTTTAGAACGACGATGTCAATACAAGGTTCACGCCAGTATAGGCAGGCGAGTAGCGACAAACACCACCCGAGCAGATGTAGCCTGCGCGGTTACGACCGTAGCTGAGCTGTACGCGAGTACGGTTGTAGGTGTAGCTGAAACCGCCGTTGTAGTAGTGAGTCTTGCTCTGACCAAGGTTGTACATATCCTGTACATAGAAACTCCAGTTAGGAGCAAAGCTGAACTCTACGAGTCCTGCAACCCAGTCGCCCTCGCTGTGCAAGCCGTCCCACTCGCTCTTGTCGTCGCCTGAGAGGAGGTACTGCACCTCGAAACGGAGCGAACTCTTGCGGTTGAACTTGTGAGTTACATCGCCCACGAAGATATGCGCCTGGTTGTCCATGTTATCCTGGTAAGAGTAGAGCAATGCCGACTTCCATTTCTTGTTCCACTGACGCTCAACGTCGATGTTGATATCGCGCCACAACAAATCGCGCTTGCCCTCGCCATTCGCCTTCAACTTGTAGAAGGTCGAGAAGTTGGCGTGGAAGTTCCAGTAACGGTAGCGGTCCGACTTGCTACGATACGAGTAGCACAAGTCAATCTGACCACCAATCTCACCGTTAGCCTTAACCTGATAAGGGTTGAGGTTTGCCAACATATAGGTGTATTGACGAGTCAACGCCGGGATATAGTTAATCGAATTGCCGGTACCTGCCTGATAAGGGTCGATGGCTGTAGCCATGTGATCCAAAGCGCGGAATGTAGCCATTACGCTGAAGGTCTTGTAGTTGTAGCCAACCTCTCCGAGTGCTGCCCAACCCTTCTGGGTCTTACCGATAGCATCAGTCTCGCCGAGGAAGTAGTCGTTGCTCTTATGCACATACTCGCCTCGTACGGTTAAACCATTCCAACCGAAGTTTACACGACCCGAGTAGAGGTTTACATTTGGCGAGATGCCGTATGATTCGATGTAGGTAGGGTAGTCGATTTCGCCTGTCTCAGGGTTGAATACACCTACCGACGGATCGAAGTTAATATCGTGCAAACTCTTTGGTGCCTGATCCAACGACTGGTAGCGGTTTACATACGATCCCTCGATGTTGAAGGTGATAGCCGAAGCCTTCATGATGTCGGCCAATGAAATCGACAAGTCGGCTCCGCGCACCCAAGTCTTCGAGTACTCGGTGTAGAGGCGTGGACGACCATACATACCCTTCAACGATACGTAGCGACCGAAGTTGTAGGCAGCACGCACACCCTCCAACGAGTTGTTGAAGCCAAGCTGACGATCCTCGAACGAACGGAACGCCAAACCGTTACCGAACTGGTCGAAGATATCACCAACCAAAATCTCGAAGTTCTTGTCGCGCCACTGCACATACTTCGACGAGAGGTAGAACTTGTAGCCGTCAGCCAACTCCTCGTAACCTACCAACGCAGGCAGGTAGGCATTCATCTGAATACCTGCCGAGAAGCGACCACTCGAGTAGTCCACCTTGAGGTAGTTGTTCGAGCCGAAGTGATCCTCGGGACGGTCGATCTTCTTGTCGGGAGTGTAGTAGATCGAGTTTGACTCGATACTACCAGATACCTGGCCATTGCCAATTACCTGCTGTGCCGATGCAGAAGTCGAGAGTGCGAGAAGGCCCGCAACCAAAAGTGTTAATTTTTTCATCGGTTACTTCTTCTTTTTCAATGCAACGATCTTGTCGAACAAGCCCTGCTCGCTACCTGGGGTGTAACCCGAGTGCGAGTAGATAATGTTGCCCTGAGCGTCAACTACAAACGACTGCGGAGTGAGCGAAACGTTCATTGCGCGCTTGAGCTCCTGGTTCTCGTCGTATACGCAAACGAACTCCCAGCCACGCGACGATGCGATAGCCTTAGCCGAAGCCTTCAAACGTGCGTCGTCAACCGATACGGCAACAACTACGAAATCAACGCCCTCCGAACGCCAGTCTGCCAAAGCGTCGTTGATAGCGTTCAACTCCTGAATACATGGCTTGCAAGCGATTGACCAATATGCGATAATCATTGGCTTGCCCTGAGCAATCGAGCGGATAGAAACCACCTTGCCCTGTGCAGTCTCAACCTTTACATCCGGAAGCTGCTGTGCCGATGCGAACGAAACCGCAAATACGAGGCACAATAAAGCTAAAATCTTCTTCATAATACTATTCTGTTTTAAAACCGCACCAAGAAGCTCCCCGACGATGGGGAAGCCCCTTGCGCGATGATTTTACAATTATTTGAGAGCTGCTGTACGGTTGTACTTGGTGTACAACTCAAATGCGCCCTTGCGAATCTCCTCCTTGGTAGCAACCTTCTTGGTTACAACGATAGCGTTCTTCTCATCTGCCTTCTTCTCAGCCGGAGCAAATACGGTGCGGCTGAAAGTCTTAGCAGGAGACTTGAAGTACTGGCCGTTAGCCACCTTCTTGCCATTAACCTTCTTGCTCGAAGAAGCCTTAGCAGGAGCAGGTGTTGCGCCACCGTTCCAGCCCTTGGTCAATACAACCTCCGATACAACGTAAGGGTTGTAGAATGCGAGCTGACCCTGGTTGTCGTAGATCATGGTAGGGTAGAGCTGAATCTCCTCGTTCTCAGGCTTGATAGTAACAGCCTTGAGAGTTACGGTGTTACCATCAGCCGAAATCTCAACCGGAATACCTACGCCCTGAACATCGAACATATCGTTAGGGTTGATGTAGTTTGCATAACCCTTCTCGTAGTTACCGCTGCACAAGTAGTGATCCAAACCGTTGTACCAGCACATCATAGGCTGTACGAGGTTGTAGTTCACAGGAACGAAGATGTTGCCGTTCTCGTCAGTCTGCAAGAACCACTTTGGTCCGAAGTCGTTGAAGAGGTAGTCAACCAACGATGCGTTGTAGTCAGGCATCAAGAACAAATCCCAAGGCGAAGCTGTAGAAGTCTCACGTGCGCCCGAGAGATCCCAACCCTGGCAGAGAACTCGGTTCTGACCTAGAACCGATGCGTTGTAGCTTGCAGCCAACTCGTTGTACTGTGCAAGGTATGCATCAGCAGCAGCCTTGTTTACACCAGCCTCCTCGAATACTGCGTAATCTGCAGCCGAGAGAGTCTCGTTGGTGTTCAAGTCACCGATAGTAACCTTCCAGCTCTTCTGTGCCGACGAAGTCTTGCCTGTGTTGTAGTCGTAAGTCTTAACAGTAGCAGTTGCTGTCCAGTCGCCCTTCAAAGCGTTGAGCTTAGTCATGTCGAGTGGATCAGCGTTCTCCATTGCGGTCGAACGAGCCTCAGCAACAGCCTTTGAGCCCTCCTTATCAGGATCACTTGGACGACCCTCGTTATTCCAACCCATAGCAGCAAGTGTGAAGAATGTGTTTGGTGTAACGTCAAACTCCATATCGTAACCGAAGTCAGAGTTAACCTCAGCAATCTCAGCCGAAGAGAGGTTTGCATAACCGTCGTTAGACAAGCAGATGTCGCCGTAAGTGTAGCCATATACGCTCATATACGATGCGAACTCACGAGTCTCGTTAGCTGCATAAACAACCTTCTTTACAGGGATAGAAGGGTTAGCGTTCTTGATGTTGAACTTAACCTTATATGGAGAGTACGACTCGTAAGCAGTTACTACAAGCTCTGGCTCATCGATTGTGTACTCTGGCAAGGTGAAGGTGATGTGCTGGTAAGCCTGCTTCGATACATCGAGAGTCATGTCGCCATCAACCATCTTACCAGGAACAGCATTTACGATAACGTGGTACTTCATACCTGCCTTGATGTCGTAGAGAATCTCCTCCAAGTTCATTACAGTCTTCTCATAGTAAGGGTAGATGCTCAAGTATGGAGCAAGCTCCGAAGTTGTGAGCCACTGCAAGAGAGTTGGGTCGTTGTTTACGAACTTCAAGAGATCGGTATAACCTGCACCAACCTCACTTGTCTGTGGAACAATGGTTACAAAGTATGCGTAGGTGTCGCCTGTAGGAGTGAAGGTAATCTTACCACCATCAGTTCTAAGACCCGAAGTGTTGATAGTTACCGAACCGGTCTCAAACTTCTCTGGCTCTGGGAGACGGAACTCTATCTTCCATTTCTTAGCACCTGGGAGCCAGAACTTATCGAAGTCGATATTGTTGTTGCTGCCACCACCTACGCCTGGCATAGGGAGCTCACCCTCCTCGCGGTCGCCACCTGCCTCTTTCTGGTAAGCAGCATAGTCGTAAGGATACCAATACCAACCTGGACCCCACTGATAGTCAATCATTGGGTGCTTGTGACCGCAATCGCCGTTAGTGATGTGCTCAACATAAGCCTCGCCATCCAAGCTCTGGATGTAAGGGCAGTCTGCATAGTCAACCTCCGACATCATAAGCACGAGTGGCTCACCTGGCTGGAAGTGCTGGTAGTACTGAGTTGGAGCAGCCTCACCAGTCGAAACCTTAGGGTCGTTTGGATCGCACTCCAAGTACTTAACTGTACCGTCAGCGTTGTAACCTGCGAAGTAGTAGTAAGCAATCTCGCCCTTCTCGTTACGAGCGTAAGCGTTCTCGTGAGTAATCATGAGGACAGTATCGCGAGCGATGAGCGATGCAGGGTAAACCTGGTCGTTGCTGTGCAACTTTGCAGGTATTGGAGCCTGACCATAGTACTCGAGCATTGCGATATTTGCGATACCCCACTTGATGCGCTTGCCCTTGAGCACCTCTGGGAATTTAACTACAACCTCTGCGCCATTAGCCATTCTGCGCTTAACATATACATCGCCGTCAGACCACTCGTTAGGAGTAGTGAACTGCGCTGTAAGCAACTCGCCATTGTTGTAGAACTCGGTGTCCGAGATTGTTGCTGCAATGTAAACGGTGAAGGTCTTACCAAGGTCAAGACCGTCGTCACCGGTGAGAGTAAGCATTGTAGAGTTGCCGTCAATCTTGTTACCGCTACGGAATACCATCATTGCGCTTGTCGGTGCGTTCTCGCCCTCAGCAACAACCTTGTAGCCAATCGAAGTCAACTTCTTTGCGTCGAGAGGAATCTCAACCTTCAAAGCGTTGATAACGTTAGGCTTACCGATCTCCAATACTGGAGGTCCATTGTAATCGTCGCCCTGATCAGGGGTACACGATGTCACCAATCCGCCAATCCATGCGAACAGACCGCAGATCAAAAGTGTTTTGAATAAGTGCTTCATAAAAATTTTATTTAGTTGTTTGAAATGAAAATTTCCAATATTCGTTCGCAAGATAGTGATTTTTTTTGGAAAATTTATCACTTTTCCCGATATTTTTTCTTGCGCATATGCGTATTATGCCTACGCATACGAGAAAATCGATGAATAAATGAATATATATGTCGTGTTTGTAAAATAAAAACCCGCCAGCAGGAAACTGACGGGTTCTATAAATGGGAGGTCGTTTAGACTACTTTTTGTACTCCTCGACGCCCTTTTTCAAGAACTCAATAAAGCCCTCAACCGAGAGATCGTAGCCTCGTGGCTCGCCCAAAATTTTGCCATCTTTGCCCTGCAAGACGTAGTAAGGTTGAGCATTTACGCTGAAACGCTTGAGTGCGTAGTTGGCATTCACCTCGCCCAATCTTTTGAGCACCTTGCCGTTCTCGGTGGTTACCCAATCACTCTCCGGCAACTTCATCTTGTCGTCGGTGTAGAGCGCTACGATTACATATTCATCGCGCAAAAGTTGCAAAACCTGCTCGTTCGACCAAACGCGCGCCTCCATCTCGCGGCAGTTTACGCAACCGTGGCCTGTGAAGTCGATGAAGATAGGCTTGTTTACCTTTGCTGCATAAGCCTCAGCCTCCTTCATATCGAAGAAGCCGTTGAGACCGTGTGGCAAGTGGAGGAAGTCGCCATATTTAGGGTTGTTGATGTCTGATGATGTCTGATTGCCATTGCCGCTTGTGCTATGTGCACCAATCACGAAATCCTGAGTTGAGAGTGGTGGCAAGTAGCCAGACAACGCCTTCAAAGGTGCGCCCCACATACCCGGAATCATATATACGACGAAGGCAAATACGCCGATAGCCATAGCCAAACGACCTACGCTGACGTGCTTAACCTCGCTGTCGTGAGCAAAGCGAATCTTACCCAAGAGGTAGAGACCGAGCAATGAGAATACCACAATCCAGATTGCGAGATAAACTTCACGATCGAGCAATCCCCAGTGGTAAGTCTGGTCGGCAACGCTGAGGAACTTAAAGCCGAGAGCAACTTCGATAAATCCGAGCACAACCTTTACAGAGTTGAGCCAGCCGCCGCTCTTAGGCAACTTCTTCAACAATGAAGGGAAGAATGCAAAGAGGGTGAATGGCAATGCGAATGCGGTCGAGAATGCCAACATTGTGATGATTGGCGTCCACACCTCACCCGTGGTTGACTTGATAAGCACAGTACCTACGATTGGACCTGTACACGAGAACGAAACGAGCACCAAGGTCAATGCCATAAAGAATGCTCCAATTACACCGCCTACGTCCGACTGTGCGTCGCTTTTGTTTACGAGTGCGCTTGGCAAGGTGATCTCGAATGCGCCGAAGAACGATGCTGCGAAGATCATAAATATCACAAAGAAGATGATATTTGGAATCCAGTGTGTTGCAAGCTCGTTCAAGAGGCTCGCATTTACGGCATCACCACCTAATACGCGCGCAATAACAATAAGGAGAGCGACAGGAAGCGTATAGAGTATAATGATGAACAGGCCGTACATTGCGGCATTGAAACGTCCACGAGCTGCTGAGCCACTACTCTTCATAAAGAACGATACGGTCATTGGCACTATAGGGAATACGCACGGTGTAAGCAACGCTGCAAAGCCCCAGATGATAGCCTCGATGATAAGCGAAAGGAGTGAGCCCCAATCGGTGGTTGAACCCTCCGCTACAGCGCTCTCGCCGAGTGATACGGTAATCTCATCGGTGGTAGGTGAGAGGCACGAGCCTTCGTTACAAGCCTGGTACGAGATGGCAACATTGATGCTACCGTTCTTGTCCGCTACCTTGAAATCCTGCTGGAAAATAGCCTCCTTGTCGTAGTGGCCAATCTCCATCATAAGGAGCTCGTCCTTCTCGACTTTAGCCTCCGACAACAAGCGCAAATCGCCCTCCTTGGTTACGCCTTCGCCTACGGTAAATTCAAAAGTTGTAGGGTTGAATGCCAACTTAGGGTCGGTTACATAGATGTGCCAGCCTTCACCAATCTCGGCCTTGAACTCTACGGTGTAGAGTCCGTCGCCCTTATCACTTACCGAGTGGCTCCACTTTACGGGATTTACTGTCTGTGCCAAAGCCGTCATAGGCAAGAGGCAGACAAGTGTCAAAAATAGGTTTCTTAAAATCTTCATATTGTTTAATTTTGAACTTTGTTTCGTCTGTTTTGTACTCGAATGGCTCGCCACTCCTCGTGCGACAAGGTCTCGACCAACTTAAAGCCGAGCGCCTTTGCCTTCTTCATGAGCAGAGGAATATCCTCCTCTAAAAAGCCACTCATAATGAGTTCTCCTCCGTGCGAGAGTGTTGCGGCATATGCCTTCATATCGGCAAGCAGCACATTGCGATTGATGTTTGCCAATACGATGTCGAACTTTCGTCCTTCAATAGCACCTGCGTTGCCACAAACGGACTCAATCTTGTCGTCAACGCCGTTGAGTACGATATTCTCGCGAACGCTCTCCTCGGCCATATCGTCAATCTCGACAGCCAGCACACTCTCTGCGCCGAGCTTCGCTGCAACGATTGCCAATACGCCCGTTCCGCTGCCCATGTCGAGCAGGGCTTTTCCCTTGAGCTCCGAGCGAAGCAGCATCTCGACCATAAGTCGCGTAGTTGCGTGGTGACCCGTGCCGAAGGACATCTTCGGCTGTATAATAACCTCCAAGCCCTTGTAGTGAGGTCGAGCCTCGTGGAATGGGGCGCGAATAAGTACCTTTCCTTTGACCTCCACCTCCTCGAAGTTACTCTCCCACAACGCATTCCAATTCTGTGCCTCAATGCCCTCGAAGTAGTAGTCGAGAATACCCTCATTGTGCAGCATCTCCTCCACAGCATCGTGATACTCCTCGAACTCCGACTGCGGAATATAGGCGTTGAACAGCCCCTCCGTATAGTCGAAACTATCGAACGGAAACTCCGCAAGGTAGGCAGCAAGGATTTCGCCCTGCTCCTCGGTTGCGTGTATGGATAACTTCGTATAGTTTGCCATCTGTTACTCTACATAAAGTACCAAGCCCTTCAAATACTCACCCTCGGGGTGGTAGATGTTGATAGGGTGGTCGGTAGGTTGTGTCAGCTGGTGCAAGATGCGTACTTTGCGTCCTGCGATAGCAGCTGCGGTAAATACGGTGGTGCGGAACAACTCCTTCGATACAGCCTGCGAGCAGGAGAACGTAAAGAGAATACCTCCACTCTTAATCTGCGACATGGCGCGAGCGTTCAAACGCTTGTAGCCTTGCATTGCATTTCCCAAAACCTTGTGGTGCTTGGCAAATGCAGGCGGGTCGAGGATTATCATATCGTACTTATCGCCAATATCCTTCAAATACTCCACGGCATCGCACGCCAACGAGGTGTGAGGTGCATCATCGCCGAAGTTTAATTTGATATTCTCGTCGACGAGTCTTACTGCGCGCTCCGAAGCGTCAATTGAACACACCTCTTTCGCTCCTCCGGCCAAAGCATACACCGAGAAGCCTCCCGTGTAGCAGAAGGTGTTCAGTACGGTACGGCCTTTGG
This sequence comes from Alistipes sp., assembly GCA_045648965.1. Classification (GTDB taxonomy): domain Bacteria; phylum Bacteroidota; class Bacteroidia; order Bacteroidales; family Rikenellaceae; genus Alistipes. The sequence goes on along the minus strand of JAZRPA010000020.1, from coordinate 41,647 downwards.
CGTACTCCTGTACGAGGTGGCGGTTGAAACGCTGATCGATAAAGAAACCGGTCTTCTGTCCCTCCTCCCAATTAACGAGGAACTTGTGTCCATTCTCCAATACGACGTTATCCTTCTCGGCTGAGCCGTATAGATATCCGTCAACCGCGTTCAAATTCGCCTTGAAAGGTACGGTCTGAGCGCTCTTGTCGTAGATGGCGGAAATCTTCTCGCCATAGACTTCACGAATAGCCTCGGCAATCTCCTTGCGCGAGAGGTACATACCCACCGAGTGACACTGCACTACGGCTGTGGTGCCATAGATGTCGACCACCAAACCAGGCAATAAATCGCCCTCGCCGTGGATAAGACGGTAGCAGGTTGTCTGCGGATTGTCGGTCAATTTGAGTGTGCGGCGCACATCGTAGGCACTTGCAATGCGGCTCTTCCACCACGCGGCGTTAATATCCTCCTTCTCGAATGTGAGAATACGCACGGCAATCGAGCCAATCTGGTAGTGTCCGCGAGCGATGTAGTCACCTCGCTGTGTGAAAATATCTACGACTGCACCTTCAGGAATGCTCTCGCCCTCGCACTCTATGCGCTCGACAGCTCCTGAAAACACCCAAGGGTGACGACGCTGAAGCGACTCCTCCTTACCTCTGCGAAGATAGATCTTTGTACTCTTCATAAAACTATTCGTTTGGCTCTACGTAAATTGTGAACACCAAAGGTGTGTAAGGCAAAATCTCCGTACTAATGGTAGTCGTAGTTGTTGTCTCGGTATCGGTGCTGGTGCCGGTGCCGTAGTAATAGTTGTAGTAGTTATAGTCGTAGTAGTTGTAGTACGGGCTGTAGTAGTTGTAATACGAGTTGTAGTAGTTGTAGTAGTTCATCGCATTGTAGTAGTCTGCAGCCGAATTTGACGATGTTGTCTCGGTTGTTGTCGAACCAGATACACCTGCAGCACCATAGGCGTAGCCCGATGTTGTGATAATCTGACCATAGCCTCCGTAGTGCATCTGCGGAATACAGTAGTACCACGCACCGATAGCCTGACGCTCGCTCTCGCCCTTGCCTTCGTCGTCCGAAGGGCTATAGCTAAACACCTCGCAGGTTGGTGCTGTCTCGCCAAAGATGAACTCTCGGAGTTCGGCGATATTGGTGTCAGCGATAAAGCCATCGAGGAAACGAGCCACGTACCATACGTCTGCACGACCATTCTTTGTAACGAGGTTCTTTTCGCTACGCTGCGAAGCCTCCAAGCCTTTGCCGAAGCGCTTGAGCAAGATGTCGTTAATCTTCTGGTTGATAAACGGCATATTGCCTTCACTGTACTTCTTGTTGTCCACATAAGGGTTGTTCAAGCCCTCCAAGTGCGGCTGCATATAACGATAGTTATACGTGTTGTCAGTTACAGGGTTGTATGAGTGGTTGTAGTAGAGACCCTTGAGCATCAAGTCGTCGTTCTCGTCAACCTTCTCACTCTCCTCTTTCTTGGCCTGAATCCATGGTGTCTCCCAGCCAATGTAACGCTTCACCATATCCAACTCCAACTCTGACGGGTTCTTTATTGCGCCCAAAACCTCCATGTCCAAAATTAGTGGTCGGGAAGCGTCCAATGAGTACTGACCCTCATAACCACCCTCGGTTTGCGAACCGCTCTCGCCGTAGGCAATAGTCGAAGGGAGGTAGAGACGAATCTTCGAGCCACGACGCATCTTGTAGGTGCTCTCGAGCTCGACGTTGTACTTGTTCTTATGCCACTCGAGGTACTCGTCGCTCAATGTCAGTTCGTGACGTGTTGCAAGGTATGTACCCTCCAACAGTCCCATGTTGTTCTCGCCGCAGTAGTTCACGAACGGCACATAGTGGGTCGAGTATGAGAATGTACCGCACATATCGGCAAATGCTCCATTACGAGTCATACATATCGCACCCTTGATGTCGCGACCCGTCATGTTGCAGAAGAACCAGCAGGTATCCTGCTCCATCAAAGGCTCCGAGCCGAAGTCGTTGCCCTCTTTGCTTACGGGTAAGTTCTCGTTCTTGTCGCCCTCGAGAATTTCAACGTAGTAACCACCCTCAGCTTGGTAGTTGTTGAGGAGTTCTGGTCTGTTGAGGCGAATCCACGCCTCGAGCGAGACCTTCTCGCGCTCCTCGTTCGATATACTCTCCTCCTTTATACACGAAGTGAAGGCAACGAGCGTGATTGCTGTTGCCAAAAGAGCTTTTGCTATGTTTTTCGTAAATTTCATATTTTACTCTGTAATTTTCTTAATCTTCATATACCACGCCACCATCGAGTTCTTAGGGACGCTGCCGATAACCTGCTTGCCATAGGCAAGATTAGATGTCATATAAACTTGTACCGAGTCGGCATCGCGGCAGCCAGGCAATGAAACCTCCAATCCCTCCAATATCTCGGTCTTGCCGAGTGTGATAGTCAGAGGTTCGCTCGGCCAGTCGAGTGTGTTTCCGCTCGTTTTGTTGTCAATGCTACTGATTATCTCGGGAACATTTGACCAATAGATAGCCGATTGCTGAGGATCCGAACCGGTAAAGGTGTAGGCGTTGAAGAATGTAAGTTCAATCTTGTCTCCCATTCCGATAACGGCTCTATCCTCTCGTCCCTCGTCGTAGTAGTTTACGATGTGGCGATAGGCGAAACGACCAAAAATCTCGTAGAAGGCAGGGTATTCCACGATAACATCTCCCACATTGCTCTTATCGACCATATGTCGCGACTTGACGAGATAGTCCTCGATCTTATCACGCTCCGAAAGGAGAAGGTCTTCCTTCTCGCAACCCGCTGCAAAAGCGAGCAAAAATAGTATGGTCAAAAACTTTTTCATGGTCATCAAACGGACAAAGATAGGAATTATTATGCAAAAACTATGTTTTTGTGGCTGAAAATTTTGTTACAACTGCTTTAATGCACTACGAATAGCCTCCTCGACACCGAGTGAAGCGTCCGCTTTGAATATCTTTTGGAGTACTTTTTCCGATGCAGCCTTCGTAAAACCGAGCATCACGAGAGCGGCCAAAGCCTCGTCGAACGCCTCCGAGCGCTGCGATACGGCGAGTGCATTTTCGGCAGCGTTGTGCGACGGAAGGTCGAGCATCTTACCACTCAAATCGACAATAATCTTCTGTGCGGTCTTCAACCCCAATCCCTTTACATTCTTCAGCAACGTAGCATTTCCGGTTGCGATGATGTTGCGCAACTCCGATGGTGAATAGGTTGACTGAATCATTCGGGCGGTATTTCCACCTACGCCCGAAACGCTGATGAGCAGGCGGAAGAGGTCGCGCTCCTCTTTAGAGGAGAAGCCAAACAACGACTCTGCATCCTCTCTAACTGCGTGGTGCAGAAAGAGTTTTACGCTCTCGGCCTTCTCAATCTCGGAGTAGGTGTGGAGCGAGATATTTATGAAATAGCCGATGCCCGCAGCCTCTACTACAGCGTATGCCGGTGCTACCTCGGCGAGTGTTCCATTGATGTATTCGTACATGCTACCAAATAATATTTGGTGCAAAAATAGAAAAAAGAGATTAAAACACGAAATTTCATCGTTGGAATATTGCGAAATAGAGCAAAAAAATATAATTTTGCAGAGTTAAAACACAGAGTATGGGAACAACTTTGACGGTAATAATTGTGGCAATTGCGGCGGTTGCATTCTTTGTCTTGGCGATGTCGCTGACGCTCATTTTCAAGGGCCATCATATCGATTCGGAGATCTCGACCAATAAGAACATGCAGCGCCTCGGTATAAAGTGTGCGGTGCAGGAGACTCGCGAGGATATGGCGGCTGAAAATTGCGATGACAACCCTTGTAGCGGTAACTGCGCAGGGTGTGATATTGAACATTCTACTAAAAAAGACGAATAAAATGAGGAGAACTCTTTTTATGTTGTTGGGTGCGCTGTTGATGACTCTTTCGGTGGCGGCTCAAAATGTGCCAAATCTCCCTAAAAAGCTGCATACAGAGGGTTGGCGTGCGGGTCACGTGCAGGGCGTTGCAGTTGATACAAAGCAGCAATATGTCTATCTTTCGTTTACGACAATGCTTGTAAAGTTGGATATGCAGGGCAATGTTGTTGGTACGGTTACGGGAATTTTAGGACATCTTGGCTGCTTGGAATTTAACGACGAGGACGGACGTCTTTATGGCTCGTTGGAGTATAAAAACGACGCTATCGGCAAGGGTATTCTCAAGCAGGAGGGCGTGTCGAAACAGCTTGAAACCGGCTTCTATGTCGCAATCTTCGATGTCGACAAAATTACGCGCGAAAATATGAGTGCCGAGCACGACGGGGTGATGACTTCGGTGTTGCTGAAAACCGTGGTTGAAGATTTCAAGGCAGAGATCAAGGACGGCAGGGGTAAAATGCTCAAACATCGTCACGGCTGTAGCGGCTTCGACGGCATCTCGTTTGGCCCTGCGTTCGACGGCTCGGGCAAGCGCATGCTGACAGTGGCTTATGGTATCTATGGTGACACGGACCGTACCGACAACGACTATCAGGTATTCTTGCAGTACGATATCAAAGATTGGTCGAAATATGAGGCTCCGCTCTCACAAGATAATATGCACAAGCAGGGCCCTAAGAAACCACAAGGTAAATACTTTGTATTTACAGGTAATACGAGCTGGGGTGTGCAGAACCTCGAATACGACAAGTCGTCGAATCGTTGGTTCTTGGCTTGCTACCCTGGCAAAAAGGCTACCTACTCGAACTATACGCTCTTCTGCGTTGACGGCTCGAAGAGGGCTGTGAAGGGCGAGCTTCGTGGCGTCGATTATCAGACGTCGGGTGCAGTTCTGACGCTTGCCGAGGGTGGGGTAGTCGATGCGAAAAATTCGGAAGTGCGCGGCTGGCACAATAAACTCGGAGCCTATGGCGTTCACGCCCTGGGCAATGGCTATTTCTACATCACTTCGGCGGGAAAAACCGAGTCGGGTCGCTCGGCAACACTTCATCTTGCTCGCTTTACGGGTGACGAAAAAGCCCCATTCGAAATCGTAGAGTAAAATCAGACATACGTCAACTAATGTCGCAATCTCGCAAGGGGTTGCGATTTTTTGTGAAAATACCTATAAAGATTTTGCGGGGCATTCGTGCTCCGCAAAACTTTTAGAGTGAAGAGAGGATAACTTTCCACTCTTTTTATTTTTCTTAACCTTCAGCTCTCAACTCTCAACTTTTTTTACTATCTTTGTGGAGATTTTATATAATTTGGCATATTATGGATATTTTAGAATCGATTATTCTCGGTATAGTACAGGGTTTGACCGAGTTTCTGCCCGTTTCGAGTAGTGGACACTTGCAACTCGCAAAGGAGATTATGGGTGTGGAGATTGCCGATAACTTAACTTCTTTCAATATTGCCCTCCACGCTGCAACGGTGTTGAGTACAATCGTGGTGTTGTGGAGCGAAATTTGGCGACTCCTCAAGGGGGCATTTGTCTTCTCGGGCAAAATCAACGAGGAGCAGTCGTATATTCTTAAAATTGTTATATCTATGATTCCCATCGGCATAGTTGGCGTATTCTGCGAGGATTATATCAATCAAATATCGGGCAATATGTTGGTGGTAGGTGCGATGTTGCTCTGCACCTCGGCGTTGCTCTCGTTTGCCTACTTCGCAAAACCTCGCCAGAAGATGACAATATCGTATCGCGACTCCTTAATTATAGGTATTGCGCAGGCGTGCGCGACTCTGTCGGGACTCTCTCGCTCGGGTTCGACTATTGCAACCGGATTGTTGCTCGGCAATAAGAAGGAGAGTGTGGCGCAGTTCTCGTTTTTGATGGTGCTGCCACCAATTCTTGGTAAAGCATTGCTCGATATTGTTAAGGGCGACTTCGGTGGTGGAGTAGAGCTGATTCCGTTGATTGCAGGCTTTGTGGCTGCATTCGTGACGGGAGCGTTGGCTTGCAAGTTTATGCTCGAGATTGTAAAGCGCGGAAAGCTTATATGGTTTGCCATCTATTGCGCTTTGGCAGGTTTGACAGCAATCGTTACGCAGTTGTTCTAATATGGTTGATTTCAAGACTTTTAACCCCAAGGAGGAGGGCTACGTTGCGGTTATAGATAAGCCGCTCGAGTGGACCTCGTCCGATGTGGTGCGTAAGATAAAGTTCCGTCTGAACAAGATGGGACATCGCAAAATTAAAATTGGTCACGCAGGAACGCTCGACCCATTGGCTACCGGCCTTTTGTTGGTCTGCATCGGTAAGGCAACCAAGCAGGTTGATGCCTTGCAGGCTGAGCGCAAGGAGTATGTGGCGGAACTGATGCTCGGTGCCACTACGCCAAGCTACGATATGGAGCACCCTGTGGATAAGACCTATCCTACCGACCATATCACTCGCGAGAAGGTCGAGGAGGCGTTGCTCTCGCTCACGGGCGAGCGCTTGCAGGCACCGCCAATCTTCTCGGCAAAGAAGGTAGAAGGCTTGCGCGCCTACGAGTTGGCGCGTGCCGGCGAGGAGGTCGAGTTGCGTAAGGCGTTGATAAATATCTACTCGATAAAGCTCGAGGAGTACGATATGCCAAAGGTGCGTATTCGCGTGGAGTGCAGCAAGGGTACATATATCCGCTCGTTGGCGCATGAGATTGGTCAGGCACTCGATAGTGGAGCCTATCTCACATCGTTGCGTCGTACTCGAAATGGTGCATTTTCGGAGAAAGATGCCATTTCGTTGGAGGATTTCTTGAAAAAAGTGCCTTTGGACGAAACAAAAGAGTAATTTTTTCGTAGTATTCATGATTATTGCGCATTTTTTCGCGCAAAAGTCGATTGTAGAGGGTAAAACTTTTATAAAAGCATATGAAACTTTCACACTATGATTTCGATTTCAATCCGGATTTGATTGCCAAATATCCGGAGGTAAATCGTGACGATGCTCGATTGCTGGTCGTTCACCGCGACACAGGCGAAGTCGAGCATAAATTGTTTAAGGACATCATCGACTACTTCGAGGAGGGCGATACCTTCGTTCTCAACGACACAAAGGTCTTTCCTGCACGCCTCTATGGCAACAAGGAGAAGACAGGTGCCGAGATTGAGGTGTTCTTGTTGCGCGAGTTGAATCGCGAGTTGAAGTTGTGGGACGTATTGGTAGATCCTGCGCGTAAAATCCGTATCGGTAATAAGCTCTACTTCGGCGAGGACGATATTCTCGGCGCAGAGGTTATCGACAACACCACTTCGCGTGGTCGTACTTTGCGCTTCCTCTACGACGGTCCGCACGAGGAGTTCAAGGAGGTTCTCTACCGCTTGGGCGAGACTCCGCTGCCATCGTGGGTACGTAAGGAGGTTGAGCCTGAGGACGCCGAGAACTATCAGACAATCTTTGCTGCAAAGGAGGGAGCCGTGGTTGCTCCGACAGCGGGTATGCACTTCTCAAAGCACCTCTTGAAGCGTATGGAGATCTTCGGTATCGAGAAGACCTTCGTAACACTCCACGCTGGCTTGGGCAACTTCCGCACTGTCGATGTTGAGGATTTGTCGAAGCACAAGGTTGATTCGGAGCAGTTCTTCGTAACACCTGAGAGTGCAGAGGTTATCAATAAGGCTAAGCGCGAGAATCATAAGGTCGTAGCTATCGGTACTACCGTTATGCGTACACTCGAGACTGTTGTTTCGACTCACGGAATGGTTACACCGCAGGAGGGTTGGACCAACAAGTTTATCTTCGCACCGTACGACTTTACCGTGGCAGATGCGATGGTTTCGAACCTTCACACACCAGGTTCTACGCAGTTGATGATGGTGGCAGCATTTGGTGGCTACAACACCGTGATGAACGCCTACAAGATTGCAGTAGAGGAGGGTTATCGCTTCGGAACATATGGCGATGCGATGTTGATTCTCTAAGAAGTTAAATCAGTAAAAACAGTTTGTAAAACATAAAACCTAACAGCGATGGCGAACAACAAGATATTGTACATTTGTCAGCAGATAATGCCTTATCTCCCCGAGACGGAGGAGTCGTGTCTATGCCGACAGCTTTCGCAGGCTATGCAGGAACATGGCAATGAGATTCGCACATTCATGCCTCGATATGGCTGTGTGAACGAGCGCCGCAACCAACTGCATGAGGTGATACGATTGTCGGGTATGAACCTTATCATCAACGATGACGACCATCAGTTGATTATTAAGGTGTCGTCGATACCGTCGGCTCGTATTCAGATATATTTTATCGACAACGACGACTTCTTCTCTCGTAAGGCCGTGTTGACCAGCGAGGAGGGTAAGGAGTTCGAGGATAACGATGCGCGCATGCTCTTCTTCGCACGTGGCGTATTGGAGACAGTGAAGAAATTGCAGTGGAAGCCTAGCGTAGTGCATTGCCACGGCTGGTTCTCGGCTATTGCTCCTATCTATCTCCGCAATATGTTCAAGGACGACCCTTTGCTTTGCGACTCGAAGATTGTGGTGTCGCTCTACGAGGATAAGTTCTCGACCCCGCTCAACGCAGAGCTCGGCGAGAAGCTTATCAATGAGGGTGCTCCAAAGGCTGACGTGGAGAAAATGAAGGATACTTCATACGAAAGTCTGATGCGTTTCGTTATTGATAATGTTGATGGCGTAGTAGCAGGTTCGGAGAAGGCCGACCAGGCTTTGCTCGACTATGCTCGTGAGAACGGCAAGAAGGTGCTTGACTACCAATCGCCAGAGGAAGAGGGATTTTTTGATAACTACGATCGTTTCTATGAGGAACTATTCTAACATAGTTTGCAGAACCATATCGCTTCTGTTTGTTTTTGCGGCAGCTTTCGTTTTTGGAAGCTGTACAATGACCGCAGATGATACTTTGGGCTCGAATATTATGCCCGAGGATCAGGTTATGGTGATGCGACATGTGAAATTTCAGGGAAATAAAATCATACACCTCGACACCTCTACCGGTTCGAATAAGACGGTTGATACGTTGAGCAGTGGCGAGAATTATCTCGAGACACGTCTCTATCGTACCGATTCGCTCCTTTCGTCGAACTTGGGCATGGGTTATATGGGTGTGCGTCGTAGTGATACACTCGGAGTTCGTACTGCAGGTTTCGCTTCGTCTCTGCTCTATATGAATGCAATCGACGAGGAGAAGGGCTTTGGCTATCAGCCAATCTTCGATACAATGAAGTTGGTGTTGTCGATTAAGAACTATGGCGGTGATACGCTCGTTCCTATTCGTTACAAGGTCTTTGAGTTGAAGAAACCGTTGGCGGGAAATGTGTTGAAGTACGATGAGGCTCGCCAGCAGGACTCGATAGCCTATATAAATTGCGATTTGACACCTGTATACGACGAGTCGAAGCCAATCTTCGAGTTTACATTCCCCAAAGAGGAACTTAAGCAGGGTCCTTCGACCTTGATGATTCCGATGGAAGCGACTGAGCACTCGTGGGACTATGCTCGACGCCTGATGCTTATTCCGGACAACTATGCCGATGCAGGTAGTGGCTGGGACGGCTACGGACGCGATAGCGTAGAGCTTTATACCGACGACGAGAAGTGGGCGAATACGTTCTATGGACTCTATATCAAGCCAGATGTAGATAATACACCGGCTAATCGTAAGGGTGCATTCTACGAGCTTGACCTCTCGGCTTCGGGTATAATGTTGCAGGGTAGAAGTCGCAATCCAAAGGATCCGTCGATGATTCAGGATACCGTAGGTATGTACTACTACTTCTACGATAGCGAGTCGGAGTACAATACTTCGGTAAATAAGATCGAACACGACTATTCGCGAGGTTTGACCAGAACGCCTATCTTGAATAGCGAGGAGATGGACAACTCGAAGTCTCGTGAGGAGCGTGCTCGCGTTTCGACCTGCTATGTTGAGGGTTTGGGCGGACCGGCCACCGAGATATACATTACGGACGAGTTCTTACAGACCTTGCTCGACCTCCAGAAGCCTGAGAATCTGGGTGAGTATTCGCGTCTGGGTATCAATCAGTGCCTATTCACTATATATGTGGCGGGTGCAGACTACGATTGGCTCATAACTCAAAGTCGTGCCGTGGAGTTGACTCCGTTGTTGGATAGATCGTTCACCCGTTTGGGAACCTATCTCAACTACAATACGTTGTCGCCGATTATCGACTACGACTACGTATATGAGAATTCGTCGGGTGCGGAGGGTATCTATAACGGACACCTTGATCGCAGTCGTGGCTGTTATATTTTGAACATTACGGCTCATATTCAGAAGTTGTTCAACTCTATGCGCTACGTTGACGAGGCTGACGGTCAGTACAAGTACGACATAGCTAAGGCTGACGAGAAGTTGCGTACGCTCTATATTGGTGCAGAGGCGGTGTCGCCATATTCGCTCTCCGATAGCGTATTGCAGGGTGAGGATAGTGGCTCGAATGATGCGCCGATACAGATTGATTTGACTTATACATTGGTAAAATAGTTTACACGCACGACGACGAGGGTGCGAGCGTGCCCGTTGCTGTGCGGTGTTGAAAGAGATATAAAGAAAGAGATGCAAGAGAATTTAGTAATTGTGGAGTCCCCTGCGAAGGCGAAGACCATCGAGAAATTTTTGGGCAAGGAGTTTGTCGTAAAATCGAGTTTTGGTCATATCCGCGACCTTCCGAAGAAGGAACTCAGCATTGATATCGAGAAGGGCTTTGTACCAACCTACGAAATTCCAAAAGAGAAGAGCAAACTTGTAACAGAGTTGACTAAGGCAGCTTCGGAGGCGAAGATGGTTTGGTTGGCAAGTGATGAGGACCGCGAGGGAGAGGCTATTGCCTGGCACTTGACAGAGGTCTTGGGTTTGTCGTTGGAGAACACCAAGCGAATTGTCTTCCACGAGATTACCAAGAATGCAATTTTGAACGCAATCGAGAATCCGCGCAAGGTCGATATGAACCTTGTAAATGCGCAGCAGGCTCGTCGTGTGTTGGACCGTATCGTAGGTTTTGAGCTCTCTCCAATTTTGTGGAAGAAGGTTCGTCCGGCACTCTCGGCAGGTCGTGTGCAGAGCGTTGCTGTACGTCTTATCGTGGAGCGTGAGCGCGAGATTATCAACTTCAAGGATACCTCGTCGTATCGTGTTGTTGCGCAGTTCTATCCTGTGGGTGATGCGTCGAAGACTTTGTTCAAGGCGGAGTACTCGGAGCGCTTTGCTACCAAGGAGGAGGCTTTGGCGATGTTGGAGCGTTGCAAGGCTGCAACATTCAGCGTAGAGGGCAGCGAGATGAAGCCTTCGAAGCGTTATCCCGCACCTCCGTTTACCACCTCGACCTTGCAGCAGGAGGCTGGTCGTAAGTACTCGATGTCGGTGTCGCAGACTATGTCTGTAGCGCAGAAGTTGTACGAGCGAGGTTTGATTACCTACATGCGTACCGACTCGGTAAACCTCTCGGATTTGGCTCTCAACGCTTGCAAGAAGGAGATCTGCGATATGTTTGGCGAGAAGTACTCTTCGCGTCGTAACTATACTACCTCGAGCAAGGGTGCTCAGGAGGCTCACGAGGCTATCCGTCCAACATACATCAACAACCACACTATCGAGGGTACTGCAGCCGAGAAGAAACTCTACGAGTTGATTTGGAAGCGTACCGTAGCTTCGCAGATGGTGGCTGCTGATGTAAATCGCACGACTATCACAATCAATATGTCGGGCAGCGCCGAGAAGTTCGTTGCTTCGGGCGAGGTTGTAACTTTCGACGGATTCTTGCACCTCTACTCTGAGTCGCACGACGACGAGCCTACCGAGCAGAATGAGACCGCTATTTTGCCGGCATTGGCCGACGGTACACCGCTTATAGCGCAGGTAATCACTGCGACCGAGCGTCACGCCGTACCACCTATGCGTTTTAGCGAGCCTTTGCTCGTTAAGCGATTGGAGGAGTTGGGTATCGGCCGTCCTTCGACCTATGCTCCAACCATCTCGACAATTATTACTCGTGGTTATGTCGAGAAGAGCAATAAGCCTGCACAGAAGCGTCCATACACCCTCCTTACATTGAAGGGCTCGAACATCACCGAGAAGGTTGCTTCGGAGAACTATGGCGCCGAGAAGAACCGTTTGGCACCAACCGATATCGGTATGGTTGTGAACGACTACTTGGAGCAGAATTTCGGTATCGTTATGGACTACAACTTCACTGCTAAGGTGGAGAAGGAGTTCGACCGCATTGCCGATGGTGAGCAGGGTTGGAACACAATGATTGGCGAGTTCTATGGCTCGTTCCATACACTTGTCGATAAGGCTATCACCACACAGATTGAGAAGAATACCCAGGTGCGTATTTTGGGTGTTGATCCTCAGTCGGGTCGTGCCGTGAAGGCTCGTATCGGTCGCTTTGGTCCTATGGTTGAGATTGAGAGTCTTGAGGGCGAGAAACCTCGCTTCGCATCACTCAAGAAGGGTCAGCTTATCGAGGCAATTACCCTTGAGGAGGCGTTGGATCTCTTCGCTCTTCCACGTACACTCGGTCCATACGAGGATCAGGACGTAATTGTAGGTATCGGTAAGTTTGGAGCTTATGTTCGTTACGGAAATAACTTCGCTTCGCTTACAAAGAGCGACGATCCATATACCTTGACCTACGAGCGTGCATTGGAGCTGATCGAGTCGCAGAAGAAGACAGCTACGGCTGCTGCCACCCCGATAAAGACCTTCGCCGAGGACGCCGAGCTCTCGATTAAGAATGGTCGTTATGGCGCATATATCGCCTACAAGGGCAAGAACTATCGTATTCCTCGTGGCAAGAAGGCAGAGTTACTCTCTTACGAGGAGTGCCAAAACATTGTAAATAACACAAAGAAATAGAGACTATGAAGAGATTTATCACTGCAGTATGCTTGTGCGTTGCGCTTGTTCTTTCGGCGTCGGCACAAGAGGGCTACCAGTTTACTGACGGTAAGGTCGTAAAGGGTACCTCTGTAAAGAATCAGTTCCGTAGCGGAACATGTTGGTGCTTCTCGGCACTCTCGTTCCTCGAGAACGAGATTATTCGTGCCGGAGGTGAGGAGATGGACTTGTCGGAGATGTGGATTGTCCGCAATATCTACTTCGAGAAGGCTGTTAAGTATGTACGTTTGCACGGTCACCTCAATATGGCTGTTGGTGGAGCATTCCACGATGTAACCAAGGGTATCGAGAAGTATGGTATCGTACCACAGGAGGTTTACGAGGGTCTTAACTATGGCACCGATAAGCCTGTGTTTGGTGAGATCGATGCAATCTTGAAGGCATATGTTGAGGCTGTTGTTTTGAACAAGAACAAGAAGCTCACCACCGCATGGAAAGATGGCTTGAACGCAATTCTCGACACCTACTTTGGTAAGATGCCTGAGAAGTTTACCTACAAGGGTAAGGAGTATACTCCGCACTCGTTTGCCGAGTCGTTGCCTATCAAGATGTCGGACTACGTATTCGTAACATCGTACACTCACCACCCATTCTACTCGCAGTATATCGTTGAGGTACCTGATAACTGGATGTGGGAGACTGCTTACAACGTGCCACTCGACGAGTTGATGCAGATTGTAGATAACGCCCTCGCAAATGACTATTCGGTAGGTTGGGCAGCAGACGTTTCGGAGCGCGGTTTCCATCGTACAAAGGCTATCGGTATCATTCCTGAGGATAATATCGAGAGCATGAGCGGCACCGAGGCTGAGCGTTGGGGTCGTCTTTCGGAGCAGGAGCGTCAGCGCGAGCTCTACTCGTTCGACAAGCCTGTAAAGGAGAAGAAAATTACTCAGGAGATGCGTCAGGAGGCGTTCGACAACTATGAGAACACCGATGACCACGGTATGGTTATCGAAGGTACTGCAACCGACCAGGAGGGTAACCCATTCTTCAAGGTTAAGAACTCTTGGGACGTTCGTCCTCCATACGCAGGTTACTACTACTTCTCTCGTCCGTACGTTGAGTACAAGACTATGGAGATTATGGTGAATAAGAATGCCATTCCAAAGGCAATTCGCAAAAAAATGGGAATTTAATTTTAAGGGGCAACTACTGCGTTGCACTGCAATAATCCGCCTGCTCATTTACGCTTAGTAAACTGCGCGGCGGATTTTTTGTGTGCCTTGTATTTTCCTCCTTAAAAGTTAAATTCCAGGTTGGGGTGATAATTCTGATAAGAAATGAGTTGAGAGTGGAAAGTTGATAGAGGAGTGTGAAAGGGGGGGGCTTTATAATTGATAATGAAAAGTAATGGTAAAATGACTTTAACGCCCTTAACGCCCTTAACACCCTTAAAAAAACTCTCGTCTCTCGTCTAAAAAGAAATCGTGGCAAATTTTTGCCACGATTTCTTTATCTCTTCTCGCCGAAGTCGGTCTGTTGTTTCTCTACCTCCTTGAGGCGCTCGGCATTCTTAGCACTTGCTTCACGCTCTCGTGCCAAATCGGCATCGCTCTTGGCTGTAGCCGCCGAGAATGACGACTCCGAGGCTGTAGGCAACAACTTCGCCTCGCACTCCTTGTAGATCATCTTCTGCGTCGTAGGCTTGCTCTCGAACTCGAGAACGCCGCTGATAGGCATCTGCTCACCCTCGAAGAGTACAGATGCGGTGATACGAATCTTGCCGGCGTTGAGGGTTGATTGCACGAGTATTGGCGCAGTTCCCCACTTTACTGGTGCAGGGTTTGCCAACTCGCCCGCGCCACCGAGAATGCGACCTTCGCCCTCGATGTGGAACTTGATGTAGTAGTTGTTCAAGCGCTTGATGTTGCCCTCCTTATCGGTAATAGCTGCCACTACGGTCGTAAAGTCAGAGCCATTAGCCTCGAGGTCATTGCCCTCGTTGTCGAGCCACAACATAACCTTCGACGGACGGCGTGCAGGGCATACCTTATGCGTAGCTACAACCTCGCCATTCATCAAGCCCTCAGCCAAGAGATAGACCTCCGCCTGCTTCTTCTTGCGGCTCATCTCCTTGTCGTCCATAAAGTTGTAGACGTCTTTAAAGACGATGATTGGCGACGGCATACCACCATCATTCTTCGGCTTGTGGTAGGTCCACGTCTTGCCACCGGCGAGGAATGTGAGTCGTACCTCGTCGCAGTTCGAGTAGACGGTTACGTCCTTTGGTGAGAACGGTGTCATCTCGTGTGCGATATATACCATTGGTCCTGTCTCGTAGAGGCGATTTTCCTGCTTGAGTGGCGGACGTTGCGCCATAAACATATAGTACGAGTACTTCGGCTGACGGAAAATATCGGCCAAACCGCCGTAGAATGGGTCTGGGTGATATCCGCGCTGGTGGTCGAACGAGTGCCACAAGCAACCTCCGATATGGCCGGGGAATGTGCGGTATAACACATCGAGCGAGGTGTATTTGTATGGCGGCTTAGCGTAGTGCTCGGCCTGAACGAGCATAGGCACCTCGCCCCAATTGCGAGCTACACGGCTTGGCGAGTTGTGCGAGTTCCAATCATCAACGCAGTCGCCAAACTCGCGAGTAAAGTAGGTTACATCGTCGCGAAGATTGAGGCTCTTGTTGGCGTAGATACTGCCGTTACCCTCCTGCGGATGGGTGTATTGAATAGGATATACCTCATTCGACTTTGTGCGAGCCTCCACATCGTACGACGAGTATGCGCCCTTGTATGGGTACTCCTCGGCAACAAGGCGCAAGGCGTTGTCTGCAAACGATGCTGGGAAGCGGGTTTCGTTCAATGTAGGCTCCCAGAACCATACACAAGGGTAGTTGCGGTCGCGACGTACAAGGTGGCGAATATCGCTATAGATATACTGCTCAAACTGAGGATCTTTGTTCCAGAACTGCCAGCCCGGAACGTTGTCGATGACGAAGAGTCCGAGCTCGTCACATGCGTCCATAAAGGCTGGGTCTTGCGGACAGTGGGCGTTGCGGATTACGCGCATTCCGAGGTCGCGTAACTTCTTAGCATCGCGCCAATGGGCCGAGTTTGCCACGGCATTACCCACTACTGCGAAGTCCTGGTGGCGATTTGCACCTATAAGAGGCTCGTTGTAGTGCTTGCCATTGAGGAAGAAGCCCTCCTTGCCCTTGAACTCTATCGAACGAATACCGATGCGGCGGCGATAGCCGTCTACGACGTTGCCCTTCGAGTCGAGAATACGCACGTAGAGGTTGTAGAGAGTAGGGGAGTCGGGAGTCCAAAGCTCAGGCTTCGAAACGGTGATCTTGCGAGATATGCTTGTCGCGCAGCCATTTTTGACGGTGATGCGCCCATTCGACGTAGCGACTATTTTGCCGTCGGCAGTTTGAATCTCATAGACCAATGAGCCTTTGAATTGAGTGGTGTTGGCGTTGCGGATATGCGCTTTGAGCAACACCTCGGCTGAAGCTTCGCTTACATTGTCGTATGCCACGAAGAGACCTCCGCCGGCAGTCTCGTTCTCGTAGTTAGGGTCGGTAACGAATACGTTGTTGTGTGCCACCAACCAGCAGTCGCGGTAGATGCCGCCAAAGTAGGTGTAGTCCAAAACGCGCTGCGCCTTGCCTGGAGGGTAGCTCTTATCGTCGCTATTGTCCGACCATACAGCTACGATGTTGTCGCCCTCCCAATTAACAGCCTCGGTGATATCAACCACTACAGGAAGATAACCACCTAAGTGCTCGGTGAGCTGCTTGCCGTTTACGAATACTCGGCTCTTGCCCATAATGGCCTCGAAGTGGAGGAATAGCTTCTTGCCCTTGAGGGGCTTGTCGAGCTCGAAGTGCTTGCGGTACCACACTACGCCCTGGTAGTTGATGCAGCCACTCGCCTCGGTTGGCAGGTACTCTGTGCCGTGTGGTAACGATACGACGCTCCACTGCGAGTCGTCGAATGTTGTGGCCTCGGCATTTGCGACTTCGCCCTTGTGGTAGCGCCATGCCGGATTCATCGAAAAGACCTCGCGGCCGCTATTTTCGATAGCATAGAAGCCTGCAGTCGAAAATTTTGGCTGATAGGCCGCACTTGCCTCAACGAATGAAGCAAGCATTGCAATGATTAAAATAGGTAAAATTCTTCTCATTTTATATTGGGTATTTAGTTTTCCGTTCTCCGTTTTCCGTTTTCCGTTTTCCGTTTTATTCTATGGGTTTGGCGTCCTCGATTTGTGCCTGGCGTACAATCTCTAAAATCTCTTCGCGCAACGCCTTGGGCGTAACATTTTCGCGAATAACGGTGAGGTAGGAGTGGCGAATTTCGCGCTCGACGACCTCGCGAGGCAACTGCTCGAAGTAGAGGTCGTTCCAATGCTTCTTGTTGAAGTGCCACGCCGGAGTTATGGCTGAGAGATATTGGTCACGCAAGACGATTGCGCGGTCGGGATTGCACTTTACGGCCACACGCTCGGTGTGTTCCAATACAAAACATAGGAACATTCTACCACCAACCTTATAAACAACGGCATCGTCACCAAATGGTTGACACTCCTCAACCAGCGGTAGTGATACTACATATTCGCGCAAATCGATAATATCCATAGTCCAAAGGTAGCAAAAAAAAACGGAAAACCCAAAGGGTTCTCCGTTATATTGTTTTGTTAAGGTAAGCTTACTCCTTCTTGGTCAATACAGCCAAAGCAGCCTTCGCAGCAGCAACGTTCTTACCTGCAGTAACTTTCTTCAAAGCTGCGATAGCCTTGTTGCAGATAGCCTCGTTCTTGTAACCGCTAGCCTTGTACTGTGCGTTGTAAGCAGCACCTACGTAGAAGTAGATGTCGCTCTTCTCCTCATCGGTAGTCTGCGCAGCAACTGCTGTCTCCTCCAAAGCGATAACCTTAGCGTAGTCGCGCTTAGCGTAGTATGCGTTGATACGAACACGCTCAGCCAAAGCCGGTTCCTTAGCCTGCAACTTGTCAGCCATAGCGATAACGCCGTCGTGGTCGTTTGCCTGCTGCAACTTAGCTACCTGGTTGTAGATGTAGTGCTCCTTCTTCTCGTTAGCCTTTGCGATGAAGTCTGCGTACTTGTCAGTTGGCATAGCGCAGATGCTCTCATAAATTGCCATACCCTCCTCGAACTTACCCAACTCGCAGTAGCAAGTAGCGAGGTTCAATGCCATATCAGCGTTACGAGAGTTTGCAGCGTAGCCCTTCTCGAATACAGCTGCAGCTGCAGCGTAGTCCTTGTTGTTGAAAGCCTCAGCACCCTGTACTTGGTAAACCTTTGCGATGATGTTGTTAGCCTTCATCTTTGCAGAGCTGTTTCCGTAGAGCTCAGCAATATCAGCAGCCTTTGTCAAGTACTCGAGAGCCTTGTCGTAGTTCTTTTGCGAAGCAGCCGAACCACCAAGGTTGAGGTAGCAAGCAGGAAGGTACTTCTTTGCAGTCTCCATACAAGTCAAAGCGCTCTCCTCGCTCGAATCCATACCCTTAGCGATAACGTCCTCGAAGCAGGCAATAGCAGTGATGTAGTCCTTAGCCTTTACAGCCTCTGCACCCTTGTTGAATTTGTCGATGATTTCGCTCTGTGCCGAAGCAGCGCCTACAGCAAGAAGAGCAAACAATGTTACAAATAATTTCTTCATGGTTTTTTATGTTTTATTGTTTTGAATTTTCCCTTTCAGCTCGCAAAGTTAAAAAACTTATCGGAGTTTTGCAAAAAAATCGGTCATAAGTCGCTCGCACTCTTCACGAAGAACTCCTGATGTTACAACGGTGCGAGGGTGGAGGATATTGTTTGCGAAGGTTGAAAAGCCGCGTTTTGGGTCGGAAGCGCCATAGACAATGCGTCCAATCTGACTCCACGCCAAGGCTCCTGCGCACATCGGACAAGGCTCTACGGTCACGTAGAGTGTGCAGTCGTTGAGATATTTTCCTCCGATGGTCGATGCTGCTGCGGTGATGGCTTGCAGCTCGGCGTGAGCGGTTACGTCGGTCAAAGTTTCGACCAAATTGTGGCCTCGACCAACGATTCGACCGCCCGCTACGATGATAGCTCCGATGGGCACTTCGTCCCTTTCGAGGGCAAGTTTTGCCTCTTCGAGGGCTAAACGCATATATTTTTCATCTTTTTCGCGCAAATCTTCCATATTTTTTCGTAATTTTTTCTAACTTTGTGGGTTATTTGACGACAAAGATACAAAAAATATATACAAAACTATGTACAGAAGTAATACTTGTGGCGAATTACGTGCCACAAATGTCGGACAGACAGTAACATTGGCAGGTTGGGTGCAGAAGGTGCGCAACCTTGGAGCGATGACTTTTATTGACCTCCGCGACCGCTATGGCATCACTCAGATTGTTGTAGAGGAGCACTCGGACGAGGCTACCAAGGAGGCTGCATCGAAGCTCGGTCGTGAGTGTGTTGTGCAGGTTGTAGGTCGCGTTATCGAGCGCGAGTCGAAGAATGCAAAGATGCCTACAGGCGATATCGAGGTTGTAGCAGAGAAGATTAACATCCTCAACCAGGCTGTTATTCCTCCATTCACTATCGAGGAGCACTCGGACGGTGGCGACGATCTCCGTATGAAGTATCGCTACCTCGACCTCCGTCGTCCACCATTGCAGCGCAATATGATTCTTCGTCATAAGATGGCGCAGGAGATTCGTCGTTTCCTCGACGGTGAGGGCTTCCTCGAGATTGAGACCCCTTACCTTATCAAGTCGACTCCGGAGGGTGCTCGCGACTTCGTTGTGCCTTCGCGTATGAACCCTAACGAGTTCTATGCTTTGCCACAGTCGCCACAGACTTTGAAGCAGTTGTTGATGGTGTCGGGTTACGACCGCTACTTCCAGATTGTACGCTGCTTCCGTGATGAGGATTTGCGTGCTGACCGTCAGCCTGAGTTTACTCAGATCGACTGCGAGATGTCGTTCGTTGAGCAGGAGGATATTCTCAACGTATTCGAGCGTTGGGCTAAGCATATGTTCAAGAGCGTCTTGAATATCGACTTTACTGAGCCGTTCCGTCGTATGCCTTGGAGCGAGGCGATGGAGAAGTACGGTTCGGATAAGCCGGATTTGCGCTTCGGTATGGAGTTCTCGGATATTACCGACTTGGCTCACGGTCACAACTTCTCGGTATTTGACGATGCAGAGTACGTTGTAGGTTTTGCAGCTACCGGTTGCGCAACATATACCCGCAAGCAGATTGACGCCTTGACCGACTACGTTAAGCGTCCGCAGGTAGGTGCCAAGGGCTTGATTTGGATTAAGGTTGAGGAGGGCGGCATTAAGTCGTCTATCGATAAGTTCTTCTCGCCAGAGGAGTTGCAGGCTATCGCTGAGCGCCTCGGTGCTAAGGCAGGTGACTTGTGCTTGATTCTTTGCGGTAAGAAGTATAAGGCTCTCTCGCAGTTGTGCGCACTTCGTTTGGAGGTTGCCGAGCAGTTGGGCTTGCGTGACCCTAAGAAGTTCGCTCCACTTTGGGTTGTTGACTTCCCAATGTTTGAGTGGGACGACGAGACTGAGCGCTTCTACGCTAAGCACCACCCATTCACATCGCCAAAGCCTGAGGATGTGGATAAGTTGGAGAGCGATCCAGGCGCAGTTCGTGCTAACGCATACGACTTTGTTTGCAATGGTACCGAGATTGGTGGTGGTTCAATCCGTATCCACGACCCTAAGCTCCAGTCGCTCATCTTCAAGTGCTTGGGCTTCACTCCAGAGCAGGTTGAGGCTCAGTTCGGCTTCTTGATTAACGCATTCCGCTACGGTGCACCGCCTCATGGTGGTTTGGCATTCGGTTTTGATCGTCTCTGCTCGTTGTTCGGTGGCGTGGAGTCTATTCGTGACTTCATCGCATTCCCTAAGAACAATGCAGGTCGTGATGTAATGCTCGATGGCCCATCGCCAATCGATCCGGCTCAGTTGGAGGAGTTGTATCTCGCATTGGTTGAGCCACAGAAGTAGTATCGGGAATAATAGATATTGCAAATCGCCTCGATTTTTATGGTCGGGGCGATTGTTTTTTTGATAGATTCTGCCTATATTTGTACTTTGGTACAAAAAATCGAAAAAAGAGATGCGCAGATTGTTGCTATTGTTGGGCCTTATGTTGTCGTCTGGTGTTGTCAACGCCAAGCCGTATAGCATATACTCGGTGCCGTCGGAGGTGCGTCAAAGCGACATGTTCGAGGTTGAGGTTAGTGCCGATTCTGCGAAGTGGGAGCGCGTGCCTGTGATTATGGCTTTGGCCGCTACGGGACGTGGCCACAAGAAACTCTCGGACGAGGAGTTTGCCGAGTGGAACGGCTATCCGAAGGCTCCATATCTCGATAAGTGCGCTATCGCTTCGCTCTCGACTACGCAGAAGGTGTGGTTTAGAGTTTCGCACCCGACAGCAAAGTCGCTCACAATATCGCCAGAAAAGCGTGGGGTAGTGGCGACAATGGTCGATGGCAAGGCGGTATTTTCGGTTGAGGGTGGCGCGAAGTTGATGATTAAGCCCGATGGCGATGTAGTACGTACTTTATCGTTGTTCGTCGATGACGACTCGAAGCCTCTGTTGAATATGCGTCGCTTCGACCACATTATTCGCTTCAAGAAGGGCTACCATACGGTGGCAAACAATCCGGATATTAAACTCAACGAGTATGGCGCACCCGTGCTGACCATTCGCGAGGATAATACGATGGTGGTGTTGGAGGAGGGCGCTCACCTCTGCGCAGCGATAGATATTCGTGGTGCAAAGGGTACGCGCATCTCGGGCCGAGGCTTTATAAATCTGCTCGACCGCTGCTACGGTGCGGAACGTAATTTCGAGGGTGAGTTGCTAGGCGCCTTCCGCGAGAATGTGGTGCCGGCTATCTATATCCACGAGGGTGCTTCGAATGTGTTGGTGCAGGATATTACAATTATCACCGACTTCCGCTGCATCACGGCACGCAATGCCGAGGGTATTCACGTCGAGAATGTAAAGATGTTCTCCTCGGCTCAGAATGGCGACGGCGTGAATGTTATCAATACCCAGCATCTCAGAGTGAATAACTGCTATATTCACAGCCAAGACGACTGCTTCTGCGGCTATAACAACTGCGATAGCATTCGCTTCTTGTGGGACGACGAGAAGTACATCAAGGGCGAGCCAACGTCAGATCTGGTGCTTACAAATTCGATTGTGTGGACCAACTGCCGCCCATTTGTCTTCGGCGGACACGCTACGGGGGCGAAGGAGCCTCGCTGTGTGATGGAGAATATCTTGGTGGAGAATTGCGAGATTATCGGAATGGCCAACTCGCTCCACTATGAGGATAATTTTACGTTTAAGCGCTACAATACACGCACCTTCTGGAGTGGTATGATGCGAATACTCTCGCAGAGCGAGCAGATTGTGCGCAATATCACCTTCCGCAATATCGACGTAGAGTGGACCAAGGGGTATAACGGACAGCCTATCCATATTGCGGTGCGCGACAACTCGAAAACTTCGTACAAGGAGTCGCAGGGCTATCGCATCGAGAATATCCTCTTCGAGAATATCTCGTTCCGCAACCTCAATAGTACGGTTATGCCGATATATATGAAGGCTCCGTGCGATGTGGAGGGCTACGGTATCTATGGCGTGAAGTTTAAGAATGTAACCTTCGACGGCAAGCCTCATACTTCGGTGGGCTTGACTTTGGTTGGAAATGTAAATTTATAAATCGAAATAATATGAAAAAAACGGCACTGTTTTTACTCTTAATTTTGGTGGGTACGACTTCGTTGATGGCGCAGACGCAGGAGCGCCCGATGACTCGTGCTGAGTATGTCGAGAAGTACAAGTCGATTGCCATTGCGCATATGAAGCGCTTTGGTATTCCTGCAAGTATCACTATGGCGCAAGGAATTTTGGAGTCGAGCGCAGGTAATAGTGAACTTGCTCGCAAGTCGAATAACCACTTCGGTATCAAGTGTAAGAAGAATTGGACCGGCGAGAAGGTCTATCACGATGATGATGCAAAAGGAGAGTGCTTCCGAGCATATCCAACCGTTGAGGCTTCATATGAGGACCACGCAAAGTTCCTCGACGAGTCTCCTCGCTACGACTCGTTGTTTGCCTATCCGTCGAACGACTATCGCAGCTGGGCGCGAGGCTTGAAAGCGTGTGGCTATGCTACGGCGCCGGACTATGCAGAGCGTTTGATAAAGATTATAGAGAATATGAAGCTCTATGAGCTCGATAATGAGGGCTCTACAGCAACCCCTACTACTGAGACTGAGACTAAGCCTGAAACAACTCCAGCTCCAGTTCCGGCGGCAGCTCCAGCGCCTGTGGCAACACCAGCTCCAGCTCCAGCTACCGCGACCCCTGCAGTTGAGGAGAAGAAGGCCGAGACACCTCCGCCAGCCCAACCTCAGCAGACTGAGAATAAAATCTACGATAAGGCTTCGGAGGGTGCCACGAATAGTGCCGTCCCCTCAGTAAATAGTGTCGCCGTTTCGGACGAGCACGTAAACCCGAACAACTTTCGTGTAACCGTAAATTCACATAAAGGCTACAGCGTTTATCGTACGAATCACACATTCTATATAGTTGCTAAGGAGAAAGACACCTTCGAGTCGATTGGAAAGATATTCGAGATTTCGCCGACATTGTTGCGCAAATTCAACGATATACCCAAGGGTGGTAAGCTTGCCAAAGGTGATATTATTTACATCGAGCGCAAGCAGAGCCAGTGGCTTGGTAACGAGATGCAGCACCAAGTGAAAAAGGGCGAAACCCTCTATTCAATTTCTCAGATGTACGGCATCAGCCTCAAGTCTCTTTTGAAGTTGAATAAAATTAAAATCAACAGAAATGGCGACTACAAGGCTGTTCAAATAGGAGAAATTATAAGATTACAATAAACAGATACGATTATGAAAAGAGTAGTATTGTTGCTTGCCTTGGCCATGTTGTCGGTGGTTAGCGTATCGGCACAGATTGTAAAAATGACCGAGTTGCCTACGGATAAGGAGTTCCGTAAGGCTGTTAAGACCATCATGTACAATACGAATGGTCACGATATGACTCCAAAGCGCTTGGCTGCTATGGAGACTGTCCAGAGTGTGATCAACCGCTTCGAGCGTACTGAGTGGAACGCATATCGCAAAGAGACCGACCCGCAGAAAATTGCCGAGATGGAGAGTTCGGGTGTGCCATATTTCTTGCGCCAGTCGTTCGAGAAGGTGCGCAAAGAGCTTCGCACAACCAAAGTTAAGGAGGGTACCGTAGCTGTGTGGTTGCTCTACAATATGGGCTATATCGTTAAGACGCCTACCACAACTTTTGGCATCGACCTCTATTCGAAATATACCGATGATTTGCTCGATATGATTGACTTCGGTATGATTACCCACGCCCATAGCGACCACAATCATGTGGCATTCACACAGGGTATGGCCAAGCGAAACAAGCCTATCCTTGCAGCCTTTGATATAAAAGATGTCGAGGAGATGCGAGTTGAGCACGAGGGCGTATATAAGATGGGCGATGTTACTGTGCGAGTAACTATTGGCGACCACAACAAGAAGAATCTTCGAAATTTTGTTGCTTCGTACGAGATTGATTGCGGTGCAAACACCAACCACACTATTATTTATCACACGGGCGATTCGCACGACTACGAGCAGCTCAATCCGCAGCAGCGTGTAGATATCTTTATCCCGCATATTCGTGTGGGAATGGACGTTCAGGAGGCGATCTACAAGTTTAAGCCTCGCCACGTCTTTATGTCGCACATTCAGGAGTTGGGTCACAATATCAAGAAGTGGCGTTGGACCTTCGATGATGCGTTGCGTTCGCGCGAGCAATGGGATCACAATTACCTCTGGATTCCATGCTGGGGTGAGCGTGTAATCTACAATAGAAAGGATTGGAAATAGAGATAAAAAAGCAGAATTATGATAGAACTTCGTGAGAAAATTTTGTCGGCAATTATCGACAAATCGTCGCTCAAGCAGCGCGTGTTTGACAATACATTTTCAGTTTTTGGCGAGCTGAAAGATGCTCTTTTGGAGATGGCATCGGAGATTGACGATGCTTTGGACGGCAAACTCGACCGCCGTGTGCGTATCGAGTACCGCGACCGTGGTAAGTTCGAAGCTCAACTCCAAATCGCTTCGGATTTGCTTATCGTGCGTATGCACACTGACGTCTTTAACTTTGATTCTAACCACGTAATCTGGCAGAACGACTACGTGCAGAGCGATAAGGCCAACTCATATTGCGGTATTATTGATATTTACGACTTCCTCTCCGATTCGTTCAAGTTCAATCGTTCGGCCGATGAGGGCTATTTGATTGGTCGTATCTTTATCAATCGCGAGAAGATGTTCTTCGTGGAGGGTAAGCGCCAGACCTTGGTGCGCGCAGCGGAGTTTGGTCACGAATCAATCACGCGTGAGCACCTTGTTACAATACTCGAGACCGCTATCAACTACGCTCTCAACTTTAACCTCTTGACGCCGCCTTACGATGCGAACAAGCGTGTTACCGTAGAGCAGTTCAATACCAAGATGGATAACTCGAAGTTCGTAACGGGTAAGCGACTCGATTACGACTTTAATGTAGATGACATTTAACAAGGTCGACAAAAAAGTGTGATTTTGTCGTTACGCTTCTCCTCGAAATCCTCATTTACGCCAAGTAAACTGCGGTTTTTCAGAGTACGCAAGCCTAAAAATCCCTACTTTTTAGTCAACTTACGAAAGAATATAGCTTAGATGAAGAGAATATTTCTTTCGGCAGTAGCGCTCGTGTGTGCTACTGTCGCTACATACGCCTCTGTCGTAAAGTATGAGGATATTGCCAAGTGTCGTGCCGCAAATGGTGCGATATATGGTGTGCGTTCGATGGCCGACGGCGAGCACTTCACGATTATCAAGGGCACGCAGATTGTGCGTTGTTCGTATGCCGATAGAAGGGATAGTCTTGTGATGTTCGAGGGTGATTTCCGCATCGGCTCGTATGCCTTCTCGGCGGACGAGAAGCAGATTCTGCTCTCGGACGCTCGCAGTATCAGCCCAATCTATCGCCACTCTGCAACGGCCGACTACTACTTGGCCGATGTGCAGGGCAAGGCTTGCAAGGTGCTCGAGCAGGTACGCGACGTGGAGTTTATGGGCGACGGCAAGAACCTTGTCTATGCCAAGGCTAACAACCTCTACATCTACGACATTGCTTCGGCTACGAGCAAGGCAGTGACAACCGACGGCGAGTGGAACAAAATTATCAACGGCACGAGTGATTGGGTCTACGAGGAGGAGTACGGCTTTACGCAGGCTTATGCTGTGTCGGCAGACGGAGCAAAGATTGCCTATTTGCGTTTCGATGAGAGTGCAGTGCCGACCTTCGAGATGATGCGCTACGATGATAAACTCTACAATAAGGCCTACTCGTTTAAATACCCGAAGGCGGGCGATAAGAACTCGGTTGTTACGCTCCACCTCTACGATGTGGCTACGGGCAAGAGCCAGCAGATTGCAACGGGCGAGAACGCAGACCAATATATCTTGAATTTGGTGTGGACTCCGGCGGGAAAGCTCTCGTTCTATCGTGTAAATCGCCTCCAAAACCACTTCGAGGTGTTGCTTTGCGAGGAGGGTGGAGTAGTGCGCCCAATTTATGAGGAGAAGAGCTCAACTTATGTCGAGAGACCATCGTCGGCAACCATTCGTTTTATCGACGAGAAGCGTTTTATCGTGCAGGAGGAGACCACTGCGGGCTATAATCACCTCTACCTTCATAGCGTTGATAAGGGTCGCTTAAATGCTATTACTTCGGGCAAGTGGCAGGTTACTTCGGTTGTGGGCATTGCGAAAAATCGCATCTACTACCTCTCGACCGAGCGTTCGCCTCTCTGCCGCGATTTGTACTCGGTGGGATTGAATGGCAAGGGCAAGAAGTTGCACACTGCCGAGCAGGGCTTCTACTCGGTACAGCCATCGCAAGGTATGCGCTACTATCTCCGCACCTTTACCAATGCCGAGACTCCGAATATCGTAACCATACATCGTGTTTCGGGCGAGGTGGTCGATACTTTGATTGACAATAGAGCGGAGGTGGCGTCGCGTGGAGTGTGGGCAAAGCGCGAATTTAAGCAGTTTGTTACCGAGCGTGGCGATACGCTAAACTACTATATTCAGTTGCCAATAGGCTATGAGAAGGGCAAAAAGTACCCTGTTTTATTGACTCAGTACTCGGGCCCTGGTTCGCAGTCTGTGCGTGATCGCTGGTCGCTCGATTGGGAGGACGCTCTTCCGCACGAGGGCTACATCGTAGCGTGCTGCGATGGTCGTGGTACGGGCTTCAGGGGTGAGAAGTTTAAGAAGTGTACCTACGCTGACCTCGGTCGCAAGGAGGTGGAGGATCAGATTTCGTTTGCGCGTTTCCTCGCTAAGCAGGAGTTTGTCGATGCGGAGCGTATCGGCATCTATGGTTGGTCGTATGGCGGATTTATGGCATTGAATTGCGCTTTGCATGGCGAGGGGTTATTCCGCATGGCTATTGCGGTAGCTCCGGTTACTTCGTGGCGCTACTACGATACAATCTATACCGAGATTTACAATGGACTTCCGCAGGATAATCCGCAGGGCTACGACTACAACTCGCCACTCTCGCACGCCGAGAAGTTGGCCGAGCGCACGCAGCTGCTCATTATCCACGGCACAGCGGACGATAATGTTCATTTCCAAAACTCGATGGAGATGTGTCGTCGCCTGAACGAGGCTGGCAAGCACTACGATATGATGGTCTATCCCGACCAAAATCACTCGATGCGTCCTTCGGCAACAACGCACGTCAGACAGAAGATGATTGATTACACGCTTGAAAACCTATAATATGAAACGACTGTTTTTGATCTTAGCTGTACTGTTCTCAGTTGTGGTTACCGCTTCTGCTCAAAGCAGTAAGGCACAGAGCCACCAGCGCGAGGCTGAGTACTATCAAAAGAGGGCAGAGAGCTATCGTAGAGAGGCTGAGTATTACCTCAAAAAGGCAGAGGGGTATCAGCGTGAAGCCGCATACTACACGAAGCGAGGCGATCTGGATCGAGCAAAACTTCAAAGTAGTTACGCCGAGAGAGCGATGGATAGCTATGAGCTTCAGATGCGATATGCGGCAGAGGCAGACGAAAAAGCTGCGATGCATCTTCGCTGGGCTGCTGAAGCGTTAAGGCGAAACTAAAACAAATAGAGGCTGACCCGAAAGAGTCAGCCTCTACTATTATTATAAGGTATCTTTTAGTGTGAACTTCGATAAGCATCGATTGCTCGCTGCACCTCGCCGTGAATCAAAAGCAGCGCCTTTGCATCGTCGTAAGGCAAGCCCAACTCATCGACCAGCATACGAGTACCTCGGTCTACGAGCTTCTGGTTTGTGAGCTGCATATTTACCATCTTGTTACCGCGCACACGGCCAAGACCAATCATAATCGAGGTTGTAATCATGTTGCAGATAAGCTTCTGACTTGTTCCCGACTTCATACGTGACGAGCCCGTTACGAACTCGGGACCTACGACCGGTGTGATTGGAATCTCGGCAACCTCGGTGATAGGAGAGCCTGGGTTTGAGGTGATGCAGGCGGTCAAAAGGCCACGCTTGCGCGCCTCATTGATAGCTCCGATGACGTATGGGGTAGTACCCGATGCCGCAACACCCACGAGGGTGTCCTTCTCGGTAACGTTGTGCGCCTCGAGGTCCTTCCAACCCTGCTCGGCATCGTCCTCAGCACCCTCAACGGCGCGACGGATAGCGCCGTCACCACCTGCGATGATACCCACTACCAACGAGTGTGGCATACCATAGGTTGGAGGAATCTCCGACGCATCGACAATACCCACGCGTCCACTTGTACCCGAACCCATGTAGAAGAGGCGACCGCCCTGCTTCATGCGCTCGGTAGCGCCCACAACGAGCTTCTCGATTGCGGGGATAACCTCCTCAACAGCGTCAGCCACCTTATGGTCCTCGCGGTTGATGCAGGTGAGAATTTCGAGCGGCGACATCTTCTCCAAGTCGTTGTAGAGCGACGGCTGCTCAGTGACTTTTACGTAACTCATAGTCTACTATTTTGAATGATATTTAACAAGCAATTCCATTGGTGAGGCTGTGATAACGCCCTTGCGAACCCCCTCCTCGGCGAGCACTTCGCTCAATAACTCCTCGAAGACCGATGCTATCGAGCCGACAAAGTTGGCTGGGTGGCAATCTGTGCGGTATTGGCATACGTTGCGCACAACAAAGCGGCGCAAATTCTCTTTGACAAACTCCTTAATATAAGGGTCTTGCAGGTGCTTCGAGAGGAATGGTGCAAACGATCCGAAATAACGGTTTGCTGCAGGTTGATGGTAGGCACGCTCTAACGCCTCGGCTTGAGTTACGCCATACTCCTCGGCAAAAGCCTTGGCAAGATGTGCGGGCATAACGCCCTTCAAAAAGTCGGACAAAATCAGACGTCCCATAACCGTTCCGCTACCCTCATCGCCCAAGAGATAACCGAGTGCTGGCACCTGCTTGGTGCGAACGCCTCCCTCGTGTTGAGCCGATGCTGAGCCCGTGCCCATAATGCAGGCGATGCCGTTGCCGTCGGGACAACAGGCATTTACCGCGCCGTCGAGGTCAGTGCCGACAAAGATTTCAGCCGACGGAACAATCTCCGCAAAGAGAGCCTTCACCTTCTCGACGGTCGAGAAGATGCAACCCGAGCCGTAGAAGTAGATGTTCGAGATAGCGTACTTCGCAGCTACGGGCGCAAAGTGGGTGCGGAGCACCTCGCGAATCTTCTCGATAGAGACTGCAAATGGGTTTATACCTTCGGTCTTGAAGCGCTCGACGATTACGCCCCCATTCTCGTTTACTACCGCCCAATCGCATTTGGTTGAGCCTCCGTCTGCTATTATAATCATCTTTATAAGAGTTTTTATTGACAAATATAATAATATTTTGCTATATTTGCGTAACAAAACTTTTATAAAATGAACGCTACTTTAATTCAGCAAAAGCCTACTCGCAACAAGTGGGAGATTTTGGTCCTTATCTGGGTGGCTTTCTTCCTCAATCAGGCGGATCGCCAAGCTTTCAACATTGTACTTCCGTTGATCCAGGAGGATATCCATCTGACCGACATTCAGATTGGACTTATCGCCACAATCTTCAACCTCTTCTATGCGGTGTTGGTGCCACTTGGAGGTTGGCTTGGCGACAAGGCTAGTCGTAAGTGGATACTCACGCTGACGGTGATATTCTGGAGCGTTGCCACAATGTTTACTGGCTTGTGCAGCAGCTTTATTGCCTTGGTGATTATGCGAAGCGTGGCTACGGGTGGAGGTGAGGCGTTGTTTGGCCCGAACTATCTGCCGTTGTTGGCCGAGTATCACAAGAAAACCCGCGCTATAGCGATGTCTATTGTGCAGATTGCCTACTATATCGGTGTTATCGCGAGTGGTTGGTTGGCCGGTTGGATAGGCCAGACCTTCGGCTGGCGCTGGACATTTATCGTCTTTGGTGTGGTAGGTATCCTTCACGGTCTGATAATGATTTGGCGATTGAAAGATGCGCCTAAAACTCAGGAGCCGTCGGCTACGCCGGTCAAGGAGAAGGTGTCGCTTCTCGATGGTGTTCGTGCGATATTCTCGACACGCACAGCTCGTGTGATGGTTGTTGGATACGCTGCGTTGATCTTCGTACTTACCGGCTATCTTACCTGGATGCCGGCCTATATGTATGAGACTTTCGGTATGGAGCTTAAAGATGCAGGCTTCCAGTCTATGCTTTGGACTCACTGCTTCGCCGCTGTAGGTATCCTTATCGCAGGTTGGCTTGCGGATAGAACCGGAGCAAAGCGCCTGGAGTGGCGTATGAATATGCAGGGCTTGGGCCTTATCCTTGCGGCTCCATTTATTCTGCTGATGGGAAACTCTACGACTGAAGTTATGGTTTGCGTAGGCTTGGCGGGTTTTGGCTTCTTCCGCTCGTTGTTTGACGCTAATACCTATGTGGTTATGTTCGACGTTATTCCGCCGAAGTACCACTCGTCCACCTCGGGCATTTTGATTATGTTTGGCTTTGGTATAGGCTCGCTCGCACCAATTATCCTTGGCGTTATCAAGCAACACGCTTCGCTCTCGACCGGAATCTCGATTTTGGGTATCATCTGGCTCGTTGCAGGTGTAGTGATGCTCATCGGTAGCAAACTCTTCTATCGAAAAGATTACGAGGCTCTAAATAACGGTAGTTGCGAGGAGAGATTATTGCATAAGCAGTCTAAGGGCGGCAAGAGAGGTAAGTGGATATGGTGGGTGTTGCCTATCGTTCTCATCGGAGGAGCTGTCGCATACTTTATGCCAGAGACTAAGACCGAAGAGGTAGTTGAAGTTGTTGCAACGCAGACGATAGAGACAGAGAAACCAATTGAGCCTGAGCAGCCGGTTAAACCTCAGACTGTAAGAGAAAAGGCTTTGCAAACTATTCGTGGCGAGTACGATAATGGTTTGGTGCGTAAGGAGAAGCTTGGTGATGAATACAATAGTGTTCAGCGCGAAGTGAATAAAATTTGTCGAAAGATGCGACGATAAATAACTATTTTCAAATAGAAAACGGCAGTGAAAATTCACTGCCGTTTCTGTTTTGTTATCGCTCGCTATTAGTTGCGGAACGAGTTTGTACGAGTAGTGAGGTAGTTCTTCACGTCCTCCCACTTGTAGAATGGAGCGGTAGCACTCTCGATAGGGAGAGTCATATCGTTCTCGTTGTGGAGAATACGTACCAACACGTCCGAAGACTTCTTGCTGCGGTAGAATACGAACTGAATGTTCGACGCCATAGTGATAAACTGGTATGCACGCCACTGCTCAGCCAACTTGTCAACGTCGCTGTAGTCCTGATCCATGCGGATCTCGTTGAAGTTTGCCATTGAGAGCACACCGAGGAGGAAGTAGTCGTGACCAAAACGGAGGTCGGCTGCTGAGCTGTTTTTGCCCTCGATAGCGAGGTCTGCATACTTCACGAAGTCGTCGATAAGGTAGTGCATAGTTGCGAAATACTTCTTCGAGTCTGGAAGGTTTGTACCCGAGTAGCCGCAGTAGAGAATGTAGTTCTCATACTTGTACAATGCGTGACGCTCGGCAGCTGTGAAGATCGCGTCGATAACTGTGCGGTCGGTCGAACCGAAGTTCTGCATAAATGCCAATCGCTTGTAGATCGAAGCGATGAGGTAAGCCTTCTTAACGTTGAAGTGCTCACAGATAGGGTCGATGTTTGTAAACAAAGTGTTTGTAGCGTGCGAGAAATCCTGCTTTGCAGCCCACTCGTCGAGGTTCTTTCTCCACTCGTGCTCCAACTTGATGCGAAGGTTGTAGCCGTATGGGCTTGCAAAATCCTGAGTCGGGCGAATCATCTTCTGATCACGCTCCGAAGCCACCATACGGGTCTCAATCATTGGCTTGCACTCCTTGAGCGACTCGTTGAATGCTGCCATACTCAAGATACAACGAGTGTAGGTCGATGAACGTGAGCTGATAATCGCGCCATTCTGGAAGACTGGCTTAAAACGCTGATACATGCGGCGTGCAACAGCCTTGTGCTGCTCGGCGCCAACTTGTGTGAGCTCGCCAATGCGAGGAACTTGGAAGGCGTGGATCTTCTCGAAAGTTACCTTCAACGCCTTACCCTTCTCGGTGAGGAGACCCTGCTCCTCGGCATACTTAAAAATGGCAACGAGCTCTTTTGTGTACTTGTCGCGAGCCTCGAATCGCGAG
Source organism: Alistipes sp. (assembly GCA_045648965.1). Classification (GTDB taxonomy): domain Bacteria; phylum Bacteroidota; class Bacteroidia; order Bacteroidales; family Rikenellaceae; genus Alistipes. The sequence continues at coordinate 9,029 of JAZRPA010000020.1, read as the reverse complement.
CCGTGACGGCCGTAGTGCGAGATGTAGAAAGGCTCGTAACCCTTTGGAGCATCAGCGATAGGCTTGCTGAAGATCTGACCTGCATATACCGAGTGGGTCGGGATAGCCAAGTGCGGGTTTGTGTCAATCTCCTCGCGTGAGGTCTGTGCAAATGCAATGGTTGTAATGCACAATGCTGATAAAATCAGTAAGAATCTCTTCATAATAGTGTTTAATTAGTTATGTTTGTTGTTGTCTCTCTTTCTTAATGAGCACTTCTTCTCGCAGCTCTCGCAGTGCGAAGTGGGGCAGATAATGCGCTTTACTATCCACGCTGCAGCTACTACGAATGCCGCTGCCACAACTACCCATGCCAATATCTCGTGCCACATCATACTCTTAAACAAAAAGCAGTGCAATGCGATAGACGCCAAAGGCACAAAGCCATGCCAATGCGGTACTGTATAAGGCCGAGCCAACGGCCCACTTCCAACCACTTTCGGAGCCTATAGCCGTAATGGTTGCTACGCAAGGTAGATAGAGTAGGGTGAACACCAGCAACGCTAATGCTGACGGGGTGTCGTAGTCGTCACTCTTTATCAAATTCTCCTTTAACTGTACGGAGTTATCCTCCGAATTATTATCGCTGTAAAGCACTCCTAATGTGCTAACCATAAGTTCCTTAGCCGCAATGCCCGAGATGAGCGACACGCTCGCTTTCCAGTTGAGACCAATAGGCTCGAATGCCGGCTCGCAGAAGCGACCTACGTGGCCAATATAGGATTGCTCGTAGCGCTCTGCTTGGCTCAAATTTTCCTCGTTCGAGCGAGGGAAGTAGCCGAGCGCCCATACCACAATCGAAGCTATGAGAATCATTCCGCCCATCTTGCGGAGGTACTGCGCGCAGCGAGTCCACATATGCGACAGTGTCGCCTTGGCAGTAGGTATGCGGTAGGGTGGAAGCTCCATTACAAATGGCGTTTCGTCCTCCTTGAACATAAATTTGCGCATCAGCAGTGCCGTGATCATCGCTACGGCTATACCAAGCAGATAGATGCCCAGCATTACCAGGGCCGAGTGCTCTGCAAAGAAGGTTCCGATGAGGATTATGTAGACAGGCAGACGCGCACTGCACGACATAAACGGAATGATGAAGGTGGTGATAAGTCGGCTGCTGCGGCTTTCGATTATTCGGGTGGACATTATGGCCGGAACGTTGCAGCCAAAGCCCATAACCAGCGGAATAAACGACTTGCCGTGCAGGCCTATCTTGTGCATAAACTTATCCATTATGAACGAGGCGCGTGCCAAATATCCCGAGTCCTCCATAAACGAGATAAAGAGATAGAGAATCATGATGTTTGGCAGGAAGACGATGACGCTACCCACGCCACCGATAATGCCGTCGCACACCATATCTTTGAGAATGCCGTCGGGTAGCCAATTCTCCAAGCCTTGGCCGAGCATCGCCACTAGATGCTCAATCCACTCCTGCGGATAGGCGCCAAGACGGAAGGTGCAGTAGAACATCAGCCACATCACGAAGATAAATATCGGATAGCCCCAGAAACGGTGCGTTACAATGTGGTCGATTGCGTTCGAGATGTTTTCGAGGCGGTCCTTACCCTTGGTGTAGGTTTCGAGCAGAGCGCCGGCGATGAAACCGCGCTTCTGGTCGGCCATTGTGGTCTGAATATCTTCGTCGGCACCGAGGTCGTGCTTCAAGTGCTTACGCTCGCGCTCGCAGATGCGTTGCCACTCCGAGTAGTGGGGGCACGCAGAGAGCATTTCGCAAATCTCGGCATCGCCCTCGAGCATCTTCATCGCGAAATAACGCGGTGGCCAACACTTCGGAAGCTCCTCGCGGTGCTCCTTCATCTCCTTGTTTAGTGCTAGCAGGCTCTCCTCGACGACACCCTGGTAGATGTGGATATGACGCACGCGGCTGTCGCGCTTCTCGTAGATTGCAACGATTGTGTCGAGCAACTCTTCGATGCCCTTGCCACTGTGTCCCTCTACGGGTATCATCGGCACACCCATCATCTTACCGAGTAGGTCGTGGTCGAGCGTTGCACCATTGCGTTGCAGCTCGTCGTACATACTCAGTGCCACAACCACCTTGTGGCCCATGTCGATAAGTTCGGTCGTGATGAAGAGGTTACGCTCCAAGTTCGATATGCAGAGTACATTCAATATGACGTCAGGCGTATTCGAAGCGAGATATCGGCGCACGTACGACTCCGCAGGGGTCGCTCCCGAGAGAGCATTTGTACCCGGAAGGTCGGTGATGTGGATTTCGTAGCCATTGTGGAGGTGGGTGGTGGTCTGTGCCTCGACGGTTGTACCACCATAGTTGCCTACGTGTTCGTGCTTACCGGTAATATGGTTGTATAGCGAAGTTTTTCCGCTATTTGGATTACCAACGATGGCAACCGAAATCTCCTTTTTTGCGCTATCTAAAACCATATATGCGACAAAGGTACGAAAAAATATCATTTTTTCATACCCTTGCCCTAACAAATTGGAATATAGTCGCTATTTCCACTTATCAATCTTAGCCTTCAATACGCTCTTTTCGCAGTATCCGACCTGCTGATCGACGATCTTTCCGTTCTTGATAAAGAAGATTGCAGGAATGCTCGAGATGCCGAACTGTTTTGTGAGCTCGCGGTTCTCGTCGACGTTGCATTTGCCGATGCCAACCTTGCCCTTGAACTCATTTGCCAATGCTTCGATGTGTGGGCCTAGTGCACGACATGGAGGACACCATGGTGCCCAAAAGTCGACCACGAGGAGCTTATGCTGCTTGGTCAGCGCATCGTAGTTGTCGTTTGTGACTTTTATAACGGCGCTCGTCTCGTTGGTCTCGGGAGCGGCGGCCAATGCCATAGGCATTACTGCAAAGATAAATGCTAATGCGATGATAAATTTTTTCATAGTTCTAAATAGTTTTATATGTTTTTTTGCTCTGTCTCTCTACAAAGATAGTGCTTTTATCCGATAAATGAAGCTTTTGACGAAGATATTGTGCAAAAAAAGTTGTTTTGGAGGTAATTAAACAGCGAAAAATGACACAAAATCACAAAAAAATATCTAAATTTGTAAACTGTAAAGATGTGTAATTATGAGACGACTTCTTATACTGCTGAGCGTGTTGGTGCCGATGGCTATATCGGCGCAAGTTCTGACCCCTGCAAAGCACCCTAAAAAAGATTTGTGGGGCTATTGGGGTGAGAAGAAGAGTGGCAAGGAGAACTTTGTCATTAAACCGCAATATGAGCAGGCCGGTTCTTTTGTCGGAAATTACGCTCTTGTCTGCAAGAAAGGCGTTTGGTATATCATTGATAGTGAGGGTAATGACGTGCAGCAAACGCCATACTCTAAGGTCGATCTCGACGCTTTAAATCAGGAACATTTCAGAGTTTGGCAGGGCGATAAATGTGGTGTGCTGGATTTGGTTTCGCTCAAAGAGATTGTCCAGGTAAAATACACTTTAATACGCATCTGGGAAAACTCTTTTTACAAATTATACATCGGCGATTATCAAGGTCTGGCGGATTTTACCGGTAAGGAGATTTTGGAGGCTAAATATAGTGATGTAACCAACTGGCCACAAGGCGGATATCTGCTGAAACTCAATGGCAAGTGTGGCTTGGCTGATGCTGCGGGTAAGGAGTTCTTGCCGGTGCAGTACGACGAGGTTGGAGTCTGGGAGTACGGTGGCTATACCCTGAAGAACGATGGCCTCTTAGGTTTGGCCGATACGACGGGTAAAGAGATTTTGCCGGTAAAATATGGTGATATAACGCTTTGGCCGCAGGGCGGATATTTGCTGAAACTCAATGGTAAGTGTGGCTTGGCAAATGCCAAGGGTGAGGAGTTCTTGCCGGTGCAGTATGACGAAATTACTCTCTGGGAGCATGGCGGATATCTCTTGAAGAATGGTAATCTCTTGGGCTTGGCCGACGATGGTGGCAAGGTTGTTTTGCCGGTAAAATATGGCGAAATAGGCGTTTGGCCACAGGGTGGATATTTGCTGAAACTCAACGGCAAGTGCGGCTTGGCTGATGTTTTGGGCAAAGAACTTTTGGCAGTGCAATATGATGAGATAAGCGCTTGGACGCCAGGTGGATATGTGCTGAAGAATAACAATCTTGTAGGCCTGGCGGACTCTACTGGTAAGGTGGTTTTGCCTGTGAAATATGGCGATATAAGTGTCTGGCCGCAGGGCGGATATCTGCTGAAACTCGATGGCAAGTGCGGCTTGGCGGACGCTGCGGGCAAGGAGATTTTGCAGGTGATATATGATGACGTGAGCGTTTGGTCGCATGGTGGCTATCTATTGAAGAGTGCCAATCTTGTAGGTTTGGCGGACGCTACGGGCAAGGAAATTTTACCTATAAAGTATGGAGAGATAAGCATTTGGCCACGTGGAGGTTATTTGCTGAAACTCAACGGCAAGTGCGGCTTGGCCGATGCTGCGGGTAATGAGTTTTTGGCGGTGCAGTACGACGATATAAGTCTCTGGGAACAGGGCGGATATGTGCTGAAAATTGATAACCTTGTAGGTTTGGCTGATGCTACGGGCAAAGAGATTTTGCCGGTGAACTACGGCGAGATAAGTGTTTGGCCGCAAGGTGGTTTCTTCTTGAAGCTTGCTGGTAAGTGCGGCTTGGCCGATACTACGGGCAGGGAGTTCTTGTCGGTGCAGTACGATGAGATTACCGCCTGGAAGCAGAATCAGCTGCTGTTGAAGAGTGGCGAGTTGTATCGCGTAGTGGATAATACGGGCAAGGAGGTTTGTGGTGAGGTCTATTCGATTAGAGATGAGAAGTTTGCTCTCTTTACCGATAAGTGGACCTTTGCAGATAAGTCGGGTAATGCAATCGATATTTCGGATAGGGTACTGCTCTATACGACAAACGATGGTAACAAGTTGAATAAGAATTTGCCAAGTTCAAGACACCTATTCTGCAAGGACCAAGGTGCGATAGTATTCCATATAGCACCAACGGAGATAGGAGATGAGTTGTTCAAGGATTGCAGAACTTTAGCGACTATTACTATTCCGAGCGGTGTTACCAAGATTGGCGTTTCTGTCTTCGAAAATTGCGTCAGTCTGACAACCATAACCCTTCCAAAAGGTCTCTCCGAGATTGGCGCAAAGGCGTTTTGCGACTGTGATGGTATGACAAGCATTTCAATTCCAAATGGGGTTGCCAAGATTGGCGCAGAGGCCTTCTACAGTTGTGATAAATTGACGAGCGTAACGTTGCCAAATAGTCTTAAGGCGGTTGAGTTTGCAACATTCTCGGGCTGTAGTGGCTTGACAAGTGTAATCATTCCAAATGGTGTTACAACGATTGGAGAACGCACCTTCGATGGCTGCAGCAGTTTGACAAACATTACAATTCCAAATAGCGTTACATCTATAGGATTAAATCCATTCTGCGGTTGCACAAGCTTAAAGAGCATCACCGGAAAGTTTGCATCATCAGATGGCCGTTGTTTGATAGTAGATGGGGTGCTGACTGCAATTGCGCCTGCGGAGTTGACTCAATATGTTATACCTAAAAATGTTACCAAGATAGGCGAAAGTGCTTTGAGCTATTGTGGCTTAAAGAGTGTAATCATTCCAAATAGCGTTACCGAGATTGGAATGTGGGCGTTCTATTCTAGCGCCTTGATTAGCATCACTATTCCCAATAGCGTTTTAACTATTGGAGATGAGGCGTTTTATGATTGCAGCAATCTTACGAGCGTGAAGATTGTGAATGGTGATACTGTGCTGGGAGCCGATCTCTTTAAGGCTTGTACAAGCTTGATTAAGGTGACTTACGGTGGCTCTCCAATCGAGTTCGCAATCGGTTGGAAATAGCAAAATGGTAGCTTCTGTCATTTCAAACGAAATGGGGCTGTTCGACAAACTTGTTGGATAGCCCCTTCTTATTCTCGGTGTTTCATTTTTTTTCTCTCTCGGGTATCGAAAACGATACCCAATTATCTCTATTTCCCCTTTTTGCTACGCAAAGAGTTGTTTATTTCCGAAAAGTTTGCTACTTTTGCCGTTTAGAATAAAAAGATAACAAAATATATACAAGAAAATGGCAATTGCAGATAAGTATTTACCACAAGAAATCGAGTCGAAGTGGTACGACTACTGGATTGAAAAGAATCTTTTCCACTCGGAGCCGGACGCTCGCGAGCCCTACACAATCGTAATTCCACCACCAAACGTAACCGGTATGTTGCACATGGGCCACATGCTCAACAATACCTTGCAGGACGTATTGGTACGTCGTGCACGTATGCTCGGCAAGAATGCTTGCTGGGTACCTGGTACCGATCACGCATCTATCGCTACCGAGGCGAAGGTGGTTGCAAAGTTGAAGGCTGAGGGTATCGACAAGGCAACCCTTACTCGTGAGGAGTTCCTCGCTCACGCTTGGGAGTGGAAGGAGAAGCACGGAGGCATTATCCTCAAGCAGCTCCGCAAGCTTGGCGCATCGTGCGACTGGGAGCGTACATGCTTCACAATGGACCCTGAGCGTACCGAGAGCGTTATTTCGGTATTCTGCGACCTCTATCGCAAGGGCAAGATCTACCGTGGTGTTCGTATGGTTAACTGGGATCCATCGGCTAAGACTGCTCTCTCGGACGAGGAGGTAATCTACAAGGAGTCGCAGGGTAAGCTCTACTACTTGCGCTACAAGTTGGAGGGCACAGACCGCAATATCATCGTTGCTACAACCCGTCCTGAGACTATCTTGGGCGATACTGCAGTCTGCCTCAACCCGAACGACCCACGCTACGCTGATGTCCCTGAGGGAGCGCGCGTAATCGTACCTTTGGTAGGCCGTTCAATTCCAATTATTCGCGACGAGTATGTAGATATCGAGTTTGGTACAGGTGCGTTGAAGGTAACCCCTGCACACGACGTAAACGACTATATGCTCGGCGAGAAGTATGGTCTCGAGACTATCGACATTTTCAACGATAACGGTACAATCAACGATAAGGTTGGTATGTACGTAGGTATGGACCGTTTCGACTGCCGCAAGCAGATTGAGAAGGACTTGGAGGCTGCCGATTTGCTCGAGAAGACCGAGGCTTACACCAACAACGTAGGCTACTCGGAGCGTACAGGCGTGGCTATCGAGCCTAAGTTGTCGATGCAGTGGTTTATGGCTATGAAGGAGATTTCGGAGCCAGCAACCAAGGCTGTTTTGGAGGATATTATCCGCTTCGTGCCTGAGAAGTATAAGAACACATATCGCCACTGGATGGAGAACATCAAGGATTGGTGTATCTCGCGTCAGTTGTGGTGGGGTCAGCGTATTCCTGCATACTACTTGCCAAAGGGTGGCTACGTGGTGGCTGAGACTGCCGAGCAGGCGTTGGCATTGGCTCACGAGAAGACCGGCGACACAACTTTGACCTTGGCGGATCTCCGTCAGGACGAGGACGTGCTCGACACTTGGTTCTCGTCGTGGTTGTGGCCGATCTCGGTATTCGACGGTATCCGCAACCCTGAGAACGAGCAGATTAAGTACTACTATCCGACTAACGACCTCGTAACAGGTCCAGATATCATCTTCTTCTGGGTAGCTCGTATGATTATGGCGGGATATGAGTATCGTGGCGAGAAGCCGTTCGGAAACGTATATTTCACCGGTATTGTACGCGATAAGATTGGTCGCAAGATGTCGAAGCAGTTGGGTAACTCACCTGATCCGCTCGACTTGATTGCCGAGTATGGTGCTGATGGTGTACGTGTAGCGATGATGCTCTGCTCATCGGCCGGTAACGACTTGATGTTCGACAACGCTCTCTGCGAGCAGGGTCGTAACTTCGGAAATAAGATTTGGAATGCATACCGCCTTATCAACGGCTGGCAGATTGATGAGAGCTTGGCTCAGGGCGACTGCTCGAAGCAGGCTGTGGCTTGGTTCACAAACCGTTTCAACGCAGCGTTGGCAGAGATCGAGGATAACTTCAAGAACTACCGTATTTCGGAGGCGCTGATGGTTGCTTATAAGCTCTTCTGGGACGATTTTAGCGGTTGGTACTTGGAGATGGTTAAGCCTGCATACGGCTCGCCTTGCGATGCTGCAACTATGGCGGCTACAAAGCAGATGTTCGAGCAGTTGATGCTCCTCTTGCACCCATTCATGCCATTCGTTACAGAGGAGATTTGGCAGGATTTGGCCGAGCGCAAGGAGGGCGAGTCTATCTGCGTAGCTCCTATGCCTAAGGCTCAGGTGGCTGACGAGGTGGCTTTGGTACGTTTCGCGTTGGCTCAGGAGGTTGTTTCGGCCGTACGTAACATCCGCAAGCAGAAGAATCTTCCACAGAAGGAGGCTTTGGAGTTGAAGGTTGTTCGCGACGAGAACTATCCGGTAGAGTACGAGGCTGTTATCGCTAAGATGGCAAACCTCTCGCAGGTGTCGTTCGTCGAGGAGAAGAACCCAATGGACGCTGCATTCATTGTTAAGACTACGCAGTACTTTGTTCCTATGGGCGACAATATCGACCGCGAGGCCGAGATTGCGAAGCTCGAAAAGGATTTGGCATACCAGCAGGGCTTCCTTGCAACCGTAATGAAGAAACTTTCGAACGAGCGTTTCGTATCGTCTGCACCGGCTCAGGTTGTTGAGAACGAGCAGAATAAGAAGCGTGATGCAGAGGCGAAGATTGCTGCTATCGAGGAGCAACTTGCAGCACTCAAATAAAAATTGTTTTTAAGCAGCGCTTGCTGCGTTAAACTTCGGTAGCCGAGTTGCTCACATACGCTCAAGTATGCTGCGCACTCGGCTCCTCGTTTGCCTTGCAATCATCTGCTTAAATTCCAATTTCAAGAACTATTGTGGTAAGCATAAAAATATACGGTCGCAATTTGCGACCTTATATTTTGGTAATGATGCAAAAAGCGGCGCTTGGACAAAAAGATAAGTGCTTGTAAATTTGTAAATTACAGCGATATTTTAGAGATTAGTAGAAAACGGTTTCTACTAATCTCTATTTTTTATGGTAAAAAAGCGCAAAATTAG